>DAOTTZ010000028.1:0-23420 GCA_034437535.1 Anaerolineae bacterium | reverse complement strand
CAGAATAATTTTACAGGAGCGCAGAAAAAATACCGCCAAAACTGATCTGAAGACGTGAAAACGCTGAAAAACGCGCCTCTAATATCAAAACACAAGCGTACATCTTGTTTTTAGGCTTAAATCGCCTTCTACAGCTATTTTGAAGTTTAACCAGTGGCTTGGAATGATATCGCACTTTGAGGGAGAAACTCCTTGCCACACTCAAACTGTCAGCCAAAACCTTGCACTAGCCCTGGCCGCGCTTCTGTGGTTTACCAAACGATAGGATTAATGGGGGGGGGATGAAGGCAGTATTCTCACCTGCCTTCTGATTGCTTCTATCGTTACTGGGCGGGCGGGTATTCGATCTCGACTAACTTCGCTTCGATCACTTGCCAGTTTGCCGGGGCATTCCACTGAACAACAACCGTTTTATCCTCGACGCTTCCCTCAACCGATTGGACGCCGGGCAAATCGGTCAGTTCCATTTTGATCGTGTTGACACATCCATTACAACCGATGTGGGGAATGTTGACTGTTTTTTCTTCCATGATTGACCTCTTAATCTAACTTCAAGTTTCATGGACTATGATAATCGCGAATGGTCAGAAATCCAATGGAAGAAGCCTATGCTTACATACTACCACGCGATTGTATCCGGGCGGGTGCAAGGCGTCAGCTTCCGGTATTATACCCGCCAAAACGCACGACAACTCGACCTAGCCGGATGGGTTTATAATCGGCCAGATGGCACAGTCGAAGTCATGGCCGAAGGCGAACGCGATGCACTGGAAAAATTGCATCGCTGGCTCCATAATGGGCCGCCAGCCGCGACTGTTGATACCGTTCATACGGAGTGGTCTGAAGGTGAGGGGCAATTCCAAACGTTTGAGATCAAACGGTGAGCAAATAACCCAAACGCCGGGCGGCGCGGTAAAGCAAATCTGAGGCAGTAGCTAACGCCTGATCCAACGGCATGGGACGGTCTACAATGGGCAAGACTGACCGCATTCCGTAGGATTGCAAGTGCGCTTCATCAGCATCTAAAGATCCGGTGAAAGCGATGACCGGTACATCATATTCGCGGGCGATGCGGGCCACACCAAGCGGGGTCTTGCCACCAAAAGATTGAGTATCCAGCCGGCCTTCGCCGGTGATTACCAGATCAGCATCTTGCAAATGACCCGTAAACCCAGCGTGATCCAATATCAAATCAATGCCGGATGTGATCGTCACGTTTAAGACGGCGGCCAGGCCAGCAGGCAGGCCACCCGCCGCACCGCTCCCGGTTAGATGGCGAAGTTTGCGACCGGTGTGCGCCTCTAAAACTTGCAGAAAATGGTCTATGCCCGTGTCCAACGTTTCGATCATCGCTGAGTCGGCCCCTTTTTGTGGGCCGAAGACTCGCGCCGCGCCACGCTCTCCAACGGCTGGATTATCGACATCGACCGCGACCGTCACCTGGATGGCCTCCCAATCTGCACGAACCGCATCCAGCACGACTCGCTCGACGTACTTGAGGTTGCGGGGGACAGGATCAAGCGGTTGATCGTCTGCGTCGTAGAATTGCACGCCTAACGCTCCCATCGCCCCGATCCCGGCGTCAACTGTCGCACTCCCGCCCATGCCGAGCAGTATGCGCCTTGCACCACTGGTACGGGCTATCTCTAACAGTTGTCCCGTCCCAACCGTCGAGGTCTGCAACGGATTGCATTCCGCCGCTGTCAGCAATTCCAAGCCGGACGCCTGCGCCATCTCAATCACCGCTGTCGCATCATCTAACAGACCATAATCCGCCAGGATAGATCGGCCTAGCGGATCATAGACCGATGCCGTCCGGCGGCCACCACCCTGATATAACAAGGCATCCAGCGTGCCGTTGCCACCGTCAGCTACAGGAACGCCAACCAGCGTAGCGGGTAAACCGGATGCCTTTAAGCCAGTGGTGATGGCTTGCAAAGCGTCAAGGACGCTCAAGCTATGCTTGAACGCCCCGACGGCAATGATGATCTTCATCGAAATCGAAGATTTTATTCAGGCACGACGAAGACTGCGGCTGTATACGCCGGGACGGTGAACGTTCCATCACCATTGTAAACAGCGGTCTGTGTGATCGGATCGGTCGAATCTTGTTGGATGGGATGGAGTTCGAAGGCGGTGCCTTCAAAGCTAGCATCTCCGATTGTCACGGCTTCATTTACACCGTTGAACACGACCACGATCTGGGCATAATTCGCGTCGATGTTATCCAAACCATCAACCTGATCGGACAGCCCCATGACGATCACCCCTGGCACTTGCTCGGCCCCAGTGTTGTAGAACGCCAGCCGTTCGAAGACGTCATCCGCCGTTTGCAGGCGGAACAGTGGCGAACTCTTGCGGATGCGAAGGACTTCTTGCATGTAATTTACAGCATTCAGGATGTTATCTTGTGTGACAGCCAGCGACTCATTCGCCAGCAATGGCTCGATGATGTCCCAATTCTCCTGACTGCTCGGCGGTAGACCGACGCCCCAGTTATTCGTCTGGAAGGTCAGGTCAAACCGGTTGAACCAATCACCAGAATTATAACTATCTCGATCCAAAGACTTCGAGCGTAGCGTGTCGTCCCCCGCATGGAAGAACGGAACACCCTGGCTGAAGGCAACGATACTCACGCCGAGGTTGTTTATCCGCACACGAGTCGCTACATCTGCCGTCATTGGTGCTTTGTATTGAATCGTATCCCACAGGGTTTCGTTGTCGTGGGCGGCCACATAGATGATATTTTCTTGTGGATCCAGCGTATACCCTGCCGGGCTTCCGTTGTAGTCGATGTCTGCACCGGTTACGGTCTCACCGTCACGGTTCACAAACGTGTAATCCGCCAGATTGCCAGCCAACCCGATGCGGATCTGATCTGCGGAGAGGAGCAACTCTGCCAGTTGGTCGTCTGCTGTGCCGGGCGTAAAGTCGTTCGGGTCGGTATACAGGCCGTTGATAAAGCCTTGCTCTTGCTGGTCGGCAAACGGTGAGCCACCCCGCGCCGCATCACGCAGGCGGTCGTTAAACACACCGATGCCGGTGCCACCGATGTTAAGCTGAGTCGCGTTGACGCCGCGTGCTTCCCCGGCGACTTCGCCAAAGTCCCAGCCTTCACCATAGACGTAGATGCCCTGACCATCTACACCATCGGCTTCCAGTGTCAGGCTATCGAGCATCTCGCGCACCGCAATCATGTTACGGAGCATGTGATGGCCCATCAGGTCAAACCGGAAGCCATCAACCCGGTATGCGACGGCCCATGTCTCCAGCGAGTCGATCATGAGCTTTTCCATCATATTGTGCTCAGTCGCGGTGTTCGGGCAACAAGTGCTGGTGGTGACGTTTCCGCGATCATCCAGCCGGTGATAATAACCAGGCACGATGCGATCCAACACGGAGTTGCCATTCTGCCCGGCGGCGTTGGTGTGGTTGTAAACCACGTCAATCACCACCCGCAGATCCAGCGCGTGCAGGTTTTGCACCATCTGGCGGAACTCAATGATACGTTGCGGGCCGTCCGGGTCGGTCGAGTAACTACCTTCTGGCACGGTGTAGTGTAACGGATCATATCCCCAGTTGAAGCCATCTTGATCCCGAATCGGATCAATAATCGCCTGCTGTTGATCTGACGCCGGGCCATACTGCGCCAGTTCGGTCGGGTCAGGTTCAACCCGTTCGCTGGCATCTTCGTTGATGGTCGCAATATCAAACGATGGAAGCAGATGAATATGTGTCAGGCCCGCTTCCGCAAGATTAGAGAGATGCGTCAAGCCCGTCGTCTCCGACTCAGCGAAGGCGGCGAAAGTTCCACGCAGATTTTCCGGCACCGATTCATCAAAAATGCTGAAATCACGCACATGCAATTCATAAATCACAATGTCTTCCGGTGCGGCAGTTTCTGGCACGTTGGGATCCATCCAACCGGCGGGCATGAGTGTCTCGTCATTGTAAAGGTCAACGATCTGCGTGCGTGTGCTGTTCATCGCCAGGCTGAAGCTATACGGGTCGGTGACAAAATTCGTCACCACGCGGCCTACACTCGGCGCGTAGACATCGACCTCGTACAGGTAATACTGATACGTCCAGTCGGGTTCGCCGTTGATCGTCCAGGTGCCGTTGGCGGGATCATACGCCATGTCGAAGACATCGCTTTCCGATGCTGGATCAGCATCCGGGAACAGGTGGAAGCGCACATTTTGCGCCGTCGGTGCCCACACACGGATCGTCGGTGTATCAGCATCGTAGATAACACCAAGCTCACCATCAAACGTGAACAAATCATCCAGCACACCGGGGATTTGCAAGCCGGTGCCACCGATCAACGCATCGCCTTCATAAGCGGCGACAGCCACCTGACCGCGCAAGATTTCCTGAAGAAGCTCACGATCTGGTTCTTGAATCGTCAATGCGGTCAGCCCGGCCAGATGCGGGAACTTTGCCAGCACGTCTTCACCCAGGCCATCTTCGTTGACCACCAGCGGGATTGACTCCCCGCCCGTGATGCCCTCTGCCCCTGCTTCTAACGTCGCCGATGCGCTGTAGTGTAGTTGATAGCTGATGCCTTCACCGACTGGCGCATCCCAGGCGATCGTGTCGGCTGTGACCCAATACGCGCTCAGACGTCCCAGGTTGACCGTCACGACGCGCCCCACGAATGCCGGTTCGCCGATGCCAATGGAAAGTCGATTATCTGATGCATTGTATGCAAACGTTACCTTTGTGTTGTCTTCCGGTATTGTCAGCGGGATGTTTGCCCCGCCAGGTGCGCTATCCGCACCGTAATTCTCATCCCAACCTTCGTTAATGGCGACCTTGATTTCGTAATCTCCCGCCGGGATGGCTTCGGTAGCATAGGCATAAATATCATCGCCGTCTGGATCCTGAAGCCAACCGCGCAAGCACATAGGTGCCCAGTCGCCTTCAACTTCCATATCTGCCGGGCAACCGATCTCACTACCGATGGTTCCCGGTGTGGTGGCGATCACATCGTTGACGCTATCCGCCACCCAATTTGTGAAGTGATCGTAGTAGAAATTAACAACGGTATCTTCTTCCAGCGATAGTGCGACGTTCGGTCCGCCAGCATCGGCCTGCCCGCCGTAATTTTCATCCCAGCCGCCATCAATGGCAACCTTATACTCGTAATCGCCCGCTGGCAACTCGAAGCTCCCGCGCCATACATCTTCCGTCTCGGAATAGGTCAGTGCGGTGGCCTCACAAGCCGGATCCCAATCACCTTCACATCCTAAGACACTCTGGATTGTGCCAGGGATCACGACCATCTCCGGTTGCTCGACAGCAAGCGGACGAGCCGGTACATCAATCGGGGTGCCTTCGTTAGTGACGGTGCCAGCCGCCGCACCAGCTAACTCAGTCGAGCCATCGGTGTTGATCGTCAGGGTGTTATCTGCCGTGTTGAACAAAAACGCGATGGCATCGCCATCACTGGCAACCGTAAACGGAATATTGGCTCCATCAAGCTCACCATCGACGCCATAATTGGTATCCCAGCTCTCGTTCAGCGCGACCTTCGCTTCGTAATCTCCGGTCGGGATCTGGTCGGTAACGAACGTGTAGATTCCATCCCCATCCGGGTCTTGAAGCCATGTAATCAGGCAGGATGGTGCCCAATCCCCGCCATCGCCTGCCGTTTCCGGGCAACCGATCTCACTCTGGAAACTGCCGGGAACACTGGCAACCACATGATTCACGTTGTCCGCCAGCCAATTCGTCGCGTCATCGTAGAAGAATGTGACGGTTGTATCATCTTCCAGCAAGAGCGGCACATTCGACCCGTCAAGATCCGCCATGCCACCGTAATTTTCGTCCCAGGTGCCGTTGAGCGCGACTTTATATTCGTAACTTCCGGCTGGTAGATCAAAAGTGCCACGCCACAGACCACTCACCGCGTCGAATTCCAACACGGTTGCGGCACAATCGGGTGCCCAGTCGCCCTCACAGCCCAGCACGCTCTGCACTGTACCAACCAGAGTCACAAGCTCCGGTTGTTCGTCGCCTGTTTCTTCCTGTGCCAGAGCGATGCTACCCAGCGAAAGCAAAGCGAGCAAAACAAAAAATAAGATCTTTTTCAAAGCAAACTCCTCCTAGTTGAACTCTTTACCCAGGCGTATTTTAACGCACCATTCACAAAATGAAAGTGTCTCACGGGGAATTTTCAAGTCGCAGACGGTTCTTGCTTTATCCCCGGCGAAGAGTAGGTTAAAATGATGACTATCATAGTTAACCTATCGTAGGTGAAAGCCCTTTATGTCTGCATACCCGGAGTTTCATGGGCCAAATGTGGCCTACATCTTAGAGCTTTACCAGCAATATCGCGAAGCACCCGATTCGGTTGACGCAGAGACGCGCGCGTTCTTCGAGAATTGGGCACCGTTGCTCAATGCCAATGGTGCCACCAGTACCAACGGTCATGCGCCAGCACTGCCTGACATTCAGAAAGCAGTCGGCGCGAAAGATTATGCCTGGGCGATCCGGCAATACGGCCATCTGGCGGCCCGGCTTGACCCGCTGGGCAGTGCGCCACCGGGCGATCCAGAACTCGACCCGGCATGGCATAACATAACAGAAGATGACTTGAAGCAATTACCAGCCAGCGTCGTCGGCGGCCCAGTCGCAGAGGCGACAGAAACCGCTTACGAAGCAACTGAACGTCTTAAGGCGATCTATTCCTCTTCAATCGGTTTTGATAACGACCATATTCGCATTCCAGAAGAGCGCGAGTGGCTTCGAGAGGTGATCGAATCGCGCCAATATCAATTCGACGCGGCTAACGATGCCGACATTGCCCTACTCGACCGGCTGACGCAAATTGAAGGCTTCGAGCACTTCCTGCAACAGAATTTCCCGACGAAGTATCGGTTTTCCATCGAAGGGCTGGATATGATGGTGCCGATCCTGGATCAGATCGTTCAAGACTCGGCGCAGACCGGCATGAAGACAATCGCTATCGCGATGGCGCATCGCGGACGACTCAACGTGCTGGCCCACGTCATGAATAAGCCATACGAGCAAATCCTGGCGGACTTCAAAGACCCGCTCAAGCTCCAGGAGATGCAAAACGCCATCGGCTATACCATCGGTGATGTTAAATACCATAAAGGCGAGAGCCGCAAGCTGGATAACAACCAGGACGAAGCATCGTTAACGTTGACCATGCCACCGAATCCCAGTCATCTGGAAGCAATTAACCCGATTGCGGTGGGCATGGCACGGGCGGCGGGGAGTTCGAGCGGTCATCCCGGCGAACCTCATTTTGATCCATCGCTGACCATGCAAATTCTCATTCATGGTGATGCGTCGTTCCCCGGTCAGGGCATCGTCGCGGAGACGTTGAATCTATCTCGCCTGCCAGGTTATTGGACTGGTGGCACCATCCACATCATCGCCAACAATCAACTGGGCTTCACCACCAACCCGGAAGATGGCCGGAGTACGATCTATGCCAGCGACCTGGCAAAAGGGTATAAAGTGCCGGTCATCCATGTGAATGCGGATGACCCCGAAGCCTGTATCGAAGTCGCACGGATCGCTTTCGCCTACCAGCGGCAGTTCGAAAAGGATATTTTGATCGACCTGATCGGCTATCGTCGTTATGGTCATAATGAACTGGACGAGCCAGGCTTTACCCAACCCCTGCTTTACCAGACCATACGCGAGCATGAGACCGTGCGCCAACTATGGAGCCAGACCCTTACAGAGCGAGGCCGGATCAATGCGGATCATGCCGATACATTGCTGGCATCCTACCAGGAGACCTTGCAATCCGCCAATAAAACCCTGGAAGAAGCGACCAAAAGCACGATGCAGATGGAACGCTTGCAAGAACCCCGCCCCGACGAGCCAGAACCCGGACTCGCCCGGTCGGTACAAACTAAATTAGAACTTGAAAGACTGCAACGGCTGAACACAGCCCTGACCGAGCAAATCGACGGATTCGACTTTTATTCGCGCCGGTTGGAAAGCACGATCCGCAAACGGCGAAATGCCTTTGACGACATCGACGCACCCAATATTGACTGGGCGACAGCCGAAGAATTGGCCTTCGCCAGCATCCTGGAAGACGGCACTTCGATTCGATTGACCGGCCAGGACTCCGAACGGGGTACATTCAGCCATCGCCACGCCGTCTTGCGGAACAAAGAGACGGGTGACATGCGGATTCCGCTTCAGACATTCGACGGCGCAAAAGCTCCATTCGAAATTCATAACAGCCCGTTATCCGAAGCGGCAGTGCTAGGCTTCGAGTTTGGTTACAATGTGCAGGCTCCCGACCGATTGGTATTGTGGGAAGCACAATATGGTGACTTCGCCAATGGTGCCCAGACGATCATCGACGAGTTTTTAACATCGTCTCGCGAAAAATGGGGACAAACCCCCTCTTTGGCCTTGCTCCTGCCACATGGGCACGAAGGAGCCGGCCCGGATCATTCCAGCGGACGCCCAGAACGCTTCTTGCAATCTGCCGCCAAGACCAACTTGCGCCTGGTCAATTGCACGACATCGGCGCAATATTTTCATTTACTGCGCCGGCAGGCCGCCCTGCTGAAGACCGATCCACTTCCGTTGATTGTGATGACGCCCAAGAGTCTACTGCGGCACCCGGCCACGGCTTCCACCGTGCGCGACCTGACCGAAGGATGCTGGCAACCACTCATCGACGACGCCAAAGCCGACCCAGAGCAAGTTGACCGCCTGGTGTTCGTCAGTGGTAAGTTTTACGTTGATCTGGATAGCAGTGATTACCGTGAAGAACATCCCAATGTCGCAATCATCCGGGTGGAACAACTTTATCCCTTCCCAGCCCAGGATTTTAAGACGATCATTGATCGGTATCCTAACATCAAGCAGATTGTGTGGGCGCAGGAAGAACCAAAGAACATGGGTGCATGGGACTTCATGAATTACCGCATCAAGAAAATGGTCGGCATGAAGACGCCGGTCAATTACGTTGGGCGGCGGCGGAGTTCTAGCCCGGCGGAAGGATCCAAGACCGCGCACCAGGTCAACCAATCCATGATTATCGAATACGTGTTTACATGGGATTTCAAGCAAAAACGACAGGGAGAAAAGTAACCTGATGGCATATAACATCGTCGTACCAGAGTTAAGCGAGTCTGTAGTTGAGGCCACCGTTGCAGAGTGGCTTAAAGGTGAAGGGGATAGCGTCGAAGCCGGTGAGGTAGTTGTGGTTCTGGAAACCGATAAGGTTTCGTTGGAAGTAACCGCTGATGAAGACGGTACACTGTCACAGATCAGTGCGGGTGAAGGCGAAGATGTGACAGCGGGTGATGTACTGGGGGTTGTCGATTCCGATGGTACAGCCAGTTCGTCCAGCCCAGCCAGCAGTGAAGGTCAAGACAAGGCCGCACAACCTGAACCACAAGCAGTCAACGCACAGGCAGATAACCAACGGGCCACTCCGGTCGCACAACGGGTGGCGGCAGAACACAACGTCGATCTCTCCCAGGTGCAACCGACCGGAGATCGCATCAAACGGGAAGATGTCGAGCGGCACATTAACGGCGGCGCACAGACGCAACCCGCCAGCAAACCGGCGGCCCAGGCGCAACCCCCAAAGAAATCCGCGCCCAAGCCCGCCCCGGCCCCGGCCAACGGCGCACGACCGGAAGAACGTCAGCGGCTTTCGCGCCGGCGGCAGACCATCGCACGCCGCCTGGTAGAAGCGCAGAGCACCGCCGCCATGCTGACCACGTTCAACGAAATTGACATGACGGCCATCATCGACATGCGGACGCGGCGCAAAGAGGCATTCAAAGAAAAGCACGGCGTCAGCCTGGGCTTTAGTGCATTCTTCGTCAAAGCCGTCATCGGCGCGTTGAAGTCCTTCCCCGCTATCAATGCGGAGATGCAAGATAACGAGATCGTATTCAAAAAATATTACGATATCGGGATCGCCATCGGTGCGGAAGAAGGCCTAGTAGTGCCCGTCGTGCGAGATGCCGACCGGTTGAGTTTTGCGGAAATCGAGTCACAGATTCGAGAGTACGCGATTCAATCACGCGAGGGCCGGTTGGCGATTGAATCATTGATGGGTGGCACATTCACCATCACCAACGGCGGCGTTTTCGGCTCGATGATGAGTACGCCAATCCTCAATCCGCCGCAAGTCGGCATCCTGGGCTTACATGCCATTACAGAGCGACCGGTTGCAATCGACGGTGAGGTCGTCATCCGCCCAATGATGTATGTCGCGCTGACGTATGACCATCGCATCGTTGACGGACGCGAGGCGGTACAATTCCTCGTGCGCGTCAAAGCGTTGATCGAAGACCCGGAAACTCTCCTCATCGAAGGTTAGGCTTTTCTACGGCAGGGAGGCTCTCGTCACCCTGCCGTTTGATTCTTCCAACGCAAATCCCAAAAACGTATAAATTTTGGTCAGATCATCGGCTTTGTGGGCTATAATTTTAGTATTCTCAATATAACTGGATCCGAGGCATACATGATGAAGCGGCTTGCATTTCTCATCGGGCTATTCCTGACACTCAGTCTCGTCGTCGTCAACGCCCAGACCACCGACAACACGAGTCTCTCCGGCGAGTCATCCCAACGCACTGGCACCCTGGACGATGATACGCCGTTTGTCGAATACGCACTCGATGTCGCAGATGATGGCAGTACCATTGCAATCGACCTGACCGCGAAAGATGGCACACTCGACCCGGTACTATATCTACTGGACGAGAACGGTAACATCCTGGCGGAAAATGATGACCGGGGTGATGGCACGCTGGACTCCGCGTTACGTTTTCCAAAAGCGACAGCCGGAAATTATACCGTGATCGTGACCCGCTTCGGCGTACTGGAAGGGGATACGGCTGGCGAATATCAGCTTGATGTCTCGGTCATTACTGCTGTTGATAGCCTACCCAAATATGACATTACCCCCCAAACATTGGTAGAAGCAGGCTACCCGCCTATCGCCCCCCGCCCAACCGCAGATTGGACGATATTGGCTTATTATGGCGGCGATACCGACCTGGAAGCCGCCATCATGAACGACTTCAACGAGTTCGAGATCGCCGGGGGGAGTGATGAACAAGTACGCATCCTGGTTATGTTAGATCGGCATCCAGATTTTGCTGATGGAAGCGGTGACTGGCAATCCACTCGGATTTTCGAAGTGCAGGCCGATGTATCTGATGACGTCGGGCTGGTATGGCCGCCGACGATTGACACCGAGCCATTGATCGACCTGGGTGACCTGGACACGGGCAATAGCGAGACCCTGGCGCAATTCCTCACCTGGGGCTTGCTCAACTTCCCGGCGGAACGTTACGCGGTGGCATTGTCCAGTCATGGAGCCGGGTGGCAGGGTCTTATTACCGATTACAGCTCAGATACCATTATTGACGTACCAGGGTTAAGCCGGGCTTTCCAGACGGCCCGTGACGCCAGCAACCAGGATCGGTTCGACTTACTGATTAATGACGCTTGCTCTATGAGTAGCATCGAATATCACACAGCGATGCAAGATTTCTTCGATGTCTCAATCGCCTCGCCGGAAATCACCGTTGACCCGGCGTTGGACATGACGCTGTTGACGCGCACACTCCGCGAAAGCCCGGCGCAAGCCTCCGCCAGCATCGGGCAGGCCCTGGTCGATCAATATGTCGATGTGGATATTCGTCAACGGGCTGGACGCGACGCGATCTACCTGACTCAAGCTGTCACCGATCTACAGATGTTCTCGCCGGTGGTACAAGCCGTAGAAGACTTTGCCGAGATCATCAATCAAGACCCAGCCCGTTATACAAACTTACTGGGCATGGCCCGGACGAACACCTACACCTATAGCTTTTTCATCGGCCAGGACTCTATGATCGACCTGGGTCATTTTATGCAACAGGTCATCGCGTTATCATCCGAGCCTGAACTGGTTCGTGCGGCCCGCAATGTCATCCAGGCGTTAGAAGACGCTCGATTGTATGGCTCTGCCGGGGAATGGGCCAGCGATTGGACATCGTACTATAATATCTATTTCCCGGTTAAGAGTGCTGATTTCAGCGCGGCTTACTTTGAGCAAAGCCCGTTGGATGCCTGGAGCCAGATGCTCCGCAATTACTTCAACCTGATTACACCGCGCCTGTGGAGCATTGAAGAGTCAATCCTGACGTATCACCCGCCGATTGCACCGCAGGTGAAGGTCACGCAGGTTTACCCGGATGTCAGCAGTAGCACGTTCCCGCCGACCGTCTCGATGGAAGTGACCGGACGCAAGCTATCCGAAGGGCGGTTTACGATTGACCGGATCGACGATCAAGGCCGGGCGATTCGACTGTCCGACAGTGAGATTCTGACCGCAGTCATCGCAGAAGATCAGGTCAATTACATCAACAGTTGGCGGTCGGGGGTGGATCAATCATTATTCAACTGGTTGCCGTTAACGCTTCCCGTCGTGACGGATGGTGAGACCACCGCAAATGAGCGACTCATCCGTACCGGATCTGTCGCCACGCTGGAAGGCCGCTATCGCCAAGCGGAGGGAGATCGTTGGTATGATGCATCAGTCTTATTTGACCTGGATGGCACCGTATCCCAGGTCGTCAGCCGGACGGCAACGGGCGCACTCGCACCGATCCGCATCCCGGCTGGCGCAGAATTCCAGGCCTACCGCTGGATCGTCAGCAGTAACGGCCAGATCAAAGCGGAGCCAGGGACGATCTATCACTGGCCGGCAGATGGGCTGACCTGGCAGACCAAGCCGACCCCCAGCGGCAACTATGACCTGGGGTTCCTGGTGCGCTCATTCGGCGGCACGACCGGCTTTGACGCGGTGACCGTCGTTGTTGATAACGATGATCTTGACGAAGCCTATCGCGGATATGCCGATGTCCGCCTGGGGTTGAACTTTCAACATCCGGCAGATTGGTTGACCCCGGCAGATTTTGGCGACCGGCTATCAACCGCCACGACGGACGGCACAGAACGACTCAATGTGTACTACTTCCGCACATCAGATGCAGACTTTGAGGTCGTTCTGGAAACATTCGCCGAGCAATACGGCGTCACCATTAACGAGACAAACGACATCATCGAAGTCAGCGGCCATACCGCGCAGACCTTCACCTACGACTATCAGGATACAGCCGGGTCACTCTACCAGGGTCAGGCGTTTGTAGTCTATCGCACGACCACACGCGGCGAGCGAGCAATTGTGTTTTCGCTAGAGACAACCGGATCACCAGATGACCGTCTATTCGACCACCTGACAGAGACCACGTTGTTCTTCGATGCGGTCGCGCTTCAGCAAGCGGAAGATGACGATTGGCGATATGATTACCTGACGCAAACCCTGCCCTATCCTGTCCCGGCGGGCTGGGCGGTATCACTCGATGAGGATGGCATCTGGCGATCATATGCCGCGCCCGACGATGACAACACGGTGATCGCCATTGCCAACCTGGACGGCGACACCCGCGAAACCATCCTGGTTGACCTGTTGACCACTTACGAAATCAACGATGTGCTGGATGAACGCACCTACACCGGGCAATATTACATCTGGCAGGTGGCAACTTATCGCCGTGAGGGAGAAACCGGTTCGCTACTGGGCCGATTCTACGTCACCCGGTTAAACGGTCAAACCTATGCTTACCGCATGGAGACACCGGATGACGATAACAGTTATGACATCTTCCGTGACTTGTTCGAACCGATGATAGATGGCTTCGCACCGCCGAGTAACGTCATCTTCGCTTCTGGTGATGTGCGACCGGCCTTCGTCAAAGCGGCTATCGTCATCGCCAATAACATCTGTGCAGATGCCGACCGCAACACGCTCTGTTATGGCGATGGGCAAGTTAAAGCGACAACCGGCTCCACCGAGGATTTTGATACCCCAGGCGACAACATCGACACAGCCGACCTTGAGACATTCGACGTTGGCTTTGCAGATAACCTGATTGATCCGTTTAGCATCGCGGTGATGACGTTACAGGGAACCCTGCCGGATAACGAGCCAGAGCAATACGCCCGGTTGACCGTCTTCGGCGGCACGACCCTCTTTAACCATGCCCTGAAGCCGGAAGGCACCATTGGTCGTATAGAGATTACCAACACCAGCCGGCAAGGATTTAACGTCCGTACCCTGCCGGATACCAACAGCCGTATCGAGACCATCCAGCAACCCGGCGAGACATTGCAGGCTATCGGAATTAACGAAGATGGCGATTGGATTCGTGTCATCAACCCGGAGACCGGCCAGACAGGATGGGTATTCCGTGATCTATTCGAAGTGAATGACAATCTGGATGATCTGCCGACCAGCGACCCGGACAATCCGTTCTTCATGCCGATGCAAGCGATGGAGATCTTCCTGAGCGATGACTTGCCGGATGACGCACTCAACGGCGTGTTGATCCAGACACCGCCGGGAGAATATACCATTACCCTGAGCATCAATGATGCGCTGTTCGAGATTGAAGGCGGTTCTATGTTCTTCTGGCGGGGTGATCTCGGCCAGATCGAAGCAATTGACGGCCCGACGACGACCGATGCCTTCGGCCAGACGGTTAGCTTACGCCGCCCTGCCGGTTGGACATCAGAAGTCTTACGTGGCGCGGTGCGGATTAAAGTCCGCGATGCTGACGGCGAAGAAGTCGTCATTGAGTCGTCCAGCGGCACAGCGGTTTCCGTGGACGAAAACAACACAGTGACCGTAGAAGAAGTTCAACCGACTGCCGAAGAAACAATCATCGCCGAGGCCGCGACCCGTGACCCGGAAGACAATCAAACGATTGCCAACCCGGGTCAATCAGAAACTGAAGAAACCGATGACCTGGACGCCGACAGCATCCCAGATGACGAGGACAACTGCCCGCTGATCGCCAATCCTGACCAGACCGATGACGATGATGACGGAATCGGCAATGCCTGTGACCCAGAACCAACTGAGTCGAATGATATGGATGATGACGGCATATTCAATGAGGTTGATAACTGCCCATTCACGTTCAACCCGGATCAAGTCGATGAGGATGACAACGGCATCGGCGACGCCTGCGACATCTCCATAGATGAAGAGGAAATCATCGAAGACCCCATCGAATTCGATGAAGATACCGATGGCGACGGCATCCCAGATTATGAAGACAACTGCATGTTTGATCCGAATGTCGATCAGTTCGATAGTGATTTTGATGGCTTTGGCGATGTCTGTGATGATGATGTAGATGGTGATGGCGTCTTCAATGAAGAGGATAATTGCCCGCTCATCAGCAATGAGATACAGACCGATCAAGATAATGATGGCATCGGCGACATTTGTGACGCTGACCGCGACGGCGACGGCTTCAACAACAGCGCGGACTCCTGCCCCGATACCTTCGGCTCCGCCACCCAGGGTCGGCCCGGTTGCCCTGATGGCGACCGTGACGGCTGGGACAACCTCACCGACAATTGCCCGAATACACCAAACCCGAATCAGCTAGATAGCGACGAGGACAGCATCGGTGATGCCTGTGACGCTGACCGCGACGGCGACGGCTTCAACAACAGCGCGGACTCTTGCCCCGATACCTTCGGGCTAGCCGAGCTTGGTCGGCCCGGTTGCCCTGATGGCGACCGTGACGGCTGGGACAACCTCACCGACAATTGCCCCGATACACCCAACCCCAACCAGGAAGATAGCGACGAGGACACCATCGGTGATGCCTGTGATACCGACCGCGATGGCGACGGCTTCAACAACAGCGCGGACTCCTGCCCCGATACCTTCGGGCTAGCCGAGCTTGGTCGGCCCGGTTGCCCTGATGGCGACGGTGACGGCTGGGACAACGTCACCGACAATTGCCCCGATACACCCAACCCTGACCAACTCGACACCGACGAGGACAGCATCGGCGATGCCTGTGACCTGCCAAACGCTGATGTGGGAATCAATGTAACGATGTCCCCGGCTAACCCCCAGCGTGGTGACGGGATAATAACCTTCACAGTGACCTTGTTCAACAATGGGCCAAGCCCGGCTACGGTCGATGTGTTCGTCGGCACTACCACCACTTTCTGTAACAATGGTGGTAGTGGGCCAGCTTTTCTTGATCCGGGCATTGTCGTCAATCCAGGCGATAATATCGTCGTTGGTACCAGCCAATTTAACGCAGACGATCCCAACATATGCGGCGGTGGCATGAGCGGCGGCATCAGCAATACGAACGTACCGGATTTCAACCCTGGTAATAACAGCGACTCGGAGAGCTACACCGTCCCACCGGTGTAGCCACAGCTTAAAGGACACATAATGCAGTATGGATTTGTCTTCCCACAATATGAGATCGAAGAAGACCCGCTTGTAATCCGGGATTTTGTCCAGGCGGCGGAGGACCTGGGCTACGATTACATGATGATCTATGACCATGTGCTAGGAGCCGACCCCGACCGGCCCAACTGGCGCGGGCCGTATACCGATGAGCATACCTTTCACGAGCCATTTGTCTTGTTCGGTTATCTGGCCGGGTGGACGCAGACACTAGAATTTATGACCGGCATCTTGATCTTGCCACAACGGCAAACCGCCCTCGTCGCCAAGCAAGCCGCACAGGTCGATCTAATGACGGGTGGACGCTTGCGCCTGGGCGTCGGGGTCGGTTGGAACTGGGTGGAATATGACGGCCTCGGCCAGGATTTTTCCAAACGGGGCAAACGCCTAGATGAACAGGTCGAAATCTTGCGGGCACTGTGGACGCAACCCCTGGTCACCTATGCGGGTGAGTTTCATCATATCGAACGAGCTGGCATTAAACCGTTGCCGGTTCAACGTCCGATTCCGTTATGGTTTGGTGGCGGGGCGGAGCCAGCCCTGCGCCGCATGGCACGGGTGGGCGATGGCTGGGCGACTTACACCATGCCACTCGACAAAGCACAGGCAGAAATCCCCCGCATCCGCGATTATGTAGCCGAAGCAGGCCGTAACCCGGACGACTTCGGCATTGATGTGCGGATGAACTTCAACCTGCATCAACGCGATGCCTGGGGGCCGTTTGTGCAATCCTGGCAAGATTTACACGCGACGCACATCTGTGCCAATACACTGGGTAGCGGCCTGACAAAAGCCGACGAACATCTTGATTATCTCAAGCAATTTGCCGCCGAAATCGGTATCTAACGCCACTCTGTTCGTAACGCCGGGAGGACTTGCTCACCGATTAAGCGGATGCCTACCGCGCTGTCTGATAGCCCATGTGGTGTGCCAAATTCGACACGGCTTGCCCCGGCTTCGAACAAGGCAGACGCCTGTCGAATCAAGTCGTCCGGTGTGCCACTGAAGGCGAATTTATCCAACAACTCGTTGGAGATCAACGCCGCCGCCTCATCCAGTGAGTCATGCTGGACGGCAGTTTGAATCCGGTCGCTTAATTCTGGTTCGACCTCCAGCGACGGATCCAACCCGGCGACGACTGGCAAATACAATGCAACGGATCGTCGCGCCGCCTGTCGAGCCGCCTGCCGGTCGAGATCAACGACGGTGACCGCACCAACCACCACACCGACTGAGCCGGCCTCACGCCCGACCTTTCTCTCCCCGACCGCGATATAATCGCGGATGTATGGCACCACATCAGGATTGGCTGAGCCACCGATTTTGACTTCATCGGCGATTTCTCCGGCCATCGCGCAGGTCTGCTGGCCCCAGGTGCCGATCAACAGAGGCAGTGTCTCCGAGGGCAACGGATACGGTGCGCGGATGTGGGCCGCCAGTTGGTAGATCTGCCCGTTGTAACCGCCCGTCTCACCGGATAGCAAGTACCGGACGACCCCCACCGCTTCACGTAGGGCACGTACTGGCGGCTTCAACTCTGTGATGCCATGCTCAGCCAGCCACGCCCCCCGCGCCAGACCAACATAAACCCCACCCGATGCCAGACTCATCAGAAGCGCAGATTGCGCGGCGATGTCGATAGGATGCATACGCGATGGCGAAACAGCCGCCGGGCCGATCCGTGCCCGTTCGATGTACGGAGCCATCAGCAAGAGTGGCCCATAACTCGGCTGGTACGGTGCATCGCAGTAAACCGTCACCGCGTCAAAATCGTATTGATTCACCTGCCGTGCCAACGCGATATAATCCGCCGCCTGTTTATCTGTTTGAAAAGCGATGCTGATTTCGTAAGGTCTCATGTCAAATTGTCACTGTCATAGGTTCGTTTGTCGAGTCGCTCGATTTTCATGATGAGTCGTTCGTCAGGATCCGGGCAGGCGATCAGCGAGTCACGGCTTAACCAGTCGTTTTCACTCAAAGCACGCTGCTTCGCCGCGATCAACGGCAAGATCGCACTCAGCGCGTAGATGCAAAAGTGTTTACCCGGTGGCAAACGAAGTTGACTACTGCCCGTCACTTCGAAGAAATCCCCAACCTGTAAACCACAAACTGACCGCCCTTCGATTGCAGTTACCGTCACCCGGATGTCATAAAGCTCGAACGGTCGGTTCATGATCGAAAATACGGGATGACATCCCGCCCCAACACATGGATCGCCGCTTGTAGATCCGGCCCTAGCGGTGGGCCAAAGCTGATATGTGTCGCACCGAGATCCACCAGGACTTGCACCCGCTCGATAATTTGCTTGGCATCACCGGCAATCCCGATCCGCATCATGGCCGGGGTCACCAATGACTTAGCTTTTTCAAGGTCGTTCTCGGTCATAATCGCATGTTCCAGCGGCGCGAAATCCGCCTTAGTCAATCCCAATTGATCCCAGATCAACGGGCTGAGCGCGTGACCATAATAAGCGACTTTCTCGCGCAGGACATCGGTCGCTGAGTCTTGATCGTCACTGACCGACACCCAGATGCAAGCCGCAACATCGATCATTGTTACATCACGCCCGGCAGATGCCGCCCCCTGCTGAATATACGGTATCACATTGGCGTAGTGCTCCGGCGGGAATAAGAGCGGCAAGCCACCATCGGCAATGCGACCGATTTCACCGAGCATCTTAGGGCTTAACGCACCGATGTAAATAGGTACTCGACGGTTTGCGGCAAATCGCAAGTATGCCTCATCATTCCAGCGGATGAAGTGGCCGTCATGAGCGGCCCGGTCGCCGTCTAGCAAGTGGTTGATGGCGTGAATAGTTTCCACAACGGCAGTACGTGGTTTTTCCGGCATGATGCCCACCCACTTGAGAAAATCCGGCGCACCCGATGAGATGCCGAGTAAAAATCGCCCGCCAGAAACTTCGTCCAGTGTCGCGGCCATCATCGCCATTTCCGCTGGATGAAGCGTATACGGGTTCACGATGCAGGTGCCGATCTCGATGCGATGAGTCGCCAGCGCAACCGCGGTTAAGATCACCGGAGCCGACCGAAAAAACAGATCGTCACTCACCCAGAACTGGTCAAAGCCGGCGGTTTCTGCGGCCTGGGCCAGGTCGATGTACGTCTGCACCGGATGATCGTTATTCAAGCGCAGGCTGAACTTCATGATGAGGCATAAGCTTCCGCTTCGATCTCGACCAGGTACCCCTCGCCGACCAATCCGCTGATCTCGACCAGAGTATTCGCCGGTCGGATATTGGCGAAGAATTCGGCATGAACCCGCGCAACGGCTTCCCACTGGCTTTTATCCACCAGGAAGATCCGCGTTCGGACAACATCTTGCAGGCTTGCCCCGGCAACCCCCAAGGCCCGCTCGATCTTCTGGAAGATGAAGCGGGCTTGTGCCCCGGCATCATCCAAGCCGATGAGATTTCCATCGTCATCAGTGGCTGTCGTACCAGAGACATAGACATGCTGGCCGATTCTTACCGCCCGCGAATAACCGGCCAGTTCCTCCCAGCGCGTGCCCGATGAAATATTCTGTCGCATAACATTTCCTTTGTCAGTCAATGACGATTAACGATTGCCAACCCTGGGTGAGCGGTTCTCCGCCATCAGGCCGGGCAACAACGATGTCTTCTACACGGGCGGAAAACGTCTCGAACTGCATGATACTCGGCTCAACGGTGAACGTCATCCCGGCCTGAATAGGCGTGGTGTCTCCCGCCGTCAAGAATGGGGGTTCATGCACATCAACGCCGATGCCATGCCCCAACCGGTGGCGGAATTCTTCGCCGTAGCCAGCCGCTTCGATCACCGCTCGCGCCGCTTGATCGACCTGCTCCGCCGTGACCGCACCTGCCCGCAGAGCCTGGATCCCAGCTTGCTGAGACGCCATCACAACCCGGTGAATCGTTTGCATCTCAGAATCTGGCTCGCCAAAATACACAGTACGCCCGAAGTCGTAACAATACCCCTGGTGGATCGCGCCGAAGTCAAACAGGATGGCAACGGGTGGCGTCAGCACGCGCTTCCAGGTTGCCATCCGCTGCCCGAATAACAACGGATGATCTGACCCAGAATTATAAAGCGATGTGACGAACGATGGCCCCAATGACCCATGCCGGCGCAGTTGATAATTCACCTCAGTCACAACGTCCAATTCGGTCATGCCGTGCTTGAGCTTCGCCAGCACATCACGGAAGGCGGCCTCAGTTATCGCCCCGGCCTGCCGCAACATCTCGATCTCATCGTCAGACTTAATCACCCGTAGATCGCGTAATTGCTCTGTCGCGCTGATAAATTTCGCTGATGGCAACAGTCCTTGTAATTGCACCAAAGACTCTCCGCTGGCAAAATCACTGACGGCTACACGCGGATTTTCCGGCAAATTAAACGCCGCTAATATGTCCGCCATCAGGGTTGCCGGGTCGTCGGCATCGCCTAATATGCGGATGTCGATGGTATCGAGCTGGCCTAAACCACCGAATTCTGCCGTCATGCGCGGCAGGCAAAGCACCGGCGCATGATCCGGCGTCAGCCAGGCCCCTTCCAGCCAGGCCCCAGGGTGCAAAACGGCCCCATAATTTGGGATGTCACGCGGGATGCCGGTTAAATATTGTAGGTCAGACGAAATGGGCAGATAAACCAGATCGGCCTCTACCCGCGCCTGAAATTCTCGGATTCGTCGGTCGTAATCCATGCCAGCCTCGTTATAATCCAAATGAGAATGAACAATAGAGATTATGCACAAGATGACGCAGAACACAAATCCATTAGACGGCATCCGGGTGATCGACTTTTCGCGGGTGCTGGCCGGGCCACTGTGTACGATGATCCTGGGTGACCTGGGGGCGGATGTGATCAAGGTAGAGCATCCTGCTGGCGGTGACGATACCCGCGCCTGGGGGCCGCCCTTTGCCGGCGGGCACAGTGCGTATTATCTGGCCGTCAACCGGAACAAGCGCAGTCTTGCCTTGGATCTCAAGCAACCACGCGGCCAGCAGATCGCCCGTGAGCTAATCCGTGACGCGCAAATCGTGGTTGAGAATATGCGCCCTGGTGGAATGGTAACCTTCGGGCTGGATTATGACCGGATGCGCCAGATCAACCCGGCGATTGTCTACTGTAGCATCAGCGGTTTCGGCCAGGATGACACACGCCCCGGCTACGACTTCATCATTCAGGCTCTCAGCGGCTTGATGTCAATCACCGGCCCGGCAGATGGAAATGCTTATAAAGTCGGCGTGGCAGTCTCTGATGTGTTTACAGGGTTATTCGCCGGGAACGCGATCCAGGCCGCCTTGCGCCATGCCGAACGAACCGGTCAGGGCCAGCAGATCGACATGAGCCTGCTCGAGTCACAGGTCGCCGCGCTGGTGAACATCAGCAGTAACGTCCTGATCTCCGGGCAGGATGCACCCCGGCATGGTAACGCACACCCTAATATCGTCCCCTATCAGGTGTTTTATGCGGCAGATCAACCATTTGTGATCGGCGTTGGTAACGACCGTCAATTCCGGCGATTGTGCGACTTAATCAACCGGCCTACCCTGGCGGATGACCCCCGTTTCAAGACGAATCCCGACCGGGTTCACAATCGCACTGCCCTGATTGACCAGTTGAACGCCATTTTCCCGACACGCCCGGCGGCGGCATGGGTCACGCTCTGCCTGGAGGCTGGTATTCCTGCCGGGCAGATCAACACGGTGCGCGATGCGTTAAACGATGCGCGTTTAGTAGAACGTGGTTTCATCCAGACAATGACACTCGATAACGAGACGATGGTCAAGTTGGTCGACTCTCCCATGCACCTGAGCCTGACCCCGACGACGATGCGTCATCCACCGCCGGGCCTGGGCCAACATACCGACCAGATCCTACAAGACTTACTGGCTTATGACCCGGAAACACTGGCGGAATTACGGCGATCAAACATAATTGCTTGACAAAGTGATCCATTCTGGCCTATTGTAGTAATGTCTTGGCGGCACACAGCCCCCAGACGACTGTTAACCAAGTGTCAGGAACAATAATGCGCGATACAGATCACCTATAAGGCCGCCGTTGGGTAAACCTTATCTGTGTGAGTCTGTTGTTATGATTCGAACAGTCAACTATCGACATAAAGTCGTCATCGGTTTGCCCGGTGGCGTTTTTGATTCGCCATCGAAGGGATTGGAGGACTTTATGTTAATTGTTTCAAATATTGCTAAACGCTGGCCGGGGGACGAAGCCTGGCTTTTTCAAGAGGTCTCATTCACCGTCAACCCCGGTGAACGGGTTGGTCTGGTCGGCCCGAATGGAAGCGGAAAATCGACCTTGCTTCAGATCATTACCGGGGAAATCCAGGCAGATCGCGGCAGTGTACAACGCACACCGCCTAACATTCGAAGCGGGTATCTGGCGCAGGATCTCATCAGCGAACCAGCGTTGACAATTGAGCAGATGATCTTCCCGCAAAAGAAACGGCTGGACGAACTCGAAGATCAACTGGCGACCCTGGACGCCGATGCTTACGACGCGGCCCTGACGGAGATCATCCGCCTGACTGAACAGATGGATGAACGCGCCGGTTGGCAAGCACTCGATGACCTTGAGCTAAATCTCATCCCGCCGAAGACACCAGTATCAGATCTAAGCGGTGGGCAGAAGACCCGGCTCTTGCTGGCGGCTTTGACCGCCCAACGGCCCGATCTGCTCATCCTGGATGAACCAACGAATCACCTGGACATCGACGGCTTAACCTGGTTGGAACGCTGGCTCAATCAATTCGACGGCGGGTTATTGGTTGTATCGCATGATCGCGCTTTTCTTGATCGACTCGTCACAAGCATCGTTGCACTCGATGATGACACACTCAGGGCGGAGGTTTTCCCCGGCAATTACAGCGCGTATCGAGACTATCAACGGCAACAACACGCCCAACAGTGGGCGACCTATAAAGATCAGCAAGCCGAGATAAAACGTCTACGGGCTGACGTGAGCCGCACCATGTCGAAAGCTATTAAGGCTATTCCAGATAAAAGGTAAAGCAGAAGTCTGGTAAACTCTTAGAACACGTCTGAATGGAGAGTGTCATGCCAGAGTTGAGCGAAGATTTGAAGCAAACGTATATT
>DAOTTZ010000027.1:0-81780 GCA_034437535.1 Anaerolineae bacterium | reverse complement strand
GCCAAAGTTACCGCTCATTTGCTCAAACATCTGTTGCGGACTCGCTTCGGCATTGATGTCCAATCTTTTCAAGGCTCAATTGAGTTTGCGTTTTAATTTCACATCAGGCGTATCCTGCAACGAGCGCGGGTTTTTGATTTTCAGATCTTGCCATAAATGCTTGACACGTCACCCGGTTCGCGCTACCATCGGGGGCATAATCGAATACACACCCAAAGACATTGATCCGGAAGAGTAAATCTGTAAGCGGTGTTCAGAGAGCCGTCAATCGCTGAGACGACGGTACACACGCACAGGTTGAATGGGCCGGGGAGTTGCACAGGCAAACGATCCTTTCCAGTAGTCTGTGACGGCAAGTGCTCCGTTACCAGGGCACAGGGTATCGGCGGTTCTACCATCGCCCGTACCTGATGAGCGCGTAGCAGGTGTGAGCCTGCACGAATCAAGGTGGCAACGCGGGAATCCCTTCTCGTCCTTGGCAAAAGGCGAGCATGGGATTTTTTGTTTTTAGGAGAAAAGGCCGGGAATGACGACAAATACACAGCGCATCCGCACGGATATAACACCCTCACGAGATGAAGTCGTGCAATATTTTGAACAAGGAGACCTGGTGCCGGTTTACCGCCGTCTGCTGGCTGACCTGGAAACGCCGGTCTCGGTTTATATGAAGCTGGCCCAGGTCAGCCGGGTTTCGTTTTTGCTGGAAAGTGTGGAAGGGGGCGAGCGCGTCGGGCGATATTCGTTCCTGGGGGTACATCCCAGGGCCGTGATCACGTTCAAGCACAACACCATCACCACCATCGATGACAACGGCACGACCGAGCGCAAACTCCCGCCGGGGGAAGACCCGCTGGATGCCCTCAAGGCAAAACTGGCGCAGGTTCAGCCGGTGCCGGTGCCCCACCTGCCGCGTTTCGTCGGTGGGGCAGTCGGTTACATTGGTTACGACGTGGTGCGCTACTTCGAGCGACTGCCGGAGACCGCAATTGACGATCTCGACGTGCCAGATGCCGCCTTTATGTTGCCGGATGCCGTCATCATCTTCGACCATGCCAAGCACGAACTCATCGTGCTGGCGAATGCCCATAACCAGGGCGACCCGGAAGCGGCCTATCGCAATGCGGTTAGCCGCATCGACCAGATCGTCACCACGCTGGGCAATCCCCTGCCGGAGATACCGTATCCAGGCCCGGCGCAGGAGACCGACCTGACCTCGAATCTTTCGCGTGAACAATTTGAGGACAACGTGCGGGCGGCCAAAGAATACATCGCGGCGGGCGATGCCTTCCAGATTGTGCTATCCCAACGGTTTACCCGGCGCACCACTGCCCCGCCGCTGATGATCTACCGGGCGGTACGCGCCCTGAATCCGTCACCGTATATGTTCTTCCTCGATTTTGGTGATGGGTTGACGCTGTTGGGAGCTTCGCCGGAGATGATGGTCCGGCTAGAAGACGGGGTTGCCTCAATGCGACCCATCGCCGGGACGCGCAAACGCGGCCAGACCGAAGCCGAAGATCAAGCCCTGGCGGATGATCTGCTGGCCGACCCCAAAGAACGGGCCGAGCATGTGATGCTCATCGACCTGGCGCGTAACGACATCGGGCGGGTGAGTGCGTATGGCACCGTGCAAGTCACCGACATGATGAAGATCGAGCGTTATTCGCATGTCATGCACATCGTCAGCCAGGTAGATGGGCAGGTGCGTGATGGGCTGGATGCGTTCGCGCTGTTCCGGGCTACCTTCCCAGCGGGCACCCTGAGTGGTGCGCCCAAGGTGCGGGCGATGGAAATCATCGAGGAGTTAGAGGGCGTGCGACGTGGAGCTTATGGTGGGGCCGTCGGCTATTTTAGCTACGACGGTTCGATGGACACCTGCATCACGATCCGGGCATTGCTCATCAAAGGAGATCGGGTGTACCTGCAAGCCGGGGCTGGCATTGTCGCAGATAGCGACCCGGCCAGTGAATATGACGAGACCGTCAATAAGGCCAAAGCCCTGGCCGTTGCCATCGAATATGCCGAACGGGGCCTGATGTAATGGCCGTTGACGCGCTAAGATAGGGGCGTTTGTCATTGAAAAGGAGATTTTTTGAAAATGGCTATTAAACGTTTTATTTTCATCCGTTGTGGTGAGACAGACTGGAACCTGAAGGGCCGCTGGCAGGGTTGGGTGGCGTCGCCTTTGAATGACCTGGGGCGTCAGCAGATCCAGCGATTATCAAACTTTATCCGTCACATCGGCCTGAACCAACTTTATTGTAGCGATCATCGCCGGGCACAGGAAAGTGCGGAGATCCTGGCCGAGCGATTGGACTTTGACCCCATTTATGATGAACGCCTGCGGGAGCGGTCGATTGGCTTCTTCCAGGGCTTGACGGTACCGGAGATTCATGGGTGGTACCCGGAGGAGTACAAGGGACTATTGGCCGACCCGGAGGGCTATCGTATGCCCCTGGGTGAATCTACCAATGATGTGAAAGTCCGGGCGCAGAGCTTCCTGGATGAAGTGCTGAAGACGGTCGATAAGAAAGATGACGAATTGACGATTGGCGTGCTATCACACACCACCACCATCCGTCTGATGATCCGTCATCTCATCCCGGAGGTTGATCTGGCGAATATCAGCTTCAGTAATTCCTCGGTGACGACCGTCGCCAGGGAGAAGGGAGACTGGCGGTTGGTCACGGTGAACGACCTGATGCACCTGGAAGGACTGGAAAGCCGCTTTATGCCATATGACATTCGAGGAGATGACCGGCAATGATCCTGGTAATTGATAATTACGATAGCTTTACTTATAACCTTGTCCAGCAGATGGGTGAATTAGGTGCGGCGTTACACGTCGTCCGTAATGACCAGATCACGCTGGATGAAGTGCGCGACCTCAACCCGTCACACATTGTCATTTCTCCGGGGCCGGGCACGCCGGATGACGGCGGTGTCTCATTGGATGTAATCCGCGAGATGGGGCCACACACACCAATCCTGGGGGTTTGCCTGGGGCATCAATGCCTGGGGCAGGCTTACGGCGGGGTCGTCACCCGCGCCGGGCGGCTGATGCATGGCAAGACCAGCATGGTCTATCACAAAGGCGATCCCTTGTTCGTCGGGATTCCGAGTCCGTTCGAGGCCACACGCTACCATAGCCTGATCGTCCGGGAGGACAGCCTGCCGGAGTCGTTGAAGATCGTCGCCTTCACCGAAGACGGCGAGATCATGGCCCTGCGGCATAAAGATCATCCGGTCGTCGGCGTGCAATTTCATCCGGAAAGCATCCTGACGACTTATGGCCCGCGTGTGCTGAAGAACTTTATCGAAAATCAATTTTTGGCCGTGTAACCGGCTGATGGATAAACGAAAGAGGACTCATGGATATTCAACGCGCAATTGATTTAATCGGACGCTTCGGCCACATGCAAGCCCAGGAAGCCGAAGACGTTATGAATCAGATCATGCAAGGCAACGCGACCGACGCACAGATTGGCAGTTACTTGATGGGCTTGCGAATGAAAGGGGAGACCCAGAGCGAGATTACCGGGAGCGCGATGGCGATGCGGGCTAATGTGGAGCGCGTACCGACTCAATACGCCGGGGTTGATCTGCTGGATACTTGCGGCACCGGCGGCGATCAATCCGGGACGTTTAACATCAGCACGACGGTCGCGTTTGTCGCGGCGGGTGCCGGGGTGCCGGTCGCCAAGCACGGCAACCGGGCCGCCAGCAGTAAATGCGGCAGTGCCGATGTATTGGGCGAACTGGGCTTGAATCTCGACCTGACGCCGGAGCAAGTCGGCCAATGTGTCGATGAGATCGGCGTGGGCTTTTTGTTCGCGCAGAAGCTCCACCCGGCGATGAAGCACGTCATCGGCCCCCGCCGGCAGATGAAAGTTCGCACCATCTTCAACATCCTCGGCCCGCTGACGAATCCTGCCGGGGCACGTCGTCAGTTGATGGGCGTCTTTGCACCGGATCTGACCGATTTACTGGCGAACGTGCTGGGGGAATTGGGCGCGGTCTCTGCGATGGTGGTCAATGGGTATGGCAACCTGGACGAATTGACCACCACCGGGCCGAACACGATCAGTCATTATGTCGGTGGGCGCGTCAATACGTTCACGCTGGACCCGCGTGAGTACGGCTTCCCAGGGGCCAGCATCAGCGACTTGCTAGGGGATGACGCGCCGACCAATGCCCGGATCTTACGCGGCATCCTCAGCGGGGAGATCACCGATCCCAAGCGGGATGTGGTCGTGCTCAACGCGGGGGCCGCCTTGATGGTGGCCGGGAAGGCGGAAGACATCAACGCCGGGATCAAGCTAGCACGCGAGACAATCGATAATGGCGCGGCCCTGGAAAAGTTGGATAAACTGGTAGCGTATAGTCAGACGTTCGCATAGGGCGGATGCTGAGAGTTGACACGGTATTGTTAGAGGACGAGGAATAAATATGGCTTACGTCAAAACGGATACAATTCTGGATAAGATCCTGGCGCGAAAAGTAGATGAGGTGGCCGCACACAAGCAAGCCACGCCGATCAACAAGATGCTAAATCAGGCGAAGGTGGCCTGTGTGCCGCGTGATCTCGTCAATGCGTTGCGTAAGCCTTATGTCGCCCTCATCGCGGAGGTCAAGAAGGCTTCACCCAGCAAGGGCGTTTTGATCGAAGACTTCGACCCGACCGCCCTGGGCCAGATCTATGCCGCTAACGGTGCCCGTGCGATCAGCGTGCTGACCGATGAACCGTTCTTCCAGGGTAAGCTGGCATATCTCAAGCAAGTGCGCGATCATGTGCGGTTGCCCGTCTTGCGGAAGGATTTCATCATCGACCCTTACCAGGTGATCGAAGCCCGCGCTTATGATGCGGATGCGTTTTTGTTGATCGTGGCCGCGCTGGACGATGCACAACTGGCCGAACTCCACGCCGCCGGGCTGGAGCAAGGCATGGTGCCGCTGGTAGAAGTACATACCGAGGCGGAACTGGCGCGTGCGCTCAAAGTAGGGGCGCGGGTGATCGGCGTCAACAACCGTGATCTCAAGACGTTTGAGGTTGACCTGGCGACGACGGCCCGGCTCTTGCCGTTGGTGCCGCCGGAGGTGGTGCTAGTCGCTGAGAGCGGCATCCGCACGGCGGCGGATGTGCGGGCGATGGGTGATTTGGGCGCGAACGCCGTCTTGGTCGGTGAATCACTGGTGCGGGCGGCAGATGAGGGTGATCTGGCTGATGTGGTGGGAGCGTTTGGCCAGCAACCCCGGCAGGAACGCGCATGACAATCGTAAAGATCTGTGGGATCACCCGGTTAGCGGATGCGAAAGCGGCGGTCGAGGCCGGGGCGGATATGCTCGGCTTGAACTTCTACAAACGGAGTCCGCGTTATATCGAGCCAGCGGATGCCCGCCAGTTGTGTGACGCCTTGCGCGTTGAATATGGCGGGGCAGTGCCGGTGCTGGTCGGGATATTCGTCAATGAGGGCGTCGGCACGATTTCGCAAATTACCAACGCGGTCGGCTTGCACGCGGCGCAATTGAGCGGCGATGAATCCGAGAATGTACTGAAGGAATTGCGCGGCATGGCTTACAAGGCCATCCAACCGATGAATGAGACGATGGCCCTGGATGATGTGACGTATTACGCGCCGACCTTCCCGCAGAAGCCGATTCTGCCGTCCCTGCTGTTGGATGCCTATCATCCGACCCTGCGCGGCGGAACCGGGGACGCCGCCAGCGAAGCGGTCGCCATTGCGGTGCGAGAGCGAGTGCCGCGCTTTCTGCTGGCGGGCGGCCTCACGCCGGAGAACGTCGCTGACCGGGTGGCCGCGATCCAACCCTGGGGGGTGGATGTCGCCAGCGGCGTCGAAGCCGAGCCGGGGATCAAAGACGCCGTTAAGATGGCCGATTTCATCACAGCGGCCCAATCAATTGATCGATGAGCGAGCGATAGAAGGAACTTACTGTTATGACGACTGACGACAAGCTATATATCGACATCCACCAGACGAACCTGCCGGATGCACGCGGTTACTTCGGGGAGTTTGGCGGGCGGTTCGTGCCGGAGACGCTGGTACCAGCCCTCAACGAATTAGAAAAAGCCTATTATGAGGCGATGGCTGACCCTGACTTCCAGAACGAACTGGCCCGGTTGCAAAAGACCTATGTCGGGCGAGAGACACCACTGACCCATGCCCGCCGCCTGAGCGAAAAGTTAGGCGGGGCGCAGATCTACCTCAAGCGGGAAGACCTGGCCCATACCGGCGCACATAAGATCAATAATGCACTCGGTCAGGCTTTGCTGGCACAGCGCATGGGCAAGCAAAGAGTCATCGCGGAGACCGGAGCCGGCCAACATGGGGTTGCCTCTGCGACGGCGGCGGCCCTGCTCGGCCTGGATTGCCACGTTTACATGGGTAGCGTAGACATTGTGCGCCAACAACCGAATGTCTTTCGGATGCGGTTGCTCGGTGCAGAGGTCATCGCGGTCGAGAGTGGCAGTAAGACCCTTAAGGATGCCATCAACGAGGCCATTCGGGATTGGGTGACCAATGTGCGCGATACATTTTATCTGCTCGGTTCCGCGCTAGGGCCGCACCCGTACCCGCGCATCGTGCGTGATTTCCAGAGTGTCATCGGCACGGAGGCCCGCCGCCAGATGCTCGAACAGGTTGGGCGTCTGCCGGATGTGTGCGTGGCCTGCGTGGGCGGGGGCAGTAATGCCATTGGCTTGTTTCACGCCTTCCGGGATGATACCGGCATCGACTTAATCGGCGTGGAAGCGGGCGGCGAAGGCATCCAGAGTGGCCGCCATGCCTCACGCTTTGCCGACCCGGACGTGAGCCGTCCGGGGGTATTACAGGGTACCCGAAGCTGGGTGATGCAGAACAGCGACGGCCAGATCATGAACACCCATAGCATTTCCGCCGGGTTAGATTACGCTTCGGTCGGCCCGGAACATGCCTATCTTCAGCAGATGGAACGCGCCTTTTATACCCATGCGACTGACGACGAGACGCTGGCCGCCTTCCAACTCCTGAGCGAAACCGAAGGCATCATCCCCGCGCTGGAAAGTGCTCACGCCGTCGCGGAGGTCATCAAGCGGGCACCGACCCTGCCCAAAGATAGCATCATCCTGGTGAATATGTCCGGGCGGGGAGATAAAGACCTGGACACAGTGATTAAAGCACTCGATGAGAAGGACGACTCTTGAACGTAGACGAGACACTTAAACTGGCAGATGGGCGCACCCTGGCCTATACCATTCATGGTGACCTGCAAGGCTACCCGATTGTCTTCTTTCATGGTAACCCAGGTTCGCGGTATATGCGCCACCCCGATGAGACTATCGCCATCCGCGCCAACGTCAAGATCATCACGCCGGATCGCCCCGGTTATGGCAAGTCGGATTTCCAGCCTGGGCGGACTCTGCTGGATATGGCGGACGACATCACCCAGTTGATGGACGCGCTCAATGTGGCGGATTTCGCGCTGATGGGTGTTTCCGCCGGGGGGCCATACGTCGCGGCGACCGCCTATCAATTGGCGGAGCGGGTGACCGCCGGTGCCATTATCAGCGGGTCGGCTCCGTTCGACCGGCCCGGCGCGTTGGATAATGTCAACGACACATACCGTCAGGCGTATCAGGTCTCCAAGTGGCCGGGCTGGATCTTGCGCCCGATGATGTCCTTGCAGATGCGCTCTGAACTCCGCAACCCGGAACGCTACTGGCGCGAAGTGCTGGAACGGGCCAGCGATAACGACGAGTTGATCTTATCCCGGCCCAAGATCGGCCAGCAGGTACAGGGTTACCGGGCGGAGGCCGTCCGCAATGGTGTGCGTGGTTGGGTGCAGGAGGCCAAGTTGTTGGTGAAGCCCTGGGGCTTCCCGGTCAACGATGTGACACAACCCATTCACCTGTGGTACTGGCAGTACGATACCATCGTGCCGCAACAGATGGGCCGCTTTTTGGAGAGCGCATTGTCGAACCCGATCCCGCATTTCTTGCCGCAAGGCGGGCACTTCGCGTTTTTCGATCATTGGGAGGACATCCTGGTGAGCCTGCGCGACACGGCGACGGGTGCGTAACCCGATGACTGTGACCTTGACCACGACGTATCGCCCCCAGGGAGAATTGCCCCGTTTGCGCCGTTTCTTGCCGGAGCTACACGCGCTCTACGAGACGATTATTATCGTCACATCACCCGGCTTAGAGCAGGCTGATCTTGACGCGCTGGACGCTCTGCCGGGGGTGATCCACCATCAGACGGATCGTTTCGGTGTGGCGCGATCCGCTTGTTTGCGGCTCGGCCTGGAGCAAAGCACTGCTGGCACCCTGCATTATTGTGATATGGATCGCATGATCCGTTGGGTGGAACGCAAGCCGGAGTCGCTCAAAGCAACGGTGACGGCCATCCAGGGGCCAGACGCGGTGATGATTGGGCGAACCCCGGCAGATTTCGAGACGCACCCCAAAGCCCTGGCCGATACCGAGCGCATCATCTTCGATATAACCGAGTATCTGCTCGGCCAACGGCTTGATGTGGCCTCCGGTTCGAAGGCATTTAGCCGGCAGGCGGCAGAATTTATCGTCGGGCTGGATGACGACCAGGAACAAGGCTTAGGGACTGATATGGTGTGGCCGGTGTTGTTGCATCGCGCCGGGTTCGAACTCACCGCGTTGACGGTGCAAGGACTCGACTGGGAAACGGCGGATCGCTTTCAGCCGCAGGCCGCGAATGCCACGCGCCAACAAGCGGAAGCGGCGGCTTATGACGCGGATCCGTCTCGTTGGGAATTTCGCGTCAACGTAGCGCGGGAAATCATCCAGGCCGGGCTGGCCGCGATGACGAAATCCATAGGGTAATTTGGTGCTGGCAACGGTACAATAAGATTACAATGATTCATTGAGAGGGCAAGGCATGACGATGAACGATATTACAGTGATCGATTTTAACCTGACCGAAGACGCGGCTATGATCTTATCCGAAGTGGGGGAAGATCTTGAGAAGCAGATGATGATGGTGCAACTCGCGCTGGATCTGGTAGAGACCAGCGGGCGCGGCGCGTGGCTGGCCGATGTGCGCCAGCAAACCGACGGCATCCAGATGCAGATGGAAGATACGCATCGTCTGCTGGCTGGCCTGAGCAACCGGCTGGTGGATCTGGTCAGCGCGATGCGCGGTGATAGTGCCTATGTGGACGGCGACGACTGGGAGGATGTCGAGTGACCGTCCGTGAGCAAACCGGGCTGGCGGCCATCGCCGCTATGTTCCAGGCGACCGAAGCGGCAGGGCGATCTGCGTTCCTGCCGTATTTCACGGTTGGTTACCCCACCTATGACGAGTCGTTAGCCGCCATTCGTGCGATGGCTGATGCTGGTGTCGATGGCTTTGAAATCGGTATTCCGTTTAGTGATCCGCTGGCGGATGGCCCGACCATCCAGCAGGCGACGCAGGTCGCGCTAGAAAATGGCACGACGGTGCGTTCCGCGTTGTCTGCGGTGCAGGATCTACGGGCGCAGGGCCTGACGCAACCGATGCTGATGTTCAGTTACTTGAATCCGCTCATCAATTACGGGCCGGAGCAATTCGTCAAAGATGCGAAAGCCGCTGGCGCAGACGGGCTGATTATCCCCGACCTGCCGCCGGAAGAAGCCGACCTATTCGCGATTTGTGAGCAAGAAGACATGGCATTGGTGTTCTTCCTCGCGCCCACCAGTGATACCGAACGCATTCAGCTTGTTGCGGAAAAGGCACGCGGGTTTATCTACGTCGTCTCGTTGACCGGCATCACCGGGGCGCGGCGTGAACTCCCCGCTGATTTGACCGACTTCATCACCCGTCTACGGGCGGAAACCGACCGACCGCTGGTGCTGGGCTTTGGCATCAGCCAACCGGCCCATGTCCGGCAGATTAACCGGCTGGTTAATGGCTTTATCGTCGGGAGTGCCTTCATCCGGGCCGCCCGTGATAGCACCGCCGCTGTCGGTGAATTGGCCCGCTCACTCCGGGGTGCGCTGGACGCTTGATGGCTGTGACGTTCCAGACTGCCGTTAACGACCTGATGCAGACCGCGACCGGCATCCGCCCGGTGGATTTCGACACGTTGCGAACGTTGAGCGGGCGCGTGGTGCAGGCCGGTGTCACGGTTGACCCGGCAGTGCGCTCTAAAGCGATTGGGCAGATGGTCGATGTGATCCTGGCCGCGCCACCCCTCCGCGCCGCGATGGTGGCCCTGGCCTGTGGTGCGCTGGTAGAGCAAGGGGCGCATCCGTACCTGGCGGTTCATGCCATTGTCACACGGTTAGGTGGCATCCTGGGGGATGCGTCAGAGTTCGCGCAGGCTTGCATGGATCAAGCGGCGGCGGACGACTTCGATGGTGACCCAATCGCACGGTATGGTGATGCGGTGGCCGGCACTATGAGTGAGCAGGCGACGGCCTTTTCTGCTCTGGAAGTGATGACACGCCCGGCCATCGCCATGATTGCCCGCTCCGCACGGGCACGTAACGCCACCCGCGACGAAGGCCGCTTGTTATCGCGGGCGCGTCGCTTCCCGCTGGAACATGGGATGCTAGATTGGCTGATGCGCTTGCTCACCGTGTTGGATGACGAACTGTTGTGGGTTTTGCATCCGGGGTTGGGGCGGGGCTGGCAGGTCGAAATCAGCGGTATTGTGGGGAATCATCAATTGTTCGTCTTGCTGGAAGACTCACTGATCGGTGAGGGAAGCCTGCCGGGGGAGCGTCCCCCGCCGCATGTGGTAGCGGCGGCCCGCCGGACGCAACCCGGCCCGATTTATCGCTTCCAGTATCGGGCGGTGGGGCCAGCCGGGCTTCTGCCTGATAGCACGCTGAGCCAGGATCCCGCCCTGACGATCTCAGTAACACAAGATCCGGCGGATATTCCCCGGTACGATAACGGACGGCTCTTGCTCCTGGCAGATCAACCGGACGGGCCGACCGCCCGCATCAACGCGCCGTATGCTGGCCTGGAAGCTGATCTGCGGGTGGTGGCCGCCCTCTCCCCGGCGGAAGTAAAAGAAACGCTTGAGGCGATCCATAATCTTAATGATGGATAAGTTGACAGCGACCAAAGATGTGGTTATGCTCTACGGTGTAAAGCGCAATCGGAATCGAGCTTATGTTCAGCAAGACCCGCCATGATTATTATTTTACGAACGGCATAGAACCATGTCGGCTGGGTGTGTGCGCGTAGTTCGAACGATTTCGCTTAACAAAGTGAAGGCAGACGCGAGGCAACAGGCCGCGCGTTTTTTGTTTGTATAGGTAGATTGGAGTGTATCATGATCCGAGGGGTGCGTGGCGCAACGACCGTAACCGACGACGACGCAGACGCCATCATTGCGGCGACACAAGCCTTATTGGCGCAGATGATCGAGCGCAACAACATCGCAGAGCATGAGGTTGCCAGTGTGTTTTTTACCACCACGCCCGATCTCACAGCGGCTTATCCGGCGCGGGCCGCCCGGTTGCTCGGCTGGAAGCACATCGCGCTGATGGGCATGCAAGAGATGGATAACCCGGCTGGCCTTCAGCGATGCATCCGCGTGTTAATCCATTGGAATACGGAAAAACCGCTGGAAGATCTGGTACACGTTTATATGAACGGTGCGGAGCAATTGCGCCCGGATTTTTTATACCCAAAGAACAAGGTCGTGCTGAATAAGGAGCGGGTAGAGCGATGATAGTCATTATGCAACCAGGGGCGACCGCCAAGCATGTGGCCGAGGTCATCGCACAGATCGAAGCCGATGGTTATCAGGTGAATCTGGCAGATGGCCCCAACCAGACCTATGTCGGTCTCGTCGGCCAGGGGAAGACACCGTTTCAACTGGAAAAGTACGAGTCGATCCCTGGGGTAGAGCGGGTGCATCATGTGACGGTGCCGTATAAATTAGCCAGCCGAGAAATGCACCCGATGGATTCTTATGTGCCGCTCAACGGGCGCAAGATGGGCGGCCCGGATGTGCTGGTCATCGCCGGGCCATGCTCGGTAGAAAGCCGGGAGCAGATCATCGAGACGGCGTGTGCGGTCAAAGAGGCCGGCGCGACTGCGCTCCGTGGTGGGGCCTATAAACCGCGTACCTCACCCTATAGCTTCCAGGGGCATGGGGAGCAAGGACTCAAGTGGCTGGCAGAAGCCCGTGAGAAGACCGGTCTGCCGATTGTGACAGAAGTCATGGATCATAATCTGGTGCCGCTGGTCTGTGAGTACGCCGACGTTTTGCAGATCGGCGCACGCAACATGCAGAACTTCACGCTGTTACACGCGGCGGGGGAAAGCCAGCACCCGGTTTTGCTCAAGCGCGGCATGAGTTCGACCATCGAAGACCTGCTGATGGCGGCGGAATATGTGCTGAGTCATGGCAACAAGCAGGTGATGGTCTGTGAGCGCGGCATCCGCACGTTTGAGAAGTACACGCGCAACACGTTCGACCTGAACGCGATTGCCGTCCTCAAGGCGTTGACGCATCTACCCGTCATCGCGGATCCCAGTCATGCGATAGGTTTACGCGAGCATGTGGATAAGATCGCGTTGGGGGCAGTCGCCGCCGGGGCCGATGGCTTGATCGTTGAAGTTCACCCCACGCCGGATGAAGCCTGGAGCGACGCCCGGCAGACGGTCTCGGTGGAGAGCTTCCAGCAATTGATGAAGCAGGTCAGCATGGTCGCGCAAGCCGTCGGGCGGGGCGCGTGAACGGGTTCAAGAGCCAGCGGTTGGCCGTCGTCGGCCTGGGCTTGATGGGGGGATCGTTGGCGATGGCCCTGCGCGACCATGCCGGGTGTATCGTCGGGGTTGATGCTGACGCGGCCACCCGGCAATATGCACTGGATCACGGCATCATCGACGTGGCGACTGATGATCTACAGCAGGGCGTCCAGGATGCCGATACCGTCATCCTGGCGACACCCGTCCGGGTGATCCTGACGTTGCTTCGTAATCGAATCGGTGCGTACTTGCGGTCGAACACGCTGTTGATCGACATCGGTAGTACCAAAGCGGACATCTGCGATGCGATGGGGCAGTTGCCGGTGGGGATTCATGCCATCGGCGGGCACCCCATGACGGGTAAAGCCACCAGTGGTATTGCAGAGAGTGACGCCACACTATACCGGGGGATGCCATTTGTGCTGTGTGAGACCCGCCGCACCACCCCGGCGACACGACTCCGGGCGAATGCTTTTGTGCGGACGCTCGGCGCGGAGGTCATCGAGATGGAAGCACACCGGCATGATCGGGTGGTGGCGACCATCAGCCATGTGCCGTATCTACTCAGCGCGGCGTTGATGGCGACCGCCGCCCGGCAGGCCGAGACCGATGAAGGCGTGTGGGCTTTAGCGGCGGGCGGCTTCCGCGATATGACCCGGCTGGCGGCCAGCGACCTGACCATGATGGGCGACATCGCCGGCACCAATACCCAGGCCATCGCGGAGTTGCTGGCACACTTCCGCGTGCAATTGGCCCTGCTGGAAACGATGTTAATCTCCGGGGATGGCGACCGCCTGCGCGATGCACTTTCCCCGGTACGGGAGTCACGATTGATATGGGAGAAGCACTACAAAAAATGAGCGATCCAGCGGTTATCATAGCGCGGGCCGGGCATGGCCTGCGGGGAATTGTGGTCGTCCCTGGTGATAAGTCGATCAGTCACCGGGCGGTGATGTTCGGCGGGTTGCTGGCACCGGGGGTAAGCCGGGTGCGTGGTTGGTTGCGGGCCGGGGATACCCTGGCAACGCTCAACGCGGTGCGCGACCTGGGGATTACCATCGAAGAAATCAGCCCGACCGACCTACGGATTCATGGCACCGGGCCGACTCCCCCCGCCAAATCGTTGAACCTGGTCAACGCAGGTACTGGCATCCGCCTGCTGGCCGGGATTATGGCCGGGCAGGATTTCCAATCGGTATTAGATGGCAGTGACCAGTTACGCCGCCGGCCAATGGCCCGGATTATCGAGCCGTTGCGCCAGATGGGGGCGCAGATCAGCGGGCCGGATGACCGCGCCCCGTTGACGATCCGCCCGGCCACGCTCACCGGGCAGACGTTCCGGCTGAAGGTTGCCAGTGCCCAGGTCAAGAGCGCGATTCTGCTGGCCGGGTTGTTCGCGGATGGCCCGACTCAGGTCATCCAGCCCGGCCCGGCCCGCGATCATACCGAAGTGATGCTGAAAGCGATGGGCGCGAACCTGCATGTGGAAGGCGACACGGTGACGCTCACACCGGGCAATCCGCTTCGACCGTTTGAGATGACGATACCGGGCGATTTTTCGTCGGCGGCCTTTCCGTTGGTGGCGGCTTGCATCGTGCCGGGGAGTGATGTCACCATCCAGCATGTCAACCTCAACCCGACGCGCACCGGTCTGCTGGATGTGCTAAGCGCGATGGGGGCCAATCTCACCGTGACGCCGACCGGCACAGAAGCCGGGGAACCGGTCGGTGATCTGCGTGTGCAGACGAGTAAATTACAGGGTGTCACGGTCAGCGGGCAGACCGTCGTGCGGATGATCGACGAATTCCCGGCGTTGATGATCGCCGCGCTCTGCGCTGAGGGCCGCACCATTGTGCAAGAGGCCCGTGAACTGCGCGTCAAAGAGACCGACCGCATCGCAGTGATGAGCGCGGAATTACGCCGTTTGGGGGCCACCATCCAGGAGGCTGACAACGGCTTCATCATCGACGGGCCGCAGAACCTGACCGGCGCGACTGTAGACGGCCACGACGATCACCGCATCGCCATGAGCCTGACTCTGGCCGGGTTGATCGCCCAGGGAGAGACGACCATCCATGATTCAGCCTGCATCGCGGATTCTTACCCCGGCTTTATGTCGGCCCTGGCTGGCCTGGGGGCGGCCTTACAAGCGGGTTGATCTTTGCGATCTGGTCGTTTGTGCTTAAAATCAGGACAAACCGCAGACGAAAAGGATAAGCAAGTGACCAAAAAAGTCGGTTTGATCGGGTGGCCGGTGGCGCAGAGCGTCAGCCCGGCGATGCATAATGCCGCTTTCCAGGCATTAGGGCTAGATTGGACGTATGACGCGATGGCTATCCCGCCGGATATTGCTACACACGGCATCCGCGAGCCGATGCGGCATGGTTACATCGGCCTGAACGTGACCATCCCCCACAAGGAAACTGCGATGCGGGTGGTCAAGCCGGATGCTGTTGCGCGGGCCGTCGGCGCGGTGAATACGATTGACTTCCGCGATATGACCGGCACGAATACCGATGTCGGCGGTTTTATCGGGGATCTACAGGCGAATCAAATCACGCTTGCGGGCCGCCGGGTGATCGTGTTAGGCGCCGGGGGGGCGGCGCGGGCGGCGGTCTATGGCCTATGGCAGGAAGGCGCACAGGTGATCGTGGTCAACCGCACGCTCAAGCACGCCCAGAAGATGCTGGCCGATTTGACGGTTTCCGCCGGGGTGAAAGGCGTCGCTGTCATGACACTCGATGCCGCCGCCGAACAACCCGTGAATTTGATCGTCAACGCGACACCGGTCGGCATGTGGCCGGATGCCGACGCGACACCCTGGATCGACGGTGTGCCGTTTCCGCCCGGTGTGACGGTTTACGACATGATCTATCGCCCGGAAAAAACCCGCTTAATGGCGCAGGCTGAAGCCAATGGGGGCCGGGCCTTCGGTGGCCTGGGCATGCTGGTGCGGCAGGGCGCACTCAGTTTTGAGCAGTGGACGGGCGTTAAGCCGCCATTAGAGACGATGATGGCGGCGGCTTTGGTAGAGTTAGCGAGTAAGGGATGAGATGATGTTACGATTTTTAACGGCTGGCGAGAGTCATGGGCCAGAACTCACAGCGATTTTAGAGGGGATGCCAGCGGGCTTGTCCCTCACGGAAGAAGACATCAACGCGCAGTTAGTGCGGCGGCAGAAAGGATACGGCTCCGGCGGGCGGATGCAAATCGAGCGCGATCAAGTGCATATCACCGGCGGCCTGATGAACGGCTTGACGACTGGCGGGCCGATTGCGCTGACCGTGACCAACCGGGATTTCAAAAATTGGCGCGAGCGCGACATCACCCCGGTGACCACACCCCGCCCCGGCCATGCCGACCTGACCGGGGCGATCAAATACGGCTATCGTGAATTGCGCCTGAGCCTGGAGCGAGCCTCCGCCCGTGAGACGACTATGCGCGTGGCCGTCGGTGCCGTTTGCCGCCGTCTGCTGGAAGAATTCGACGTGAAGTTGGGCGGTTATGTGACGCAGATCGGCGCGGTACGTATCACGTTGGATGACGCGCCGGATTATCAAGCCCTACATGCGGCGGGCGAAGCCAGTGACGTGCGATGCCCGGTGCCACAAGTCGCGGAGCAGATGCACGCGGCCATCCGGCAAGCCAAGATTGATAAGGACACACTCGGCGGGGTGTTTGAGGTCTTCGCGCTGGATGTGCCGCCCGGCCTGGGGTCGCACGTCCATTGGGATCGCAAGCTCGATGCCCGCATCATCGGCGCAATGGTTAGCATCCAGGCCATGAAAGGGGCGGAGTTAGGCGACGCCTTCGCCAATGCCGGTAAGTATGGCAGTGAAGTCCACGACATGATCGACCGCGATGAGGCCGGTAATCTGCACCGGCGGACTAATCGCGCAGGCGGGCTGGAAGGCGGCATCACAACCGGCGACCCGATCCGCGTGCGGGTGGCGATGAAGCCGATTTCGACCATGCTCAAAGGGGCGGAAAGTGTTGACCTGGCGACGGGTGATCCGACCCCGACCACCTATGAACGAAGTGATTTCTGCGCGGTGCCGCGTGCGGTGCCGGTCGGTGAGGCGATGCTGGCAATCGTGCTGGCCGATGCCTTGATCGAGAAGTTGGGCGGCGATAGTCTGGACGAAATGCGCCCCCGCTTCGATGCGTTACGGCAGAATCGCCTGGACGACCTGCCGATGAATAATGTCGATTGGCGATTTGGATACCGTTAACGATGGCACAAAATATCATTCTGGTAGGTTTTATGGGCACCGGCAAGACCACTGTCGGGCAGATCCTGGCGGAGCAGTTGGGCCGCACGTTTGTTGATACGGATGCGGTCATCGCACAAGATCAAGGTATGACCATTGAGGCCATCTTTGCCGAACAGGGCGAGGAGTCGTTCCGCCTAATGGAGGCTGATTTAGCGGCGGAACTGGGCCGTGAGAGCGATTTAGTCGTGGCGACTGGCGGCGGCATGATCGTCAACCTGGCGAACCGGGCCGCCTTGATGGCGAATGGCTTTCTGGTCTGTTTGACGGCCCGTGATGACATCATCGCGGCGCGGCTGGAACAGGCAACCGGGCGTCCGCTGGCCGACGACTGGCGCGAGCGGCTCCGTAAGCGCCAGGCCGTCTATGACTCGATCCCACATCAGGTCGATACGAGCGATCATCCGCCGCAGATGATCGCAGAAATGATACAGGACTTATGGCGACAATCTCAGTAACCGCCCCCGACGGATCATATGACATCGTGATTCGTTCTGGTTTATTACAAGACATCGTTCGCCGCCCGGCAGATTACCTGACAGGCCGGGCGGTGGTCATCAGCAATCCGACCGTGTGCGAATATCATACCGACTCTTTAGCACAGGCCCTGGGCCTGCCAGTTGCCACCATGCAAGACGGCGAACAGTTCAAGACGCTGGAGACGGTCGCTGGGCTTTATGACGACCTCATCACACACGGCGCGGACCGGCAGACGGCGGTCATCGCGATGGGCGGCGGTGTGGTCGGTGATGTGGCCGGGTTTGTGGCGGCCTCTTACATGCGCGGCGTGCGCTTGATCCAGGTGCCGACCACGCTGTTAGCCATGGTCGATTCCAGCGTGGGGGGCAAGGTCGGCGTTGATCTGCCGCAGGGCAAAAATCTGGTCGGCGCGTTCAAACAACCACAGGTCGTCTGGATTGACCCGCAAGTGCTGGCGACCTTGCCCGCTGACGAATGGCGCAACGGCATGGCGGAAGTCCTCAAGCATGGCTTGCTGGCGGATCCTGGTCTGCTGGATCTGTCTTTGCACACCCTGGGCCGGGCCGATGATCTGGTCAAGCGGGCGGTGCAGGTCAAGGTTGATGTCGTCCAGCGTGATCCTTACGAACAGGGAGATCGAGCGCATCTCAACCTGGGGCATACCTTCGCCCATGCCATCGAGCAGGTGACCGGCTACACCTGGAAGCACGGGCAAGCCGTCGGCCTGGGGTTACTGCTGGCCGCCCGGTTGTCTCACCGGCTTGATCTGTGTGATGCCGCGTTGGTGGCACGAGTCGAGTCGCTTTTGACCGCGACGGGCCTGCCAACCCGCCTCTCTGCGGAATTGCCCCCGGCGGCCTTGTGGCAGGCCATGCACACCGATAAAAAATGGCGCGATGGCATCAGCCGGTTTATCTTGTTGCGCGGGATCGGCCAGCCGCTTATCATGGAAGGTATCGACCGGGCGACGGTGATCGAAGTGTTGGAGGCGGCAGTGTGAAGTTTTTCGGTGTGGATACCCGCGAGACCGTGATTGAACGGGGGACGTTTAATTGCCCGCATTGTGGTGTAGCGCGTGATTACGTGCGGATGGCCCGCCAGAATTACGGCTACATCCTGGGGCTACCGTTGATCGCAATGGATGCGGTGCCGGATTTAATCGCGTGTGAGACCTGCGGCCAGGGGTATAATATAGATGTGCTGGCGTTCCGCCCCAGCCGCCCGCACCCTAGCGTGGCAAAGCTGTTAGCCGGGGTCAAGGCGCGGCTGGCGAAAGGGTATACCGCTGATTACATCTTGCAAGATCTGGTGGATCAAGGTGTCACCCGCGAGATCGCCCAGAGCGCGGTGGAAATCGCCCAACGTGAGGACTAAAAAATGCCAAAAAAATTGTTTTTACTCAACGGCCCGAACCTTAATTTGTTAGGGATGCGTGAGCCAGAAATTTATGGCTCGTTGACGCTGGATGACATTACCGACATTTGCGTTCAACACGTCAAATCACACGGCGTAGAATTGCGCGTCGGTCATTCCAACCACGAAGGGGAGTTGATCGACATGCTTCACGTCGCCCGGAACTGGTCGGACGGGGTGGTGTTTAATCCCGGTGCATATACCCATACATCAATCGCCCTGCGTGATGCCATCAGTGCGATTGACATGCCGGTGATCGAAGTCCACCTGAGCAACATCCACGCTCGCGAGTCCTTCCGTCAGCATTCGGTGTTGGCCGCCGTTTGCATGGGCCAGATCGTCGGCCTGGGGTGGCGCGGGTATCTGCTGGCGTTGGATGCCTTGATGCGTCATCTGGGTGTGCTGGCCGACCCTGAACTCTAAACGCGAAATAAACGAGATCAACATGAGCGACAGAGACGACATTTTCGCAACGGTAGAACAACATAACGTCCGCTGGATCGACCTGTGGTTTACCGATATTCTGGGGGTGATTAAGGGCGTCACCGTGCCGGTGGAGAAGCTGGCCGATGTGATCGAACACGGTACCCACTTCGACGGCTCTTCGATTGATGGATTCGCCCGGGTGGCCGAAAGTGATATGGAACTGGTGCCCGACCTGGCGACGTTCCGCCTGTTGCCCTGGGGAGATCCCGACGAGCGACAGGCCCGCATCATCTGCAACGCCCACACCCCCCAGGGCGAAGCCTTCATCGGGGATCCACGTATTATGCTCATCCGCGCTTTGGAAGAAGCCGAGATGCTAGGCTACACCTTCAAGACCGGCATGGAGATGGAATTCTTTCTCTTCCGGCTGGATGAACGGGGACGGCCACTCGTCGGGCAGGATTACGACCGCTCTGGGTATTTTGAATTGCCGCCGGAGCACTCCGGTAAATTACGCCGGGCGATGATGACCGCACTCGATCAGCTTGGGATCCGGGTGCATTCCACCCATTCGGAGATCGGCCCCGGCCAGCACGAGTTTGAGTTCGCCTATGACCACGCCCTGAACAGTGCAGATGCCATGCTCACGGCCAAGGTCGCGCTCCGCACGGTGGCCCAGGCACAGGAGATCTTTTGTACCTTCATGCCGCGTCCTATCGCTGGCCGGCCCGGTTCCGGCTTGCACACGCATCAAAGCCTGCACGATGCCCAGACCGGCGCCAATCTATTCAGTGATCCCGATCATGAATACGGGTTATCGCAGATTGCGCGGCATTTCCTGGCCGGGCAACTGTATCATGCCCGTGCCATGACAGCGGTGCTGGCTCCATTGGTCAACAGTTATAAACGGTTGGGCAAGAGCTTCGAAGCCCCGGTTTATGTCAGTTGGGCGCATGTCAACCGCTCGGCTTTGATCCGTGTGCCGGGGATTGCCGATGGCCGTACCGAACACGCCCGGCTGGAACTACGCTGTCCGGACCCAAGCAGTAACCCGTACCTGGCGGCGGCGGTCATGCTCCGCGCCGGGTTGGATGGCATCCGGCATCAGATGACCTTGCCAGATCCGCTGGAGGAGACTCTGCTAGGCCAGAGCCGGAGCCGCCTGCGAAAGGTCGAAATGCTACCGACCACATTGGGCGAAGCACTGGACGCACTCCGGGCCGATGATGTCATGCGGGAGGCATTGGGGCCGTACATCAGCGACCGCTTCATCGAGGCCAAGCAACAAGAATTCGATGCCTATAATCAGCATGTCACACAATGGGAAATCGACCGTTACCTGGGGAGATACTGATATGCTTGACCTATCGATCATCGTCCCGGTTTATAACGAAGTCGAAAGCCTGACGATCTTGCACGAACGGATTACCGCTGTCGTCGTCCCGCTTGGCCTGCGCTGGGAAATCGTCTTTATCGATGATGGCAGTCGTGATGGATCAACCGAGGTGCTGAAAGACCTGCACGCGGCACAGGATAACGTCGTCGTGGCGATCCAGCGGCGCAACTTCGGCAAGAGTCAGGCATTGGCCGTTGGCTTCCAGATGGCACGCGGGGCCGTCGTCATGACGATGGACGCCGACCTGCAAGACGACCCCGCCGAGATCCCGCGTCTGCTGGAAAAACTCAACGAAGGGTACGATATTGTCAGCGGGTGGAAGCAAAACCGGCAAGATCCCATCTCCAAGACTCTGCCATCCAAGATCGCCAACGGCTTCACCGCCTGGTTGAGCGGTGTTCGACTGCGGGATATGAACAGCGGCTTGAAGATGTACCGGGCGGATTGTGTGCATAGCTTGAACCTATACGGTGATCTGCATCGTTACATCCCGGTGCTGGCCCATGATGCCGGCTTTAGCATCGCGGAGATCCCGGTACAGCATCACAAACGCGAATACGGGAGGTCGAAGTATGGGCCGGGCCGGTTGCTCAGTGGCGGGTTGGATTTGCTGACCGTGCTTTTCCTGACGCGCTACAGCCGCAAGCCCTTGCATTTATTCGGCGGCATTGGCGCGGTGTTGTTTATGCTTGGGTTGGTGATTAACGTTATCCTGGCGGTGCAATGGGTGCAGGGCCTCGGCCCGCTGAGTGAACGCCCCTTGCTGTTGCTCGGTGTGCTGTTGATGGTGCTTGGCGTGCAGTTGATTACCACCGGCTTGATCGCGGAATTGCTGGCGTCTTACATCCAGCGTAACCGAGATCCATTCGATACAGTGTTACAAACGTTACCCAGGCACGAGCGCGACCAAGCCCGGTGATTTAGTTGCCCTGCCGGATTTCATAGCCGGCTTCTTCCAGGATCGAATAATCAATATCCGGCGGTGTCTCTCGCAGATCGTAAATCTCGACATAAGGGATCGATTGAATCCAGACCGTGTAAACCGGTTCGAGCGTTTCAAATGCTTCATCCAGGATGCCATAAAAGCCACGTTGCTGATGTGAGATGTAAAAGAAGGCATAATCGGCGTCGGGCATCCCTTGCGGCCATTGCCCCATATCAGTGATGCGGGTACACGGTAGCGCGTCTTCCACCACAGCAGAATAGGGTGAGACGATGCCGAGAGAGCAGGGATCGTCTTCCCGGCTTTCGATCCAATCCGCCGCTTGATCGAGTCCTTCGCCTGACCCGACACGGATAATCTCAACAGCGGTCGCGCCGCCGCCCAATAACGGGTTGTAATAAGCCCGTAGATACGGATGGTAGATGGCCCACAGGCCGATGACAAGCGCAGTCAGCAGGGCATACCCGTAGATCGGGCGCGGCGGTGTGAAACGGGCTACCAGTGGCGCGGCCCGCTTCGCCAACCATTCCAGGCCGAACGCGGCGAACACCAGCAAAACCGGGAAGATCGGCAGAAGGTATCGCTCTTGTTGTTTGCGCTGGATGAGCATCAGCGCGGTGAACAACACCACATAGAGAAACAGGCCCATCATGCGCTCTTGATACCGCTTTTGATGATTAGCCCACAGGGCAACCGGCGAGATCAACACCCCGATCAACACGAACGGCGTCACACGATACAACACCCCTACCAGATAATAAAGCGGCCCCGGCTGGATGGTCTGCTCGCCCAGGAAAAAGTTAAAGTGTCCTTCGAAGGCCGCCTCAAAGCCGCGATCCAACCGGGCGAATACCGCGTCAAAGTGCAGGCCCCATAACGCCGGGTAGAGCGCGAAGATCACCACCAGCGCGATCAAGCCCCACGCGATGAACGGCCATATTTGGACGTAGATCCGCCGCCAGGAGATCCGGCGATAATTCAGCACCAGGGCCAGCATCCCCAGGATGCCGATCACTGATAAGGATGTGAATTTGGTCAGGGTTGCCAACCCGCCGAAGACCGCCGACGCGATCCACCATCGCCAGCGGATTTGATCGTCGATGTGATACCGATAAGGATGTTCATCCAGCTTGAGCGCGACCAGACCGAGCAAAAACGAGATGAACATAAACGACGTCGAAAGCCCATCAACATGCAGGATGCTTCCATGTTCGATCAAATAAGGATCAAACGCCCACAAGATCGAGACGATCAACGCGATGTTGAGTGAAAACAAGCGTATCAACAACAAAAAGCTGATGGGAATGCTCAACGCAGAGAGTAACGAGTAGATGATCCGGATGTTGAACTCGTAATGATCGCTGTGTTCCGGGCCGAAGCGGGCTTCTTCGATGATGATGCCCAGCGCACCCGACCACATGGTAATCACACCGGGATGAAATGCCTGGGCGGTCTGTTCGATGTCGCCAGTCCGCAATGCGTCCAGGAATTGTTCGGAGCGACCAACCCAATGGGCCGACTCATCCGCGTTGGTATGGGTGCGGGTTGTTATGCGTGGCACCAGGGCCAGGACGAAGATCAGCAATGCCAACCCATAGCGCAGTCGTTTGTCCATCAAGATCTCCGTGATGAAAATTACACATCTTCAGGCGTCGGTTAACGGGTGTAAGCGTTCTAATGCCAGATCAATCTGTTGCGGATCCAGCACCAGGGAGAGCGAACAACTCGACGGCCCCTGTGATAATCCTAGCATGGGAATATCGTCCAGGGCGTTAAAGATCGTGCTAATCCGTGCGGGATTGCGGTTCATCAACGCCGCGATCACCGTCAGGATGACCACTGGTTGCACCTGCCATTTATCATGCTGGAGCTTTTCATCCAACATGGCCCGCAAGGCGGCTTCCACGTTACGGGTCGCGTCTGGCCCGGCATGTGTCGGGACGACAAACGTCAGGAGTGTACTCTGGGCGGATTGCGCGGTAATCATGACTTCGGTCTCAGTCTTGATCGTCTGTGTAAACACCGCATTCACCAGCCCGATGATGTCTTGTAGCGGGCGATTGTCATTCTGGCGCAGTGCAATGCCACTGATCGATGTGACGGCTTTGATGTAAACGCCTTCATCACTGGTGCTCTTGTGGATGCGGGTGCCGGGTTGTTGTGGCTTGAATACATTCTTGACGATCAACGGGATGCCGTTTTCGCGTAATGGCTTGACCATGCGCGGGTGCAGGATCTTCGCGCCGAAGTATGCCAGTTCAGAGACCTCGCTGTACGATAGCGACGGAATCACCCGGGCATCTGGCAGTTGATGCGGGTCTGCCGTCATCAGTCCATCGACATCGGCCCACAACCATAATTCCTCGGCCTGGGTGCTGGCCGCCAAAATGGACGCGGAATAATCACTGCCGCCGCGTCCGAGGGTGGTCGGCTGGCCGTCGGGCGTCCCACCGATGAAGCCGGTGATGACCGGGATAATATCGCGGGCCAGCATCGGGATTAACGTCTCGCGGATGCGTTGGCCGGTCGCCTCCATGTCTGGCAGGGCGTTGCCGAAGGTATCATCTGTGATAATCAGTTGTGTGGTATCCAGGGCGACCCCGCGCAGGTCGTTTTCTCGAAGCAGAGCGGCGATGATGCGGGCCGCCAATTTTTCCCCGGTGCCGATGATCGCGTCCTGTTGGGCCGGGTCCACCCGGTGGTCGTCGGCGTAATTTTCCGATAGAGCTTCGCACAGGGCCAGCATATCAAATAGTAATTGGTCAATATCGGCCTGGAGGGCGGTTCGTTTGTCAATGCTGAGTGGCAAGGCTTCCGCCAGCGACAGATGCCGGGTGCGGATGGTGGCGACGATGCGCCGGTAGCCCCGCTGGTTGCTGATTTGGGCCAGTTGGGCCGCCTCGATGAGTGAGTCCGTGACTCCTTCCAGGGCGGAAGCGACCACGACGAGGTTATCCCATCGTTCGCGGGCTTGTAGGATAATGCCGACGACTTGTGTAAGCGCGGTTGTCGTGGCGACAGAACCGCCGCCAAATTTCATCGTGATTGTACTCATCGGCTACTTTAATATGAGGGCCAGTGAACAAACCTCGTCAGCGTAGCACCGGGGAGTCTATTTGTCAATATTGCCGGGAGGGGGGCTACCCGTGTTATCATATAAGTGATGATCTTGTATATTCAGGGGTATTCTCTATGACAAACATGGAAGCAGAACGCCAACGCATGGTCGCTGGCATTCGATTTTCTGAAGTTGGCAAGTTATATCATTTCGATTACAGCGCATACCCGGATCTTAAACCGGGTGAGTTCGTCATCGTAGAGACCACACGCGGCTTTAACATGGGGCAGGTGATGGGTTTCCGGGTGGCGGAATCTGATCGTAAAGATTACAAGGCAATCAGCCGTTTGGCCGCCCCGCGTGATCTTATGCTCCGGCAGGAGTGGCAGGCCAAAGAGCCAGAAGCCCTGGTGACCTGCCGGGAAAAGGCCCAGGAGATCGGCCAATATGAAGATGTGAAGTTCATCAAGGCGGAGTATCATTACGATGGCTCCGTTGTCACATTTTTGTATTCTGCCGAGCAAAAGGTAAACGTCGGCAAATTATGGAACGCGCTCAAACATGAGTTTGACGCTCGTGTCGAGATGCGCCAGATCGGCCCGCGTGATGTGGCAAAGGTGATGGGCGGCTATGGTGCCTGCGGTGAATTACGCTGTTGCAGTACCTTCCTGACGGACTTCAGCCCGATTTCGATCAAAATGGCGAAGGTGCAGGGCATCAGCCTGAACCCGTCGGAGATCACCGGCATGTGTGGCCGCTTGCGCTGTTGCCTGGTGTATGAATATGAGCAATATGTGCAGGCCCGCAAGAAATTGCCCAAGCGAAATAAGAAGGTCGGCACGCCGCTGGGTGAAGGCAAGGTGATCGACGTGCAACCGTTGGCCGATACCGTCACGGTGATCGTGCCGGAAGAAGGCCGCCATACCTTCCACCGCGAAGACATTATCCCGCTGGAAGAACTCCGCGCACTGGAACGCAAAGCCAAACAACCTTGCGACAAGCACGGCGATGGCGAATGCGATTGTGGTCAACCGCCGGGCAAACGAAATGCGGATCGCATCAACAAGGATGACGATTAATGACATCGGATGAACAACCCCGTCGGGTGATGGGCATTTTTGCTCACCCCGACGACCCGGAATTTTTCGCCGGGGGGACGTTGGCCCGGTGGGCGGCGGAAGGGGCCGAAGTCTTGCTGGTGCTGGTCACCAGTGGCGACAAAGGCAGTGAAGATCCGGCCATGACCCACGCTCGGCTGATCGAAATCCGTGAGGCCGAAGAACGCGCCGCCGCGTCCGTGTTGGGGGCGGTTGATGTCGTCTTTTTGCGCCACCCGGATGGTGAGGTGATGCATACGTTGGCCCTGCGCCGGGAACTCACACGGCTGATCCGTTTGAAGCAACCGGAGACGGTCGTCACCTGCGACCCGACCGCCTTCTGGTATGGCGGCGGGTATATCAACCACCCGGATCATCGGGCGGTAGGGGATACCACGATGGCGGCGGTCTTCCCGACGGCGCGGGATCGCTTGAATTACCTGGAAATGGAGCGCGACGAAGGTCTTGGCACGCACAAGGTCAGGTATTTGTATCTGGCCGGGCCAGCAGAGGCGTCTCATTTTGTAGACATCAGCCATCACATCGAGACCAAGATCAACGCCCTGCGCGAACACGTCAGCCAGATCAGCGATATGGAGCGCATGGCGGAAAACATCCGCAATCGCTCACGCGATACCCGCGCCCCGGACGACGCACCCCGTTACATCGAGGCGTTCCGGGTGTTTACGCTGGCATAAACCGCAAGCAGACGAACGGATAGAGGCATGGATTATAAAGCAGAAGCGGACAAACTCCGTCCGGCATTGGTCGAGCGGCGGCGAGATCTGCATCGCCACCCGGAACTGGCCTTTGAAGAAACCCGAACCGCTGGCATCGTGGCGGAGGAACTCAGCCGGCTGGGGTTAGAAGTCCAGCCGGGCATCGGGCAGACGGGCGTCGTCGGTGTGCTGGAAGGTGCGGCAGATGGCCCCACCATCCTCTGGCGGGCGGATATGGACGCGCTACCCATCCAGGAAGAAAATGATGTGCCGTATCAATCGACCGTCGCCGGTAAGATGCACGCCTGCGGCCATGACGGCCATGTGGCGATTGCGCTGGGGATCGCTCGTCTGCTCTGCCAGCAGAAAGACCACCTGAAAGGCCGTGTCAAGTTTGTCTTCCAACCGGCGGAGGAAATCGTCAGCGGGGCGGCGGCCATGATCGCTGACGGAGTGCTGGAGTCTCCGCGCCCGGATGTGAGCCTGGGCCTGCACCTGTGGAACAACGCCCCAGTAGGCCAGGTGGGGGTGGTGGCCGGGCCGATGATGGCCGGCTCGTCCTTCATCGACGTGACGATCACCGGTAAGGGCGGCCATGCCGCCATGCCCGCTGATAGCCAGGACCCGGTGGTATGCGCCGCGCATATTGTCGTGGCTTTGCAGACGATTGTCAGCCGCAATATCGACCCGGATGAGACAGCGGTGTTATCGATCACACGGGTGACGGGTAGCGACGCGCACAACATCATCCCGGAGCAAGCGACCCTGGCCGGGACGCTCCGCACTTATAGCGTAGCCGCCCGTGATCTGGCGACCGAACGCATCCATGAGATCTGCGAGTCGATGGGCCAGGCCATGCGTTGTCGGGTGCAGGTGACGGTGCGGCATGCTTCGGTGCCGGTCGTCAATGATGCGACGGTGGCCGCCCGTGCCCGTGACGCCTTTGCCCAGGTGATCCCGCCGGAGCAGATCGACGCGGACATGCGGACGATGGCTTCTGAAGATGTATCGCTCTTTATGCAGGATGTGCCGGGCCTGTATTTTTTTGTTGGCTCTGCAAGTGCGGAGCATGGTAAAGATTACCCGCATCATCACGCCCGGTTTGATTTCGATGAAGACGCGCTCCCGCTGGCAGTGGCACTGGGGGCGGCGGCCATCGGTGATTATGTACTGTAGAATATCAATGCTTGCATTAGCAAAAAGCATGTATCATGAACGGTAATGCGCCCGTATTACGTCGAAGGATACATTGTGATTGACTTTTCTGAGGAAGCGAAAGCGTTAAGACCCGAACTGGTGGATTGGCGGCGTGATCTACACCGCCACCCGGAAGTGGGGTTTGATGTGCATCGCACCGCCGGTATCGTGGCGGATAAACTCAATCAGTTCGGGTTGGAAGTGCAGACTGGCATCGGGCAGACGGGCGTCGTCGGGGTGCTAGAGGGCGCGGCAGATGGCCCGACCGTCCTCTGGCGGGCAGATATGGACGCGCTTCCGATTGAAGAAGAAAATGATGTGCCGTATAAATCGACCGTCGCCGGTAAGATGCATGCCTGCGGTCACGACGGTCATGTGGCGATTGCGCTCGGAGTCGCCAGGGTCTTGAGCCGCCACCGTGAGTCCTTGCAAGGCCGCGTCAAGTTCATGTTCCAACCGGCGGAAGAAATGGGCGCGGGGGGTGCGTTGGCGATGATTAAAGACGGTGTGTTGGACGATCCGCCCATCCCGGATGTGAGCCTGGGCCTGCACTTGTGGAATACGTTGCCGTTGGGCACCGTCAGCATGTCTGCCGGGCCGATGATGGCCGGGTCATCATTTTTTGATCTTCGGGTGCGTGGGGTGGCCGGGCATGCCGCCATGCCTCATACGGCTATTGATCCGGTTTCTTGCACCGGCCAGTTGATCTCGGCATTGCATACCATCGTCGGGCGCAAGATGGACGCGATGGCCGGGGCCGTCGTGCTGACGGTTACATCGGTAGAGTCCAGCAGTCATGCCTTTAACGCGATTCCGTCTTACGTCAAGCTGGGCGGCACATTCCGCACGTTTAACGCCTACACCAGCGAGATGCTGGAACAACACATTCGCTCGGTGGCGACTTCGGTCTGTGAGTCGGTCGGCTGTGAGGTCGATATTCACATCCGCCATCCCAATATCCCGGTGATGAACGATCCGGATGTGACCAAGCGTATACGGTCGATCTTCCAGGCGACACTGGGGGCGGATAAAGTCATCGCGGAGAAGACGATGGCCTCGGAAGATATGTCTTACGTGCTGGAAGATGTGCCGGGCGTCTTCTTTTTCCTGGGGTCTTCCAATGCCGAGCGCGGCCTGACCTACGGCCATCATCACCCCCGGTTTGATTTCGATGAGGATGTGTTGCCGCTCGGTGTGCAACTGGCGTGCCGCGCCATTGGAGATTACGTTTTGCCTTGATGCGGTACCGTCTGTTACAATTCGCAAGTGAAAGAGGGCGATCTGATTATCGCCTTTTTTGTTGGTGGGGAGCAGAGAAAGTCACATGGTCGAAGGACAGGTTTTACTGTGGGAAAATGGCGCGGGTTGGCTGGTGATTTCCGGCGGCAATGACGCGCTGAGTGAGGTTCGGGCGCGGGTTCTCAGCCGGATGCGGCCCGACGGCGACGTCGCATACATCGGCACCGGGCCAGATGCGGCGGAAGCTATCATGGATGACATGGGCGAGTTAGGTGCCCCGGCGGGGTACCTGGTGGATATTCTGCGTGAAGACGATGACACCATCCGCGAGCAACTGCGCGATGTGGCCCTGATCGTCATCCCGACTGAGATCAACGAGCGTGACCTGCTTTCGATGCTTAAAGGGGCCGCGCTGGATGCGATCCGTGACGCTTACCGGGCCGGGGCGATTGTATTCTTAGAGGGTCGTGCTGGCGGCTTGCTGGGCCGCCTCGCCGTTGATCCTGACGGCCTGGGCTTTGAGGCGTTGGATTGGGTGCGCGGCGCGTATATCGCATCGAATGTGACCAGCATCAGCGAATCGGACATTGCCCGTGATGTGCTGGCGACCGGGACTGCCCGGATCGCGGTCGGCCTGGATGTCGGCTCGGCTTTGGCCCTCGGCCCGGAAGGACAGGTGGAGACCTGGGGCGCGGGGGAAGTCACAATCGCGTTAGGGCGCGGTGGCTAGCAATCTCCGCCGCTTGTCGTTAAACTACCCTGTGGATTTTGTACGAACAATCAAAGTGGAGCGATGAATGCCAGCAACGATCATTATAGGGGCGCAATGGGGCGATGAAGGCAAGGGCCGGGCGGTCGATGTCCTGGCGGCGTCGGCGGATGTTGTGGCGCGGTTTAGTGGTGGCGATAACGCCGGGCATACTGTTTACGTTAACAACGATGTTTTCAAATTGCACCTGGTTCCCTCCGGGGTATTGCATACCGACGCCGTGAATGTGTTGGGCAACGGCATGGTGATTAACCCGTTGAGTCTTCTCAACGAGCTGGCGACCTTAGAGAAAATGGGCGTCGATGTCTCGCCCTCTCGCTTGAAGATCAGCACCAAAGCCCACATCATCACCCCGGCACACATCGCGCTGGATACAGCCAAAGAGAAAGCACGCGGTGACGGTGCCATCGGCACCACATTGCGCGGCATCGGCCCGGCCTACCTGGATAAAACGGGCCGGCGGGGCGTCCGCGCCGGGGAGATGGCTGACCTGGAACAATTTGCGGAAACCGTACAGCAGGCCATCCAGCGGGCCAATGAGACTTTGATTGACATGGGCGCACAACCGATCAACGCGGCAGAGGTCGCGGCAGAGTATGCCGATGCCGCCGCCCGCTTGCGCCCCTATTTGATCGACACGACGGAGTATCTCAACCAGCGGTTGAAGCAAGGCGCGACCGTCCTCTGTGAGGGCGCACAGGGTACCCTGCTGGATGTCGATCATGGGAGTTACCCCTATGTGACCAGCAGTAACCCGACGACTGGCGGCGCATTGGCCGGGTTGGGCTTCGGCCCGCGCCATGTGACGCGAGTGGTCGGTGTCGCGAAGGCCTTCAGCACACGAGTCGGCGGTGGCCCTATGCCGACAGAGGTCAACGGAAGCGTTGCCGACCGTCTGCGTGGAACCGGCGAAAACTTCTGGGATGAATATGGGACGACGACTGGCAGGCCGCGCCGGTGTGGTTGGTTGGATGCGGTCATGCTCCGTTATTCGTGTGATGTCAACGGATATACCGAATTGGTCTTGACCAAGCTCGATGTATTGAGCGGTTTCGATGAGATTAAGGTTGCGGTCGCCTACGAGATTAACGGTCAGCGTGTCATGTATCCGCCTGATACCGTGCGTGATCTCGATGCAGCCACACCGATCTATGAGACCTTGCCCGGTTGGCACACTGACGTGACTTCGGCGCGGTCAGTCGCAGATCTGCCGCCAGCGGCGCGGGCCTATGTTGACCGGGTTGCCGCTTTATGTGATGTCCCGGTCACCATGATGAGCGTCGGCCCGGAGCGCGATCAATTTATCGTGCGCGGTAGCTGATACGGTATAATAGACGCATCCAAGTTCGAACTGAAGGGAACCGATGACTCACGACTCACTGCCTATCAGTGGCCCGGTTGATCGGGTTGTGTCGCTTGTACCCAGCTTGACCGAGTCGCTGTTCGACCTCAACCTGGGTGATCGACTGGTCGGTGTGACGGATTATTGCATTCACCCGGCGGAGTCGGTCGCCGCGTTGCCCACCGTCGGCGGGACGAAAAACCCGGATCTTGACCAGATCCGCTCGTTAAAGCCCGATCTGGTGTTCGTCAACCAGGAAGAAAACCGCCGCGAAGATGCCGAAGCCTTGCAAAAGGCCGGGATCACGGTTTGGGTCACACACCCGCGCACGGTGCAAGATGTGTTCAACCTGCTGTGGGACATCATGGATGCCTTTCATGAGACGAGCATGGTGCCACGCATCCGCTTGATCGAATATCAATACGATTGGACGGCAGGCATCAGCCGCCAGCGTGACAACGACGGCAAGACACCGCGTGTCTTCGTCCCAATCTGGCATGATCCCTTGATGACCTTCAATGCCGAGACTTACATCCATGATCTGTTGCTGGTGTGTGGCGGTATGAACGTCTTCGCGGAACGGGAACGTCGCTTTCCGCTTAAGGCAGACCTGGGGCAGGCCGACCCCCTGCCAGCAGATGACCCGCGTGTGCAGGGCCGTGATTTACGGTATCCGCGTGTGACACTGGACGAAGTAGAAGCCGCGCAACCGGAGGTTATCCTGTTGCCGAGCGAACCTTACATATTCGATGAGACGCATATGCCCATCTTCAAAGCGTTGGATGTGCCAGCGGCACGGAACGACCGGATTCATCTGGTCGATGGCACTTTATTGACGTGGCATGGCACCCGCATGGTCTATGCGTTTGAGAAACTCCCCCCTTTACTTTACGCTGTGGAAGATAATGATGAGTAATTACGATGATAAGTCAGATGTCATCGGGATCGTCGCGCACGATCTCAAGACTCCGGTAGTCGCGACACGCGGGTTCCTTGACCTGGTGCAGAACGTCGGCCCGTTGAACGAACAACAGGCTCAATTTCTTCAACGGGCTTTTGGGTCGCTGGATCGCATGGAGCAGTTAATCACCAGTTTGTTAGACTGGGCGCGGTTGGCGGCGGGTGAACCGCTTGACATGGCCGTGTTAGATCTGCGGGCGTTGATCCTGGACTCCTTAAATTTGATGGAGTCCTTAGCTGCCCCGCGTGACATTACCATCCATCACGACATGGGCGATGCCCCGGTGAAGATCCCCGGTGACGAACATCTCTTGCGGCATGTCATCGCTAATCTGGTTTCGAATGCCATTAAATACAATCTGGATGGTGGGTCCGTCTGGGTCAAGCTAGAGCAGAAGCCGCCGAATGTCATCGTCACCGTGCGGGATTCCGGCATTGGTATCTCTGAGGAAGATCAAAAACGCATCTTCGAACGCTTCTACCGGGCGGTGAAGAAAAGCCCGGACGGACGCCGCATCGAAGGGAGTGGTATCGGCCTGTCGATCACGCAGGCGGTGGTGGCCCTGCATGGCGGCGAACTCTCGTTAGAAAGCGAGCTAGACAAGGGCAGTACGTTCACATTCACCTTGCCCATGCACGCCAGCAACAAATCGTCTGCGGCTCCTCGCTTCCGTCAGTGGGGCGGCCCCGCCGGCGGCGAGACCATCGACGATGTAGACGACAACCTGCAAGAACGACCAGAAAACCCGGAGCGTGAATCCAAGCGGGAAGACCGCTAACTTTAATAGCGGCCTGGGCGCGTTTTTTGGTAAGATCAACCCTGGAATGCCTTGCGATGTTGTGTGAAGGCAAGTACAATTCGAAATCATTGCGACGTTTTTAACGGAGTGGAGTTTCACCGTGAGAAAGTACGGATTCCTGGTATTCTTTTTGGGGCTGGCCCTGGTCGGCGGGTTGTTCACCGTGATCGGCAATGCTGGCGGCATCGAAGAAGTGTTGCCGTTTTTGCGGCAGACCAGTGACCCGGCGGCGTCTACGGATTACGCGACCGCCTGGCAGGCTGAACAACTATTCTTGCTCATCGGCTTTATCCTCGTCAACATTATCGGCATCGGCGCGACCCTGGCCGGTTTGATGTGGGCACTCAGCCGGGGTGTAAAGGTGGCGGAGGCCGAAGAGCAGGCCGAAAGCGACAAATAAGGCCAATCTGGTAGATAAATCGCCCAGACTCGTGTAAAATATCACAAAGCGTTTGTACAACCAGAACTAGAGACTTATCGTTATGGAAGAAACCAACCCTCAATCTAAATTGTTTATCAACGTTTCTTTGACGACGGCCCTGCTCACTATCGGCTTGATCGTCTTTGGCGCAGTGGTTCGGGTGACGGATTCTGGCCTGGGCTGTGGGAACGACTGGCCGCTGTGCGATGGTCGTCTCATTCCCCCGCTGGATAACCTGACGGCGGTCATCGAATGGTCACACCGGGCCATCGCCTTGCTGATCGGATTTTTCGACGTGGGTATGCTGGTGATTGCTCTGCGGGCTTACCGCAAGCAGAAGCAAGGCGTGCTCTATGTGACGTTGGTGGCGGCGGGCTTATTTTTGTTCCAGAGTATGTTAGGCGCGTTAGTCGTCATCCTGGATCTACCGCCGACGATGGTGACGGCCCACCTGGGTACAGCCATGCTGTTGTTAGGGGCTTTGCTGGTCGCGTCGATCACAGCCTGGCACCAGCCGCCAGCGGTGCCTACTCAGCGTGATAGCGTCACGGCCCTGGCTTACATCACCGCCGCACTCACCCTGGTGATTATCTTGAGTGGTGCGCTGGTACGTGGGAGCGGGGCGACCCTGGCCTGTACAGATTGGCCGCTATGTAACGGCCAGATCCTGCCATTTGACCAGGGTGCGCTGGAAACCGTCCATATGATGCATCGTTATGCGGTGTTGGGGTTGGGCCTGACGCTCGTCATGCTGGTGTATTACGTGATGAAGACACGCTCTAGCCGGAGCGTCCGATGGTTGACTTATGCCGCATTTGGCGTATATCTGCTTCAGGGCGGCGTCGGCGCGATGTTTGTCTTCAGTAGTGCCGGGGCCTCCTGGGGTGCGGCACACGTCGGGCTAGCGGCCACGACATGGGCCTTGCTGGTCGGCGTAGCGACAATCGACACACTCAACAGTGTCCAAACGGCGACACATAAGCAGGAAGAGATAACATGGAATCAACAGCCCGAAGCGGCTACGAATTAACACTTGGCGAACAGCTTAAAGCGTATTTAGAGCTAGCCAAGCTACGTATTGTCGCATTGTTATGCTTTACCACGCTGACGGCGATGTTCGTCGCGGCGGATGGATCACCCGCGTTCGGCTTGATCGTCGTGACTTTGATCGGCGGCATCCTGGCGGCGGGTGGTTCCAGCGCGATTAATCAATATATCGACCGGGATATGGACGCCAAGATGAAGCGCACGGCCCGCCGTCCGATTCCATCGGGGCGCATTTCGCCGATGAACGCGCTCGTCTTCGGTGTGAGCCTGGTCGTATGGTCGGTGCTGATCTTGACGGTGTTTGTGAATCCGTTGTCGGCAGTGTTGGCCTTTGCCGGGTCGATCTACTACGTGGTGATCTACACGGTTCTGCTCAAACGGAATACGGTTGTCAACATCTTGATCGGCGGCGGTGCGGGGGCCTTCCCGGTGCTGGTCGGTTGGGCCGCTGTGCAGAATGCGATCACGTTCGAAGCTCTGCTACTCTTTGCGATTGTATTCTACTGGACGCCGCCCCACAGTTGGGCGTTGGCTTTGCTGGTCAACAAGGATTATACCGCCGCCAACGTGCCGATGATGCCAGTCGCCAAAGGTGAACGGGCGACCATGATCCAAATCATCCTGTATTCGATCCAGCTTTTGCTGATCTCGCTCTTGCCGGCGGTGTTCGGCGTGATGGGCTGGTTGTATTTGATCTCCGCGGCCCTGCTAGGCGGCGGGTTGGTGTGGAAGTCGGTGCAATTGCTCCGGCTGGGGTCAGATAAGATGGCCCGGAGTACCTACAAATATTCGACCCTGTACCTCGCCGTTTTGTTCCTGGCGATGATCCTGGATGTGGTGGTGCTATAGCACATCGCGCAGGGCATTTAACGTAATGATAGTCAGGCACGGGCGTATATTCCGTGCCTTTTGCATATAAAGAAAGTGACACGCATGACAGAACAAGAGACACCGCAAATCTCGAAGGTGCCATTGGTGATCGCTCTGGTCATCTTCGTTGGCTTCCTGGTGGTATTTGTGGTCGAGTTCCTGACGCTGACCGGCGCGGATGGCGGCCTGGATGACGACCAGGTGACAGCCGATGCTTACCTGACGGAGATCGAGCCGTTACTCGTCGCGGCAGATCCGGCATTAGGGCCGGATTTACTGGCGATGTACAATTGCAACAGTTGCCATAATAACGGGCTAGCCCCGACTTATGCGGTGACGATTGCCAACGCGGCAGATCGTCGCGCCCCGATGACGGCCCGTGCTTATGTTTACGAGGCGATTGTCCATCCGGGTGCGTATGTGGTCGAAGGTTATATGAACAATATGCCGCGCACCTATGAGCAGACCATCCCGGCGGAAGACCTGGGGCATATGATCGCGTATTTGAGTGGGGATGGCCTGGCCCCGGTCGTTGAGGCGATGCCAGAGTCTCCACCAGAGACGACGACTCCCTCAGAGGCGACGACCCCACCGATGCCCCCCGCTGAAGGCTTGCCGTTGACCGATGACCTGATCGAAGAATATGAACTCATGGTTGACTTCCTGCTGACCGATAACGCCGACCCCGAACGCGGGGCCGAATTAGTAGAACAATACACCTGCAACAGTTGCCACGCCGGGGAAGCGGCAGGCGTGATCGCGCCGGCCCATTATGAGGTGGCACAGAATGCCGCCCAACGCCGTCCGCCATTGAGTGCCGCCGCGTACATCTACGAGGCCATCATCTACCCCAACCGGCACATTGTCGAAGGGTATGTTCCCAATATGCCGCAAAATTACAACGAGCAGATCCCGGCGGGGGAGCTGGCAGACATCATCGCGTATTTACTCCAGGCGGAAGAAGACTAACCGATGTATCTGGATTATTTCACGCTGGCCGCGCTTTCCGACGAGTATATGGATACCATCGTCGGCGGTAAAGTACAGGATACGATTGAGGTTGATCGTACCGGCCTGGGCCTGGAAATTTATGCCAACCGGCAACGCCGCTATCTTTACTTCAGTGCGGATAACCACCAGCCCCGCATCCAACTGATGGATGACAAATTACGGCGTGGCGTGCAACGTCACACCCAGGTCGGCTTGATTATGCGCCGCTATGTCGAAGGCGGGCGCGTCGTCCACATCAGCCAACCCCCCTGGGATCGCATCCTGCACTTTCACATCGAAGGGGCCGAAGGGGAAGTCGAGATCATCATAGAGCCGATGGCACGCCGGGCCAATGTGCTGGTCGTGCAGAACGGCGTCATCCTGGATTGTGTGCGCCGGGTTGGCCCGGAAGACAACCGCTACCGCCTCAGCCTGCCCGCGCACGAGTATCAACCGCCGCCCCCGCAGACTGGCAAGCGCAACCCGTTTGAGATCACACCGGTCGATATGCTCGGTTTCTTCCAGCAGACGCAGGATGACAAGCAACGGGCTGAGCGCGTGTTGACCGCGCATCTGCTCGGCTTTAGTCCGTTGATCGCCCGTGAGATCGTCCACCGTGTGAGCGGCGATAGCAAGCAAAAGGCGCGGGATGCCGACCCCGGCGCGATCTATGAGGCGATGCAAACGCTCATCGAGCCACTTTCCCGCCGGGAATGGCGACCGGGTATGATCGAAGACCCGGAGGAAGGCGTCACCGCGTTTAGCGTGTACCCGCTGACGCATCTTGACGGGTGGGAACCAGTCGAGTCGATCAATTCTGCGTTGGTCGCTTATTATGGTGCGCCCACCGGCGAAGAAGCCTACGCCGCCGCCAAGAAACCAGCGCAAGCCGCCATCAATGATGCACGCGGCAAGCTCCAGAACAAGCTGAACTCCTTACAACGCTCCCAGGTGGATGATAGCGACCGGGAGATCTTACGCAAAAGTGGTGAACTCATCCTGGCGTATCAATATACGCTGGAAAAAGGCCAGACCGAACTCGTGGCGCAATACACACCGGGTGAACCGGAGATGACCATCAAACTTGACGCCAAGCTCTCCCCGCTGGATAACGCACAGAAATACTTCACACGCTATAATAAGGCGAAACGGGCGTTAGAAGACGTCCCCGCGTTGATCGACGATACACGTAATGCCATTGCCTATCTCGATCAATTGGAGACCGACCTTGAGATGGCGAGCAACTGGCCGGAGATTGACGACGTGATGCAAGCGTTAGAATCCGCCGGGCATTGGAACGCGAAGAAGAATAAGCGCATCGGCGGCGGCGGGCAGAGTGCCCCCATCCGCGTGGTGACGCCCGACGGCTTTGTCATCTGGGTGGGGCGTAACAGCCGCCAGAACGAGATCGTCACTTTCAAGAAATCAAACCGGGATGACCTGTGGCTCCATGCGCGAGAGGTGCCAGGGGCGCATGTCGTCATCAAGTATGATGGCCGCACGATCCCGGATGATGTGATCGATCAAGCGGCCTCAATCGCGGCCTACTACAGCAAGTTGCGCGGTGAAGGGCGGGTGCCGGTCGATGTCACCCGCATCAAGTATGTGAAGAAGATCAAAGGGGCGGCGCAGGGCATGGTGACCTATCGTAATGAGCGTACCCTCAGCGCGGTGCCCCAACCGGAAGATGCTTTTGAGACGGCCTGACACAAGGAGCGAGACATGGCGCGTCAACTGATTGTCCCACCGTTCGGGGAATCCGTTAAGCTGGCGGATTACGACCCGAATTATACCGGCGATTACCGTAAGTCCAGCGCGAAAGAGACGCTAAAGAGCCTGCAATCCCACATGAAAGACCTGCAAGAGCGGTTGTATGCCGAAGGCCAGCAATCCCTTTTGATTGTACTCCAGGCGATGGACGCTGGCGGCAAGGATGGCACCATCAAGCGAGTCTTTGAGGGCGTCAACCCGCAGGGTGTGCATGTGGCGAACTTCAAACAACCCACCGAGAAAGAACTGGCCCACGATTTCTTATGGCGCGTTCACCGTCAGGTGCCACCCACCGGCATGATCGGTATCTTCAATCGCAGTCATTATGAAGATGTGCTGATCGTTCGAGTCAATAATCTGGTGCCGGAGTCAATCTGGCGGGCACGCTACGACCACATCAACAACTTTGAGCGTCTGCTGGCAGATAGCGGCACCCGCATCCTTAAGTTTTACCTGCACATCGACAAAAAAGAACAGAAAGAACGCTTCCAGGCGCGGCTGGATAACCCGGATAAACATTGGAAGTTTAACCTGGGGGATTTGCCGGTACGGGAACAGTGGGACGATTACATGCGGGCGTTTGAGGACGCGATCACCCAATGCCACACCGAAGCCGCCCCCTGGCATATCGTGCCAGCCAATCATAAGTGGTATCGTAATCTGGTGATCTGCCGCACCATCGTGGAGACACTGGAAGCGATGAATCCGCAATTCCCCCCGCCGGAAGACAATCTGGACGATGTGACTATCCCGGATTAGATCTGCTTGAGCCGGGCGTTGGCTTTCTTGGTCTGATCGGATACTAAGTCACGGTTCAGAAGTTGGGAGTCATTTTGCTATTGCTACTCTGCGGGCCGCTTCCAGCACGCGCCCGACCGTGATCTCGCGCACGCAGGGATGATTCGCGGGATCATCGCCGGCCCAATCCAGCACGCGGCACGGACGGCAGGCGATGCCGGTGGTCAAGATGATGTGACGATCTGGCGGCCCCCACTGGCGGAACTCGACCGGATCTGCCGGGCCGAACAGCGCGACCGTCGGCGTGTGGACGGCGGCGGCCAGATGCAACGGGCCGCTATCTGGGCCAAGCACGACCTGCGCCTGCTCGAAGAGTGCCGCCAACCCACCGACCCCGGTTTCCCCCACCAGCACCTGTGCCGGGGTGGTCATCTGCGCGGTGATCTCATCCACGATGGGGCGTTCATGGTCGCCGCCGGTGAAGACCGGAGTCGCGTTGAGTTGCTCCGCCAGTGTATCCGCGACGACGGCCCAATGCGCGTTTTCCCACCGCTTGACGGCGGTACCGCTCCCCGGATGGATGCAAAAGTAAGCCTGGTCGGCCTGGTGATGAAAAACATCCGCCAGCTTGTCACGGTCTTCCCCGGTGATGTGATGCCGGTAGACCACATCTGCCGGGGCAGGGTCACCACACCAGGCGGTCAGCAGGCGCAAGTTCTGGATGACGGCGTGTTCATGCCGGAAGGCGATCTGTTGGGTGAGGAACGGCGCAGTATCATCGACATTGTAGCCAATCCGCACCGGGATCCCGGCCAGGAACGTCACCAATGCCCCCCACCAATGATCCGCCCGTAGGATGACAGCATGTGTGTAGCCTATTTTGCGTAGATTCTGTGCGGTACGCCACGCCAGTTGATAGGGCGAGTGCAGGTTATCGTTCCCGCTCCGGTTGAAGCCGGGGAAGGGCAACGTCAACACACGGTCAATATCCGGGTTGTGTTCCAATACCGGCGCCGACCAGGGGCCGACCAGCGCGTGGAGTTCCGCGCCGGGGAGGGCCTGGCGCAGTGCGTGGAAGGCCGGTGTCGTCAGGAGCATGTCGCCCAGGTGGTCTGGCCGGATGAGCAGGACGCGCTCCTGCCTGGATGGTCTTTGCTCTGGCACTGGCAACCAGGCCGCCAACCGGAGCAAGGCCCGGCGCACATAATGCCGGGGCGGTGGCCGATGATAGGCTTCTGCCATCGCCTGATTGCGTAAGACCAGTGCGGAACGGTTCACACCGTCACCCCCAGGCCAAGCTGACGATAAACGGCCAGCAGGCGCGGGATCAACGCACCCCAATCATAGGTCTGCCGCACGATTTCGCGTGATGTCTGCTCAGCCGGGGTTTCATCCGCCAGCACAGCGCGGATCGCCTGGGCGAAGTCTTCGGCGGTATCGGCCAGATGCAAGGTATCACGCACGGTCGCATCTAACCCGGCGGCGGCGGTCGATGTGGCGACAATCCGGGCGGAAGACGCCATCGCCTCTAGCAATTTGAGCCGGGTACCACTCCCCATGCGGAGCGGCGCGACGTAAACATCACCATGTTGGAGATACGGCAAGACCGACTCCACCCAGCCAGTAATCGTCACATCAGGCTGTGCGTGCAGATGCGCCAGCCGGGGGTGGGGTTGCTGGCCGACGATTGTCAGGTGGACATTATCCAGGCGCGGCAGGATCGACTCGGTAAACCATAGCATCGCGTCTACGTTGGGCCGGTAATCCATCTTGCCGGTGAAGACGATCTGCGGGCGGCGGGCGGTAAAGGGCGACTCGGTCGGCGTGATGTAGCGATCCACCCAGATGCCATTCGGCACCCAATGTACAGAGCCGGGCCGGCTCAACGGTTCCAGCAGGCGAACGTCTTCCGGCGAGACCGCGATCACCGCGTCGGCGGCGTGGCACATGGCCGCTTCGTAACGGCGGATGCGGCCAATTTGCAAATACGAATACAGCGCGGCGGGCCAGCGGCGCGGCGTGCGGCGGTCGATGTGAAAGATGGTGCGTTGCAGGTCATATTCTGCATTGAAGGTGTCAAAGATTCGTTTCGCGTCTGGTTGCGCGGCCTGCACCGTCGGCAGATAACAGACCGCTTCGATGCCTTCGAATTGCACCACGTCGAATTGCTCCGCCCGGCAGAGTGCATCCAGTCGATCCGCGAATGTCTCATCATAAAACCGGCGGGCAATATCCGGTTGGCGGCTCAGTAGCAGATCACGCAGACGGTCGCTGATCCGGCGGGATGGTGGCGGGGCCGTCTCGATGCGGATGGCCGGGTTGACCGCCGCCGGGCGTTCCCCCGCGTGGAAGCACATCACGGTGACGCTGTGCCCGGCTTGATGCAGGCCCTCGACAATCCCATGCACGCGGATCGCGCCGCCCGAAGCCGGTGGATAGGGCAAGCTCATGGTGACGATCAGGATTTTCACGATGTGGATCTCCCTTCGTAGACGGCGCGGGCGATCTGGGCGGAACGTGCCCAGGTGAAGCCGCGTGCCCGTTGTCTGCCGCATTGGCTGGCCTGTGCCCGCCAGTCCGCGTCCGTCAACCCGGCGTGGAGGGCCGCTGTCAGCGCGTCCGCGTCATCGGCTGGAACATAACGGGCACAATCGCCGCCCACCTCCGGTAGAGACGAATTATCCGCCGTGACAACTGGCACACCGCAGGCCATCGCTTCCAGCACCGGCAGGCCGAAGCCCTCATAATGGGATGGCAGGCAGAACAAATCCGCACAGGCATAAACCGCCGGGAGCGCGTCATGGTCGATGTCATCCCGATGCATGATCGCGTGGCCGCTGGCTTGGAGGTCATGGATGCGTTGGTCGGTCGTGGCGAACAACCAGCCGGCCTGCCCGACGAGTATCAGCGGCGGTGGATCGTCCAGTTGTTGATAGGCGTCCAGTAGCGTGTCGATGTTCTTACGCGGTTCCAGTGTGCCGACGAATAAAATATACCGTGCTGGCAGGTGGAGCCGGGCGCGGGCGGCGGCCTGTTCGTCGGCAGACAGCGGGCGGAAGCGTGCATCAACGCCATGTGGTTGCACCGTGATCTTCTCTGCCGGGACGCCCAACAACGTCATTAAGTCGTGCCGGGTTGCCTCACTCACACTCAGGATGTGATCGGCATGGTGGACGGCAGTCTCAATCTGATCGTGATAATAACGAATGGCGTCCTGGTCTTTGTGTTCCGGGTAATGGAGAAATGTCAGATCATGCACGGTGATGACATGCCGCCGGGCCGCCCGGTGTGGGGGGATGAAATCCGGGCTGTGGAACACATCAAGCTGATGTCGCCAGAGTTCCAATGACAACGTGGTACGCTCCCAACGGTGATGCGGCGGCGTCCAGACGGTGTGTTGCGGCCAGCCATCCACCAGCGGCGCATCGGCCCGGCGGCTGGCGAACAATGTGTAACGATGGTCGTCAGGTTCTGCCGCCAGTTCTCGCGCCAATTCACGGATATACGTGCTGATTCCCCCGGCCCGGTATGCGGTTAGACGTGTGTCAATCCCGATGTGTAACATGGCGTGCATTATATCACATCCAGCGGTCGATGATAGCACGTAGCATACCCTGCTCGATCAGATCGGCCAGTGCGTCGTTGATCGTCGCTTGTACGCTGGGCGGCGTATCGCGCATGGCGATTACATACGGCATGTGCGTCACATGATGTTGTTCCGCTTGCCATGCCGGGTGCGCGTTGCGGTAGATCGTCGCGCTGACGGCATCCACCAGGGCGGCATCGGCTAGCCCGGCCCGCACCGCGTCCAGCGCGTAATCCGGCGTTTCATACGGCAACGTCTCGAACGCGGCCACCCGGCGGAGCCAGCGGCGGGCTTCGGCATCAGCGGTGGAGCCGAACTCGTAGCTCAGGGCGTGGCCGGGTAGATCCCGCATGGAGTTGATCTGATGCGGGCTGACCAGCACCAGCCCGGCGTCAAAATACGATCTGCTAAAGGTGACGATTGCGCTCCGGCGGTAATCCGGCTGAAGGGAGGCGATGACCAGATCAACGGTGCCAGCGTTCAAGGCATCGTAGAGTGCGTCCAGGCTTAGCGGTGCAAAACGTACCGGCAAGCCGAGCGCATCACCGAGCGCACGCCCCAGGTCGATGTCAATGCCGACCAGTTCATCCCCGGCGTAATAGGCAAAGGGCGGCGTACTGGGATCAACCGCGATGTCGATCACACCGTCGGGAAAGGCTAATTCCGGCGACACCATAGGCCGTGTGAGCAAGACGATGAACCCAATCAGCCCGAACAATCCAGCCAGCAGAATCCGTCGCCGCATCAGTCGATCTCCGGCGGCGGCAACCAGAGCGGGCTGTCGTCTTGCCAGCCGCGTGCATAGGCTTGCACCGCGCTATAGATCGGCTTCAGTTGAAATTCTGGTGTGACGAGGGTGTAATCGTCGCGGTAGTTGCCGCGTGGGTAAGGGTGCCGGAAGATCCACAAGCATAATTCCTCGACATAAGGCCAATGTTCTGCGCTGTATTGGTAAGCATCCAGCGTATAGGCGATGCGGCGGGCCGGTGAGACGGCATAACTCCAGCGCGAGTCATCATTCCAACCGCTTTCGGTGATGTAAACGGGTTTGTCGTCGTCGTATTCGCGCATAATCTGCCGCAGTAACTCCACCCGCCGGAAGTTAAGCGTCCTGGGATGCGGATCTGCCGTCGCGGGTTGATCAAAGCCGTAAGTATGCACGGCCAGCGCGTCAAAGTGCGCGTCCGCGCCCAGGTCATAGAGGTCGCGCAGGTAGATCAAGTCGTCGGTGCCGTTGGGGCTGGCGACAGGTTCTAGCGTGGGGGCTAAAGCCCCGGCCAAGATCACCGTTTCCGGGTTAGCGGCCTTCACACGCGGGTAGACGGTCGCCAGCAGGTCGGCATAGCGGGCCGGGCTGTAATCGTCAAAGCCCCATTCAAATGCTAGATTCGGCTCATTCCAGATGATGAGATGATTGATCCGCCCGGCGTAACGTGCGGCGAACACGGCCACGAAATCCGCGAAGGCGTCGTCCTGATCGGATGAGAGCAGGTTCATAGGCGAATCATCAGGCCGCGCCCAGGTGGGCACCAGGCCCATACGGGCGATGATACGAATCCCTTGATTTTCTGCGTGGCGCACGATGCGATCTGTCTGTCGCCAATCGTATTGACCGGGCGGGCCTTCGATGTAGCCCCAGGGGAAAAACTCAACGATGGTCTCCGCCCCCATTTCGCGCACCGTCGCCAGCGTCCGCTGGATGGCCCATGCTTCGACTTCGTGGATCAGGTCGGTATGCACGCAGACATGCGGTTGGAGCGTCTCCACACTCTGCGGTGGGGGGAGCAGGACGCGATGCGTGACCGGGGCGATGAAGCTCAAGACTAAGAGCAGAAGGCCAAGCCGGATGCTATAGCGCAAAATAATTGGAGTCATGGGTTTTTACATCTCACCGCGAATCAAAAACGACACCCCTCTGTGTTGAGGTGCCGCTTGGTTTTGCGTCCCCACAAGGACTCGAACCTTGGCCTTTGCCTCCGGAGGGCAACGCTCTATCCACTGAGCTATGGGGACCTCCACCCAAACTATATCAGAAAAGCCAGATGTCATCAAGCCGCAGTTAACGCTCTACTGCTTCCAGGAAGAGCCGGGGCGGGGCCTGGACGGCATCAAACAGGTTGAATTGGGCGATGCGGCTTCCGTACAAGACCGCCGCGAAATCTTGCGTGATGACTCGTTCGGCCACTGTGATCGAGTCACCGGCAAGGATCGTGCGGATGTTGGCCAGTTGTTCGTAATCATCCGGCGTGCGTAACAAGTCGGCGTAATCCAGGTCATCGCGGGCGGCGTCCGGGTCGCTGGTGAGGCTGGCACGGGCGCGGGCCGCGTAATAATCGCCGTTGGTCGGGTCATGTTCGATGGCGCGGGTGAAGTGTTCGCGGGCGGTTTGCGCGTCCTGCTCGACCGTCAGCGCGTAATCCCCCAGCATGTAGTAATGGGCGGCGGTTTCCGGCGTTTCCGGCAGGAGGTCAGCGGCAAGCTCCGGCATGAGAGCCAGCGCGATTCGCATCCGTCGCTCCGGGTCATCGTTCCTGGTGATGCTCTGCGCTATCGCCGCCCGGCGCAGGGGAGTCTCAACGTAATAAGGATGAAGTGGTAGCCGCCCGGCCCGGCGCAGTCCACTGCTATAAAGCGCGATGATCGTCTCATCATCAGCCGCCCCGGCACTTTCTAACCATTCAGCCAGGATCAATTCATACGGTTGTAACGGATTGATCGCTATCGCCTGCCGGATGTGTGCCAGACTGGTCTCGACATCACCCGCTTGCCAGTACAGGTATCCTAGATTCACCCAACCCACATCCCACGTCGGTTCGAGTTCCAGGGCGCGTTCGTAAGCGGCGATGGCGGCGTCGCGGTCGGATTCTAGCCCGGTGAGATACGCAATCTGAAGATCGTACAGGTTCAACGCCGGATCCAGGGCTTCAGCCTGTTGAGCACTGGCAAGGTCGCCGGTAAAGCTGTTTTGATAGGCAGATTGAGCGCGGTCTGCCTGGAGCAGAAACACCCCATAACCCAGCGTCACCGCCAGGGCCAGCGGGAGCGGCCACTTGCGCCCGGCGGGCCGAGCATCCAACACGGTGCGATGCCCGGTGATGCTGTAAGCGGCCAGCAGGAGAATCACCAGCACGACCGGCGTCACCGTGAAGACATCCACCAGGCTATGCGCCGCGACCCCGGCTAACCCGGCGATGGTCGCTTCCACGCGCAACTTACGACCGGGCGTGTTCTGGTTTTGCCATGTGCGGAAGGCGGCCCAGACCAGCGCACCGGCCAGCCAGGCACTCACCGCCAGGCCCAGCAGGCCACTTTCCGCCGCCGTGTTGAGCGGGGCGTTGTGCGCGGAGGCCAGCTTATCCCGCGCCAGGAACGGCGTGCGGTACTCGCGGAAGGCGCGGCCATATTGCCCCGGGCCGACACCCGTCAGCGGATAATCCGCCATGATTTCGACTGCACCCTCGTACATATCCAGCCGCACCTGATCGCCACTACTGCGGCCCTGGCTGATGACGAAAAAGGCCGCGATACCGGCCAGGGCCACCACGCCCCCGGTGATGTAAATCCACGTCGGGATCTGCCGCCGCCGTATCACCTGGAACACCACCAGCACGGTCATGGCGGTGCCGAGCGAGATCAACCCGCCGCGTGAAAATGTCAAAATCAGCGTGATGAGCAAGCCACCCGCCAGCAGATACAAGACCTTGCGATAATCATCACGGCGCACGGTCACCGCCCAACCGAGCGTCAATGGGATGAGCGGCGCGACAAAACCCGCCAGTAATGTGCTGATGTTCAACGCCAGTGCGACACGCGGTAATTCCAGCGGGATCAAGCGCGTGCCGAACCAACCGACTTCGGTGCCAGGGACGACGCCCAGGCCAAAGTACCACGAGGCGACCTCAAACAGGGTGATGACCACCACCAGCGCGGCGATGATAAAGACCGCTTCCATGATCAACTTGCCGCGCCCACGCTGGAAGTAATCCACCAGGACGTAAAAGAAGGCGACGTGCATCAATACAAACCATAAATGCTCGAACGCCATACGCGGATCCAGGCTGGTGAGGGCGGTAACAAACCACACGCCCACTGCCGCCGCCAACGGCGCATCGAGTGCGGTACGCGGCAGGCCCTCCCCGCGCCAGCGTCGCCAGAACCAGATGCCTAGAAGCGCGGTAATCAGCGCGTGATGGAAGAATCGCACCGGCAAAATCAGGTTGTAGTACGCGCTCCCGCCCAGGAAGACGAGATAAAACGCCAGGAAGATGATGGCTAAACGTGCGGAACGCATCAGGTTACTCGCTCATAAGGTATGGTATGATATGCGGTTGATTGTGGTGCAAGTTCAAAGGATTGTACAGGTGTATTGGCGTGTATTAGCGGGCCTGAGTCTGTTTTTGGCCGCCTGTGGCGGGGTGAGCCAACCGGATGTGCAGGCGACAGTGACGGCAGGGGATAGCCTGCTGGCGACTGATGCGGCGGTCATCAACGCGACGGCAGTAATCGAGCGGACTCAGATCGCCGGGACAGTGGCCGCCAATGAGCGCGAAATCGCCAGCATCCGTCAGGTGAATCAGGTGTTGGGCGGCACGGTAGAAGCTGGATCAACGCCGACCCCTGGCCTGGAGGTGATCGTCATGCCACCCCCGCCTGATGGGGATATGGCGATTGGGGGCCGTGATAGCATCGCGCCAGCGGTGCCGGGTGGTACTGGTGCGGAAAGCATGGATCCGATCCAGGCCGAACCGGTGGAAAACACGACCGACATCTCAAACAGCAACCTGACCGCGACCGGGATCACCGATGCGGTGGATGCCGGGGGATGCCCGTTAAACTCGCGCAGTACCTTTAGCGATGTGAGCCAGTTGTATTTTACGTTTCGGGCGAATGGCTTACCGCAAGGGACGACACTCCGTATCGTATGGGAGTACGCCGGGAACCCGGTGGTGCAAGATAGCTGGACGACGCCGGAAGCATTCGATGATGCTTGCCTGTGGTTGATTATCACGCAGTCTAACGTTCAGTTCACCGCCGGGGATTGGGCGGCGATGTTGTACATCGGGGAGCAACAGGTCACAGAACGAGTCACGTTTACGGTGCAATGAGGATACAGATCATGTCTGCAAAGCGAAGACTTTCCGCCGGGCTGGGTGCGCTGTGGTTGGGGTTGGCGGTCGCGCTGGTATCCGCCGGGGTGATGGCCCAGCAACCCGCACCGACTGCCACGCCGCCCCCGGCGGAAAGTGTGGTGATCGTGCCGGAGGCGTTATTGCGGGGTGGGCCGGGTGTCGAATATCTGTCGGTCGGCTCTATACTGGAAGATACAGTCGTGACGCCGGTCAACATCAGCGCGAATGCGGACTGGGTGTTAATCCGCTTTCGGGGTGGGTTTGGTTGGGTGCGGCGTGATCTCATCGCCTGGGGCCTTGATGTCACGGCTTTGCCCGTTCTGGCGGAGCCTGCGCTGACGCCGACTGTCCCACCCGGCCAGGAATCCGCGACGCCGGAACTCGTCACACTCACACCCTCTGGAAATTACGTCATCAATGCGCGGACGAGTGCGCTGGTGCGGCATGGCCCCGGCCAGAGCTTCCCGCGTGTCGGCGTGCTAGAACCGGGGGCAACCGTCCAACCGTTTGCAGTCGATGAGGCCGGGGATTGGGTGTTAATCCGGTACCGGATCGACCCGCCCGCCAGCGATCAAGCCCTGGGCACCCGTGAGCCAATCTTTGACGGCTTCGCCTGGGTTGCTCGTAATCTCATCTTCTGGGTGGATGACCTGGACGCGCTCCCGGTGATGGCAGATGATGCGCTGACGCCATCGGCAACGGCTACTATCACCGCCACATCGACGCTCACGCCGACCGCGACCACGACCCCAACCGCGACGGCCACTCAGGTGATTGGCCGGGCGAACCTGGCATTGACTGCCACCCGTGAACCAACCATGACGGCGACAACGACGCCTACATCAACCCACACGCCGACCGCGACGGTTACGTCATCTGCCACGCCGACGGCGACCGCTACACCCTCACCCAGCGCAACGCTGACGACGACCTCAGAACCGAGCGCGACGATCACGCCATCACCCAGCGCAACATTGACGACGACTTCAGAACCGAGCGCGACGATTACACCCTCACCCAGCGCAACATTGACGACGACTTCAGAACCGAGCGCGACAATAACAATCACCCCGACCAGCTTCGAGACGGCCCAGGCGGTGATTCAAGGCCAGTTGACCGAGGCCGCTATCCAGACGTTGGACTCTGCGACTGAAACCCCGACTCTAACGGTTACCCCGACGCCAACCGCCACCGCAGAGCGTACCGCCGTCGCCATTGCCCCGGCAGAGGCGGAGACTTCGCCCGATGTGCCGGATGCGATCCCGCCGGAGACGGCGGATGACTCCGCGACGTTGCCGTTTGAACTCATCATCGGCGGGACGGTAACAGCACTTCTGCTGGTTTATGTGGTGCTGTATCTGCGCGGGCAGGCCGCGCTTGATCGGTATACCGCTGGCTTTGTGCTGAGCCAATGCCCGGTGTGTGAGCGCGGGACGCTCAGCGTGGAGACGCGCACCGAACGCATAGTCGGCATCCCGCAAGCACGGCATATCGTCCGCTGTGATCAATGCCGTTCCATCCTGCGTGAGGTGGGGCCGAACCAATGGCGATATGCGGTTGATCCGCTGGAGAATGAGTCGATCTACCGCCGTTATAACGGTGAAACACTCACCGAACGACAATTACGTGATCTGTCGATTGGGAAAGACTAAGTTATGCCGTTGATCGAATGTATTCCCAACATCAGCGAAGGGCGCGATCAAGCCGTAATCGACACCATCACAGCGACGGTACGAGCGGTGTGCGGGGTGCATCTGCTGGATGTCAGCGCGGATGCTGACCATAATCGGACGGTCGTGACGTTCTGTGGCGAGCCAGAGCCGGTGGCGGTGGCGGCCTTCCGCCTGGCAGAGCAGGCCGCCCGGTTGATTGACCTGCGCGATCATGCCGGGGTGCATCCACGTATGGGGGCACTGGATGTCTTGCCGTTTGTGCCGTTGCGGGCGTGTTCGATGGCTCAGGCGGTCGATGTTGCCCGGCGCGTCGGTAAACGCATCGGCAAGACGTTAGAATTGCCGGTTTATCTTTACGAGGAAGCCGCTACACGCCCGGAGCGCGTTAATCTGGCCGATGTGCGCCGCCCGCGCTATGAAGGGCTGAAATCGCTTATCTCGCAGGATCCAGCCTGGGTGCCAGATTACGGCCCGGCGCAGATTGGCTCGGCGGGGGCGGTGGCGGTGGGGGCGCGTGCGCCGTTGATCGCGTTCAATGCCTTTCTCGATACGGACGATCCGCAGGTCGCGCAGGCCATCGCGCAGACTGTGCGTGCATCCGGTGGGGGATTACCTTACCTCAAGGCCCTGGGCTTGCTGGTGGATGGCCGGGCGCAGGTCTCGATGAATGTGACCGATTTCCGGCAGACGGGCTTATGGGCGATCTATCAGGCCGTCGCCCAGGCCGCCGCTACACACGGCGTCCAGATCATCGAGACGGAATTGGTCGGCTTGATGCCGCGTGCCGCGTTGATCGATGCCGCGCTGGACGCACTCAAGTTACCGGCGGGTAGTCGTGGCTTGATCTTAGACGATCACATCGGTACGATGACAGGCAATTTTGAGACGATACGATTCGAGTAAAATCTGTGAAGCGATTGATACTTTTGATGACGGTAAGTTTGCTGGCCGCTGTCGCTATGCTCCAGGTTGGTGTGGGGGCACCGGTCACGCGGGCACAGGTCGGCCAGACGCCGCTATTTACGCCCACGCGCACACCACTCCCGGTGACGCCGTTGTTCACACCGACGCCATCTGCCAGCCCGACGCCGACCGCCACCCCCACCGCGACCGCGACCAGCACACCGACCGTCACGCCGACGCCTTCCAATACAGCGACCCCCACCGCCACCTTCACGCCATCCGCGACACCCACCCCGGAACCGTTCGTGGATCATTATATGTTGGGCCGCCCGGTGCCGGAAAACGCGAGTGCGCTGGTGATTGACCGCACCTATCCTTACGGCGGGACGCAACGCGGCGCGTTCCAGGTGCATAGCGGCGTAGAGTTCTTCAACCCGCGTTTTACGCCGGTGCTGGCGGCAGAACAGGGCACAGTGTTCTATGCTGGTGATGACCAGGACGAATTATTCGGCCCGCAAAATGATTATTACGGCAATCTGGTGATTATCGATCATGGGTATCGTTCGCCGGAAGGGGATACGTTGTACACGTTATACGGCCACCTGGAAGATGTGATGGTGACGACCGGCCAGGTCGTCCAGCAGGGGGAGCAGATCGGGCGTGTCGGCGCGACCGGCATCGCCATTGGCTCGCACCTGCACTTCGAAATCCGCATCGGTGATCCTTACGACTTCTTCCAGTCCACCCGCAACCCGGATCTATACTTGATCCCGCAAGAGGAGACCGCGATGCTGGTGGGGCGTGTCTTCGATGAGCGCGGCGACCTGGTGCCGGAAGTGCCGATCTTGCTCCAACGGGCCGGGCGAACAGTCTACGAGACGTATTCTTATGGCGATGGCCCAGCCCAACCCAGCCGCTTATGGGATGAAAACTTCACACGGGGCGACATCCGCCCCGGTGATTATCAGATCGTCATCAGCACGGTTTACGGCTCGACCGTCTTCCGTGAAGCAGTGACACTCGACCCGGCCAACGCCACTTACCTGGAGATCGAGATTCCGTCCGGGTTGCAATTCTACCCGGATATGAACACACAAAGTGTGGATGACTTCGAACCGTATCCGACGGTAACGCCGATCCCAACCGATACCGCGACGCCGTTCCCGCCGGATTACACGCCGGAGCCATCCCCCACAGCGCAGAACTTCGGCTAAGGCCCGTAGACGCGCCAGGTCATGTTGATGAAATTGCCGGCCTGGTAAGCATCCACCCGTGCGACGGCCCGCCGGCCTTCTTCCGTGATGATTCCGAACACCATACCCGGCGTGATGCTCCCGGCGGCGATGCTGGTCTGGTTGATGCCGTTGCTCGCGCTGATCGCGTCGTAAGTCGCGGTGTCAAACGTCAACGTCGGGCTGAGTGTGCCAATGCAAGAGCGGGCGTTGGTGCATTCCAGCCCACTGGCGGTAAACGTCAGGTCATTGATCGGTGGGTTGGCCCCTTCCAGGTCGATGGCGTTGCCAATTGATAGCGATGTACTGTTAATCAAGATCGCCTGCCGGTCTAACCTGTAATTCAGCGTGAAGTCGTCGTTGTTGGCTTCGCCTGCTGGCCCTTCCGCCACCTGGTCGTTGAGATCGGCCACGATGATAACGTTAAAGTTGCCGGTCGCGCCGGTAAGCGTCACCGGCAGGATGGCGGTTGTCTCCTGGCCGGGGGCCAACCCGGCGATGCTGGCCGACGAGTAAAATTGATCCGGCGGGAAGGAAGCGGCGATGGCGAATGGCCCGGTGGGGGCCGCGCCTGCGTTCCGCACGGTGACGTTCACGTTCGTCGTCGCGTTGAGCGTGAGGTTGGGCGGGCTGGCGGCGACGATCACCACATCAGCTACCGGGGGCGGTGTGAGGGTCGCCGTTGCCGGTGGTGGTGTCGGTGTGGGCGGGATGGCAACCAGCGGCAGGCTGTTGCGCTCCCCGAATACATCAGCGATATTGGTGAACAACCACCCTTGCTGACTGCGGAATTCGATCACCACCCACGAGAAATCGGCATTCGCGCCGACCACGCGCACGGTCTCCCCCTGGGAGAGCTGGCCGATGACGCTGTATTCGGTGCCAGGGCCGGTGCGGACGTTCTGCCGGGCGGATTCGATGGTGATAAAAACGCCGTCGGGTGTCGCGGTGGGGGAGGGTTGGGGCGTCCCGCCGATCTGGGCTGGTTGGTCAGATGGCCGGCGCACCGTTGATGTGTACCGGGCCACAGTATCCGGCCCGCCGATCGCGTTTAATTGCACGACGGCCACATTTTCGCTCAACTCACGCGGCGGCAGATCCGGTGTGTTGAGAATCCCCTGGATGCCCTCCACATCCCGGAGTGCGATCAGGTTATCGCGCAGGGTGCCAGCCTGGCCGATGGCGCGGGCGATGAGGCTCACCGCGTCGTAACTGGCGGCGGCGATGGCATCCGGGGCTTGGCCGGTGGTCTGGACGTAATTGGAGACGAACCGGACGCTTCGATCATCGACGGCAGTCACCGGCCAGGTGGTCGTGCCGATGACACCTAGCAGACGATCCAGCGCGACCGCATCACGGAAGGCTGGCTCACTGGCCTGCGGCGTGGCGAAGACCCCGACCCAACCGGCATCGCGTAGCGCGTTATAAAATTCCGCTGTGGTGGCTGGCTCACCAAAGCCGACCACGACCGACGGTTGATCGGTGGCGACATCTAACGCGAAATCACGCACATTGCCTTCCAGCAAGCGGCTGGTTTCTTCCGGGGAGCCAGCCAGGTCATTGAGCGCGGTTGAAAATCCGACACGGGGACCGGTGCTGTCGGCGTCAAGCTGGACGGTGGTCACGGTGCTGACGTTGAGATCGTTAACCAGCAGAGACGCTAACGCACTCCCCTGGAGTCGCTCCGCCGCCCGGATGCGAAACAGTAAGCTCGACGCATCGCTGGCGATGACGGTATCCCCGATGGCCGGTGTCAACACGGGCACGCCAAGCGCGGTCAATTGCGGGGTATACGTGAGGACATCGGCGGTGGTGGTAGGCCCAAGCACCGCGATCACTTCGGCTTCTCTCAAGCGGTCAATCGCGTCGCCCAGGTCTTCATCAGCGGCGGGGAACGCATTCACCAGTTCCAACCGGAAGCGCGTTCCCTCCGCGCCGATGGCTCCGCCGGCCTGGTTGATCTGGCGGACGGCCAGGGCCGCCCCGGTGCTGAGCGATCCACGCGGTGAATCTAGCACGCCGATACGAAATACAGGTTGAGCGTCCTGAGCGGTGGCGACCCCAAAGCCAACCAGCGCGACCAGCGCAAGTAGGGGGATGATAAGACGGTATCGCATTGATTCTCTCCGTTCTCTTGAATTCCATTTCTCCTCTTAATATACTGGTAAATCGACAAAAGTAGAGCAATCGGTGGGTAAAATGCGCCGCGAACGTGTGACAGACGACATTTTTCTTTTCACCAGCGACCTTTACGGTCAGGTCAACGCCAGTTTAGTGCGGACATCTGCCGGGGCCGTTTTGATCGGCACCGGGGTAGAACCGCGTGAGACAGATTACATACGCCGCTTTGTAGAAGAACGCTTGAAGACGACCGTGACGCATGTCATCAACACGCATTATCATGCCGACCACACCAACGGAACCTGCTTCTTCCCGCAGGCGATGGTGATCGGTCATCGCTTGTGCCCCGGATTGCTCGAGTCATCCGGCCAGCCCGCGCTCCGTCAGGCAAAAGCGGAAAATGCTGTTTTCGAACCCATCGAGATCGTCCTGCCGGAGACCACCTTTGACGACACGTTGATGCTCGACGTGGGGGATAAGACCTTTTTGCTGTGGGCCACACCCGGCCATACGCCGGATTCAATTGTGTGTCTGGTCAAGCAAGATCAGGTTTTAATCGGTGCAGATACGTTCATGCCGGTGCCGTATTTCGTCGATGGCGATTATCAAGCCCTGCTCACGACGCTTCAAGCCTTCGCCGGGCAGACTTACGAAAGCATCATCCCCGGTTACGGTGAGATCATCCTGCGCGGGGAGGTGCCGGAGAAGATACAAAGCGATATTCATTATCTGGTAGAATTAAAGCAAGCGGTACACAATGCGCTGGCAAGTGATACACCATCAGCGGCCCTGGACGCCATCGACATTGAAGCCTGTGGCAAAAGCCGGGTCTTGCTCAACGGCGCGGTAGAGACGTTGCACCGCCAGAATGTCAACCATCTGGCCTCTGCTCAACGCCAACCGCAACCGGAAAACGAATGAGAAGCGGCGATTTTGCCCCTTCTGACAGATTTCAAAGAAAGCTAAGAGGATAACGTTATGTCTGAACCCGTCTATATCACCCCGGAAGGAAAAGCAGACCTTGAACGCGAATTAGAAGAACTTCGCACCAAGCGCATTCCAGAACTGGCGCAAAAACTCAAGGAGGCGGTTGCACAAGGCGACCTCAAAGAAAACGCGGATTATCACGACACACGCGAGCAGAAATCCTTTGCAGAAGGTCGCATCTTGTATATCGAGAACATCCTGCGCAGTGCGACCGTCATCGAAACCGACGGTTCGAGTGATGTCGTGCGGATCGGCTCAGAGGTGACGATCCGTGAAGATGGCATCGACGAAGACGAGACATATATGATCGTCGGTGCGGCGGAAGCCAACCCGCGCGAAGGACGCATCTCACACGAAAGCCCGATTGGGAAAGCCCTCATCGGGCGCAAGAAGGGCGATAAGGTGAAGGTGAACACCCCCGGTGGTAAAATCGTCTTAAAAGTCCGCAAGATCCAATAGACGGTTTCACTATCAAGAATCAAACAGGCGATCTGTCACAGATCGCCTGTTTTTATGATATGGCTGAGGGCGGTCTATCGCCCGATAGGTGTGAAGTCGCCAGTTCCGCCGAAGGGATCTTCGTCCTCGTCATCATCACCGAATTGCGGCAAGGGCGGTGGTGGAGTCGTTGGCTGGACGCCTTCCGGCGGCGGGCCGATCTCATATTCGCTCAAGTCACGCTTACCGCTGGATGACGGCATCTCCGGCGGCGGGCCGATCTCGTACTCACTCAGGTCACGCTGGCCGCTGGATGACGGCATCTCTGGCGGCGGGCCGATCTCGTAAGACGAGACATCGGGCAAGGTGGCTCCGCCCGCCGTGGCCGCGCCAGTTGCACCGCCTGCTGTCGCTGGGGCCGGGGTATCGGCCTTTTCATAGGCTTTCATCTGGATTGTGAGGCTCTCAAAGTGACTGTTGGCCGGTAACTCTGCATTGGTGCCGGGTTGCGCATCGACCACCTTCGCCTTGACGATCAAGTTTTCGCTTTCCAGCGTATGCTCTGTGCCCGGCTTGAGTATGACAATGTCATCACGATCATCGACACGCTCTTCCAACGAGGACATAATGACCGGGTCGTTATAACCATGTTCGGAGACAAAGACTTTGGTAAAGGTCTTCACAAAGTCGTCTTTGTCAAACAGCCAGACTTCGACCGCCGCCAACTCTTGAGCATCGCCCAATGTCTTGGCTTTGGTGGCTCCGGTCTCACCCAGGAACATGTCGTCGGCGTCTTCAATGGCAAATGAGTCGTCGTAATTGCGGCCTTTGAAGTAAATCGACGGCTTGTTCATCAGGGGCGCACCTAAATCACTGGTGGCTTCGGCGGCGGCTTCTTCCTGCATTTGCTTTTCGAGGGCGGTCGCCTTGCGCCGGTTTTCCAGTTCTTTCTTGCGCCGTTCGATTTCGGCTTTTTCTTCGTCCGATTTCGGGCGGATCGCCTCCCAGGCGCGTTCTACATAACCGCCGATGAGCAAGCCCCAGACGATTGCCACAACCCACGCGATGACGACAAACAAGCCAATCGCCAGGACTGCGGAGATGAGGGTGTTCAATATACTCCCGCTAGAGGGGGCATTCTGCCCGGATATGTTGGCCGCGACATCATCAATTTCTTCCAGCGCGGCTTCGGTCTGCTCACCCCGTTCTTTCAACCGTTCGATGCGTTGTGATGGGTCATCGACGCGCTCTAACAGGCTGGCAACCCCTTCTTCGTCATAGATGCGGGCCAACCGGCTAGCGGCTACCCCGATCACGTATTGATCCTGAAATTCTTCGCGCATCTGGTGCGGGGCACCGTCGTAAAACCGTACCGGGTCTACATTGTAGGCCCACAATAAGCCGGCTACAAATGCCAATAGCATAAACATCATCACGCGGGTGGATGGCAATTGTGGGATCAGTACGATCTTTGCCGCGTTCCACAGGTCTTCGATGCGCTCTCTTAGCGACGTGCCGCCTTTGTCGTCATCATCACCAGGGGGCGGCGGTGCTTGTGGCGTTTTTTCTTCTTTCTTTTTGTTTTGTCCCCGGCCAAATAACCGCCGTTTTTTCTTGCCATCGCTGGCGGCCTCGTCATTATTCAGGATGTCGTCTGCCATCGGGTATCGCCTTTCCTGACACACAGATGAAACTAATATTCACCCACATAGTCTACAGCCAAGTTAAGCAAACGTCAAAAAAACCTTGCCCAAAATGAAAAAATGGGAGGAATTTCCCCCCCCATCTATCGGGTTAACTGGCTTCGCTGGTGATCGCCTCTTCTTCTGTCTCGTCGTCACGGTCATCTTTTTTCGGGAGCTTCCACGTCGAATACTCGCATTCCGGGTAGCGGGAACAACCGAAGAATGTGCGGCCTTTGCGCGTCTTGCGGACGACCAATTCGCCGCCGTGTTCTTCACCACATTCCGGGCAGGTGACCCCGGTGTATTCCAGGTATGGCTCGGTGTGTTTGCAATCCGGGTAATTCGAACACCCGATGAACTTGCCCCAGCGGCCATACTTCACCAGTAGATCACCATCTTCACAATCCGGGCACTTTTGCCCGATGTATTCGTCCTTCTGGACTTTGGGCATGTTCTCACGGGCGTTGCTCAGTTGTTTCTCGAACGGATCGTAGAACTCGTGGAGCATGGGCCGCCATTCGATCTTGCCCTCGGCCACTTCGTCTAGCTCGTCTTCCATGCGGGCGGTAAATTGATAATCCATAATGCCAGGGAAGTATTCCACCAGTAGATCGTTGACGACTTTGCCGGTTTCGGTCGGCACCATGCGTTTGTTATCTTTTTCGACGTAATCACGATCCTGGATCACGGCGACAGTCGGCGCGTAGGTGCTGGGCCGCCCGATGCCATATTCTTCTAACGCTTTCACCAGGCTGGCCTCGGTATAACGGGGTGGCGGTTGCGTGAAGTGTTGCTCCGGCAGGAGTTGGAGCAGTTTCAGCAATTCGTCGCTTGTCATCTCCGGCAGGATGCGCCCCTCGTCGGCATCGGGTTGTTCGTCCTCGTCGCGGGTCTCTTCGTAGATCGCCATAAAGCCCTTGAACTTGATCGCGCTCCCGCTGACGCGAAACAGATACGGTTGATCGTCTGCGTTCTCCCCGGCGCGGATCTCTACGCGCAAGGTCTTGTAAATCGCGTTCGACATCTGGCTGGAGACAAAGCGTTCCCAGATTAGAGTGTACAACTTCATCTGGTCGCGCTTAAGATACGGCTGTAACTGGCTGGGTTCGTGGATGACCTTCGTCGGGCGGATGGCCTCATGCGCTTCCTGGGCACCCTTGGATTTCGTCTTGTAACGTGGCGGCTTTTCCGGCACGTAATCTTCCCCCAACCGCCCGATGACGTACTCACGGGCGTCTTTCTGGGCTTGCTCGCTGACGTTGGTGCTATCCGTCCGCATGTAAGTAATCAAGCCGACGGTGCCTTCGTCGCCGATGTCGATGCCCTCATAAAGTTGTTGGGCCGCTCGCATCGTGCGGTTGGCGTTGAACCCAAACCGGCGTGAGGCTTCCTGTTGCAGTGTGCTGGTCGTAAAGGGCGCGGCAGGGCGGCGTTTGCGCGTGCCCCGCTTGATGTTATCGACCGTGTACACACCGTCTTCCAGCGCGTCCAGGTGCGGCTGAACTTCATCTTCTGAGTTGAGTTCGAAATCTTCACCGTTAATCTTCGCCAGCTTGGCGACAAACGGCGTCGTATCATCGGCTGTCTTACTTAGTTCCGCTTCGATGGACCAGTATTCGACCGGGTTAAATGCTTCGATCTCGCGTTCACGATCTACCACCATACGGAGCGCGATGCTCTGTACCCGCCCGGCAGAGAGCCGGTTCCGCACGCGATCCCACAATAATTCGGTAATGTTATACCCCACCAACCGATCCAGGATGCGGCGGGCCTGTTGCGCGTTGACCAGATCCATATCGATGTTGCGCGGGTGGCCGAAGGCACTACTGACCGCTTCATTGGTGATCTCGTGGAATACGACACGCTTGACGCGCTCCTCGTCCACTTCGGCGGCGTGGATCAAGTGCCAGGCGATGGCCTCCCCTTCGCGGTCGGGGTCGGTCGCCAGGATGATCTCCTCGGCCTTGTCCACTTCGGAGCGCAACTCTTTGACCGTATCCCGCTTTTTGTTCGGCACGCGGTACTTCGGCTCGAAGTCATTTTCCACATCGACCGACAGTTGCGTCACCAGTAGATCCCTCACATGGCCTTTTGACGCCCGGACGGTGTACCCTTTGCCGAGCAGATTGCCGACGGTGCGGGCCTTCGCCGGAGATTCAACGATGACCAACTTGCCTTTACGGCGTGGGGCGCGTTTGCCTTTTTTCGACTTGCGCTTGCTGGTCGCTTTCTTCTTCTTTTTGGGTTTGCGGGTGATTTCGGGCCGCTCCAGGCCCTCGTGGGCCGGGGTCTCCCCCATACGGAAGAGCGTTGTCCCGCATACCTTACATTTGCCGCGTGTGGCCGGGGTGCCGTTGGCGGTGAAGACTGCTTCCGCCTCCACCATATCCCGCTTTTCGCGGCATTTCATGCAATAAGCCTGTATTGTGTCACTCATCGGTTATCCTAAGGCGTTACCGTGCTGATCTCAACTAAAGGTAATCATCATGTTTGATAGAACGCAAGTGTTTAACGACATCGCGCACATCTTGCGAGCGGTTTTTATCGCAGATAAACAGAACGTCACCGGTATCCACGACGATCAAATTCTCCACGCCAATCGTCACGATCAAGCGATCACTTAAGACCATCGTGTTCGCGGTATCCAGGATCACACGTTCTTCTTTTTCCCCCCGGAAGAGATTGCCGAACTTATCCAGCTTATGAACCTCAAACAGGGAATCCCAGGTGCCGACGTCGTTCCAGCCGATGTCTGCCGGGATGACGGCCATTTGCTTGGCACTTTCCATTACAGCATAGTCGATGGAAATTTTGGGCATTTGATCCCAGATTGTTTGTAAATGCTCATCAAAATCAGGTTGATCGGCATAAGATTGAATCTGCTCGATCAAGTCGTAGATCTGGGGTTGTTGGTGTTCGAATTCTTCCATCGCCCGCGCCGCAGACCAGATGAACATGCCGCTGTTCCAGCTATATTGCCCGGAAGCAACAAAGCCCGTCGCGGTGATCTCGTTGGGCTTTTCTGTAAAGCCGCGTGTATGATACACCGTGAATCCGTTGGCCTCTTGGATAGAATCCCCCTGGCGGATGTAACCGAAGCCCGTCGCGGGGTAAGACGGCGCGATGCCCAACGTTACGATGTAGCCTTCTTCGGCGACCGTGCGGGCCGCTTCTAGCAGATCCCGAAATTTTTCTTCCAGGCCGATGTAATGATCGACGTTCAACTGAGCGACGATGGCGGACGGGTTGCGCTGGTGGATGACGGCAATGCCCAGGGCCGCCGCTGGTCCGCTATCCCGCCCGTAAGGCTCAACGACGAAATTTTCCGCCGGGATCTGCGGCACCTGTTCCCGCATTTGCTCGATGTACTGCGCCCCGGTGACGATGACGATGTTTTCCGCGCCGAACGTCGGCAAGATCCGCTCCACACTGATTTGTAGCATGGTGCGTTCTTCGATCAAGGAAAGCAATTGTTTGGGCCGGGCCTGTCGGCTCATCGGCCAGAGGCGCGTGCCGCCCCCACCCGCTAAAATTAGCGCGTAGTAATTTGGTTGCATACGGTGGACGCTCCACACTTAATTTAGCGATCAGTGCGGCTATATTGCATGTGACCTACTAATTGTGCAAGCCCTTTTAATTCTAACAGGGCCATCGTGCTGTTGACCTCATGAATGGGCAAACCACTTAACCGGGCCAGTTCGTCAATATGGATTGGATCTGCGTGGAGAATATTTAACAGGGCGTGTTCTATATCGTTAGATGGGGCGACCTGTTCGGTTCTTACCTGAGTCTGGATGGTGGTATGTGCGATGTTCAACTCGTCCAGTATATCGCCAACATCCATGACCAGCTTGGCCCCATCCTGGATCAGTTGGTTGGTGCCCCGCGCCATCTTGTTGTAGATGCTACCAGGAATAGCGAAGACCTCGCGCCCCTGTTCCGCCGCAAAATCTGCCGTGATGAGTGCGCCGCTGTTGGCCGGGGCTTCCGTCACCAGCACGCCCAGGCTGATGCCGCTCATGACGCGATTACGTTTGGGGAAGTTGCGCCCAATCGGTTGGGTGCCGATGGGAAATTCGCTCAATATCGCCCCTTGTTCGCTGATGCGGTCGGCCAGGGTGCGGTTTTCCGGCGGATAGTCAATATCAATGCCGGTGCCGAGTACGGCGATGGTTCGCCCGCCCGCCGCTAATGATCCTTCGTGCGCGGCGGTATCGATGCCGTGTGCCAATCCGCTGACGACGGTCATCCCGTTAGCGGCCAGATCACGGGCGAAATTAGCCGCGACTTCGCGCCCGGCCCGGGTCGCCTTGCGGGTGCCGACGATGGCAATGGCCCGTTCATCCGCCTCGGTGAGTTGCCCCCGTACATAGAGTAAGGGCGGCGGGTCGGCGGTCAAACGGAGTAATTCGGGGTAACGCGGGTCTTCCGCCGGCAAGAGCCACGCCCCGGCGCGGTCTACTTTTCGCAATTCAGCATCCAGGTCGATTTGATCGCGCTGGACGGCGAACTTTTGATAAGTCTTCTGTCCCAAAATCGGCTCTAAACGATGGCGGGGGGCATTCCAGGCCCGGTCTAAGGAGCCAAACACCTTGTACAGATGCTCGATCCGTTTGCCACCGACGTTCGACATCAAGCTGAAGGCTAACCAGTATGCGGCATCCGGGATCATAGCACCATCCATAAGATGCCGATGATAACGAGGATGAACACCACCAATGCCACGATCCAGCCGCGCTGACGGCGGCCACTGTGGGCGGCATAGGGCGGTGTGTTGAGAAATCCAAGCGGGCTGGTGCGTGGGTTGTAGACTGACTCCGGCGTTGGGTCGCGCTTGATGAGCTTGACCGGGGGACGGGCTAAGACTGTCGGGTCAACTGCGCTTTCGATCATGGTCGGTGCTTCGGATAGTGTGGGCGCGTCCTCGTAGATGAACCGGCACTCCGTCCCGGCCAGGTTGAGTACATCCCCGTGTGCTAATTGGCTGGATCGAATACGCGATTTGTTGATATAGGTGCCGCCGGAGCTTTCCAGGTCTTCCAGCGTGTAGACTCCATCTGCATAACGGATGGCGGCATGCTGGCGAGAGACCTGTCGGCTGTTCAACACGATGTCGCTCGACTTACTCCGCCCGATGATAATCTCATTAGCGTCCAGGTCAAAGACCGTGCCGGCATCTGGCCCGGTCATCAGGTAGAGTTGGGCGGAGCGGGTCATAACTGGTTACTCCGGTAATAAGCCCTCCGGTAGCGAAACCGTCATGATGTTGTCGTCTATGTTGGTCTCGATGATGGTCTCGTCCGTCGCGGGGATGAGCACTTCACCATACGTCTTACTTTGTACGATATAAACGTCATTCGCGCCAGTTTCCAGCACATCATTGAGTGTGCCCAGATGGTCGCCATCGGTCGTCTGCACTTGCATGCCGATCAACTGAAACAGGTAAATTTCGTCTTCTTCCAGCGGGACGGCGTCTTCAGTTCGCACCATGACATATTTTCCACGAAACAGATCGGCCTCGTTACGGTCGTTCACGCCTTTCAGCTTGAGCAATCCGTATCCTTTATGCATCCGCATATGGCTGACGCGGTAGCTTTCGGCGGCCTCGTCGCGGGTGCTTTTGCCGATGTAAACACTCCCCCGCTCTGTGATGTATTCCGGGTAATCGGTCAAGATGCGGGTGCGAAGTTCCCCCCGTACCCCCTGCGGGCGCAAGACTTCACCGAGTAGTAAAAATTTAGGCGCGTCCATAAGTGTCAATCAATATCCAGGATTACCTTGGTATTGGTCTTGGATCCCATGACCTTAAGCAAAGAGCGCATCGCATTCGCCACCCGGCCCCCTTTGCCGATCACCCGGCCCATATCGGGCTTGGCGACGGTCAACTGAATGATTAAGGCATTGCGCGTCTTACGAGATTTCACCCGGATCTCATCCGTCTCGTTGACCAAATTTTCCGCAATATACTGGATTAGATCGCGTTCCATGTGCCGGGGGTCCTTTCTAAAAAAGGGCGACAGGCATCTGCCGCCCACAAGGCTTATTCGGTTTCTTCTTCGGTCGCTTCGTCGTCGGCATCGGCGGCGTCATCGTCACTACTGCCACCACCCGCCTCGACTTCTGCGGCGGCCTCTGCACGGGCCTGGGCACGCGGGCCGGTGCCTTCACCGGGGCCAGGGGCCGGGTATTGCGTCTTCGGGCTGACGGGTTCGGCTTGGGCTTTGGCGGTTTCTGCTTCTTCTACCAACGTGTCTATCTCTTCGCCACCCTTTAGCCGCTGGAAGCGATCCCAGGTGCCGGTGCGCTCGAAGATGGTCTTAACGGCGTCACTGGGTTGTGCGCCGACGCTCAACCAGTACAGGGCACGCGCTTCTTCTACCAGGTCGGTAGAGGGGCGCGTGCGCGGGTTGTACTGGCCGATAATCTCTAACTCTTTACCGTTACGCGCTTTGCGCTGGTCGATGACCATGATACGGTATACAGGTTGTTTCTTCAGGCCGATACGGGCCAGACGGATACGAACCATCGGGTCGTTGCTCCTTGAGTCTCGTCTCGTTTGTCGAATTGAACCGCCGGGCATTTTACCCGCACGGCGCGAAAAAAACGACGGGCACATCGCACGAACGCAGGAAGGATCAGCGCGTTACTGGGTGCCATCTGCCGCCGGAGAGGGCCATGCTAATTGCCGAACATATTTCCCATGCCGGGGATGTTTGGCATTTTGCCACGCTTTAATTGTTTCATCATCTTTTGCATCTGGCGGAATTGCTTGAGTACATTGTTGACTTCCCGCACCGGGACGCCACTCCCTGCCGCGATGCGTTTTTTACGGCTGGCGTTCAGTTTCTTGGGCCGTTCGCGTTCGTAGGGCGTCATGCTGTTGATGATCGCTTCGACTCGTTTGATGCGATTTTCGACCTCTTCATTGTCGATCTCACCCTTCATCTGCATCCGGCTCATACCGGGGATCATGCCCATAATCTGGCCGATTGGCCCCATGCGGCGGATACGTTGCAACTGCTCCAGGAAGTCTTGAAGCGTGAAGTCATTCTTCATCATCTTTTCCTGGAGTTTGATCGCCTCTTGCTCGTCAAACTCTTCTTCGGCCTTTTCGATGAGCGTCATCATGTCGCCCATGCCCAGGATGCGATCTGTCAGCCGGTCCGGGTGGAATAGCTCGAAGCCGTCCATTTTTTCCGACGTCCCCAGGAATTTGATCGGCACGTTGGTCACCGCCCGCATTGAAATAGCCGCGCCGCCGCGTGCGTCACCGTCGATCTTGGTCAGGATTAAGCCAGTGATGCCGACGGCATCGTTAAAGCCCTCCGCGATGTTGACGGCTTCCTGGCCGGTCATCGCGTCTGCAACCAGCAAGATCTCCGCCGGGTTGACCTTTTCCTTGATCTGCTTGAGTTCGTCCATCAACGTTTCGTTGATTTGTAGACGACCGGCTGTATCCAGGATGACGACCGCCGCCCCGGCCTCTTTCGCGGCTTTGATGCCGTTCTGGGCGATCCGCACCGGGCTAACGTCGGTGCCTTCTTCGTGATACGGGATGTCAACCTGCTTGGCAAGCGTCACAAGCTGATCAACCGCCGCCGGGCGATAAGTATCCGCCGCAACTAAAAACGGCTGGCGGCCTTCCTTCCGCAAGTAGACCGAGAGCTTACCGGCTGTGGTCGTCTTACCGGAACCTTGCAAACCGACGAGCATAATCACATGCGGTTTGGTGCTCCCGGTGAAGTTCAACCGGCCCGGTTCGCCTAGCGTCACCGCCAGTTCTTCATGCACGATCTTGACGATCTGCTGGCCGGGCTTGAGGGCCTTATGCACCTCCGCGCCGATGGCCCGTTCTTTAACCCGGCTGACGAAATCCTTCACGACGGGCAACGCGACGTCGGCCTCTAGCAGGGCCATACGCACCTGGCGCATGGCGTCCTTCACATCTTTTTCGCTGACCTTGCCGCCGCGCCCTAGCGCGTCGAATGTATCCTGTAATCGTTGGCTTAACGTTGAAAACATGAATCAAAACTACCTCTCAATGTAACTGAAAAATTGTAGTGGCCTGACGGGCATTCCGTCAAGGGCACGCCTACCCCAGTATTCCATAAGAAAGTTGGTGGATTGACGATCTCGTGTCTATTATACTCAATTTTAAGCGGAAAATCCGCTATAATGACAGTAACAATCTACGATGCAAAGGCAGATGCGATTTTATGGCAGATACAAAAGCGCAACTTAAGCAAGCCATCGACATGATTAAAATTGGTGATAAGGCGACCGCTGTAAAGATTGTGACGGCTGTCTTACAGAAAGAAAAGACCAACCCGGACGCCTGGTTCTTGCTCGCCTCCGCCCTGACTGACCGGGAGAAACAGATCAAAGCGTTGGAAAACGCGCTCAAGATCGACCCCGCTTACACCCGCGCCCAGGCCATGCTCGATAAACTGCGCCCGCCAGAACCGGATCCAGTCCCGGTGACGGTCTCGCCGACCACGACCACCGCCGATGATAATCCCTTCGGGACAGACACAGACTTCACGGAAGATGAATTTGGCGACGATTATTTCGGTGCTGACGATTATGTCGCAGACGATGATCCTTTTGGGGATGATGATCCCTTCGGTGATGACGACGATGACGCCTTCGGGGATCTTGACCCGCGCCTGGAAGAAGCCGTGATGCTCATCCAGCAGGGGGATACAACTGCCGCTGGTAAGCTGGCGCAGGATGTCCTCCGCGATGACCGTGCCAATCCCGATGCCTGGTGGGTGCTGGTCAATGCTTTGAGCAGTCCTGAGCGGCAACGTAAAGCCCTGGAAAAAGTGTTAGAACTCCGGCCCGATCATACCGAGGCGCGTCAGTGGCTCCGTGAGCTAAACGGAGAAACCGACGATGGCTTTGAGTTAGATGACGATGACGATCTGTACGAGATGGATGACGATACCTTCGATGAGGCCGGTGATCCGTTCGACGATGTAGGCGATATGGACAATCCGTTTGCGGATCTGGACGAGGATGATGCTTCCAAAGAACCGGCAGATACACCGCCGTTATTATTTGAGATTGTCAGTTTTATCGTGCTGGTGGTTATCGCCGGTGGGGCTTACCTGGGGTTGTCGCGCTTCGTCGGGGAGGAAGGCACTGTTCTCGCGGCGGATACACAGCTAGCCGGTGATTTCGACATGGGCGGCATGGGTGGTCTGGGCGGCGGCGGATCATTTGAGGGATCAAACTGTCGCACGGGCTTCTATACCGAGACGCGGGCTGGTTCGATTGGCGTCGGGGAGTCAATCTCAGATTCGATCAACGAAAGCCAGACCGACCTGTGGGCGTTGGAAGGGCAGGCCGGTACAACCGTGACCATTGATATGACCAGCAATACGGTTGACTCCTACGTGGAACTTTACAGCCCTGGCGGGGATTTATTGATCTCTGATGATGATGGTGGGGGCGGCTTTAACTCACAGATCAGTGCTTACACCCTGCCGGATACCGGCACCTATACTATCGCGGCGTGTTCCTGGTCAGAATTTGATAGTGGCGGGTATACCTTGCAGGTAGATGGCTAAACGCTGAGTAAATCAGCCATAATTGGCGCGATCTGGCTCAGGTCGCGCACAGACTCAAACGCGGTTCGTTGCGCCCCGATGATGACGGTCGGTACCGCGTTGGTGGTGTGGTGACGGTGGCTCATGTCTTCGATGTTGCCGTGATCGCTGGTGAGGATGACGACCCCTTCTTCATCCTGCCACGCATCCAGGACGCCGTGCAACACGCCATCGAACGTCTCGACCAAGCTGATGGCCTCCGCCAGGGTGCCCCGGTGCCCGGTCATATCGGTCAGCCAATGTGGGAAAAACGCGAAATCATAACGCCGGGCTAAGGTGACCAGATGCTGGCCGGCCTCGTAAGGCGTGCGCGTCGGCGTATCCGTAAAGCCCAGATGTGTGTGCCATGCCTGGCCGGTCCAATCACCACTGAGCGCATCCCCGGCGCGTAGATCATCGACACCCCGGTAGCGCACCCCCGCACTGGCCGCCGCTTGTTGATAACTGGCGGGTAGACGTTTGCCACGCTGGATAACCCGGTGCCAATCCGGCGGGTATGCTTCCAGCAGGGCGGCGGATTTCCCGCCGTCGATAACGCGGGAAAAGATCGAGCCTTCGTTGATTAAGTCGCGGGTGGCCGCGTCTGGCTTGGGGCCGTAATGCTTGCCGATAAGGGCCGGGATGTTGCGCCCGGTGACGATGGTCGCCTGCCCGGTGCCGCTTTGTGGTTTGCCCGGTACGCCCAGTGTGGCTGATGTCGGGATGAACAGGCTCCGCTTGCCCTGGATGATCCCCAGGGTATGGTGCCAGCGTTCCCCCTGTGTGAGCCGTTGTATGGTAGGGGTAGAAGCCGCCGCAAACGGATTCGCCGTCGGGTCGAGCGGTCCGAGGCCGACGCCATCGAGAAATATGAACAGGATACGCACGTTAGCGGGCCGCGTCGATCTGGTCCGTGGTCGGGGGGATGTGGTCGCGCCAGATCTCTTGTCCATTTGCGTCATATAGCACGAATTCTGGCGTAAAAGAGAAGCCCAGGGCTTCGCGGAGCGTCCGTCCGCGTTCGGTATGAATGTCGATGCGTAACACGTCGAAATCAGCCCGTATATCGGCTTCAATTTGGTTTACGATTGGGTTTAATGCCAGGCACCCGGTGCAATAATTGCTGAAGAACGCCACCAGGGTTGGGCGACCGTTATCAATCGTCAGAAGGGCGTCTTCCGCGTTGATGATGTTATCTTGCGGGCTAAGGACGACGAACCCGCTGATGAAAAGCGCGGTGATGCCTAATTGTATCGTCGTGATGACATACCAACGCAGGTTAAACACCCGCGTCAGTGTAAGATAACTAAACACAAAAACCCCTACACCGATTAAGGGGTAGGAAAATTGATTGAGCAGGTTCATCGAAAATTTACCCGCGACTCTTCAAACGTTAATCCGGGTTATTATAATGGCGGCGGAAAAACGGCACAATGCCCGCTTTTGTTATTGTCCCAGGTAATCAAGCAGAAATGGGTTGCGCTGGCGTTCGCGCCCGATGGTCGTCTGCCGGCCATGACCAGGGAGCACCTGCACATCATCCCCCAGTGGCAAGAGCTTCTGCGTGATGGATTGCATCAAGGTCTCATAATCCGCGCCGGGGAGATCCACTCGACCGATGCTCATCTCGAACAACGCATCCCCGGCGAAGATGACGTTTTCGCTCCGCAAGAAATACGCGATATGATCCGGGGCGTGGCCGGGGGTAAACAGCGTCTCTAACTGGATGCCATCCAATTCGATGACCTCCGGTTCATCGGTCAACCAGCGATCTGGCTCTGCCGCCGGCGGGAACTGGCCCAGGCCGAAGCGTTGCCCCTGCGCCGGGAGTGCATTTAGCCAGTCTGCGCTGTTTTGATGGATGTAGAAGGGTGCGCCCGTCACCTCTTTGGCGGCTTTACTCGCCAGGATATGATCGAAATGGGCATGAGTCGCCAGGATCAACGCAATCGACCAACCGGCATCCTGTGCCGTTTGTTGGATCAAGTCGGCCCGGTCAACCGGGTCGATGAGAATGGCGCGGCCCGTTTCGGTATCCCCGACGATGTAGGCGTTGGTGGCGGCCACGCCCAACGTCAGCATTTTGATTTCGATGCTCACAATGTTTAATCCTTTGGCTTAAGCGGCGGCTTCTGCGATGTCGCCCGGTTCGACATCCTCACGATTGAACAACATCTTCCATAACATGCCCAGTTCTTCCATGCCCATTAACCACGCCGCGACGAAGAACACCGTCCCACCGACGGCTGTTTCCACGCCGACCTGGGCGGCAGTGCCGATGAATCCGGTCGGCCCGATCACCGTACCCCACAATGTGCTCGTCAGCACGATGGCCCCGGCCATAAGCAGGCTGGCGGCAGTCGTCTTGATGATCGTCCGGGCCAGCGCGTTATCGTTGACTCCCCGCCAACGGCGGCGCAAGATCACCAGCAGAAAGCCGACTTCGAACATCACGCCGAGTGAATTCGCCAGGGCCAACCCGCCGACGAAGCCTTCCGCCCGCATGAAGTTAACTTCGGTCGAAAGCGCGATGTTACTCATCTCTAGCATAGTCGTCTGGATGGCGAACACTTCGGCGGCGGCGACGTTACTCAGGACAAACGATCCCACCAGGTTGATGCCTGCACCACCCAGGGCGGCCCATAGCGGCGTGAGGGTGTCTTTATCCGCATAAAAACTGCGGGCGACGACTTCCAACGCAGAATGGACGATCAAGCCGAGCGCGAAGAATTGCAAGGTGCTGTACACCAGGGCGGAGGCCGACGCATCGAACGCGCCCCGTTCTAACAGACTGATGAGGGGTTGCCCGATGAAGATCAACCCGACGCCTGCCGGGATGCTGGTAATCAAGATGAAGCGCAACGCCCCGGACATATAATCACGCTTGCCGTCCTGGTCGCCGATCTCACTGAAGGCCGCCAGCGTGGGGAAGATGACCGTACCCATCGCGGTGCCGATTAAGGTCTGCGGGATCTGCATCAACCGCCAGCCCCAATCCAGCGCGGCCACCGAGCCAGTACCCAGCCGAGAGGCGATATTATTCATGATGACGAAGTTCAGGCTGAAGACGCCCAACCCGGCCACACGCGGCAACATCAAGCGGATTACCTTCCACAGCATCGGGTTCTGCCAACCCAGCGCGGCCTTCCAACTGGCCTTAAACCGGATCAGGCCGGGCACCTGAATGCCCAGATGAAGTGCGGCACCCATCACCGCGCCGATGGCGATGCCATGCACACCAAACGGCCCCATCAGGAAGATCACGCCGAACAAAATCCCCAGGTCGAACATGATCGGTGCCAGGGCCGGCAGGAGGAAGTGATTGTGGCTCTGCAAGATGCCCATCACGATGCCACTGACGGAAAAGATCATGGTGCTGAGGAGCAACAATCGCATCAATTCGACGGTCTGCGCCCGCTCACCCGGATCAAACCCTGGTGCGACGACATTTGCCACCAACCAGGGCGCGGTAAAGAACACGATGATGCTGACGACCGTCGTCAGGGAGAAGATGGTATTGATGACATGACTTGCCAGTGTCCACGCGCCGTCGCGTTCGTCGCGTGCCAAATAACTGCTGAAGATCGGGATGAAGGCATGAGACAGCGCACCCCCGGCGATCAACGTAAAGATCAACTCCGGGATGCGGTTGGCGGTGACGAAAGCGTCCCACTCCGCACCGACGCCAAAGGCCGACGCGATGATAAACGTCTGCGCCAGGCTGATGACCTTAGCGGTACCGAAGGCCAGGATCACCACCAGCGTAGAGCGGGCTAGCTGGCGGTTTCGTTGCGCGTTGGCCGCCTGAGTCGGCGGGGCCAGCGATGTCTGAACGGCGGTACGATCCCCGCCGTCGAGGGGTTGCGCGGGTGGGGCGGTCTCGGCTGAAGACATGATCGGTTCCTACGAACTAATTGCGTTCAGGGCTTGCTCAGCATCATCATAATACCGGTTCATGCTCAGGGCGCGTCGGTAGGATTCGCGGGCACCGGCCAGGTCGCCGCGTGCTTCCCGGACTTTACCCTGCCAATAATACGTCTCCTCCACATAGCGTCCGTTGTTGCTCAGGTTGTTTTCTACCAGGTTTATCACGTCGTCATATCGCCCGACTTCATAATAAGTCTCGAAGATGCCGAACTGATACCAGTACATGCGCCAGCGAATTTGATCGAGCGATGTCGCTTTATCATAAGCGACCTGGGCTTCTTCATGCCGGCCTAATATATTCAGTGATGTCCCCATGTTAAACCAGGCGTGGGCGTCGGTTTGGTCGGCACGGGCTTCTTCTTGCGCGATGGTGTAAGCATGTTCGGCGGAGGCTTCCAGCGTGCGCCGTTCGTTCCCGATCAAGCTGAAGACGTTGGCCTCTTGCGAAGGGGGGTAAACCACGATGAAGATGCGGTTGAACTCTTGCCAGCCTGCCTCTACTTCGGCATAGGTCTCGGTGATGCCCAGGCCGTCTTCGCCATCCCCCAGGAAGCTATCCATGACGATGAACTCCTGGGCACCGTCATCATAGCCGACAATGGCTTGATAATGGCCGATCCACTCATAACCCTCGAACATATGACTGCGTTCTATGATGACCGGGTAGCCTGCCCCCACCAACCGCCGGAGCATATCCAGGTCGCCCCCGTGCCGGTACATGGCATTGATGCCGTCACCTTGCTCGTTGACGAAACGTACCAGTTCATGCGGGCTGACGTTTTTGTCCTCACGGTTGGGCTTGATGCGATTTTCCGCCCAGGCTTGATCCTGCGACCAGCCGTAATAACTCATGGCGATGGTCACCGTCGTCGGCCCGCAATTGTTCCAGGTCTGCTCATCCCAGGTGAAGCCCGTATTCAACGCGCTGGCGGGCCAATTCTGCGGGGAGATCGGATCCATCTCAGCCTCCGCCGCCGCGAAGGTCGCCGGGATGTTTTCGGTCGGGCGGGGCGTGCTGGTGGCCGTCGGCGGCGGGAGCGTGACCGTTGGTGTGGGTGTCGATGGAATCATCGTCGCGGTCGGCGGCGGGGTGTTGGTTGCCGCCTGGGCGACAGCCTGACCGTCTGCCGCATCTTCTTCTGGCGTAGCCGTCAGGGTCGGTTGTGGCGTTGGGTCTTCGGTTGGCTCCGGGGCGATGGCGGATTCGTCTTCACCGATGGGTGCGGAAAGCAAGCTCTGGGCCGCGTCCTCATCGACCGGCGCCGATGGCGTCGGCACGGTGTCATCGGGTGCCGGTTGCGCCGGTAGCAACTCCGCCATGAAGGGTAAACGACCGATAACAAGTTGTTGTTGGGATGGCGGCATTACTTCCCGGAAGACGTACACGCCGGCCAGGGTGCCGGCAATCCCCAGGATGAATAAACCAATGCACCCATAGAACAACAGTTTCGGCGGTGGGCGCAGGCCGCCCTCTCTGGCGTCATAGCGCGGATAATTCACGGACGGTTGTGTATCGTTGACTGGCGTTGGATTGGGACTTTCCACGTTTGTCATCGGGTATCGCTTTCTACAAAACAATTGGCGTCTAGTATAACTGACGGATTATCGAAATTTCACGGTGGAAATTTGACCAACCTGACGGTTTCCCCACGATGGCCTCTGGTATGTCCCTGGGGCCACTGTTAGAATGCGGCGTAGTTATATCGTAAGGATGCCTCTCGTGAAAAAGTATCGTAAGCAATTATTGACCGGCACCGCCGTCGTGTTGGCGATGTACATTATCACACTCATCGTGTTCGACATCAGCGGACAATTCGAAGACGGTGAAGGAATCGTACAAGCCTTACGGAGCTTCCCGCTGTGGTTGGTGCCTATCCTTTGTTTGACGCAGATCAGTGCGGGATTCTTTCGTTTTCTGGAATGGCACTATTTCCTGGGGGTGATCGACGCCCGCGAAAAGATCAGCCTGAAGGACAGCGCGATCATTTTCGTCTCCGCCTTTACCATGGTCGTCAGCCCTGGCAAAGTAGCCGAGGTCTTGAAGTCCGTCTTCCTCAAGATGAAGACCGGCGTCAACATCGCCCGCAGTGCGCCCATTGTCGTAGCGGAGCGCGTGGTCGATGGCCTGGCCGTGATTATCACGCTGACGATTACGTTGTTCATCGCTGGCGACCGGCTGGCCCTGGGCGATTATGCGGACATCAGCCGGGGCATTATCTTCACCTCTGCGGCCCTGCTGGGCGGCGGCTTGATCGTGGTGCAGATCCAACCGTTGGCTTACTTCGTGCTCGATCAAGTCATTGCCCGTCTGCCGTTGGTCAGGCGTCTGCACGAACCGCTGACCGAATTTTACGAGAGTAGCCGCGAGATCTTCCTGCTTAAGCATGTGATCCCGACCACAATCTTGGGCATGGGCGTTTATATGTCGAGCACAGTCGGCTTCATGGTGATTATGCTTGGCTTCGGGCTGGATTTCAGCTTTGACCTGTTCTTGCAGGTGGCCTTTATCGTCGGGGTGGCATCCGCCATCGGCGCGTTGAGCTTCGTGCCGAACGGGGCTGGCGTCACCGAGATCACCAACTTTGCCATGTTGCAGGTGTTGGTCGCGCCAGCACACCCGGAAGTCACCGCCGGGGTGGCCGGGGCGGCGGCCTTGATGCAAGGCTTCTTCCATAAGTGGTTCCGTGTGCTGGTAGGGATGGGCGTGGCCTTCGTCTACCGCAAGCGGTTATTTACTTCCGAACTGGAAGCCGAGATCCAGGAGATGGAAGACGACCGCGCCAGGCATGATCGCAGTGGCACGTTGACGGTCGAGAACGCCTAGCGGTCTTGCTCTGCGGCGGCCTGTAAGACCATCCCGCCGATCTGGGCCGCCAGGTCACGGTCGGCGGTGTCTTCCAGCACCAGCGCGATGCTGTACCCGGTGCTAGCATCCAACCGTACAAAGCCGATGAACCAGGTAAACGTGCTATCCCCCGCGTAACCGAGCGCGGCCTGCCCGCCGATGTCGTAGTCGGCGGTGGTGGCACTGGCCGCCGTCCCGCGTGAGACATTTTGCCGCATCAGCGCGGCGATACGCCGGGCGTTTTCCGGCGTGGTGATGGGAACGCGCTGGTTGGTCGTGTGGGCGTCCTGCCAGTCGCCGGAGCCAGCCGGTTGTATCGCGTCCAGGATGTAAGGCCGGGGGGCGTTGCCAGTGTTGATGACCGACGCGGTGAACGCGGCCATTTCCAGGATGGTGACCTGGAATTCACCCTGGCCGAGTGCGTCACCTGTTGTCAGTTCCGGTGTGATGGGCCGGTCGGTCGTCGGGAAATCTGGCAATTGAAGTGGTGTTTCCGGTCGGATCAAAGCGATGGTTTGCGCCAACGCATCGCCCCCGGCTTGTTCGGTAAATGCCAGGAACGGCGCGGGACAGCCGAAGGTATAAGCATCGTAGAGCGTCAATGAACTGGCGGGTGGTGGTGTGGCACAGGTCAACGTCACGCCGTCGATTTCCACCGGGCGGTCGGCATCTTCGAAGATCGTTTCCCCCGGCCAGCGGTTGATGAGCGCGGTGAGGATCTGCATGGTGTAGATGGTGCCGCCGGGTTGGTAATTCCCCTGTAATGCCCGATTGAAGAATGGCTCATCGTCACTGGCGGTCAGGTTTTCCCAGTTCGCGTCGAGCGTGTTGGGGTTAAAGGTCGGGTTGCTCACCATCGCGGTGACTCCGCCATCCGGCACCGAAAGCAGAACCAGGCCGCCCCGGTAACCGTGCATAGCTTCCGCCGCGATCTGTTCGACTTGATGATCGAGCGTCAGGCGGATGTCATCACCGCTGGCGGTGACGTGTAGAATCTCCCGCTGGAACCATTCGGCCAGGTCGTCCGCTTCTTCCGGCATCAGCACATCATCGAAGGCCGCTTCTGCGCCAGAGGTGCCATACAGCAGGCTATAATAGCCCAACGCGCCGTTCGTCAGGTTGTAGACGCGCTCGGTGCGCCCGCTACGCTCCAGGCGTGATTCTGCCAGAATCATATCATCCCGGTCGTAGATGGTGCCACGTTGAAGCCGGGCGCGTTGTTCCAGGCGACGGGGGTTGTCGTCTCGTGTGCTGATGGTCTGGGTGCCGGTGACGACCCAATATGCCGCGACGACGACAATCAGGCCAAAGGCGGCCAGCGTGCCAGCGGCTAACCGTCTGATTTCACGCGAGAATTGCATGGCTTTATCCTAAATGCTGGTATCTGGTTGAGAACCGGAAAGCCGTAAGAGTAACCCCACGATCACGAAGCTGACCAGGAGCGAACTGCCCCCATAACTCATAAACGGCAAGGTGACGCCGGTAATGGGCAAAAGGCGCGTGGCCCCGCCCATAATGAGCAGGCTTTGCACCGCGATCAACGCGCTGAGGCCGACCGCCAGCAAGACGTAAAAGGGCCGGTCGTTGTGGTTCAGCGCGATGATAAGCCCGCGTAACGTAATCAGCGCGAAGATACTGATGACCACAATCACACCGAGCAGGCCCCACTCTTCGCCAATGGCCGCGAACAGAAAATCCGAATGGACGACCGGGATCGCGGTGGGTAAGCCCTGCCCGATGCCTTCCCCAAATGGGCCGCCCGCCGCGAACGCTTGCAAGCTCTGCACCAGTTGATAAGCATCACCGGCAGATTCCGGCCAGGGATTCAGCCAGATGTCGATGCGAAGCTGTACCAGGTCAAACAGCAGATACGCCCCCACCGCCGCAATGCCGATCAAAGCCGCCCCGCCGATCAACACAGCGGTGTAACCACTGGCGGCATAGACCAGCACGATAAAGACTGCGAAGAACACCACCGCCGTGCCCAGGTCACGTTGCCACACCAACATCACGATGGATAATCCCCACATCAGGAAAACCGGGCCGAGGATGCGCGGTGAGACTTCCAGCGGGCGATGTTCAGCCACCACACCCTCCGCCCGCAAGGATGGATATTGCTCCGCCAGATAGCTGGCTAAGAACGCGACCAGGATAATCTTGAGGACTTCCGACGGTTGAATATAAACCGGGCCGAACTGTAACCACAATTGCGGCGTGCCACTCACCCCGGCGGGGCTACTGCCGAATAAGATGGTGCTGACCAATAAGCCCAGGCCAAAGATCAACCACAGGTAACGGTACAGCCGTAACCAGCGCAACACATGCGGCAGATAGGTCATTGCCAACAGCGCGACCGTGCCGAACAAGAGCCAGAGCGTCTGCCGCTGGCCGAAGGTGGGCGCAAGCCGTGAGATAGCGATCAATCCCCAACCTGCCAGGAACATCACGGCGGGGTACAGGTAATGATCGCGTCGGGGCAAGATGCGATTCAAGACCAGGTGCCCGCTGACGGTGCAGACGATCCACACGGCCAGCGTGATGAAGACCGGCGCGAGGCGTTCGGGTCGTTGTAGTACCAGGGCCAGCGCGTTGACGGTCACGAAGATCACCGCTAGCACCAGCATATGCCGTTCTACCCGCCAGGGGCTAAGGCGTTCGTTCGGTAGCACCAGCTAATCCGTGAAGTATTTACCAACAATCGGTTGTAGATTCGTCATCGCGGCCTCTGGTACGGCGTCCTGGTCTCTGGTCGTGAGGGCATTTGCCAGCGCATGATGAGCAGGGTCATCAGCATCGGCGTCGAAGTCATCCAGTAGGTTGAGCATCGCCTGCTTGATCTTGGCGACGTTCTGGCCGACGATTTGCATCACAGCATCCGCGCTGACGGTTTCTTCTTCATCGTGCCACACGTCATAATCGGTGATGTGGGCGATGACACTGTAGGCGATTTCGGCTTCGCGGGCGAGATAGGCTTCAGGCGAGGTCGTCATGCCGATCAACTTACACCCCCAGGCGCGGAAGATTTCACTTTCGCCCTTCGTGCTGAAGCGTGGCCCTTCAATCGTGATGAACGTGCCCCCCCGGTGAACGGTCGCGCCAGCCGCCTGGAGCGCGGCTTGCAGTTGATCGTTGACGCGCTCGCAGAACGGCTCCGCCACGCCGACATGGGCCACCAGCCCTTGATCGAAGAACGTCCGCCCGCCGCGTTCGGATTTGGTGTTGTCGTACAGTTGATCGGGCAGGGCGATATGACCGGGGGCATAATCTTCGTGGAGCGAGCCGCACGCGCTCACCGCCAGAATATACCGCACACCGAGTGTCTTTAGCGCGTAGATATTGGCGCGGTAGGGTACGGTGGTCGGTGAATAAGTGTGTGCTTCCCCATGCCGGGCCAGGAATGCCACCCGATGCCCTTTGAGGGTGCCGATCATAATCGAGCCGGACGGATCACCGAAGGGCGTCTCCACGCGGACAGTCGTTTTATCGGTGATTTCCGGCATGTTATAAAAGCCACTGCCACCGATCACCGCGATTTTGACATGATCTTCCATCGTTATGAGTCCTCATCTCTAAAGCTGGATTTATGCAGATAGTCTGTTACAGCGTAGCGCGGATGGTGCCGCCATCCACCGGCAGGGCGACGCCCGTAATGAATCCAGCGGCGGGTGAACATAAAAAGGCCGCCGCGTTGCCGAATTCTTCCGGCGTGCCGATGCGCCCCAGCGGAATGCTGGCGGCGGCGCGTTCTGCTTCGTCATCAGCAGTGGTGCCTTTCTTTTCGGCGCGGGCATGCATCAAGTCATCGACGCGCCCGGTGGCAGTCATACCCGGTAAGATACTGTTGACGCGCACACCTTCCGGCGCGAGTTCCAGGGCCAGGGTCTTGGTCAGCCCGATGACTGCCGGGCGAATCGCGTTCGATAACGTCAGGTTTTCTACCGGCTGTTTGACCGCGACCGATGTAATCGTCAGGATTGCGGCCCGGTTGGATTGTCGCAGGTATGGCAACGCGGCATAGATCAACGTGACCGCGCTATGCAAGGTCAGGTCGGTGGCCTGTCGCCAATCTTCCAATGTGAAGTCGTCAAATGTGCCACCAGGCGGCCCGCCAGCATTGGTCACCAGTACATCCAGCCCGCCCAGGAATTCGGCGGCATTACGGACGACCTTCGTCGCGCTGGCCGGCTCTGTGATGTCGCCCGGTACGGTGAAGATCGGGTTGCCGCTCTCCGCGTTGATGTTGGCGGCGGTCGCCTGGAGTTTTTCCAGGTTGCGGCTGTTGACCACTACCGCCGCGCCTTCCAGGCTGAGTTGGCGGGCGGTGGCGGCCCCTAAGCCCGCACTGGCCGCGATGACCAGGGCACGCGCACCTTGCAGTTGTAGATCCATACTCCATCACTCCGTCTACGGTCAGACGTCATCCATGATACACGAAAACAGCCTGGGTAGGCAGAAGGCGTCAGTCAATTTCCAGCCGGAACTGCGACTGACCGATGCCGATGATGTCACCATCAGTCATGATGACAGGGCGTTCTACCAGCACACCGTTGAGCACGGTGCCGTTGCGGCTTTTGCGGTCTTCCAGCCACCATTGCCCATCACGCAGGGTGATGCGGGCGTGTTCACTGCTGGCGAAGCTATCGTCAATCGTCACAGTGTTGGTGGTGGTGCGGCCCAGCGTGGTAAGCGGCAAGAGCGGGTACACACTGCCGGTCGTCATCAACTGGTCGTCGATTTCTAGTAGGCCGACCAACCGGCCATAACTGCGGCGGGTGGCTTCCAGCCGTTCAGTCGTCGCACGGAATTCCTGCCACATCGCCAGGAAGACCGTCCCCAGGATCGCCAATAACACCAGGGCAGAAACCAGCCGCAAGCCGAATAAGATGAGGTCGAGCGTCATCATGGCCTCCTCTAGGTCAGGATTTGCCCGGTGGTGTCGTCCATCTCTTGGTCGTCTTCGGCCTCACTGATGTGGTAGATCAACTGAGTGTTGCCCAGTGTGACGACATCGCCCGATTTCAGGATGTGTTCGCGAATGCGGATGCCATTGACGAAGGTACCGGCTTTGCTCTGCGCGTTAAAGAGCAAATGCTCCCCATACCGCAGTCGAATCTGCGCGTGGTAACGGGAAACGGCAGGATCACTCAGGATTATGTCGTTGTCACGTTGCCGCCCGATGTTGATGAGGGGTTGCGTCAGTGGGATCACGCGCTGGTCATTGACGATAAATTGCGCGTTAGGAGCCTGGGGATGTGCCGGTTTGCTCACGGCTTCCAGCGCATCGGTGCCGTTATGGGCGTCTTGCTGGTGGCCGGCGGTGACGATGACACGCGCTTCGGGCAGGGTGTCATCGACCAGTAATTTGACGATAGGTTGCTCTCGCATATGATACCCGGCGCGGGATGCTAGATTGGTGAGATGGTCAGCCAGGATGGTCGCCAGGGTGGGGTATTTCTTCAGCATGGCCCGGTGAACTGCCGGGTTGATGTGAATGGTGTAGTGATCCGGCGCGATAGGATGCGGGTTGAGGCCATAAGCAGGGAGCAGATGATCGTCCATTGCCCGTGCCAGGTGCAACGCGACATCCTGAGCGCGGATCGTACTACCGAATAAACCAGCGAAGGCATTTTCGATCAAGCCTTCCAACTGCGCTTCTAGCCGGGCAATATGTTGTTTTTTTATCCTGGTCATCACAAAAAACGGCGGGCACAATCACCCGCCGTTAATCCTGTTGGTTAGCGAGCACGGAAGATGAAACCGGGTTGCTCCGGTACGACATCCGGCCAGAAATCCGACCGTTCGATGTCGGCAGTTGTGTTTTGATCAGCGAGCCAATCGGCGAATTGTTCTTCCAACACGCGATCAGCCTCACGCGCTTCGATGTCACGTTCTTCACGGTCACGGATCTGAATGACCTGCCAGCCGAAATCAGTTTCCAGCGGCTCGGTGTTGATGATGCCGATTTCTTGTTCGGTGAGCAAGGCCCGCAAGTCTTCGTTGATGAAGTTATTGATGCTGACCCATCCCAGTTCGCCGCCGTTCTGGTTAGACCCGGTTTGCTGGTCGATGGAGGCGATGCGGGCTAATGCCGCGAAGGACTCGCCTGCTTCCAGGGCTTCGATGATGTCTCGCGCCTGGGCTTCCTCTTGCACCACGATCCGCCGTGCGTTCACCCATAAGCTGGTTTCAGGTTCACCGACGACCTCACGGGCGACCTTTTCCCGTAGAACTTGCATCTGGAAGTAATCACGGATGTCGTCCCGGCTGACTTCGGCTTCCCGCCCGACGAAACGATAGAATTCGGCCACCTCGTCATCGATCTCTTCCAGTCGTTCTTCCGGGTTGAGTGTCGGCGCGGGTGTCACGGTCGGGAATAGGGTCGGGCCAGGCGTCGGGGTGATCTCCACGACCGGTGTCTCGGTCGGGACGGGGGTCTCGGTCGGCTGTACCAATGGCGTCGGGGTGACCGTCGGTTCTTCGGCCGGCTCTGCGGTTGCTTCTGCGTCGCCAGCTTCCAGAAGCGGGTCATTGTCCCGGTTGATGCCCAGGAATTGCTCGATCTCGGTGTCGATCTCAGCGTCGTCAACTTCGACTCCCAGTGATTCAGCTTGCTGGCGCACGATCAAATCGTCGATCATGCTATTCAGCACACGCAGGCCTAGCCGGTCTGGTGCGCTGAATTCGTCCAGGGCTTCACGGACCTGCGGGTCGAACTGATACGCCTGGTTGATCGCTTCGTTCGGGTCGCTGGTCAGCCCGGCGTCGAGCAACTGAGACGCGACGATACTGGCGCGTTCGCTGTTGAGTGCCCGTTCGATGCGGACGCGAGTCTCAAAATCTGAGACTGATATCCCTTCGCCATCAACACTGGCGACACTTCGGCTAGGGTTGATGACTTGATCGACCACGAACGCGCCGCCCAGCAACAGGACGATCAACGCAAGCGTCGCGCCGACGCCGAGTAAAATCTGCCGCTGGATGCGTTCTTCGCGCTCAGCGCGGGATTCGTAGTCTCGCAGTTCGCCGCTCGCTTCTACTTCCTGGTCTTCCCTGGCGCGGCGCGGTTGTGGCAGGCCGCTGGATTGGCGTTTTTTTGCCATGAAACTCTTTGCTCCTTAGTTGGTGGTGGGGCGGGCTGGCCCCGCCATCGACAATCTAATCGCCCGTTTCCACAAACGGCAGGAGGGCCAGGTGTCGCGCCCGCTTGATCTCACGGGCCAGTTCACGCTGGCACCGCGCACAATTGCCCGTCTGGCGACGCGGCTTGATCTTGCCGACGTCGGTCAGGTAACGGCGCAGGGTATCCGGGTCACGATAATCGAAGCACCGGCCATCCGGGCAATATCCACTCCGGCGTCGGCGTCGGTTGCGGCGCGGGGGCCGCCGGTTCCGCCCTGATGAACGGTTGTTGCTTTTGGGGTTATCGTCGTTACTCACAGGTTGTTTCTCCTAGAATGCGTAATCGTCCGGGTCGATGTCGTCGCCTTGATAATGAAAATCACCGCTCTGGTTCTTGCGTTCTCCCACGAGGATCATCTCATTGGCGACTAACTCGGTGCGGAAGTGCTTCTTGCCGGTGTCGTCTTCCCATCCGCGTGTCTGCAAGCGGCCCTCAACGTAGACTTGCTGGCCCTTGGTCAGGTGTGTCTTGCAGATCTCGGCCAGGTTACCCCAGGCGACCACGTTAAACCATTCGGTTTCTTCGCGGCGTTCGCCTTCGGAAGACGTCCAACTGCGGCTGGTGGCAACGCTAAAACTGGTCACGGGGCGTCCGCTGGGGGTATAGCGCATCTCTGGCTCTCGCCCCACGTTACCGATAATCATGACTTTATTCAGTCCGCGTGCCATCCCGCACCCTCCTCAAAATTGGTCTAATTAGTCGTCTTCAGAGCGCACGATCAAGTGGCGCAGAGTGGTAGAAGCCAGCCGCAATTCCCGGTCTAGCTCGTCGAGAATTTCGCCTTCGGCGTCAAAATAAAAGATCACGTAAAATCCTTCGCGTTGGCCGTCGATCTCATACGCCAGTTTGCGCCGCCCGAAGTGGGTCGTGTCAATCCGTTGGACTTCGCCCTGTTTGGATTCTTCGTCTTCGCCTTCGATCCAGCCTTTGATCTGGTCGATGTTCTCACGCAGGGCGTCATCGGTATCCAGACGCAGGACAGTCGTTAATTCATAGGAACGTTTCATGTTATGGAATACTCCTCCCATGGGATTGCCCGGCTGAACCACCGGCGTGGCTTGCAGGGCGGAAAGACAATAAAAAATCGGCCAGATAGCCGACGACCGATGTTACTCCATCGACTCCGGTTTATCAACGGTTGATTCAAACACGAGCCGCGAGCTAGCCAGGCACAGCGCGACCGTCAGCCAGAACAACGTGATCAACGGTTGGAAATCCAACCGGAAGAAATAGAGATCCGCCACCGCGTTGACCAGTGCCGTGACCAGCGCGGCATGGAACCCCAGGTGAATCGCCTCCAGTCCGGGTAGGTGCCGTGCTTTGCGCCAGGCGATCAACCCATAGACCAGCACGCCGGTCATCGTCGTCAGGAAGATCCCCACGCCCACCAGCCCGATCTGATTTGCCATAATCAGGTACATATTCGCCACGTCGGTATAGATGTCGATGTCAGGCGTCCCGGTGAAGCCCACGCCGAAGATCGGGTAGCGGTCGATTAATCGCAACGAGTCGGTAAATTCACCGATTCGCATCTGAGTGGCCAGATCCTGAGCGGTAAACGCCTGGATGAAGCGATCCAGATAAAATTGAGCCTGGGGCAAGAGCAAAAGCAACAGGCCGACGCCGACCAACACCGGGATATAACGGCGGTAACGCATGACCGCGATCACCCCCAGGCCGAACGCCGCCGCCAGGGCAGAGGCCCGCGAGAACGTAATCACCAGGCCGATGCCGACCAGCACCAACACTGCAAAGGTCAACCAGCGATAGCGCAAGACCGGGCGACGGGCAAAGACTTGCGGGGCGATCACGACGG
>DAOTTZ010000026.1:0-41769 GCA_034437535.1 Anaerolineae bacterium | reverse complement strand
GCGGTCATCCCGCGCATAACGGCTCACTTTGCGAGACATCATCGTTAATGATCCTTTCGTCATTACAACTCTCTAACGCTTTAAGATTAGCACAGGAACGAAATTTTGTTCTGAATCGCGTGTGATAAACTGATCGTAAAGGGGTTAGAAAGTCGTTTGCGGCCAAAACCCCCAGATTCTAGTGGAATAATTACACAATCTTAAACGCAGAAATTCAAATATCCTTTATAATAAAATCGTGTGTGTTCGTTACACACCACAACAATTATTCTCAATGAATGACGAAATGGAGATAAACATGCGTAGATTGATTCTTGTTGCCCTGTCAGCCCTTTTGCTGGTCTTCGGCGGCTCGGTAATGGCGCAGGATGACCAGTTCTGCGGCGGCCTGGGCGAAGAAGATTGCGCCCTACTGGCTGATTCCACCGAAGCAACGGCCAACATCGGCTCCTCAGCTTATACCCTGTCTGCCGATGTCATCGTGACGGGTACTGAAGAAGAAGGTAGCATCAGCTTCGTAGCCAGCGGTGAATTCATCGGGGCCTTCGGCATGCTGGATGAAGAAGCCTTGAATAGCACCGACATCGCAGTTGCCCTGGGTGCCGTCACAGACGTTCTGGCTGGCTTCTCCGGCACGATGAACATCTCGCTGAACGCGAGCGGCGCGGCGGCGGCAGAGTTCCCGGCGGAAGGCATCACGCTGAACCTGGCCCTGATCGAAGGCATTGGCTACATTGACTTCAGCACGCTGACACCCCTGCTCGGCCCGGAGGGTGGCGACCAACTCGCCATGCTAGGCATCCCCAATGGTTGGGCTGGCCTGGATATTCCGGACGTGGTTGATGGCCTGGTTGGCTTCCTCGGTGGTATGGGTGGCATGGAAGGCATGGGTGAAGTCGAGACCGAAGGCGAATTGTCTGAAGAGCAAATGGCCGACCTGGCGACCGCCCTGGAGTCTTACATCGTGATTGAGCGTGTAGACGACAGCGAAGGCTTCGCGGTCTTCGTCACCACGGTTGATGTCGCGGGCCTGCTCCAAGACCCAACCTTCCAGGAACTGCTGGTAACGGCTGGTGGCGTGGCTGGCACCGATGTCTCCGAACTGAGTGAAATCGCCCCGCAATTGGGTGAAGCGATCTCCCTGACAGTGACGCAACAGGTCAACCTAGAAACACTGTACCAAGAGGTAACCGCCTTTGATATATCCCTCGATGCGTCTGTGATCGACCCGGAAGAAACCGGTACACTCGCGATCACCGGTGCGCTGGTCTACAGCAACATTGACGGTGTGAGTGAAATCGCCGCGCCGGATGGCCCGGTCGCCGGTTTCTCTGACGTGCTCGGCCTGCTGATGGCAGGTGGCTTCTAAGAGCTAGCTATCTCCGTCATAACATCGAACCGGGGGCTTTTCGGCCCCCGGTTTTTGATTCGAGTCAAAATCTTACATATATGTCACATAATTGATGACCCTACTCCACCCGGAAAGAAGCGGCGATGGCATCGTACACCATCAACGACGGCTGGAAGGCGTCCAGGTCGGCCTGCGTCACCGCGATGATGCGGTTATTGTTGATCGCTTCGATAGCTTCGAAGGCTTCCGACTCGAAATCGCTGGATGCTGGCAACACAGCCGATTGCAACGGCAAGACGATGCTGATGTAATAAGCCGCATCTCGCGTCAACCCCTGGAAGACGTAGGCCAACTGCTGGTTATCGACCGCAAACGGCCCTTCGGCCAGCAGGCTGATATAACTGATGCCGACCACCTCCGGCCCGGCGACATAGGCCGGCTGAACGCTGAACACTGGCACGAATGGACCTTCCGGCAGGTACGGCAACAGGCCGAACGACGGCAGTTCTACATTGGTAAAGGACGGCAGTGGCGGCGGCGGCACATTGTCCGTTTCAGTCAGAAGATAATCCGCTATGAAACGGCGTAACGCAGTGTAATTTTCGTCGTCGTCGGCCAACCCTGCCGTGCTGAACATGCTGACGACCGGCGTATTGATGTTCTCCGGCGCGGCGATGTTCTCGTTAAAGACGATCTCATAGAGCAGATCCGCCGTGTCATCAATCTGGCGGTTTTCCGGCGCATCGAAGTAAACCGGGTCATAATCCACCGCAAAGGTGACGCCGTTGGCATAGGTGGCCGTCGCGGGTAGATCCACACCGTAATCAATGCCGGGTGTTGCATCCGCTGGTGCCGGGGCCGCCCCGCTGACGGTCAGTGTCGCCAACATCGCGTCCAGGTCATCCAGGGCGGGGGTGTAATTGGCATCATCCAGCCGGGAGGGGTCATCAGCCTGAGTCGGGTCAAACGCGCTGTCGTTCATCAGCGCAAAGTACGCGGTGACGTAGTGACTCCGGTCACGGGTCAACCCATCGAAGACATAGATCAGCGTCGGCTCGATCCCTGGCAGGTAAGCGTTCGCATCCAGCAGGGTGACGTATCGCAGACCGACGACGTTATCCCCCGCCACTATCGCCGGTTCGAGCGCGAATTGTGGCACGGCATTTGCCAAAGACAAAAGCGGCTCTTGCTGGAAGTCGGTATAGGCTGTCAGGTCGGCATCTTCGCCCGCCGCCAGCAGAACATCGAGCCGGTTATATTGGGCCTGGGCGAACTCCGGCGCGAGTCCTTCTTGCAGACGTTGGGTGGAAAACACATCAATCGTCGGGCTGAGCGTGACACCGGGCACATTGTCATCCTGGAAGCTAATCCGCGTGCGTTGTGGCAGGGCGGCCCAGGCCAAGTTGAGGTCGTCGCGTTCCAGCGATTGCGCCGGGATGATTTCCCCAAAGGGATTGCCGAACACGGTGCTATCGAACAAAAAGCTGACGGTCTCAAATTCAAATGGTGAGACGGTCGGATCGTCTTCGTCCAGTTGGGCACTGGCCGGCATGACCATCAACAGACTCACCCCGAATAAAAACAATAGGCGGTACATTCTTCGTCTTTCCTTTAGATACAGACGTTCAAGCAGTTCCCCCTATTGTAGCGTAGGTTGGCCGATTACCAGCGGCGCAAGCGGCGCACCGTCGGCAAGAAATCCGGCGGAAGCGGTAGATTGGCGGCGTCCGGTTCACGGTAGAGCCAGATCGCCCAGCGCAGAACCAACCGCGCCAGATCACGCGGCGGTTGATAGGTATACACCGCCGTGTCGATGGGGTGCGCCACCGCATCGGTACCGTTCACCCCGCGCAAGACATGCACTGTATCCGTCCCAACTGTGATTTCGATGTCGGTCACACGTAAGAACTCATCCTCAATGCGGAGCAGATGGCCGACCGATAACGCCGGGGCATCCCCATGTGTATCTGCCGCTGTAGAGTCAGCGACTTCAAACGTGGTCGCGTTTGCGGTCAGGTTGGCGGTCTGGATCGTCGCGCCGCTATCCCGCCACATAGCCGCCGGGGCCGGGTGCCACCCCCACAAGCCATCAATCGCCAGTGTCTCATCGGCAAAGCCCACCATCTGCGGGGGATAAAGCCACTGCAACACGCTGGCCGGGCCATCGGCTGGCACCAGCGCGACCGTATCCAGATCGACGGTTGTGCCATCATCCAGCCGGATCGCGTCCAGTTCAAGCAGATCGACTTCCAGCGGCAGATCATGGGCACCGTTGGCGGTGTGATAGCGCGTGGCGTAGGTTGGCTCTAACCAGCGGCCTAACTGCTGGCGGATGATGGCGGTTGCGTCACTCAGGGCGGCCCGCAGACGGCCATCATCGGCGTCTTCATTAAGATTCAGCGCATTTAGCATTGTGCTAAGAGGAATTAGACTGTCCATTTTTTACCTTCTCTCGATTTTGTTATGACTCTTCACTTAAAATTTCAGGTACAATGAGCGGGTATGGGTTAGATTGATTGGTATTGTGATGACAAACGACTGGTTATCGTTATTCGTTCCCCGCTCTGTCGCTGGCGGTCGTTCTACTGTAGAAGCGATGATCTTGAGCACCACCTTATTGTTGATGCTGGCATTAGGCCCGGTCTTTGCCGTGCTACGCGGTGGCCCCATTACCCAGGTGATTACCCTGCCATTCATCCTGACTGTCTTGTTAACGTTCTACATCTTGCGGCGCGGGCGGGTGACCCACGCCAGCACCCTTTACATCACCGCCGGTTGGGTGTACATCACCATTCTGCTCTTCCTGGAACCGGCCCCATTTATCATCGTGTCGTATGTCATCGGGTGTATGCTGGCCGGTTACTTGCTGAACGGATACGTCGCCCTGCTCTACGCCGGGATCACATCCGCCGCCCTATGGAGCGCGTACATACAAAATCCAGTCGTTTACTGGAAGCCGGATACCATCAGCGGGCTGGTGCTGGTCGCATTGCTCGTCTTCATCAGCGAACGTGCCAGCAACCGTAACCTCAACCTGCTGGAGCAATCTCAGGCTCACCTGCAACAGCGCGAGCAAGATTACCGCCGTCTGGTCGATGACATGCCGACCGCGTGTTACATCCTGCATCTGGATACACTCACGCTCCGTTATGCCAACCAGGCCGCGCTGGCGTTCGGCGGCATGACGACGCTGGATGACCTGCGCGATCATCTGCACCCCAACCCGCTGACGTGGTTCATGCAAGATGACACCGCACAGCAACGATTGGCCCAATACCGCGCTGGCCGCACCACCCTGCCGCCGGTCGAATACGACATTCAGGTTAACAATCGCATCGTGTCGTCGATGGTGCAGTCACGAGTCATTATGTTCGAAGGTGAACGCGCCTTGCTGACAATTTGTCAGGACATTAGTTCAGTCAAAATGAAAGAACGCGACTTAGCAGAACGTGAGCGAACCTACCGCCACATCGTGGAGGACGCCCCGGTCGGGATCGCCCAGATCAACCTGGATACCGGCGGTCTGTATTATTGCAACGCCATCGGGCGGCGGATTCTGGACGTTCTACCGGATGCCGTCGGCCTGACGCAGATCGAAGCGATGTTCCAGACTGACCGCCTGCTTTTAGCCCGCGATGAAGTGAAGGCGACCGGGCGCGTCCAGGAGCGCGACGTTGAATTGCAAACACCCAGCGGGCGGCCCGTCAGCCTGATCTATTCCGCCATCCAAGACCAAGCGGACGGCCACGCGCTGTTCTTCTTCATAGATTTCACCGAGCGGCGCGGGGCAGAAGCCTACCAATACCAAATCCGGCAGGAGCGTCAAATGCGTGACCTGCGAAATTCCATCGTCTCGTTGATGTCGCATGAGTTCCGCACGCCGTTTGCCGTCATTAAGTCGTCCGCCAACTCCTTAGAGCGTTACATTGACCAGATGACGGACGACAAACGCACCAATCATCTGCGTAAGATCAGTACCCAGGTCGATCAACTCACGCAGTTGCTCGACAATATCCTGTTGTACAGCAAGGCGAAAAGCGGCTTGATGGCGTTCAACCCGCAGAAGTTAGATCTTGCTCTGTTGCTGGCGGATCTAGTCAGTCAGTTCAACCGGCGCAATCCCACCCACTACGTCAACCTGCACGTAACCGGCACCTTTGAGGACACCTTCATCGATGCCGATCTGGTCACGATCATCATAGGTCAACTGCTGGATAACGCGGTGCGCTATGCTGGCACTACCGAGCCGATCCAGGTGCAACTCCAGCGAGAGAGTCGCCAGCAGGCGGTTATCTCTGTGCAAGATCACGGCGTCGGCATCAGCGAAACACAACAGATGGTCGTCCTGCGGCAGTTCCAGCGGGGGAAGAATACCGAGACGATCAAAGGCACCGGGCTAGGCTTGACGCTGGCCCAGAACAGCGCGGAATTACACGGCGGCTCGCTGGAACTGCAAAGCCCGCCCGATGGTGGCACCGTCTTTATCATCCGGCTGGCCCTGCAGAACAGCACGCCTTCGCGTTATGATGTAAATGCGTAACGGTCTTGCAGGCCGCTACGCGATCATAACCGAGGAAAGGGAAAGGTAAAATCAAACAATGGGCACAATGGGCAAAGAAAAGATCATCCAGACGCTGGGCCTGGTCACGGGCGGCGGATTTTCGATTACGGATATACAGATGGTGCAATGGGGCCGGCAACTGGTGTTTGAGTGTGTGTACCGGGTCGTCTCGAAGAACACCACGCCCGATGAACCGGTTTACTTCAACCTGGTCTTCGCAGATTGCCGGGAGATCAAATATCGGGTGTACGCCCACATCAGCCTGGAAGCCGAAGGCCACATCACCGATGTCGCCGACATTGCCGAGATCAACCTGGGCAACGGCAACCACCGCCGCGATGCTAACATCCTAACCAATCACTTCGGCGTCACGCTGTCTTACGGTCAACTTTATGCTGAGATGAACGACAAGCGTTTCACCTTCGCCTGATGATCCTCATCACCCATAACGACCAGGACAGCGCACCGGCCCGCTGGCTGGCAGATCATCTGCTTCAAGCCGGGTATGATGTCGAGCTTGCTCATCCCGTCAACCGCGATCAGCAGATCCGCACAGCGGCGGTGGTCGTCGTCGTGCTGACTCCCATCACGGGCGAATCTGCTGGCGTCCGGGCCGATGTACAACAAGCCGAGCGACACGGCCATCGCCTGCTCCCGGTCTTGATGCAAGGTGAGACCATCCCGGCCATCTTCAAGGCGGAGTCCATCATCGACCTGCGAACCGATCCACAAGCCGGGGTCGCGCATCTCGTCACCCTGCTGGATCGTCAACAGGATGTGCTGGCAGAAGGCGTGCCGCCCGTGCCATCTGGCATTCTGATCTTGTTAGGTCTGGTCATGGTCTTAGGGATTGTGCTGGGGGCGGTGCTGTTGGCCGGGTTACCGGCGGTCGCGGCGGTCGTTTTGATCCTGGTGGGGATTGTGATGGTCGGCGGGATTAGCTTGAGCTTCAAAGCGCGGGGTACCCCGTAGCCACCCCACCATAAGCGGGAGCATGCGGTGATGCTCCCGCCCGTATACGATGGATTAAACCATCAACCGCATTGGATTTTCCAGCAGATCTTTGAAGGTCTGCATGAATTGTGCGCCTTCCGCGCCGTCGCTCACCCGGTGGTCGATGCTCAAGGTCGCCGTCATGATCATCCCGATGCCGAGTGAGTTATCCGGCAGGACGACCGGCTTTTTCTTGGCCGCGCCGATTGCGATGATGCCAGCCTCCGGTGCGCTGATAATCGCGCTGAACCAGTCCACATCATACGGGCCGAGGTTGCTGATGGTGAAAGTCGCGTTCTTCACATCCTCCGGCTTGATGCGTCCCTCCCGCGCCCGGTCGAACATGGCGCGGTTTTCCACCGCCAAATCACTGAGCGACCGCTTATCGGCGTCGTGGGCCACCACATTCACCAGTCCGTTATTCGGCAAGGCGACACTGATGCCGATGTTCACCCGTTGGTGCCGCACGATTTGATCGCCGTAAAAGTGGCTGTTCACATTGGGGAACTGGCGCAAGGATAAGGCCGCCGCCTTCACGATCATATCGTTGACGCTCACCTTGATGCCGTCGCGTTCCAGTTCGGCGTTGATCTGCTTACGCAAAGCCAGAAGCGGCTCCACGTTGATCTCCCGGTTGACGTAAAAATGCGGGATATTGGCGAAACTACGGGTGGTGCCCTCCGCAATGGCGCGGCGCATCCGGCTGATGTCTTCGACTTCGACATCTTCTTTGGGCATCTTGCCCCAGGTCGGCTGACCAACTGCCGCACTCCCGGTGCTTGTTCCAGCCGATGACTCACGGCTGGGGGATGCGGGTTGGGCCTGCCCCGGCTGGAAGTTTTCGACATCGGCCTTGACGATCCGCCCACCGGGGCCGCTTCCGCTCACCTGGGCCAGGTCAACCCCGCGATCTTCCGCGATGTTACGGGCCAACGGTGACGCCTTAATACGCCCGTCATCGGTACGCGATGAACTATCCGATGGGCCGTCGCCATTTTGCTTGGCGGTGGCCGGTTGTGGCGCGTCGTCGGCTTCATCATCCGGTTGATCTGCTTGCGCTTCTTCTGTTTGGGATTCTTCGGCTTCGTCTGCGCCACCGGCTTCATCGGCACTGCCGATCTGCCCAATGACCGCGCCTTCTTCCAGTTCATCGCCGACTTCGGCCTCCTGCGAGATCAACACGCCATCGGTCGCCGCTTCGATCTCGACGGTGGCTTTATCCGCTTCAATCTCGGCAATTACGTCGCCCTTGCTGACGTTATCACCGACTTCTTTTAACCAGTTCAACAGCAGGCCATCCGCTGTCAGGGTAATTGGTTCCGCCATGACTGTCCTTTCATTGGATCATAATTTTTGCAATAAGTGTTTGTATGCGGCGACAACCCCGCCGCATCTTCAAGCCACAATTCGATAGCCTCACGCACGTTTTCCAGGGCTTCTTCGCGGGTCTTGCCCTGCGAACCACACCCCATCAGACTGGGAACTTCCGCGATCCACATGCCGTCCTCGTCCGTGTATAAGATCACCTGGCGCATGAGCATCACACAATCGACTTCACCGCGTCGATGACCTTCTGCTTGTCTGGCAGGGCCATCAATTCGATCTGCTTGGCGTAAGGAAGCGGCACATCCATCGCCGTCACCCGCTTGACCGGTGCGTCCATATAATCGAACATCGTGTCCTGGATGCGGGCCGCCATCTCACTGCCGAAGCTATACATCGGCAAGGATTCCTCTACGATCACAGCGCGGTTAGTCTTCTTGAAGCTCTCAAACACCGTGTCCATATCCAGCGGACGGAGCCAGCGCATATCGACGATCTCACACTCGATACCCTCTTTCGCCAGATCTTTGGCCGCCGCCTTGCACCAATCCAGGCCGCGTGCATACGTCACCAGTGTGACGTGCTGGCCTTCACGTTTGATGTCGGCCTTGCCAATCGGCAGGATGTGATCTTCGGTCTCCGGCACTGGCCCCGGCTTGGGGTACAGGCCGATGCTCTCGGTAAATAACACCGGGTTATCATCGCGGATGGACGCCTTGAGCATGCCTTTCGCGTCTGCCGGGGTGGCGGGTGCGGCCACATACAGGCCGGGGAAGTGCGCGAAGATCGGCTCCGGCGTGTGGGAGTGGGTGGCGGTGGCCTGGTTGCCCCAGCCACTGGCGGCGCGGAACACCAACGGCACCTTGAACATGCCGTCAAACATATAATGGATCTTGGCGGCATGATTGACGATGGCATCTAACGCCAGGAAGGCGAAGTTAATCGTCATGAACTCTGCCACCGGGCGCAGGCCGGCCATAGCCGCGCCGACGGCCACCCCGCCGATTGCCATCTCGCTGATCGGGGTATCGCGCACGCGCTTCGCGCCAAATTCTTCCAGGAAGCCAGCGGTGACGCGGTGCGTGCCCTGCCATTCGCCGACTTCTTCGCCCATCACAAATATGGATTCGTCCCGGCGCATCTCCTCTAACAGAGCTTGACGCAGGGCCTCGCGCATCGGCAGATTCTTAGTTGCCATCGGTCTCCCCCTCTACATAGACGTTGCGAACCAAGTCTTCATAACCTGGTTCCGGGCTGTTCTCCGCGAATTCGACCGCCTCATCGATGATCGTCCGCGCCTCCGCTTCGAACGATTCCAGGTCGTCTTCTACATTCTTGTATTTATCGACCAGATGATTGTGTAATAACGTGATCGGGTCTTTATTTTCCTCATATTCTTTGAGTTCCTCCGCGAAGCGGTCGTCAAAGCTCTTGTCGGAAACCCCATGTCCTTTATAGCGGTAGGTCATGCTCTCGATTAAGACCGGGCCGTTACCCTCACGGGCATAATCCGCCGCGTCTTTAACCGCTTGATACACCTCGATGACGTTCTGGCCGTCGATCCTGCCGCCGTCCTTCATGCCATAGGCAATCGCCCGCTTGTGTAATTCTGGCTGGCCGGAGGCGTCTTCCACCCGTGTGCCCATGCCGACCTTGTTGTTCTCGATCACCCACACCACCGGCAGATCCCAAATGGCGGCCATGTTCAGGGCCTCGTGGAAGTAGCCGTTGTTGGTCGCGCCATCCCCGATGAACGACAGCACAACGGCCCCGGTCTCGTTGTAATCCTGGGCGAAGGCGATGCCGGTCGCCAGCGGCAGATGCCCGCCGACAATGGCATACCCACCCCAGAAGTTTTGCTCCCGCGATGCCAGATGCATACTGCCGCCCTTGCCACCGCTCACACCGTCTTTGCGGCCCATCATCTCCGCCATCAGCCGGTTGGGGTCTATATCCAGGGCCAGCGCGATCCCATGATCGCGGTAAGCGGTGATGACATGATCGGTCGCTTCCAACGCCCCCACCGCGCCGACTCCGGTCGCCTCGTGGCCGCTGTAGAGATGCATATAAACGCCGGTGATGCGCTTGTCGTTATAGAGTTCATCGCACCGGGCTTCGAATTCACGAATCAAAACCATTTGACGATAGAACGCCAATAACTGCTCTTTATTCGGTTGTTTTGCCATACGGACTCCTTATAGTGATCGCCAGCATCAGACCTGACGATTTTCTTATCTCCTCGCTGTTTCATCATACCTCAAGGCTGGAACGAGAATCAAACCAACCCCCAGATGATTAGAATGTACTAACGTTAGGCCCGCATCGCGCCGGAAAGTGGCGCGTCCCAATCAAGTTGGTCATGCTCCGCGACAAGCACGTCGATCTTCTCCGCGATTTCTGGCGGATAAGGCGACGTGCGCCGGGTGGTCAGGTCAGCATGACTACCCATGCCTTCCATCGTGGCGGCCAGTTTGCCGGTCGTCTCGTTGACCATGAAGTAAATGAAGTGGACGCGCCGCTCACTACGGGCCACTATCCGCCCATGAATTACGACTGTCTCCCCTTTGCGGACTTCCGCCAGATAGCGGATGTGCTGGGCCAGGGCGAAGGCCCCGGCGGTATGATCCTGATAATAATCCATCGTCATGCCGAACGACTCGAAGAACTTCCACCCTGCATCATCGAAGATGCCCAGGTAATGGCGCACGTTCATATGCCCCATCGCGTCCAGGTGCTCGTCGCCAATCGTCGTCCGGTGCAACACGGGCAATTGTGTGATCTTCTCGACCGGAATCTGCTGAAAAGGAGGCATGAATCTATCCTATAGTTTGACAACAATCAGGTTTCCGCTTGATTGTAGACGGTGGAGCAAGCGCGGGCAATATCCTGCTAAAGATTGCAATGTTTGGTATTCTGCCAAGCGCATATTAAAGATCTGCGTATAATAGCCTGATATATCAACGTTGATAGAAGGAGTTTGGTATGTGGCTGATTTTTGTTTATCTGATCTTTGTGTTCGCGATGCTAGGGGCCGGGGTGGTGATGTTCTTCGGCTTGCAAAGTGTACCCTGGGATGAGTCCGGCCTGCCCGCCGGTGTCGATGTGTTGATTCAGTATGGTGTACCGGCCATCTTCATCGTCATCGGCCTGGTGATGATGTCGCAGGTGATCCGTGCTTTGTTTAAGCGGGCCTACAAAAAGCGACTGGCAAAGGAGCTAGAGATACGCGGCGTCAAAGCGAAAGCGCACGTCACCTATGTTGACCGCAATTACAGCATTTTGATCAATAATCGACCGATTTATAGCATATTGGAATATGTCTACAAGGACAGAATGGGCAATCAACAAACCAAACGGCTGGAAAACGTCCCGACCGATGTGATTATCCGCAATCAGATTGAAGTCGGCACAGAGGTTGACATCATCTACCATGAAGAACGAACCGACGAGAGCGCGTGGATCCTGCCAGGGCAAATACCCACAGGGACGGCTGGCGTGCCCGGCACCCCTTAGACCATACAGCAGGGGCACATATGCGCTCGTTCGCTGGCGTGCGCCCGTTCGTCCGGCGGGATGTAGCCGTCGGTGCCCATTGTCAGGTCACCGGCCAGCGTCGCCAGGAGCGGGATTAAATTTGTGCCGGGGCATTGCGTCTCTGCATTGAAGTCGTTGTGCCCGGCCAGATGCGTGAGCGCGAGCTTGTCCGTCAACCAGCGGATGAGGTCACGGGCGGCCACGATCTGCGCCGGGGGCGGCGTGATCTGCGTGAAATCCCCCAGCAGACACACGCCCACACTGCCGGTATTAAAGCCGCCCACATGCGCCCCGCGCACGGTCACATCCCGCCCTTCATAGACGATGCCGCTCTGCCCGACGAAGTAATGATACGCCACATCAGCCCAACCGCGATCTGTGCGGTGGGTGTCTTGAATATCCTGTAATGTGGCGATGTCTTCGCCCGCGTCGATGACGCTATGATGTACCACGACGGTCTGGTAAGCATCCGGCAGAGGATCGGTGTAAGTAAACCAGCCTTCCGGGTTGTCGTCCGCATCGTAGAGGCCGGTCTCATTACGCGCTTCCAGATCCGGCGGGAGTGCGCCCCAGACCGAGCGCGGTTGCATGGCCGGGTAACGGTAATCTTCCGCGCCGGGGGTGGCCGTCACCAGCACCACACGGGATGTATCCTGCGTTTTACGGTTGGCCGTGATGAGCAACCCACCGATCCCGGCCAGGGTGCAACCCACCACGCCAGCCCCGCCCAGGCCGAGTAAGGCAAGCATCTGTCTGCGAGAAGGAGATGGTTCTGCCATGATCTAAAAACTCCATCACATTTGTCGTCCCGGCATCACCGGAACATTGATCTACGAACCACAAAATCCATGCTATACTTGGTCTACTATAATCAGCTATAGCATAACAGAAAATGACCGCCCTACCGGATTATTCAGCAACGACAATTGACGATTATTTACAGGCGGAGCGTGCCGCCACGAAGCGACACGAATACTTCAACGGCGAAATCTGCGCCCTGGCAGGAGCCTCCGAACGCCATAACCTGATCGCCTCAGCGGTGCAATATACGTTGTATGGCGGCACAATCGAGCGAAATTGTCGCGTGTTTCAAAGTGATATGCGTGTGCAGGCGGCGGATACCAGCGTGTTTTATCCGGACGTGGTGGTCGTATGTGGTGAGGCCCATTACCGTGATGACCGGCGCGATACCCTGCTCAACCCCACACTGATCGTCGAGGTGCTATCACCGAGTACCGAGGACATCGACCGAGGGCGTAAGTTCGCCGCTTACCGGCAGATTCCGTCATTACAGGATTATCTGCTCATCGCGCAGAACACACCACGCATCGAACATTACTGCCGGACGGATGATCGATGGATGCTAAAAGACATCACCAGCCTATCTGCCACCATTGATCTACCGGCGGTCGGCTGTGCGCTGAGCTTGCAGGCTGTCTACCGTCAGGTCGATTTCGACACCGAATAGCACGGAAAGCCGCTCAATACCCGGCGGAAAGATCCACCCGGTTAGGGAGCGGTTCCCCGGCGTGCGCGGCCCGGATCAAGGCGGCCAGCGCGTCCATGCGGGCCGTCTCCACCGCCACCGCGCCAAAGCCGCCCGCCCGGTGTGGACTCATCACCATGTTACCCAGTTCACCGAAGGGCACCTCTGCCGGGGGATGATCTGCCCGTCTCACGACATCCGGCGGATAACGGTACCACACATCCTGCCCTGCGCCGTAGAGGTGGCCGCGTTTGAGCGCGTCATAGAGGGCGTGCTGGTCGATCACATCGGCCCGGCCCACGTTGACCACCACACTGCCAGCAGGGAGTCGGCTCAGTTCTGCCGCGCCGATCAGACCGGCGGTGGCGGGCGTCCCCGGCAGGCAGACCACCAACACCTGCACCCTCGGCAGTAGATCAGGCAGAGCTTCCGGCGGATAAACACCCGGTTCATCGCCGGGGTGCCGCCGGATGCCGCTCACGGTCATCTCAAAGGCGCGGAGTACCGCCGCCACCCGCCGCCCGATAGCCCCATATCCCAGGATCAGCGCGTGCCCCCCGGCCAGATGCACATTGCGCAAGCCATCATAGCGCGGTCGCCAGTCGTTAGCGGCAAAGGCGTTATGGATCGGGATCAAGCGTTTACAGGCCGCCAGCAAGAGCGTAACCGCCATTTCCGCCGTCATCGGTGCGTTGTGATGCAAGTTATGCACACTCACCTGTGGATACTCGTTCATCAGGTCACGAGTAGCGGCTGGCAACCCGGCAAACGGGATCACCAGGGCGCGTAAATGGGCGGCGGCATCCAGTTGATCGCGGGTGGGGCGTCCGGCCACCAGCAGAGTCGTCTCCGGCGGCGGTGTCTCCCCGGTGGAAAGAGTCGCGTCATCTGGCAACGACGCTTGTAAATGCATGAGATGCGGCGCATCAGGCGTGAAAGTTAAATGGGTGTGCATCAGGCCCGCTCGAACGAGAGCAGAACATCATTGACGTAATAGACATGATACGACTCGCCGGGCTGGAGGGACATCGAATCCGCCAGGATGAAGCGAATCTGATCGTCGCCCGCATCAAAGACGATGAAGACCTCGCCGTTAGGCAGATCATGGATGCGACAAATGCCGCTCAAGGCATCGACGGTGTTCTCTCGATAATGCCCCAGGGCGCGGTAAGTGGTGTGCATCAGGCGTAAGCTGTGGGGGATGGCGATCACGCCGACCACGCCCAGCACGATCAAGACGACCACGCCATATTGCCCCACCACCCCGTTAAGTATCATGGTCAAGACTGAACCAATCGCCAGGGTCAGCGTACCGGCGATCATCACGTTGGAGATGAACACATTGCCTTGTGATTGAATGTAAGGTTGCAGTTGGTGACGTTGTGAGGCGGTGAGATCTCCCTGACGGTTGGCGGTTATATCCGCCGAACTAAACGAAACAAGGTCTGACATATATCACTCTAATAAGCTGATTGACGCGCTACATAACGTAGCATAGCCTCATAAAGCATGGAATGCAACAATGCACCGCCGATTTTAATCAATCAGGCCCCAGGTGCGGAGGTAATCAGCGACACGGCCAGCGGCCCCATCCCCCTTGAGGATAAAGGCCGACGCCCCCGCCGTGAGGATGGCTTGCTGGGCATTCTGGTCTTCAATCGCGGAGAGGATGAGAATCGGCGTTTCCGCTAATTTGATGATCCGCCGGAGCCGGTTCAAGACTTGCTTGCCGGTCATATCCGGCAGGCGAAGATCCAGCAGGATCACATCCGGCGTCACAGACTCTGCCACGCGCAGACCTTCCGCACCGCGTGTGGCGACCACCACATTCAGGTTATGGTCAGTCAAAAATTCTGCATAACGGCGGGCCTGGGTGGGGCTATCCTCGATGATGAGCGCGGTCGCTTGGCGCGGCATGGTCGATCCTCGAAACGGTCATTGATTACAGTGTATCGAATCTGGCAGGCCGGTCAACGTTCCAAAGTTGTAAGCTCAGGCGTCATTTTTGTCATAATACGTCTGCTCGAAGCGATGCAAAACAACCAGTGTAAACCATGTTACCAGGGTTGCGACGATCGCCAGGAACCACATGCCAGACCCCATCGCTACGCCGATGGCCGCCGTGATCCAGATCGATGCGGCAGTCGTCAACTGGCGCACACGGTCATCACGCTGGAAGATCACGCCGGCCCCAAGAAATCCGATCCCGGTGATCGCGCTGGCCGCCACCCGGCTGGTATCGGCACCGGGGAAGGCGTACTTAGATAGACTGGCCAACAAACACGCACCCACCCCCACTAAAATATGAGTCCGTAGGCCAGCCGATTTTTCACTTCGTTCACGTTCCGCCCCAATCAACGCGCTAAGAAGCATGGCCAGTAAGAGCAAACTGCCCAGGCCAATTTGGTCAAGGATAATTTCCATCAGGTTTATCTCTCTAACTTTGTGTATAGTTTGTAATCATACTAAAGAGTCACACTGACGACATGTGCCATTCGCCCCATTTATTTACCCCGCATCTTGAGGATCGACCGGGCGGCACGGCTTTTCTTCGCCTCTGCGCTGGCGGCATAATGGCGCAAAATCGGCGTGATGCGCTCGCCCAACCGCCGGAAGGCCTGTGTAGCGGCGATTTTTTCGTCCGGGTCGGGTGCGCTATAGCGCAATAAAGCCCGTACCACCTGCCGCTCTAACGCCGGGTCGAACTGGCCGGAAAGCGACGGTGCCGCCATCTCCCGCACCCAATCCTGACGCTCTTCTCGTGACCATGCCGGCCTCAGTGAGCGAGATCGTCTTACCGTCGGGGCCGGGCGCGTTTCTACCTGGGCCAGGGCGGTCTGTGCCAGCCGGGTCAAGTCATCATCGTCGCCCGTTGCGATGATCTGCTGAAGCCGGTCAACCGCACGAGCATCCCCCTGCCGGCGGAGCATAATCAGCGCGACGGTGGACAACTCCCGGTCGTCCTCGTCCAGCGCATCCAGCAGGCCGGGCGTAGCAGTAGACCCGATGTAATATAATTCGTCCATCGCCTCATCACGTAGATCATCATCGAACAACTTAAACAGCAGATTCCACTTGACCACGCGCCGCCAGCCATCCTTGTTACGCACCGGCATTTCCGGCGGGATGGTGCGGCAGGCTTCCCACAATTCCCGGTCAAAAGCTGGTTTGCGCCACTCCTGCGGGAGCTTGCCCATCGAGCGGAGCGACCCCCAGGCCCGCTGTGCCACGTTCATATCCTCATGGCCTTCCAACCGTTCGATCAGCATACGCACGGCCCAATCATCCCGCTTGGAAGACATCCACAGCAAGACCAGCCCGACATTCTGCTCCATGCGGAGCAAGTACCCCAGGTAGGGGCGAATAGGGCCATCCACCGCACTGAGCCGTGTCAGATTGTCCTCAATGCTATAACGATCTCTCAGGTTCACTTTACGCAGGATCTCTTTAACGCTGGCTTGTACCTCTGGGGTAAGCGGCATGCGGGTGCCTCCTTAACTGGTCTAAGGGTGATACGATCCATTATAATAGAATTAGCTGTAAGCAAAATTGTGTTGGTCTTATGTCTGATCCTGCTATTCAGAAAGCCGAACGTCTGCTTGAGGCCGGGGATAAGCGCGGCGGTTCTGGCGGGGGTTATTAGATGCCGCGCCTATTCATCGCGATTGAACTACCGCAGGCTGTGCGCGATCAAATCGCCCGGCTCAAACGCCCGATCCCGACTGCCCGTTGGGTGCGCCCGGAACATATGCACATCACGGTGCGTTTTATCGGTAATGTCGAGGCCGCGCAGATCGAGACCGCGCTGGATGGCGTCAACGGCGAGTCCTTCGCGCTGACGCTACGCGGCACCGGACGCTTCCCACCTAGCAGGAAGAAAGCCCCGCGTGTGTTGTGGGTCGGCCTGGAAGACGCGCCGGCCCTGGTCAACCTGCATCATGCGGTCAATGCCGCGCTGGAGTCGGTCGGCATCCCGCCGGATCACAGTCATGGCTTCAACCCACATCTGACGCTGGCCCGGCTCCGCACGCACAACCCCGCCCCAGAAGCAACCGCGTTCCTCAAGCAAACGGCGGATTTCCGCCTGCCGCCGGTAACGGTCGATGAGTTCGTATTGATCGAAAGCATCCTGACGCCACACGGGCCGCAGTATACCATCCGGCGGCGGTATACTTTGACCTGATGCACCCATTTTCTCAAAGGTTGGGGGAACGCTATCAGCCAAGTTGCCCTATAATACGGTCAGGACGATTACATATATACCAGGGGATTGCAACTATGGTCGATCAACGGGCAGTACGCGCACTTCAAAGCGATGATCCAACGATCCGGCGGCGGGCGATTACCGCGCTGGGCCGGTCGATGGATCGTGACGCCCTGCCACATCTCGCACAGGTCTACCGGAATGACCCGGATGATGAACTTCGCGAACTGGCCCGCAAAGCCGGTATTTACATCCGCCGGAATGCCGCCGAAGAAGACCCAGAACCCGCCACCGATGACGCGCCCAGCCCGGTCGATATTTACGACGCGGCCAGCTCTTATACCCCGCCGGAGGTGCAGGTGAGTGCCGTCGCGGAGCAACGCGCCAAATCCGCCTTTGAACGGGCGGTGCAGGCTAATCTACGCGGCGACAACGAAGAAGCCCGCGAAGCCTTACAAAAAACCTTTTCGTTCGACCCGCGCCTTACCAAAAGTGAATATCATCGTAGCTTCACCGGGCAGGTAATGGGGCTAGAGCCAGAGCAAGCAATCAAGGTCTTGATGTCGGGCGTAGAGCAAAAAGCATCGAGTGGCGGTGGATTCGGAATGGGCAGATCGGGCTTGATTCTAATTGGCATTGTCGGCCTTGGCGGATTGCTTCTGCTGGCCGGTCTCTTGCTCACCTAATTAAATATACCCAGCAAGACAAAGCTGATTGAATGACACTGGACCTTATTTTAGTACGAGAAGATAGCGAGTAATCATGGTCGATCAACGAATACTGAAAGCACTACGAAGCGACAACCCGGAGATGCGGATCAAAGCGATTAAGGCGATGGCGAAATCGCAAGAACGCGAGGCCATCCCGAAGTTGTCGCAGATCTCAAAGAGTGACCCGGATGGCGACGTGCGCGAGATGGCCCAAAAAGCCGAGATTTACATCCGTAAGAAGCTGGCCGCCTCCAGTGGTGGCAGTGCCGCCCCTGCACAACCCCGCGCCCAGGGCAAGAAAAAAGGCAAAAAACGTCGGCAGGCCAGTTCTGCCGGTGTGGATGTACCGGCGGCCTCCGGCATGACGCGGTTGATTATCGGCGTCCTCATCATCGCTGGCGGGTTGATTATCGGCGGCATGGTCTCCCCCTGGTTGTTGGAGTCGTCGCAGTATAATCTGCTAGCCGCGACCGGGTTAGAGATCGCCTCTAATGCAGAAGGAGCCGCCGACAGCCTGGGCGGTGACGATCCGCTGAGCTTCCTGCCATATCTGACGATAGGCTCGGCAGGTGTCGTGATACTGCTCGGCCTGCTTCGCATCTTCGCCAGGCGTGTTAACCAGGGCTTCTTCTGGTTTACCCTTCTGCTGGCCCTGACGGCGGTCACCGGGATCGGCTGGTTTTACTTCGCGCTTACCGATTACCTGACCTTGATCGACTTTAACGCCAGCGCGACCGACTTCCTCGGTACCGGCTTCTGGTTATCCAGTGGTGGTGTGCTGTTGCTCCTGCTCACATCTGGCGCAGGGTTGACGGCCAGCACAGAGGACTGACCATGCCCGACTCCGTCTATCTCCGGGCATTGAACAGCGATGATCCCTCGGTACGGCGGACGGCCATCATCCAATTGGGCAAATCGCTGGATCAATCGGCCTTGCCCTATCTGGCCCAGGTCTACCGAACCGACCCCGACCCGGCCATCCGCGAATTAGCGCGGAAGGCCGGCCTGCACATCCGCCAGCACCAACCAGAAGAAGCCCCGGCAGATGCAACACCAACCGGCGCGGTTGCACGATCCAACCATCGATATTATACTTTTGTTATGATTTTTGCTGGCGCGTTGCTCTTGCTGGGTTTCTTCACGCCCTGGTTAGCGGGCGGAATCAGCGTGACCGGCCAGGCCGACACATATAGCGGCTACGCCATCGCCACCAATGCCGAAGGCATCGCGGAGGTTCTCTCCGGCATTGAGGGGGTGTTTGGGGGCGGCGCGGTGACGTTCGGCGGGCGCACCGTGACATCGTTCAGCCCGTATCTGGTCTTATTCGCCGGGGCGGTGCAGGTCGTGCTTGGCGCTTTTGTGCTGATCTTGCCCTTTAGCGGGAGTTGGTACTGGACTCAGGGCATCGCGTTAGCCTTTGCTGGCTTCGCCGGGATCGGCTGGTTTTACGCAGTCATCACCGATATACCATTCATCAGCATTGGTGACCTGGCCGGGATCGGCTTCTGGATCTCCACAATTGGTGGGGCCATGCTGGTGCTTGGCGCGGCCAGCGGCTTGATCTTCGTCGGCAAAGGCGAAAACCGATGACGGCATATCGAGGTAAAAATGATAATGGCACAAGACAAAGCAATTCAGGCACTCAAAAGCCGTGACCCAAACCTACGGCGGCGGGCCATCAAAGCATTGGGTAAATCGTTAAATGTGGACGCTCTGCCGCATCTGCACGATGTTTACCGCAACGACGAAGACCCGGACATTCGGGAATTAGCCCGCAAGGCCGGCGCATACATCCAGAAGAACACCCGCCCCATCTACGAGGACGAAGGATATGACGACGGCTACGGAGAAGATCTCTATGATCCTTACGGCGCGGAAGAAGAGACAGCCACACCTGGCATGGACTTGATCGACCAGGCGTTAGACCAATACACCGTCGCCCGGTATGAAGACGCGCAGGCAACACTCCAACAGGCGTTTACCCGCTACCCGGCGTTGATCCGCAACAGTGAGGCCCGTTCAACCGCCGCACAGATCACCGGCCAACCGGCAGATGTGGCGATCCGTGCGCTCACCCGTACTCAGGAGCAAGCCCAGAATACGGCATCTACCCGCCGCCGCCTGACATTCCGCCCGAAGACCATCTTGTTCGCCGCGTTGATGGTCGCCATGCTCAGTGCAGGCTTGACCGGTATCTCCGCCTTTTTACCCTGGATGGAACTGGAAGCCGTCGGCCCGGAAAATTACACCGCGATGCAGATCGCGGCCAACGAAGACGAAACCGCCATGATTCTATCATTGCCCAATGTCTTCGACACCATCACCCAGGGTGATGTCAGCAACATGAATCTTAGCGTTGCCACCTCGCGGGATCTGCTCTCGTATTCGCTTTACCTGATCCCGCTATTGGGCTTCGGCTCGATCCTGGCGGCGGCCTTCTCGATGGTTAATACACCGGGGCCGATGTTCTGGGGCGGGATGCTCCTGGCGGCGGGTGGCGCAGGCTTCGGGTTCTGGTGGTATAATGACGCCATCAACGGACTGGTCGAATTGCTGTTTTTATCTGGGGATCAACTGGCTGGCATCGCCACCCCCAACGCCTTGATCGCATCGGGGTTTGATCTCGGACGCGCCGCTGTGCTCATCATGGCGGGGGCATCGGCCATCGGGTTGAGTCTGTCCTTTTTTGTGGAGCAAGATACGTGAGCTTGAGACGTTTTTTACTGGTTGGGTTGGTCGGTCTGGGTCTGCTGGCCGGGTTGAGCCTGAGCCTGCCCACCGCGCCGACCGGCGCACAACCGATCTTCGTGACGAACACCCCACCCCCGCCCGACGTCCTGCGTGTGACGCCCGATGGCCGCATCAGCGACTATCGCCTGCGCCAATGGACGCAAGACGACCTGCTCGATGTATTACAGAGCCAACTGGCACGGCTGGCACGCGGCGAAACCGAACAGGCCGACGCCATCCGGTATACCCTGCTGGAACTGGAAGCGCGTTTTCCTGGTGCCCCGCGTGATATGGCGCGGCGGACGGCCATCGTCGGGCAGATGCTCACGCTTGAACCGGGTGCGGTTGACCCACGCACCATCATACGGCCTTATCTGGTTGATCTGTTCAATCGCTCGTTGGATGTCTTCCCGGCGGATAACAGCGTGGTCGAGGCCGCCGGCTGGGTGTTACAACCGGTCGGGCCGCTCCGCCTGGATGATGACGACGTGGCCGACCTGCTACTGATAGCCCGCTACGGCGACCAGTACGCCGATTGGTTGCCGTTGATAGCCGGGGATGACGGTTACCGTCTGCCGCCTCTACCGGCAGATCTACCCGCAGAGCCGATCAGCGGGCGCGTTGATCTGTCAGAAGCGCGTGACATCAACGCGGATACCCGCGATGAGATCGTGCTGAGGCAGGATGACGGCGGCGTCAACGGGCGGTTGTGGATCCTGGCCTATCGCAACGACCGGATAGAGACACTCACCCCGCCGGATGCGCCGGTTTTGATCGGCAACCCGGACGGCGGGCAGGTGAACACCGACGGCACAATCAGCGTGATCGAATTCCGGCTAGAATCCGCCCGGTGGAATTGCACCAGCCAGATCCCGGTGACCTGGATCTACCGCAACAACTTCTACCGCCGGGATGTGGCCTATAACGCACAGTACACGCGCAATGATACCGTCGGGTGTACGCTATCCACCGCAGATCCGCCGCTGTTTTTACGCCGCCCCGGTGCCGCCACCAATTATATCGCCGGGGTGTTGGCGGCCAATTCGCCGAGTAACCCCGGTTGGCAACAGGGTGCGCTAGCCCTGGCGACATTACACGCGATGGATGGCCGGGTAGACGCGGCCCGCGACGACCTGGCGACCATCGACACGACCGGCCCCGCCTGGCTGGCTAATCAGGTCAACGCGCTGTCTGCTCTGCTGGATGCTGACCAGATGTTGACGCCGTTAAGCGTGTGCGACGCCATCCTGACGGCACAACCGGATGGCATCTGCGATATGGATCAGGTCATCGAGCGTGTGTTGATCGACACGCCGGTTAACGCCGGATCTGAGGCCGACCTACGCGCCCAATTGACCGCACGCGGCCTGCCCGTAACCGAAGTGACCGAATCCCGCCCGGTGGGGTTGGCCCCGCGCCTGCACGTCCGCTTTGACCTGGCCGGGAGTAGCTGGTGGGCCTTTGTCCTCAGCGAAAACGCCTTCGCCATCCCGCAAGCGGCCAGTCCGCCGCCGGGATATGTGCCACCCGCCCCCGCCCTGGATGGACCGTTGCCCGTCCCGGCGGATGCCTTCGCCCTGCTCACAGCGGGGGAGCCAGTCGCCGCGCTGACGGTATTAGATAACGCCATCCTCCAGGCCGACGCACCGGCACTTTCCGCAGAAGGTCGTTACTTCACCGGGATTGCGCTGGCCCTTTCGGGCGATCGAGACGCGGCCCGCACTGCCTTTTACGACCTATGGGCAGAGGCCCCGGCTTCGACGTGGGGCGCGTTAGCCGGTGTCCACCTCAGCCGTCTTGACGATTCCTAGCCGCCAACAACCAAGTAGGAAGCCTATCACCCATGTCCTTTGAACCTGCCCGACCGGATAGCGACCGCGCCACGCAGATTGTGGCGCACGTCGCCCGGCACATCGTCCCGCCGGAAAAGCTCTGGCATGAAATCATCTCCAACATTGTACGCATTGACGTACATCACATCCCGCCAGCATCCGGGCGGGAGTTCCACACGCTGTTTACCACCGGCATGAGCGACCAACCGATGCAAATCCCCGGCGGGCTGGATGACCTGCGCTATGCAGAGTTGATAATCTGCCTGCCGCCTGACTGGCCGATTGACGAGGCCGCTTTCCGCCGAATGACGTACTTCTGGCCGGTCTATCTGCTTCAACGGTTGGCCCGCCTGCCGCACGAATACAACACCTGGTTTGGCGAACTCCATACCATCCCCAATGGTGATCCGCCCGAAGCCTTCGCGGATAACACCAACTTCTGCGGTGTGATCTTCGGGCGTCCGGTGCGCTTCGGCCCGGCGTTTCCGGTCGTCACGCTGGATGACGGACGGATCGTGCATTTATACGCGCTGTTGCCGCTTTATGGGCCGGAATTGTCGTTTAAGCTGGAACACGGCGGCCCGGCGTTAATGCAACGCCTACAAGCCGCCGGGGTCGATGAAGTGTTGGATCTGGAACGGCGGCGGGTGGTCTAACGACGTTGCGCTAAAATCGCGATCAACACGCCGACCGCGATCACCACCGAGCCGAGCAACTCTAGCATCGTCGGCACTTCCGCAAAGAGGATAAACGCGATGATGGCGGCGGAAATCGTCACCGCCTGCGTGGTGATGCTCACCACCGTCGCCGGGAAGTACCCCAGCGCGTAATTAAAGCCGCTATGACCGATCAACTGCGGCACCAGCGTAAGCACCAGCAACCACAGGTAACCTTCGGTGGGATGGCCGGTCATCCATGTGCCGGTCATCGCCACGATCCCCAGGCCGAAGATACCACCCAACCCGAACACCAGCCACACATACGGCACAATCGAGATGCCAGCGCGGACTTTACGCCCGATGGTCAGGTAGATCGACCCGGCAATCGACCCGGCCAGAGCCAGCACCGCCCCCAATAACGGATCTTGCGCCGATGACGGGGCGAACCCGGCAAAATCACCGGAGAGAGCCAGCAGATGCGACGCCCCCAGCCCGGCAGGATTCGCGCTGGCGAACGCGATCACCCCGCCGCCTAACAGCGTAATCATCAACGCGCCGTAGATGATGCGCGGCAGACGTTCGCGCAGAAACACCGTCTCCAGCAAGGCCACCCACAACGGCCCGGTGTTGACGATCACCTGAGACACCAGCACCGTCGTATTTTCTAAAGAGAATGCCAGCAAGGTGAAATGCGTCGCAATCCAGAAGCCGCCTATTGCCGACCACACGACCTCCCGCCGGTGCAAAGCTCGTATATCCGCCCGGTAACGTGACCACACCAACGGCGTGATGACCAGCGCGGCCACGCTCAACCGGAAGGCCGGGATCAACGGGGAGGGGATGCCGTTCAGTTGTGCCAGCCGGATCGTCACAGCGGCGAACGACGCCGCGATCAGCGCGACGACAATCGCCAGATAAGCATCTGTGCGGATGGCAGGGGAATCGTCATCAGTTGTATAGGTTGTCGCGGTCACAGGCGGCAGATCGCCTCACATTCGGTCAAAATATCTGGTTAAAATCTATTCGGAGATAAAAAATAGCGCAGGCAATATCTGCGCTAGTGTATCACGACTCCCATGTGGATTGGTTCGCTGTGGACTTATATCGGCAAAGACACGTCACGCTCTTTGAGGAAATCCACCGCCGCATCCATTTCTTTGAAGACGCGGAACCGGCGGTTACGAATCTGCATCACGATGTTGGCGACGAATTGCATGATGCGATCTGGGTGAGAGTCAACCACGATGATCCAACCGACGGAATAGTCACCCGCATCTTTGTAAGCATCGAAGACGTTCTTCAACTTATGTAACTCCGCTGAGATGTCTTGTCGGCCACGTACATCCAGGATGAAATGAATGGCCCCAGCCCCTTGTGCTTGTTCAGCCATCGCCCGGCTCTGTCGCTGGAATTCCTCAAAATCTTCCATGCCCAGCTTACCGGTAAATTCAGCCAGGACAATTTGATTGGGGACAAGCCAGTTAATCTGCTTGAGCATTTAACGCCTCCTTATCATGTGTGTTGAACATAGTCTACAGGTCTCAATCAAAGCAAAGCGTTAAGGTTACTTTAATGCCAGCAAGACAGCGGCTGAGTGCCGGCTAAACTGTCGCAATCAAGGCAAGGCGACTTTTTCCAGACGATGTTGAACGGTCATTGGTAAGCCCTCATGCCCGGCCACCACCGGATGCAGTGTCACGCGGGGCACCATCTGCACCTGCGTCCCCGGTGATAACGATAAGGCCACACGTCCGGCAATGGTTGCCAGCAACAGCCGAATTTCCAGCATGGCGAAGCTGTTGCCCAGGCAGACACGCGGCCCCGCGCCAAAGGGGATGAAGGCGTAGCGTTGGATGTCGTCCCCCTGATCGCCGGCGAAGCGTTCCGGTCGGAAAACATCCGGGTCATTGAATAAGGCCGGATTCCGTTGCAAGATATATGGCGACATCATCACCATCCGTTTTGCCGGGAGGGCGAAACCATCCACTGTGGTCGATTGTGTGCTGACGCGCCCGAAGTTATAGGCGGCTGGATACAACCGCAAGGTCTCCTTCATCACCATTTCGGTATACGGTAAATTCGGCAGGTCAGCCAGCGAAGGCACCCGCCCCGCCAGCACTTGATCCAGTTCTGCATGTAACTTATTCGCCACGTCGGGATGCTCCGCCAGCAATTTGAAAGCCCACATTAGCGTAACGGCAGTCGTCTCGTGCCCGGCGACAAACAGTGTGATCGCTTCCGCCAGGGCCTCATCATCCGTGAGCAGATCGCCCTCTTCATCTTGACTGAGCAGTAGCATACTCAACAAGTCCCCGTTGTCTTCGTTGGTCTTGCGCCGCTCCGCGATAATATCCGCTAAGATACGCTTGAGATCCTCCAAGGCCGCACGTTGTTGACAATAAGCCGGTGAGGGCCACCAATCCGGGCGCGGGATCACCTCTTTCATGCGCTGTTCGCTGACGTGCAAAACCGTCTGCATCAATTGACCGATCTCATCGACCGTCATCTTGAGATCAACACCAAACATTGTGCTGGCAATAATACGCATGGTGACATCCGTCATGGCGCGTTCCACATTCACCGTCGCCTGGTCGCGCCATTCGGCGACCATCTCATCGGCATATTGTGCCATTGTCGCGGCATAGGCGTTGACACGAGTGGCATGAAAGGCCGGTTGCACCAGACGGCGGCGGCGTTTCCATTGGCGGCCTTCGGTTGTAAAGACGCTCTGGCCCATGATGAACCGGAACAAACGCCCACTGCGCGGGTCACGGTGGAAGGCATCCGATTGATTGACGAGTAAATCTCGATGGGCCGCTGGCGTCGTGAAGAACGTGATCTTGAGCATGTTCATCCAACTCATCGTGACGGCTTCCGGCCAATCGAGCTTCTGAATGATGGTCAGGATAGCTTCTGGCAGATTGGTGTTGAAGGCTTGCAAATCCTGCTGGTTTAAGCGGTAAGATACTGGTATTTTGGTCATGATGTGCGACTCCTATTTAGCATCACGTTGGTCATAAAGGCAGGATATGCTAAAGGAACCTAAATTCCAAATGTTCAGGATTGACACAATGTCAGTTAAAAAACCTGCGCTCAACCGCGCTCAACGCCGCAAACAGAAAACCTATCAAAGCCTACTGGATGCGACCGACCATCTACTTCATACTGAGGGGTATACACCGCTGACAGTCCGCAAGATCACCGATTATGCCGACTTCGGACACGGGACATTTTATCTGCATTTCAACAATGTAGATGATGCCGTCTGGGCGGTACTGGAACGCCAGGCCACCGCCGCCAACGAGACCATGATCGAACAGTTCGCATCAGAGCCACCACGCCGCCGGGCGTATCTAAGTTGGGTACAGATGTTTCAGTTCGTAGGGCAGACCAGCGAATTATTCTTGCAGATGTTCGGCAAAGACGGCAGTGCCCAGTTGATCCAGGCGTATCAAAATTGGCTGGCCTACAGCCATGAGGCCAACATGACGGCAGGAGCTTATCAACCGCATGAGGGGCCACCTATCTACTTCCAGGCGCAGTATATGGCCGGGGCCACCCTGCGGACGCTGTGCTGGTGGGCAGAGAACGATTTCCAGCATACGCCCGAAGCGATGGCGACCATGCTATACGAGATGACATTCCAAGAGTCATTGCCGGATTAAACGACCAGCATCATGTGTTGTATCCACTGTGCAAAGCTCCACAACAAAGCGTGATGTGAAGGCCGCTTTAATGCCAGCCTATGAGCGATTTAGCATCGTCTAAGTGTAGCGGCATTTTAAGCTGGTGTTGATCTGCACAACTTACGCTAAATTTAAAGCAAAACACACAGGGAATACAACGACCGTGAGTATTATTGGAAACATCATCTGGTTGATCTTCGGCGGATTGCTGACCAGCATCGGTTATGTTATCGGCGGACTCTTGCTATGCCTGACGATTATCGGTGTCCCGTTCGGTATCCAGGCCATCCGCTATGGAGTCGCAGTAGCCGCGCCATTTGGCAAATCCGTCCAGCATCAAGACACCAACGGATTTTTAGCGGCGGCCTTTAACATCATCTGGATCTTGCTGTTTGGTTGGGAAATCATGCTGATTCACGTTATCAGCGCGTTGATCCTGGGCATCACCATCGTCGGGATCCCATTTGCTCGGCAACATCTCAAGTTGATCCCAATGGCTCTACTTCCATTCAGTTACAAGTTGAAGGCAGAATAAGATTATGACAATGATTAAAGGTTACGACACCAATACTCGCGTGCAATGGAACAACGAAGAAGGATCAATCGTGATGGGCACGGTGCGCGAAGTATTCTACCAATCTACTACCATCAGGCGTGACGGCCAGACTTTTAACGTACAAGTGAACGGTCAATCCCCCGTTTACTTGATCGAAATCGATCATCGCGGGGGCGAACTCATTCTGAAAGACCATCTCGATGTGATACTACGCGGTATCTCTCACGACGCTTGATTTACCATCTTCACCGGCTGGAGTAATGCGCGGTCAAACTGGTCGATCTGATCTTCCGGCAGGCGGTCGAGTTCGGCCCGCACCCGTGCGGAATCGGCGCGAAGCGCGGCCACGTCTACCCCCTGGCATACATCCGGCAGGTTGATGAGCCATTGCACACTCCGCAAGAGCATCTTACGCGCCCCGCGATGATTGCCCCGTTCGATCTGATAATAAGCGACCCCGACCTGCAAAATCGCCCGGTAAAGATCCTGCACCGGGCCATCGGTCGCCATCCATAATTCTTCGAATAAGTCGTGTTGGGTGTAATATTCCCCCGCGTTGAACTTCGCCACACCCTGCCGGGCCAGGTCTGGCAAGGACTCCTGACAATCACAATCTAACTGCGCGATCACCGCTGGATCTACCCGGCGGGCATATTGCGCCAGCAACGCATCAAGCTGATGCAACAACGACTCCGGCGTCAATACCAGATCCGCCCCGGCCAGCGTCCCGGCGTCCTGCCATGCAGATGCGTCTTCCACCACCAGGAACACCGGGATGCGGCGGGTGGCCGGGCTACTTTTAGGTGTCGTCGTCCAGAACTGCCAGTCATCGTCTGTGCCGGGGACGATCACCAGCGCGGTGAACGTATCCGCCAGAGTAGCGACATATTGGGCGCGGTCGGGTTGATGGCGCAGGGTCGCGGCTTCCGGCAGGCGGTTGCGGAGCGCATCGCGCCAGGGCGGGATGGCCCCGGCCAACGTAATCACAGTCATGTGGTGTCTTTCTGTCTCGGTACGTTTTCACGATTATAGCGGTTGGCCGGTTGCCAGTTCAAATTTACCGCCTGGCCCGGTAAGATACGATCCGATGAATCGAATGATCGAGATGTTATGCCGAGAAAGAAAGTGTTATTCATCTTTGCCTGCCTGGGGGTGATGTCGGTCGCGTTCGCGGTCATCACCTACACCAGCCTGATCGCGCCGGATTCCGACAGCAATGACTGGCTCCAACAATGGTTTAACGAGCCGGTCGTCCGCGATCAACTGACGACTGAAAACCAACAACCCTGCCCGGATGCGCCGTTCATCCTGCCCTCTGCCGGGTTCATCGGCTTGCTCTATGCTGACCCGGCCCGGCCTTACAACGGCTGGCGGCGGCACACCGGCATTGATGTCTTCGGGGATGGCCCGCCGGGGGAAGTGCCTATCGTCGCGGTATATGATGGCTACCTGACGCGGCTGGACGATTGGCAGAGTACGGTCATCATCCGCCACGATGACCCGCTCCAACCGGGGCGCACCATCTGGACGTATTACACCCACATGGCCAGCGAAGACGGCACCCGGTCTTACGTCGCGGATGCCTTCCCGCCGGGGACGGACTCGGTCTTCGTAACGCAAGGGACGGTGTTGGGGTATCAGGGACTGTATAACGGCAGTGGGCCGCCCATCGGCCTGCACGTCCACATGAGCATCGTCGAAAGCAACGCCGACGGCACCTTCAAAAACGAGGCGATCCTGAGTAACACGCTGGATCCATCGCCTTATTTCGGCCTACCGCTGAACATCAACCAGACACCCGACCGGCCCATCCGGTGTGAGGAGGACGCATGATCCATGTCACGGAGATCGGCCAGGGGACGGTGAGCCAAACGGCAGAGCGTTACGCCCTGAGCCTGCCCGCCACCGATGACGACACCACCTACCACGACGCGCAGATTAGCTCTTATGACGATGCCTACCGCTTCACGTTCCAGGCTCCCGCCGCCCTGACGTTGACCGCGCACGCCCCCGGCCCACTCAGCGGGACGGCGGGCTTTGGCTTCTGGAATCATCCGTTTTCACCGGATACGCGCCGCTTGCGCCTGCCGAAAGCAGCCTGGTTCTTTTATGGTGCGCCGCCCAACAATATGCCGCTGGCGCAGGATGTCCCCGGTCACGGTTGGAAGTGCGCCACGCTCGACGCGGCCAACCCGGCTTTTCTGGCATTGGCCCCCACCGCGCCGCTCGGCTTCCTGCTGATGCGCGTCCGCCCGTTGTACCGGGCGTTATGGCCGCTCGGCCAACGGGCCATCAAAGCCCGTGAGCATCACCTGGGGGATGCCATCCCGCCGGAACCCCACATCTACACCATCCGCTGGGAGCAAAACGGCGTTACCTTTGAGATCGACGGCACCCCGGTCTACGAGTCGCCGCTTTCGCCCAATGGTCGCCTGGGGTTCATCGCCTGGGTTGATAATCAATACGCGGTGGTCACGCCGCAAGGACGCTTTCAATTTGGCACGGTGGCTGTGCCTCAGCCGAACACCCTGGTGATCGACGCGCTGACGCTCAGCAGTAGCCGGGCGGAGGAAGCATCCCCCCAACCCGGCAGAGTGAAGTGATGCGGTTATGGGGCTTCCGCAAATGTGATCGTCGCCCGTACCGCGACGCCTTGCCCGGCAGTCGCCGTCGTGATTGACGACGTTTCTACCACACTCAGCACATTAACCAGCGTCGTCAGGTCGTCGCGGTCGCGTTCGCTCAAAATCTGGCCGTTGGCCTCACCGAAGTCGATGATGAACGCCCGGATCGGCGCAAGATCCAGGTAGAGCAAGGTCGTCGCCCCTTCCAGGAACAAGCCGGACTCATAGCTGAAGTTCTCGGTTGCCGCCAGCGATTCACCGTCAGAGGCAAAGGCGAAGTCGGCATCAAAGGCCGGGCCGACAACCACGATTTCCTCATCGTAGCGCACCACGACATCCAGCACGCCTTCCCGCGAGAAGAATTCACCCAGCGGCACCAGCAGACGCTCATCCTCAAAGACCGACGGTGTGAACGTCTGCATCGCAATTTCCGCGATTTCGTCCACCAGGGCCGCCGTGACCTCTGGATTGTTGTTCGCCAGGAGCAGGTTCAACCCGGCGCGGATCTGGTCGCCGTCCGCGTCGATCAGGTAATCGAACGTCAGGTAATTGACGAAATCCCCGTTGAGCGCGTCCATCGTCTCATCAAAGCCAACCTGGAAGGTGCCTTCAAAGGCTTGCCGGATGAACGTCGAGAGACTGCCCAGGCGGGCGAACCCCGGCAGAGCCGGATCATCGTAGATGGTCGGATCAATGGAAAGCAGGAGCGCGTCAAGCTGGCTGAACGCATCCACCCCGGCGCGGATCGCTTCGCCCAGTTGCGTCCCCTGGATCAAGGCCGGGGTCGTGGCCGGTACGCGCTCGATCAAGCTGAGATCCAGCGGGGCTTGCATCGGGCTGGGGTTCACGCCGGTTGTGACGGCATCCAGCACCAACGCCCGGTCATCGACGATGAAGCCGCCGATCACCTGCTGGCCCAGGCCATCGGCCAATTCCGCCCCCGTCGGCAAGAGATCTGCCGCATCCGCGCCTGCCGCCCCCTGCAAGAAGGTGCCCAACGTGCGGGCTACTTCCGCCAGATTCAGGTACGCCAGGAAATTATACTCACTCTGTGGCATAGCGGCCAACGCCCCCCGGAACGTCTCCGACGCGCTCAGGCTGTTATCACGCGGTTGGGTGGAAAAATCATGGTTGGTGATGAACAGAAAGTCAGACGTGACGTAGTAGTTGGTGTTGGTGAAGGTGCTCTCATAGACAACGGCTGTATCCGTCTCACTAAGGATCGTCTCCGACAGCGAAATATCAACGTTTAACTCGATCATGCGATCCAGTAAATCAGTCATCGCGTCCTGGCTGGTGACTTCTGCCGCGAACACGAACGGGATGTTATCCGTCCCGGTCAGGATCGCGCTCTGCACGTTGTAGACGAACACCCCGGCGGTATCACCCAGGGCCGGGCGGATGTCGTCGATGAAGTTGAGGTCACCGAAGGTAGCATCCAGTATGATTTCGTCTAACGCGGCGCGAATCGGCAGGTCGATCTCCTGGTCAAAGTTGGCCGTGACAGTGGCAATCAGCGCGTCGATCTGATCCAGATAGCCGTCATCAGTACGGACGACCGCGAAAAATTCGGTGCTGGCCGGGGCATAATTGCCCAGGGTGGTCAGGTCTTCCAGCGCGACACCCTGCGTGGTCGGCGCGGCGGAGGCCACCCCACCGAATACGAGCAGGACGCCGGTCAAGAGTATCAGTAGTCGTTTGGTCATCGGGTCAGCTCTCCTTGTTAAAATCCACCATCGTCAAACGGTGAGATATACGGCACATTTTCCGGGATGGTGAGGGTAAAGCGGCCCTGGACGACACCGGTCTCGGCGTCCATGTTGGCACTGATCGTCATGCTTTCCACCTGGGCAATCACGTATTGCAATTCCAGCAGATCACGCGATGGCACGAAGTCATCCAACAGCGGGATGGCACCAGCGATAGCCTGCCCGTTGACGTACCACACCGTGTAAGGATCGGCCACCAGCAGATCGGCGGCGGCCCCGAAGACCGCGTTATCGGCCAGGGAAGCCCCTGCATCCGGGGTCAGCGCGAAATCAACGATGGACTGTGAACCCAGCGCAAAGACCGACTCGCTGGTACCGGTCGCCAGTTGGAGCGCGAACGACATATCCTCCACCATGATCGACTCGCCGATGGAGACGCCGGTCTCGGTCTCGGTCACATCGAAGTTATACGCTTGGGCGGCCTGAGTCAGCCGTTGCACCACATAATCGGCGGCTTCGGCATCCGTGTTGGCCGCCAGGAAGCCGAAGTCGAGCGCAGGCCCGCCGTCGCTCATCGTGCCGAGGCCCGCCGTCACCGCGTAATCGTCGGTCATCCAGCCGGCCACCTCATCCTCAAAGTTGAGGCCGGTCACCCCGGCGAAAAGCGGCGTCAGGAAGAAGTTTTCCAGCACGCCGCCCACGTTGATCGTCGCCAGATCCAGGTTACGCAGAAGCCGCGCTTCCAGGTCGGAGCCGAACAGATTGCCTTCGTTAAATTGCAAGTCGAGTAAGGTTTGCATCTGCGGGCCAAGCACGTTAAACCCATCAACCAACGCCTGGAAGTCTGTCCCCAGGCCATAATCGTGGATCAGCAATTGTGTCTCTGCGGAGAGGTTGGCCGCAAACGCCGGGTTAACCGGTTGCTCCAGCACGAAGTCCGGTTGCGCCAGGTAGGCCGCCGGGTCGAGCGGCACCGACGCCAGATCCAGCACCAGGTTACGCTCGTCGATGAGCGTCAGGCCGAAGCCAAACGTCACCAGCCCGGCGGGGTTGCCCACGTTCAGCGCGGTGAAAAGTTCCATACCGTCAGCCGCCAGATTATCACCGATGGTTTCAATGAGAACCGGCAAATTCAAGTAACCGATGATGTTGTATTCGTCAGCGGGCAGGGCTTCTATCGTCTCATTAAAGACCGGGCTTTCCGCCAATGTGTCGCCATTTTCCAGCGCATCCAGCACAAGCAAGGCATGTTCTATGTTGCCGGTGATGATGGCGACATCATCATTCGTCAGCACACCCCGGAACCAGAACGAGTCGGTGATGGTGTAATCGTCGGTCTCTTCGAAATTACCGCCGTCGCGGTCCACATCCGCCAGATAGCTATCGCGGTCGGTGACGCGGAACACCTGGTAACCGATGGTTTCGCCAGCCACCGAGATCACCCCAAAGCCATACGTCGGGCCGAACCAGTCATAAGCGAATTCGTAAAATTCTCCGTCGGAGCCGTAAAACAACCCATCGACCACCGTCGCCATGTCAGGGATCATCACCGGGCCGATTGCATCGTCCAGGTTTTCGTTGAGCCGCTGGACGAAGGCTTCTAAGTCTTGTGCGTAACCATCATCCATGCGGAATGTGCCAAAGGCGATGGCATCCGCCGGGACGAAGTTCGCAAGGTCGGTTAGCTCATCTTTTGGAATGGCACTCACGGAGAACGTGATTGTCAGGGTCAGCACAATACTGACCATCAAAACAAGGTGTTTTCGCATCTGCACATCCTTTTTGTGTTGTCCGTCGCTTGGGTGCTTCCAGACTTCATTATAAGGTTGCAGACTATGCGGGCAAATAAGAGGACGATTAAGGCCGGATCAAGTTCAAAATGGCGGATAGGCGGCGTGTATCTCCGCTGATGAGCTTGCTCAGGTGTTGGCCGGCACGGATGAGAAACGCGACTTGCTCGGCTTCGGCATAGGCATAGCGCACATAACGCACCGTCGCCGCGATGAGATCATCCGACGGCACTTCGGAGGCGTTAATCACCAACCGGAAGAAATCCAGCGTTTGTGTGAACTGCAAGACTTCTTCACGGGTGCAAAGTGTGACTTTGCTCAGGCTCATGGGTGGGCGGGGTGGCAAACTATGCCGGAAGCCCCCGGCCCCGCCATAGCCGATGTTCAACACACTGACTTCGACCGGGATGATGCGGTTTTCTCGCTGGTCACGCAACACGTTAGGATCAACCGACTCCGCCATGACCAACTCATTAATCAGCAGGTCGTCCTTGATCTCCACCGCGTAGATCAAGCCGACCGCGACCACCGCGCCATCATTGGCGACCGGCACCTTAACAAACGCGCCGAAATCGTGCTTATCATCCAACCGGGTGCTGTGCGTACCGCAAGTATAACCGCGTGTGCTGGCACGCAGAACCCGCCCGACCATCTCCGCATCAAACGTCATCGGATATTCCCTTACCTACCGTTAACCGCACAATTGTACACAATGGTCGCCGCTTTCTGTAGGGCACCTTAGCGCACCTGCACCCGGCTCCCGTCGGCAGTCTTCTCGATGTCGATATGCACCGGGAAGTTATCGCGCAGTTCGTCAATGTGGGTAATCACCAGCAAGAGATCAAATTCATCCTGAATCGCGGTGATGGCCTCTACCAGCTTACTCCGCCCGTCATCGTCCTGGGTGCCGAAGCCCTCATCAATGAACAACGTCCGCAGGTGCGCCCCGGCCCGCCGCGCCAGCATCTTGCTGAGGGCCACACGGATGGCAAAGTTGATGCGAAAGGCTTCGCCCCCGGAATACAGTTCATAACTGCGCTCGCCCAGTTCGTCCGCGATGGCGATTTCGAGTGTTTCCATCTGGCCGCCGGTGACCTTCTCCTTCTGCGTGTTGAGCCGGAGATGCATCCGCCCGTCGGTCATCCGCGCCAGCAGATCGTTGGCGGTCTGCTCTAGCTCTGGGATGGCGGTCTCGATGACCATCGCCGGGACGCCGTTCTTGCCGAACGCCCGGCGCAACTCGGTATAGTGGGCCTCTTGTTCGCGCAGGGTGTCGCGCTCTGCGCTGAGATCGGCCTTGTATTGCGCTTGATTATCCAGTGTGGATAACTTCTGCTCGGCAATGGTGACGCGCTCCCGCGCATTGACCTCTACCGTGCGCTGAGTCTTCACCGCCTGTTCGCGCTTTTGGTATTCTTCCACCTGTACCAACAACCGCTTGATCTCGGCTTCGACCGCTTCCTGCTCCGCCACCCGTTCGGCGCGAGCTTCGGTCAGGCTGGTCTGTCGTTTGCTAGCATCCGCCAGTTGACTTTCGTAACTGGGGAGTGATTCCCGCGCTATCGCCAGCCGGGTGTTTTGCTCGTCATACTGGCTATAGGCGGCGATGGTCGCCTGCACATCGGTCGCGATCTGTTCATCGTAACCGAGTGTGTCGCGCTCGGCTTCGATCTCGGCCAGTTGGGCTTGCGCCTCGACCGCGTAATCGCCGGTGTTGAGCGTGATAACCGTGGTCTCGTGTTCAGCTTTGACGCTCTCCAACCGTTCCTGTAGGGACTCGCGCTCGTTGACCTGCTGGCGGAGCGTGCCCAGACGTTCCCGCAGGGCTGGCAGGCGGCGCAACTCGGTGTCCATCGCCTTGAGCGTCTCTTGCTCGGTTTTGATGCGGTCGTCTAATGTCTGGATCGACTCCTGCACGGTCTTATAATCGGCCCGCATGGTCAAGACTTGGGCGTCAATTTCGGCGGTCAATTGATCGCGGTGGTCGGCATCAAGCGGTTGACCGCATAACGGACAGTGCGCCCCGGTCACGTCGTCGGCTTCCAGCCGTTCCAGTTGATCGCGCTTGGCTTTGCCGTCGGCGGCCAGCGCATCCAACCGGGCTTTTTCGCCGGCGCGTTGTTCCTTCCAGGTGGTGATCTGCGCGTCCAGATCATCCCGCTGTTGCTCGGTAGCCTGCAAATCGGTGACGTCGCCCTGCACATCTTGCAGGTCTTTGCTGTAATCGGTCTCCAGTTCCCGCTGGAGATCTTCGCCCTGCCGGGCCAGTTCATCCCGGCGTGTTTCCAGCTTGACGCGAGCGCGTTCGACCTGGGCCTGCAATTCCGCCCGTTCTTTATCCAACGGTTGCAGGCGGCGCAACGTCTCGTTGAGGGCAGTATCTTGCTGGCGGGCGTCGGTCAGCGCGGCGTAACCGGCTTCGATCTCCGCCGCCGCGTCGATCACATCACGGTAACTGTCGATCTTGGTCTCGGTGGCTTCGATGGTCTCCGCCAGGGTCTGCATCTCGCGGTCGATCTCGTGCAGGCGACCTTCCAGCCGTTTGCGTTCTTCGCGGGCATGGCGCAGATCGTGGGGCGCGTCGGCTACCTCCGCCAATTGTTGCTCGGCGTGGTCACGGGCGGTTTGGGCGGCTTCCAGGCTGGCTTGCGCGGCGCGATGATCGGCTTCAAAGGCCGGACGTTGGGTTAACTCGCGGTCGATCTCCTCGATGCGCCGTTCACAATACGTCAGCTTATTGGTGATGCCCTTGAGCTTTTCCTTGACCTTGTCTTCATAGGCCGCCCAACGTTCCAGGCCCAGGATGTCGCTTAAGATCTTCTTGCGCTCGGAAGCGGTGCGCGTGGTGAAGGCATCCGCCTTGCCCTGTTGCAAAAAGGCCGAATGGACGAACGTCTCATAATCCAACCGCAAGATCGCGTTGATCTTGTTCTGCGTGGCGCGGATGGATGGCTCGGTGATCTGGGTGTCGCTGTTGGTCTGCGGGTCGAAGACGAACAGATTCAGCGTGGCCTGCCCCCGCTTGCCCGCCTTGCGCCGGCGGATCACGGTGTAGCGTTGGCCCTCCTGGTCGAATTCCAACTGGACGGCCATCTCCCCCTGCCCCATATGCACCAGGTCATCATCCCGCCGGGCACGCGCCCGCCCCCACAAGGCCCAGGTGATCGCATCCAGCAGGGACGACTTACCCGCCCCGTTGCGCCCGGTCAGGCAGGCCAGGTGGATGCCTTCGAACCGGATCGGATCCGGGGCGCGGTACGGCAGAAAATTGGTCAGTTCGAGACGGATCGGAAGCATGATTTATCCGGGTATGGTTACGGCTGGATGGTCATTGTTGCACAAGCCCACCCCGGCGGCAAGCCTGCGCTACCGATTGCCCTTGAAGCCGTATTTCTTCAGCACGATCTCGAAGATCCGCTCACCAATTTCGTAGATCGGTTGGCTGTCCCGGTCGATCTCGTCCTCACGTTTTTCCAGCATCAAGGCCATCTCCTCCATGACTTGCGGCAGACGTTCTTCCGGGAGCAAGACTTGATCGGTGACAATCACCCCGCCCAGGATCAACGGCAGGTAAGCATACCCGAAGTCCATCGGTTGATGATCGCGCAGGCGGGTGACCATCTGCTCGCTATAGGCGATCATCTCGTCTTCGGTGCCCAGGTCAGCCCCGCTATCACGCGCTATCAGCCGCAAGCCATATACCATCGCATCGAACAACAACTCATCGAACAAGATCTCAGCAATCACCTTAACCGGGGCGTTGGCGATGCGGGGTTCTTTGCACATCAGGCGCATGTATTTTTCCGCCCAGCGTGGCAAGAGGATCTGAGTAGCCGCTGTCTCATCAAACACCATCTTACGCGACGTCCCCCGCCGTATCGAACGTTTATGCGCCCGGATGCTGGACAGAACATCCAGACTGCCGACCTGGATCGGGCCGGATTGGCCCAGCGCGGCCAGCAACGTCGCCACCAGCAGACGAGTCGCCGTCTTGGCCTCGACCTTCGACAGCCCATACCCGGATTGCTGGAACAGACCGACAAGCCGCTGACCAAGCGGCACAAACAACCGCTCCACCTTGAGCGCGGGCAGAACCTTCTGCTGGAAGGGATCGCCAAACTTTTCGATCAACAGGGTGATGTTGTTGGTATCCGCCAGCGTCCACAGGCTGAACCAACCGGGATGATGGCGCGGGATGTGGCCCATCTGCCCGGCTTCTACGATCAAAGTCGTCTCGATGATCGTCCGGCTGTTGATCAAGCCGCGGGTGTGGGCGTGCATATTGAAGTTGAGTTCGTGCAATTCTTCTGCGATGCCGGCCTGCATGGGGGGTAATACCGCCGGGTCGAACGGGTCGCCCAGGCCCTCCGCCCGGATCACATCACCGGCAGAAAGCGGTTTGGTCTCGACTTCGATGCCGATGGTGTAATCGGTCGCCGGGGCGGTATCGGCCAGCGTAATCATCGGCAGGGTGATATACCCGACTTCGCCCCCCTTCAGCGTGACCGCGATCCGCCGCTGGCTGGAGATAAACCGGTCTTTCTGCCCGGCCTTGTCCTTTTCCGGGAAGTGCAAGGTCACCGTGACATCAACCGCCGCATCCAGCATGTTCTGCAAAACGATCAACACCTCGAACTCAAACCCGGCCTCGACTTGATCCGGGCGGGTGGTCAGCGCGACCTGTACCGGGTCGATCACATGCCGCTGGCCGGCGATATAACCTAAGACATCGGGATATTGGTGGGTCATAATTTTTGCGTCCTCAAATAAGTATTATCTGCCTAGCGATTGTTCATAAAGCCATATTTTTTGAGCGTCATCTCCATCACGGTCTCCGCCAGGTCGAAGACCGGGGCGTTGGCATCGGTCCATTCCGCTTCGCGTTCATCCAGCAAAAACCGGATGGCCTTCATCACTTCTGCGACTGTCTCCCCCTTGAACAAGACTTGATCGCTGACGATGATCCCACCCAGGATGAACGGCATATAAGCCCGGCTGAAATCCAGCGGTTCGGCATTGGCTAGCATGGTGACCACGTTCTGGACGAAATCGGCCATCTCGTCATCGGTGCCCAGGTCTTCGCCGCCGGTGCGCTCTACCAGCTTGAGACCGTAGAGCAAGGCATCGTGCAACAATGCATCATAGACCGTACCGGGCAATAACTTCTCCGGGATGCTCGCCGCTCGACCGTCCCGCGCAATCAACCGCAGATACGACTCCGCCCAGCGCGGCAAAAACACACGCGGCATGTCATCCAGGTCGCGGCCTTCCTTGCGGCCCTTCTGCCAGCCCAAAAGCACACTGTTAACATCCAGGATGCCCACGTTGACCGTGCCCATCTGGCCGCGGGCCGCTTCCGTCACCGCCAGCAAGAGCCGGGTCGCGGTGATGGTCTCGGTCTTGTTCAGCGGATAGTTTGCGGCCTTAAAGCGGCGGTGGGTCTCCCGCGCCAGCGGATCAAACAGCGTATTTTTATCCAACCGGGGGAGCAACTGCTGGCGGAACGCCTCGCCGCATTGATCGACCAGCAAGGCCAGTTGGTTGGTGTTTTCCAGCGTCCACAGGCTGTGCCAACCGGCCAGAATGTTGACATTCGGCACATCCCCGGCCTGGAAGATCAACGGCAATTCAACCGTCGATTTACGGAACAAGCCGCGCATCTGCCCGCCATACTGCAATTGACGCAAAGCGGCCATCTGCTCGAAGACCTCCGGCGGGGCGGTTTTCGGGTCGAACGCCGCCCCACCCCCTTCGCGGATCATCTCACCCTTACCGACTGGCTCCGCCTTGACTTCAACCGCCAGGGGATACGAGTCGTCAAGCGGCAGGGTCGGGGCGGACTTGGCCGGTACACTGAGGAAGCCGACTTCGCCCGGCCCGACCTGACACTGAACCTGGGGCGATTGCGTCTTGATCTGCGCGGGTGGCGTGAACGTCAGCGTCAGGTCTACCGGCACATTGCGGATGTTCTGCACGACGACCACCACTTCGAAGACGCTCCCCGGCTGTGGTGCGGTTGGGCGGGTCGCCAGGGCCACTTGCACCGGGCCGAGCGTGTGCGACTCTGCCGTTAACTTGCCTAAAACATCAGGATATTGCATGACAGACTCCTTCTATCTGCATTGTCTCTATGGTATCACGCGATGTACCCTGGGCGGAGTTAAATTCTCCGGTTTTTACTCGTTCTAACGGAATTGGTGGAAACTCAGAATTTAACGCGGCCCTCACCCTAAATCCCTCTCCCAACCGCCGTTTCACGGCTAGGAGAGGGACTTTTCTCCCCTTCTCCCAGCGTAGCGTTGGGGAGAGGGGGCCAGGGGGTGAGGGCAAAAAAGTGATACCACCAAAACCGTTAGAACCAGGGTTTTTAGAAAGACGGTGGGCAAGAATGCGGACGGCATTCCTGCCGCCCGACGGTGCATTTAACGCCGTTTACGCCACCATGCGCGGAACGGTCGCTCGGCCACTGGCGGGAGCGTGCGGTAGGCCGTCCAGGCCTGGAGTGCGGCGGGTAAATCATCGCTGTTGCTCAGGCGGCGGGCCGCGAAGCCAGCGGCCCGGTAAAGCAACGGGTGGCTGAAGCTGAAGCCGAACGCGGTCATCGCACCATGCCAGAAGGCGTCTTGTTCGTCTTGCAAATCCCGCCGGAGCTTAAGTAACATCGTCGGGATGTCGATGTCTACCGGGCAGGCGTCCTTACAGGCACCGCACAGCGTACTGGCAAACGGTAACGGGCTGGCGTTCTCCTTGCCCATCAAAAGCGGCGTAATCACCGCGCCGATTGGCCCCGGATACACCGCGCCATAAGCATGACCGCCCACATTTTGATATACCGGGCAGGCGTTCAGGCACGCCCCACAGCGGATGCACGCCAACGACTCCGCGTATTCCCCGGCATAGATCGCACTCCGCCCGTTATCCAGCAGGATCACATGCACCGCTGTCGCGCCGTCGCCGTCGTCCTGGTGGGCTGGCCCGTTGATCGCGTTGACGTAAACCGTCATGCGTTGGCCGGTCGCGCTCCGGCTGAGGGTTTGAATCAACGTGGCGGCGTCTTCCCAGGTGGGGATGACCTTCTCAATGCCGATCACCGCGATGTGAACCGGCGGTAAGGTCGTGGTCAGGCGGGCGTTGCCCTCATTGGTCACGGTGATGACCGTGCCGGTCTCCGCGATGATGAAATTGCCCCCGGTGATGCCGAATTGCGCCTGAAGGTAATCAGGCCGCAGACGCTCCCGCGCAAAGGCCGTCATCTCCTCGGCGGTCTCCGCGTAGGGCATGGCGTCACGCTCCATGAGGATGTCGCGGATGGCCTCGCGGGTGTGGTGCATCACCGGCATGGTGATGTGGCTGGGGTGATCGTCGGAGATCTGCACGATGTATTCGCCCAGGTCAGTCTCGCGGATGGCGATGCCTTCGGCTTCCAGCGCGGGTACCACACCGATCTCCTCGGTGACCATGCTCTTGGATTTCACACCGCGTTTGAAGTCATTTTCCCGGCATAGCTTTAAGATAATGGCGTTGGCGTCGTCGCCCGTCTCTGCCCAGTGGACGTGTGCGCCGTTGGCCGTCAACGTGGTTTCTGCCAGTTCCAGCAATTCCGGCAGGTCGTGCAATCCACGCAGGCGGCTCATGCGCCCTTGCTGGCGGAGCGCGGCGCGGTCGGTGGTCTCGTCCATCTTTTCTTCGCGCCCGATGTTGGCGCGGTGGGTGGCGCGGTCGAGTGCGGTTTGCAGGGGGATGTCATCCAGCGCGATGTGGGCCTGTTTGGTGAACTGGTTGGGGTCACGGTCACGCATGCGGGCTTGCTCCGGGTTGATTCGGCCATTACGGTACCTTCAGTATAACGTAAACGCCCCATACCGGGAAAGTCCGCCCAGACCAGCAGGGGTGCATTTCAGGGCGATATTTTGCCCTCACCCCTTCCGAACCTACGGTTCTCCCTCCCCTCTCCCAAACGCTACGCTGGTAGAGGGGAAAAGACGTCCTATATGCTTTGTCCCCCCTTCGCCTAGCCGTGA
>DAOTTZ010000025.1:0-62604 GCA_034437535.1 Anaerolineae bacterium | reverse complement strand
TTTGGCACAACGCTCAACTATTGCCCTTGTTTTCTCATTAGCTCAACAGGGGCTTGAACTTGATGATATTTATGAGCGCCTTGCCGCCTAAAAACTGCATAACTTTAGTGACTCAGACTTTTCAACAGAAGATGACCAACCGATTAACCGTGTAACGTGGTTTCAGGCACAAGCTTACTGTGAGTGGCGTGAAGGACGCTTACCAACCGAAGCCGAATGGGAATATGCCGCACGCGGGCCAGACCGTTTAATTTTTCCATGGGGAAATGAGTTTGAAGGCACATTAGCCAATCATTGCGATAGTAACTGCGGTTCACGGGATAACGCTTCAAGTTACAACTATGTCAATGAAGAAAACGATGATGGTTTTGCAGTTGCATCACCAGTTGCCAGTTATTCCGATGGCGCATCATGGGTGGGAGCAATGGATATGAGCGGCAACGTGTGGGAGTGGACAAGCTCACTCTACGAAAATTATCCTTATAAAGACGATCATGAAAGTAATAGCGGCACTAGTAGTAGGCGCGTGTTGCGCGGCGGCTCGTTTGACTTTACGTCGAACCACCTGCGGTCTGCCAATCGCAACGGGGGTTCCCCCGATCTGCACGACTTCAGCGGCGGTTTTCGCTGTGCCCGCTCTTATGACGCACCGTAGATGTGGCAATGCCGTTCCCTACAGCGGTCGTCGCTAGACCTTCTTCAGGTAACCGGCGTCCAGCATCTTGATGCCGTGTGACTTATCCTGGAAGGCCACCGTCACCAGTTCGATGCCGCCTTCTACTTTGCTCTCGATGACGTGACCAGGGCCGAAGCTCCCGTGCATCACCTGATCGTTGGGCTTGAACTGCCGGTTGCTACCGGGGAACGGGACGATCTTCTCGCTGAGTTTGCTCCGGCTGGGGGTGGTTTCCGTCCAGCGGGTTTGTCGCTCATAAGATCGCTGGTTGTTGGTGTCGCTCAGGTTGGCGGAGACACCGGTCAGCAGATGCTCCGGCAGATCACCCAGAAAGCGCGAAGGGGTGCTGGCCTGCGAATTGCCGTACAGCGTGCGCCGGAAGGCATACGTCAGGTAGAGCCGGTCTTCCGCACGGGTGACGCCCACATACAGCAGACGCCGCTCCTCCGCCATGCCGTCAGGATCATCAAACGAACGGCTATGCGGCAAGAGTCCGTCTTCCAGCCCGGTGATGAACACCACCGGGAACTCTAAGCCTTTGGCGGAATGCAAGGTCAACAGGGTGACGGCATCCACGTCGTCAGCCAGCGAATCGACATCACTGACCAGAGATTGCTCGGTCAAGAACTCACTCAAGCTGATGGCTTCGTCCTGGGCGGCGGCCAGCAGACCGCGCAACTCGTCCACATTTTCCTCCCGTTCGATGGCCTGCTCGTCGGTGTCGCTGATGTCACGCAGATACAACCGGTAGCCCACATCGCTGATGATGCGATCCAGCAGGCCGATCAAGTCGCCTTCGGTGGCAGAGGCACGCCACGCGCTCACCTGGGCGGCAAAATCCGCAAAGAGCCGCTGGACACGCCCGCTTAACGGGGTGGAGGCGTCGCCGCGCAATTGCTCCAACGCGGCAGTATAACCATCATCGGCGGCCCACGCCTGGAACGCCTGGAGCGACTTCTGGCCGATGCCCCGGCGCGGCACGTTGATGATCCGCGCAAAGCTGACCTTATCATCCGGGTTGTTAACCATGCGCAGATAAGCCAGCAAATCACGCACCTCCCGCCGTTTGTAAAAGCCCACCCCGCCCACCAGCCGGTACGGGATGCCCTCCCGGATGAAGACCTCTTCCAGCGCACGCGATTGGGCATTGGTGCGGTACATAACGGCAAAGGCGGCGTGCGGGTGCTTTTCCCGGCGCATTAACCGGGCGATCTGATCCGCGACATACTGCGCTTCGAGCGTCTCGTTGTAGGCTTCGTGCAGGGTGAGGGGCATCCCGTCGCCCCGTTCGGTAAACAGGGCTTTGGGGGTGCGGTTGGGGTTGCGGTCGATCACGGCGCGGGCCGCATCCAGCACATACTGGGTACTACGGTAATTTTGTTCCAGCAAGATGACCTCAGACTGTGGGTAATCATCACGGAAGCGCAACACATTGCGGAAATCCGCCCCGCGAAAGGCATAGATGCCCTGGTCTTCATCACCGACGGCGAACACGTTGTTATGCGGTTGGCCGATCAAGCGCACCAGTTCATACTGGGCCATGTTGGTATCCTGGAATTCATCGACCAGCAAAAAGCCGATCTGATTCTGGTACTTCTTTTGAACGTCGGCATCGTCCCGCAGGAGTAAAGCAGTCTGCATCAGCAAGTCGTCAAAATCGAGCGCGTTATTATCCAGCAGAATCGCTTGATAGCGACTATACGCCTGCGCGACAATCTCACCGAAGTAATCAAAGGCGCGGAATTCACGGGGGGTGATGAGTTCGTTCTTGGCGGTAGAGATGGCCCCCAACACCCGGCGCGGATTATGCTTTTTGATGTCTACGTTGAGTTCCGCCAACGCCTGCTTGACGACCGCGAGTTGATCGTCGGTATCGTAGATGTGGTAATCGTTGCCGTAGGGGGTGTTGGCCCCTTCCCGGCGCAGGATGCGGGCGCAGATGCTATGGAAGGTGCCCAGATACATCCCTCGTAAGGACACCCCCAGCAGAGCTTCCGCCCGCGCCCGCATCTCCCCGGCGGCCTTATTGGTGAAGGTAACCGCCATGATCTCGCTACGGTTGACGCCCATATGGTCAATGAGATAGGCGATGCGATGGGTCAGCACGCGGGTTTTGCCACTCCCCGGCCCGGCCAGCACCAACACCGGCCCCATGCCAGCGGTCACCGCATCCCGTTGATTTTCGTTCAATCCGTCCAGTAAATCGCTCATCGAAGTTGCCCTGCTCATTGATTTCGGTTCAGGCTCTATTTTAGCGCAAGCCGGGCGGGGGTTAAACGGCGGCGATTATTTCGGGGTGCATTTCAGATTGTTAGGAAATTAGCCCTCATCCCCCTACCCCCCTTCTCCCGACCGCCGTTTCACGGCTAGGAGAAGGGGGGACAAATCATGTAGTGTGTCTTTTCCCCTCTACCAGCGTAGCGTTGGGGAGAGGGGAAGGAGAACCGTAGGTTCGGAAGGGGTGAGGGCAATAAGTAGGGGAGACCCCATGTGGTCTCCCGCCTGTGCCAAAATATTGCAACGCACCCATTATTTCGCGCTGGCCGCCGGTTGCAGGTCAAACGACTGAGCCGGGGCATCTGGCTCTACCAGCGGATCATCCGGCAAGAGCAAGACCGCGACCACCAGCATCAAGCCGAACAACCCCGCCGAAGCCAGAAAGGCCACGCGCAAGCCGAACAGGGCCGCGATCCCCGCGCCGACCAACGGAGCCAAAGCCCGCGCCCCCGCCATCACGCTGTTATCCAGCCCATAGACCGCACCTTCTTCGCCGGGATCAGTATAGCGTGCCAGCAAAGCAGAGGGCGCGGCCACCAATCCGCCGACCGCTAACCCGCTCAGGAAGGTGAGGGCCAGCAGTTGCCAGGTCGCGGTGACGAAGGCCACCGGCACCGCCAGCAAAGCCGCCGCCAGCGAACACCAGATCACGATCTTACGGTGGCCGATGCGATCCCCCAGGCGACCGAGATAGACCGCGCTAAAGGTAGACGCCGCCGAGCGTGCGCCCACCACCAACCCGGTGATGGTACTCACACCGGCCAACACCGCCGCTACACTGGCGAAGTTATCCGGCACCAGCAAGACCGCGTTTTCCGTCAGCAATAGCACGACGAACAACGGCATGATCGGGATCAGCATGGTGCGGCTGAGGCCGGCCATAAAGCGGATGGCGTAAGTCTGCATGACGCCGCGCATCCCCAGGACGTGCTTCCACCCGCCCAGGAAGCCGTAAGATTTACCTTCGGCATCGGTTTGCGGCGTGCGCTGGAAGTTCTCTTGCACGCCGATATGGATCAAGACGCCGGCAGAGCCGAGCAACCCGGCAGTGATGAGAAAGGGAACCCGGTACCCGAAGGCATCCGCCAGCACGCCGCCGATGACCGGGCCGAGCGCGACACCGCTCCACAGGGCCACCTGTACCACGCCCATCGCGTAGCCGGTGCGCTCCCTGGGGGCGACCGACGCGACCAGCGCATTAGCCGCCGCCACCGTCCCGGTGATTAACCCCTGAATAGCCCGGATCAACACCAGTTCTTCGGCGGTGCGGACGAAGGCCATCAACGCGATGACGATCATCCCGCCGAACATCGCCCGTTCCAACATCAGCTTACGCCCGTAGCGATCCGCAATGGCCCCCCACACCGGCGACGCGATCATCATGGTGAGGGCCTGGGCACTGAAGACCATACCGGCCCAGAATTCCAGGCCGATGTCGGTATTCGTCCCCAACGACTCGACATAGAGCGGCAAAAAGGGGAAGATCATCGAAAAGCCGATGGCGGTGCAGACCTGAGCAAAAAAGACAATCCAGAGTGTGCGTTGCCAGGGTTCCCCCTGGGCGAAACGGTCGCGCAGTCTGGTGAGCATACAACATCCGATTCTGATTTGAGTCCAAACACAATTATGCTATCATGCGGGATATGTGCTTAAAGCGAATGGTATAGGGCCAATCAGGTTGGCAACGGAAAACAAACGCTTTTTTTACTCAGTTACACATCGTCGTGAACATTACATTCATATTATGATAGTAACAGACGTCATAATATCGACAAGGACACGACAGCATGGCGGATCAAGGAACAATCCTGATCGTTGATGACCTGGAAACCAACCGTGAGATTATGTCACGGATGCTAGACCGCAGTGGCTACATTACCTATAGCGCGAAAAACGGCCAGCAGGCCCTGGATATAGTGATTGAGATTCAGCCGGATTTGATCTTGCTGGATGTGAGTATGCCAGGGATGGACGGCTTTGAAGTCTGCCGGCGCATCAAAGCGGACCAACGCACCGAGCACATCGCGGTGATCTTCATCAGTGCCTTAAGCGAACTCGGCGACAAGATGCGGGCGTTCGAAGCGGGTGCGGTGGATTACATCATCAAGCCGTTTCAAGTCGCAGAAGTGCTAGCCCGTGTGGAGAGCCAGATCATGCTTGCCAGGCAACGCCAGCAGATCCTGGCACTTTCTGACCTTAAAGACCAGTTGATCCGCACGGTATCGCACGACCTCAAGAATCCGATCCATATCGTCATGGGCTACGCCGCGCTGATGATGGAGCCGGTCGGGATGGATCAAGACCAGATGATCGAGATGTCTACGCAGATCTTCAACAGTGCGGAGAAGATGTTCACATTGGTGACCAACCTGCTCGACCTCACACAGATCGAAGACGGCATCAAGCTGAACCTGCAACCGCTTGACCTGCGAGAGATCATGGGCGACCTGATGAACGAATTCCATTTCCAGGCAGAACAGAAGCAGATCACGCTGGAATTTGCGGTCGGGGCAGATCTACCGCCAGTGCCAGCAGACGCGATCCGGCTTCGGCAGGTCTTCAGCAATTTGATCTCTAACGCACTCAAGTATACGCCAGCCGGGGGCACGGTGCAGGTTTCCGCCCAGGCAGAAGATAACCAGATGGTTATCACCGTGAGCGACAACGGTCTGGGCATCCCGTCGGAAGCATTGCCCAACCTGTTCGACAAATTTTACCGGGTGAACACGACCGAGCATAAAGAGCAAGAAGGCACTGGCCTGGGGCTTTCCATCGCGCAGGCCATCGTCCAGGGGCACAACGGCCAGATTCAGGTGCAAAGTGAAGACGGGGCCGGCAGTGCCTTCAACGTTATCTTGCCATTGACTGACAACGATTAAGAGGAATGACGACCAATGCCACCAGAATTATACCGCCACCACCTTCAGATGCCGATCCGTTATGGTGATATGGACACACTCGGTCATGTCAACAATGCGGTCTACCTGACGTATTTTGAGCAATCCCGCGTGCAATACTTTGCAGAACTGGCGTTGTGGACGGGCGAACCGAGCGAATACGGCTTGATCGTCGCCAAGATCACCTGCGAATACAAAGCCCCCTTGCGGATGGCCGATAGCGCGGTAGAGGTCTACACACGCTGTAGCCGCCTGGGCACCAAGAGCTTTACCATGTTGCACGACTTACGGCGGACGCACGACGACGACCAGGCCGCAGTGGGGGAAATCATCGTGGTGGCGTTTAACTACGTGGAAGATCGCACCATCGCCCTGCCGCAAGCCTGGCGCGATAGCTTGATGGACTACGAACCAGGGTTAACGTCATAAGGCCTTAACTTGCCATCTAGCCCTGTTTATCTTTACACTGAATAACATATTATGCGAGTACAACGGCACAAATTTTATGACCCCTGACTTGAGCAATCGCTCGAAAGCGGATCTCATCGCCGAGATTGCACAGTTAAAGGCACAGGTGACAAAGCTCCAGGCCAGCCAGCAGAAGGCCTCTGCAATGTACCTGGATACCCTGCACGATACCATCCTGATGTTTTTGCACCAGACGAACATTGACGACATCCTGGCGGAGATCCTCAAGCGGGCGGTGCGGCTGACGGATGCTGACGGCGGGTATCTGTGTGTGCCAGGGGAAGGCGGCTCGATGATGCGCTTCCACAGCACGACCGGGATCTTCGCGCCGTACCAGGGCCGCCGGGTATCGGCAGACCAGGATGGCGGCATCATCGGGGATGTGTGGCGTACATCACAGCAACAGGTGGCTTATGGCGACCCGGCATCTGCACCCTGGCTCTTGCCGGGGGACGACCCGGCCCGGTATGGGTTCGCCGCCTACCCGCTTCTCATTGAAGGTGATCTGCTGGGGGTATGTGGTGTGGCCTGCCATCCCAAGCACGTTTTCACCCCGGAGGCATTAGAAGCGTTGGAGACCTTCACCAGCCTGGCCGCCATCGCCCTACAAAACGCACAACGCTACAACGAACTCAACCAGAACCAGAATTTCATCGAGCAAATCGCGAATACCACGCCCGACATCTTATATGTCTATGATCTGGTGAACAATGACAGGGCTTACGTCAACCGCGCCATTACCGACATCCTGGGCTTCCCTGTAGAGCAAATGAACGGCGACATCATCGCCAACGTCAAGACTATGGTCCACCCGGATGACCATGCCGCTGTTCAAGCCGAATTGATGGCCTTGATAGAAAACCGTCAGACGTACAGCGAAATTGAATACCGTGTGCGCGATTCACAGCGGCATTGGCATTGGTTCCATGCGCGGCATAAGATCTTCGCCCGGACGGCAGACGGACAGCCGTCACAAATTCTGGGCATTCTGCAAGAGATCAGCGACCGCAAGCACACCGAGCAAGTGTTGCTGGAGGGCGAAGAACGCTTTCGCACCTTGATCGACAACGCACCGGAGGCCATCCTGGTGCTTGACCCAACCATCAACAAGATCATCGACGCCAACCAGAACGCGATAGAAATCTTCGGCTACGACTTCCAGCAGATCACCCAGCTAGACCCACTGAAGATCATCAGCCTGCCAACGAACACCGAAGATCCGGTACAGGTGACCTTTAACCGCATCATCCAGCAGGCGGCCAACGGACAAAAGCCGATTGTCGAAGTCACCGGGCAGACGGCCAGCGGCGAAGAGCGTGAGTTCGAATTGCGAATGGTCAACCTGCCGGGGGCCAACACCTTAATCCGCGTCAGTGCCATCGACATCACCGAACGCCGCCAGACCGAGCGCGACTTACGCCAGAGCGAAGAACGCTTTCGCACGTTAATCAACGCGATCCCGATCAATATCTTCATCTATCATCAGGGGCGCATCGTCTACGTCAACCCGGCGGCGGAGGCCCTGCTGGGGTATGGCGTGGGGGACCTGGCCGATGGCGGCGGCTTTATGCAAGCCATCGCGCCGGAAAGCCGGCGTTACATCCAGCGGTTGATTATGGCGTTCGAAGCCCGCAAAGCACCACAGAGCCGGTTCGAGTTCAGCGTGATCGACATCAACGGAGAGGCGGTCTGGCTGGATGTGACGACGGTCGAAGTGTATATGAACGGCGAGCGGATGCTCTTGGGGGCCGCGCTAGATGTGACCGAACGCCGCGAGGACGAAGCGCGGAAATTGGCCCTGGCCCTGGAGCGCGAACGGGTGCAACTGCTGGCAGATTTCGTGCGGGATGCCAGCCACGACTTCCGAACGCCGCTTTCCAACATCAATACCAGCGTCTATCTGCTCAAGCGAGAAAACGACCCGGCACGAGTCGAACGGCATTACGAGTTGATTACCGAACAGGTCAGCTTGATCGACCGGTTGGTAGATGCGTTGCTAACTATGTCTAAGCTGGATAGCGGCATCGCGCTGAGTTTCTCAACGATTTACGTCAACAACATGCTCCGCGAATTGTATCATGATCTGATGGAACGAAGTCATCAAAAATCGCTGAATTACGAACTCGACCTGACGGATGACCTGCCCAATATCGTCGGCGATACGTACTGGTTGTATCGCGCCCTGCGCGAAATCGTCAAGAATGCCATCCAGTACACACCCGCCGAAGGAACGCTCATCGTGCGGTCGATAGCCTATGGCAATGGCGTACAAATCATCGTCAGCGACACCGGCCCCGGCATCCCACCGGATGAAATCCCGAAAGTGTTTGAACGCTTCTACCGGGGCGACGAATTGCGGGTGGTCGGCGGGTTAGGGCTAGGGTTAGCCATCGCACATAAGGTCATCCATTATCACGGCGGCCAGATCGACGTAGACAGCACCCCCGGCCAGGGAAGCACCTTCACCGTCACCCTACCCCCAGACGGACTCTCTGACTGACGGTATGATTCGCCACCCGCCGCACAGGTGATCTATTATCATCATAGATCATCGACCGGCAGACCAAGAGAGACCCCATATGGCATATACCGAAACACAAAAGCGTGAAGCCCTGAAGATTTTGCGGCAGGCGGACGACGATTTGCACGTCGCCAGCGACGCGACCGGCATCCCGGCGGCCACACTTCGCCGCTGGCAAAACGACCGGCCCACAACGCGCACCACCGACTTAACCGCACTCCGTGAGGACCTGCTGGATGACGCCCGCCACCTGGCGCGAGCCATCGAGACAGCCATCGACGGCGCACCACTCAACCAACTCACCAGCGCGTTAGGCACCGTCATCGACCGTTACCTGAAAGTAAGCGATTACCTGGAGCAAACCGCCCCCGGAGAAAGGACGATCCGTGTTGAGTACCGCTACCCCGATGGCACACTTCATCATGCCCCACCCTGGGCAGAAGACCATCCTGGCGGCGCACCACCGCTTCAAGGTCGTGGCCTGTGGGCGTCGTTTTGGCAAGACATTGACCGGGCAGATCAAGATCATGGAACTGGCCCTGAAGGGGGCGACGACCTGGTGGCTGGCCCCGACTTACAGCATGGCAGAGGCGACCTGGCGCGACCTCAAGCAGGCCCTGGCGACCACCGCGACAATCAGCGAAGTAGCGCGGCGGATTGACCTGCCCACCGGCGGGAGCATCGCCATCCGCAGTACCCACCATCCCGATAGCCTGCGCGGGGCCGGGCTGGATTATGCCGTGCTGGATGAAGCCGCGTTTATGGAGCCAACGGTGTGGCCGGCAGTCGTGCGCCCCATGCTCTTAGAGCGCAACGGCGGCGCGTTGTTCCTCTCCACCCCGTTCGGGCGGAATTGGTTCTGGGAGACGTATAAGCTCGGCCTTGACCCGGAAGAACCCGACTGGGCCAGCTTTCAATTTACCTCTGCCGATAACCCGCTGGTGCCCGCCTCAGAACTGGACACCATCCGCCGCACCACGCCCGACCGCGTGTTCCGGGAGGAATATCTGGCGCAGTTCATCGCGGATGCCGGGCAGGTCTTTCGCGGGTTGGATTCCGCCTTTAGCCCGCCGCCGGAAACCGGGCCGAACCCGGCGCATCGTTATGTGGCCGGGGTGGATTGGGGCAAAGAGCAAGATTACACCGCGATTGCGATCCTCAACGCGACGACCGGCCAGATGGTCGCGCTGGATCGCTTCCAGGGGGTGGGCTGGTCGCTCCAACGGGGGCGGCTGGCGGCCCTGTGCGCGGTCTGGCGGCCCGCCGTCATTTGGGCGGAGGCCAACAGCATCGGCTCCCCCAACATCGAAGCGTTACAGGCCGACGGCTTGACGGTGCGCCCCTTCATGACGACCCGGCGCAGTAAACCCGGTTTGATCGAAGGACTGGCCCTGGCCCTGGAACGCGGAGAGCTAGCCCTGCTCGATGACCCGATCTTACAGCATGAGCTGGTCAGTTACACGCTGGAACGTCTGCCCGGTGGCGGGTACCGCTACAGCGCACCACCCGGCGGCCACGATGACACGGTGATCGCAACTGCGTTGGCCTGGTATGGCGTCCGCTACGGCGGCCCACGCCTGGATTTCGTGTGAGGACATCACAAATTCGTTACGGCATAATTTGTCGAACGGTCTATAATAATACAATCAGATGCTCAACCGACCCAAAGGAAAACCGACGTTGACTCAAACACCTACTGAAAAGGCCAACCGGCGCACCTTGCTCAACACCTGGGCGCGGTTCGCCGTCTACGACCAGACGGCCAGCACGATCAAAGACCGCTTTATCGGGCGGCGCAACATCGTGATCGCCATCACGCTGATCGCGTCTGTCGCGTCGATTGCCGTCGGCGTGCTGGACGACCGCAACCAGACCCTGGCGGTGATGTTCGCTATCGTCGCCATCGTGCTACCGTTGGTCGGCACTTACCTGATGAACGACACCATCAAGGTGACCGGCACCACCTCCTGGATCGAGTATCGCTACACGGCGGAGATGATGCGCATGCACCTGTATCTGTTTCGGATGCGGGCCGGGATCTATGCGGCGGTGGCAGTTGATAAGGCCAACAACCTGCTGGCCGAAAAGCTCAACGTGTTGACCACGCAATTCAACGAGCGCAAACGCGATGACCTCGTGCCGCCGGAGATCGAACAACCGCGCAGTGACGAAGCGATTCAAACCGCCATCAAACGGGCCAACCGCTACACACCAACCGATGACGGCCTGAGCGATATGACCATCGACGATTACATCCTCTGGCGGGTGGATAACCAGCGCGATTGGTACGAGACCAAAGTCACCGAAGACTTCCGCAATTTCAAGCGGTCGTTCCGCCTGAGCCAGATCGCGCTCCTGGTCGGGTCGATCATCAGCGCGTTGGTCGGCTTGATCGAACTCGAAGTCGTGTTGGTCGTCGCGGTGATGAACGCCATCTCGGTCGCGCTGGAGTCCTGGAACAATGTCAGCATGATCGGCAAAACTTACGCCCTGTTCCAGATCACGGCCAAGCAACTGGAAGACCAGAAGACAGTGTGGGAAGCCATGCAAGACGACACAGAGATGGAAAACGAAGTCGAGCGCACCAAAGCACGTAAGCAATTCGTGCAGAGCATCGAGAACGTCCTACTGTGGGAACGGGAAGAATGGTACGAGCTGGCCCTGCAATCGCAATCCGTCGGCGACCAGATGATCCAGGGCAACCTGACCCGGCTGACGCAACGGGCGGCAAACGCTCAAAATGCCGGCCAACCGCTTGATGCCGAATCGAACAGCGGTTAATCCATCCGTTCGGCGTAAATCTGCGGGCGGATTTCCCCGCCGGTCACTTGAGGCCGGATGTCCAGCGTGATTTCGCGGCTGGTCTGCGCGGCCAGCGAGTCAAGCTCAACCACGCGGAAGCCCAATACCCGGTCTTGATCGTCGAACAACGTCACCACCACCCGCAAGAGTCCGATCTCTTGCGGGCTGGCGTTACGAAGCACCGTGCTGACGCGATACACCTCATCCAGCATATCACCCATCACCGCCTCAAACACCACATCCAGCCGGGGCGTCTCCGGCGCACGCTCCGCCCGGACGACCGCCGCCTGCACCCCGCCGAATTGAGTCGCGGGGGTATGCTGGCCGAATAATGCACGATACGGCGCGGTCTCCCCAGGTGGTACAATACGTTGGGGCAATGTGACATAGGCTTCATCCAACAGCGAGGCATCCGCCCGGTAGACTTCGACATGCAAGATCACGCGCTCGATGGGATGCGGGTACGGGTTGGTGATCCCGCCCAGGCACAACACCCCGCCGCTGATCGTCTCGTAGCAGACCGGGGCCAGCGGGCCAAGCGGGAGCGGTGTGGGCGTGGCGAAGCGAGTCGCGGTGCGATCCAGCGGTTGCAGGGTGCGGATGTCCCCGGTGATGGCGACCGGCAGGCCGGGCGGGGTGCTTCCGGGTGATCGTGTGTCGCGGGTGGTCAGGGTAATATCAGCCGCATGGGCCGGGGTGCTGGCAGGGGTAGAGTCATTGTCATCGCGGCAAGCAACAACAAACACACTGACAAATAAACATACAACCAGCGGACGCCAACCCCAGTGTCCCATACGGGGGATTATCCCTCATTATCCCAAATTTGTGGATATTATCCCACATTATAACGCTAGTAGATGAATTACGCGACTATTCAAGGAGCCAATTATGGTCGGGCTGACGGAACAATTAGGCGAACGCCTCCTGGCACAGGGATTTACCATCGGCACAGCGGAGTCGTGTACCGGTGGTTTGATCGCCAGCCGGTTGACCGATGTACCGGGGAGTTCGGTGTACTTTATGGGCGGCATCGTGGCCTATTCCAACGCGCTGAAGCAGAACTTACTCGACGTGCCGGGCAAACTGTTGATCGATCATGGCGCGGTGAGCGAAGCCGTCGCCGGGGCGATGGCCGACGGGGCGCGGCGTGCCCTGGGCGTAGATTTCGCGCTGAGTGTGACCGGGATCGCCGGGCCGGGCGGCGGCACCGACGACAAACCGGTCGGCCTGACTTTCGTCGGCTTTGCCGGGCCGGGGGGCTTGCGCGTGGTAGAGCGGCACATCTGGCCGCACGACCGCGCCGGCAACAAAGAAGCCAGTGCCGCCGCCGCACTGAACCTGGCCCTGCGCCAGATCCAGGCGATGACGCTGTGACCGCCGCGCACGGTTACTTCCCCTGGGCTGTTACATCCTCTGCAAGAGTTCCAGACTTTCCTTTGCAGGTGCGTTGTTAGGATCAATCCGTAAGGCGGTTTTACAGTCGTCAATGCCCGCGTTTGGGTCACCTTGAAGGGCGTGCATAAGTCCCCGGGCGACGTAGGCATCGGCATAATCCGGCTTGAGACGGATCGCCTCGGTGTAATCCCGCAGAGCCGCATTCAGATCACCCTGGGCCAGGTGCGCAAGTCCCCGAGTGTTGTAAGGTAGATGAAGTTCAGGATTACCTAGCTCAATCGAACGAGTATAGTCATGGATAGCCGCACTCAGATCACCTTGATTATAATGCGAAATCCCCCGGTTGTTGTAGGCTTCGGCATAATCCGGCTTGAGCCGAATCGCCTCCGAATACAGGCGGATCTTTTCCACAGGATCATCCGACGCCAGTCCCTTCTCAAAGTATTCACTGGCACTGAGGGCTGTTTCTTCGACGGCGGGCGCGGCACTGGCCGCCTGCTGTTGCACCTGGGCCACCCGCTGGGCCTCCACACTGGCCGGGTAAATTACAGCGTCCAGCGGTATATTCAAATGGCGTTGCCGCACCCGTGCCATCGCCTCATCGAAGAAATCCGCCGGGATGCGCTGGGCGTTGAACTCTTTGAGCGCGGCCAATTTGCCCGTCAGGTATTTGCTAATAGCCGGGCTACCGTAATCAAAACCTTCCAGCATCAACGGCACGATGTTGCGCCGGGTCTCCAGCGCATATTCGATCTCACGCCGCAACCAATCATCAGGGTTGGCGCACCGTTCCAGCGCGGATGGTGTCAGGATGACGACGAAGTGAGCGCGGCTAGCGATGTTTTGCAGGATGATCTGCTCAAAACTGCCACTGTCGATGTTCTGGAAGTCGAAGAAAACGTCAAAGCCGTTCGCAGTCAAGTCTTTATAGACGTTCAACGCCCAGGCGATGTCTGTGCGCCGGTAACTGATGAAGACGGTCTTTTCGATAGTTAGCATGGGGGTTCCTCACCTAGTTTCAATGCCGGTTAATTATATCATGCAGGCGGCGCAGTGGCGATAAGAACCCGTAACATTTGCCTCATCAACAGTTCAGATGGATCAGGTACAATGCAAACCGTACCCATCCTGAAGGAGACAAACTTGATGACAGGCGACACAACATTCGATGTTGAGGCCACACTTAATCAAATTATCGACAACGCCCGCATCCCCCGCGCCACCTACCGCATACAATTCAACGCGGATTTTACGTTCGACGCGGCACAAGCCCTGGTGGATTACCTGCACACGCTAGGCATTAGCGATTTATACGCTTCGCCGTTGTTCAAGCCGCGCAGTGGCAGTACACACGGCTATGATACGGTCAATTACACCGAGTTCAACCCGGCCCTGGGCGGCGAAGACGCCTTCAACAGCCTGATCGACGCTTTGCAGGCCCAGGATATGAGCCTGCTTCTTGATATTGTGCCCAACCACATGGGCGTCAACACAGAAAATGACTGGTGGATGGATGTGCTCAAGCATGGGCCGGCCTCGGTCTATGCCGGGTACTTTGACATCGACTGGCGACCGCGCAACCGCGCCCTGGACGATAAGGTTCTGCTCCCGGTGTTGGGCGACCATTACGGGCGCGTGCTGGAATCCGGCGAACTTAAGGTCGTCTACTGGCACGGGGATTTCTACATCCATTATTATGAGCATCAGTTCCCGCTGTCGCCGGAGACCTACCGGCGGATCCTGGGCGGGGTAGAGGCCCTGCTGACCGAGATCCCGCACGAAGACTGGGCCGAGCAAGAATTACTCAGCATCCTGACCGCGATTCGCCATCTGCCGGATTACCACACCACCGATAGCGACGACCTCATCACCCGGCGGCGAGAGCAACACGTCATCCGCGAGCGCATCTTGAATCTGTTCGAAAATAGTGAGAGCTTCCGCACTGCATTAACCGCCGCGCTGGAAAAGCTCAACGGCGAACCGGGCGCACCGGAGTCCTTCGACGACCTGGACGCCCTGCTCAGCGCACAACCGTACCGGCTGGCCTATTGGCGCGTGGCCGCCGATGAGATCAATTATCGCCGCTTCTTCGACATCAACGACCTGGCCGCCCTCCGCATCGAAGACGATCAGGTATTCGCAGATACGCACCAGTTGGCCCTGCGTCTGCTGGCGGAAGGCAAGGTCAGCGGCCTGCGCGTCGATCATCCTGACGGGTTGTATAACCCGCCGGATTACTTCTTCAAGTTGCAGATCGAATATACCCAGGCACGGCTGGCGCACTTGCTCGGCCCACAGGCGGACGACCTCAACCCGATGTTGATCCACGACCGGCTGAATACCCTGGCCCAGCCAGAAGACGAGCCGAAGCAATGGCCGCTCTATGTCCTGGTGGAAAAGATCCTCAGCGAGATGGAACCATTGCCGTTTAGCTGGGCGGTCTACGGCACCACCGGCTATGATTTCCTCAACGCGGCCAATAACGTCTTCGTCAAATCGGACAACGAAGACGCCTTCGAGACGATCTACCGCGCATTTACCGGCGAGCATGAGACCTTCCAGGAGCTAACCGACCGCACCAAAAAGTTAGTCATGGACGAAGCCCTGACCAGCGAGATCGAGTCGCGCAGTGCCCAGTTGGCCCGGTTGGTAGAGCACAACCGGCGGTATCGCGGCTTTACCCGCAACAGCCTGGCCTTCGGCCTCGGCCAGATCATCGCCGCCCTGCCCATCTACCGCACCTACATCACCGGCCCCGGCGATGTCTCCGAGCGTGACCGGCACTACATCGAGCAGGCCGTCGATGTGGCGAAACGACAGAACCCGCTCACACCTGGCGAGATCTTCGACTTCCTGCAAGAGACACTTCTGCTCCAGAACATCACCGAATTTGCAGAAGACCAACGGGCAGAGGTGCGCGAGTTCGTGATGAACTTCCAGCAGATAACCGGCCCGGTGATGGCGAAAAGCGTGGAAGACACCGCCTTTTACAATTACAACCGGCTGGTATCGCTCAATGAAGTCGGCGGCCATCCAGAGTTCTTCGGCGGCACAGTGGCAGATTTCCACGCCCACAACCAGGACAAAGTCTTCCCGCATACCATGCTCGGCAGTTCCACCCACGATACCAAACGCAGTGAGGACGTCCGCGCCCGCATCAACGTGCTGAGTGAGATTCCGTCGGCCTGGCACGCCGCCATCGAAGAATGGGCCGCCATCGGCCTGCCGTATAAGACCGAGATCGACGGCACGCCAGCCCCCAGCCGCAACGACGAATACCTCATCTACCAAACACTCGTCGGCGCGTACCCGGATGCGTTGCCGGATGACGAAGCCTACGCGACGTTCAAAACGCGGGTAATCCGCTACATGCACAAGGCTATCAACGAGGCCAAGCAACATAGCAACTGGCTGAACCCGAATCAGGCGTATGCCCAGGCCATCACGGATTTCATCGGCGGCCTGCTGGATGACCCGGCCTTCCGCCAGTCGTTCGAGCCGTTCCAGGCGCGGGTGAGCACCTGGGGCAAGTTCAATTCGCTTGGTCAGGTCGCGCTCAAGCTGACCGCGCCGGGGGTGCCAGATATTTACCAGGGTAATGAATTGTGGGATTACAGCCTGGTAGACCCGGATAACCGCCGCCCGGTAGATTATGACCGGCGGCGGACCTTGCTCGACGAGATCCAGGCCAGGGAAGACGACCGGGCCGCCCTTAGCACGCACCTGCTGGAAACCCTGACGACCGGCGCGGCCAAGCTGTACCTCACCTACCGCACCCTGACCTACCGGCGCGATAACCCGGCGGTGTTCATCGACGGCAGTTACGAGCCGCTCTCGGTGGATGGCCCGCGCTCTGAGCATGTGGTGGCGTATCTACGCCGCACCGATGAGGCCCTGCTGGTGGTGATTGTACCCTGTCTGCTGGCCGGCCTGACTGATGATACGCCACAAGCTCCCACCGGCGAAGCCATCTGGAACGGGACCGTCCTGCACTTCCCGAAGGCCATCCAGGGCCAGACGGTGACGAACTTATACACCGGGCAAACCCACACCATCGACGCGCAAATGCGGCTAGCCGACCTGCTGGCGACGTTCCCGGTGGCGGTGCTGGGCGGTGCCATCCAATGAGCGACCTTTTGATCCGACATCCAGCCTGAAGCAGAACGGAAACGCATCATCATACACAATGCCCGCATCTTCTACGGCTGGATCGTCTGGATCGTGGCGACGGTCGGCTTGATCGCCACATCACCGGGGCAGAGCTTTTCAGTCTCCCTGTTCATCGACCATTACATCGTTGAGTTCAACCTGGATCGCACCAGTGTTTCCGCCCTGTATGGGTTGGGGACGTTCACCGCATCGTTGAGCTTGATCTGGATCGGCAGGAAGATCGACCAATACGGCAACCGCCTGATGTCCGCCCTCATCACCGGGGGCTTCGGCCTGGTCTTGCTGGCCTGTTCGCTCGTGGTCGGGCCGTTCACCATCTTGATTAGCTTCATCGCGATTCGCGGGCTTGGTCAGGGTGCGCTCGGCCTGGTGAGCACGACCGCCATCGCGCAATGGTTCAAGCGGCGGCGCGGTTGGTTGATCGGCCTGTCGCTGGTGGCCTTCGCCGTCTTCCAACGCTTCTATCTCCCCGCCCTTCAGAACTTCATCGAAGCGAATGGCTGGCGGGCCGGCTGGATCTTGACCGGGACAATCATGCTCATCGGCATCTTGCCGCTGATGGCCGTCTTCATCCGCGACCGCCCGGAAGACTTCGGCCTGCAACCCGATGGCGACCCGGTGATCGTCGCGCCCGGCGACGGGCCGATACCGGGCGTTGAGGATAGCAAAACGCTGAAGGAAGCCATGCAGACGCCGATCTTCTGGTCGTTTACGCTGGCACGGGTGCTGGCCGGGGCCTGGGGGACTGCGCTGGTATTTCATCAACTGTCGATATTCGCCGGGTTAGGCCACAGCGCAGATGTGGCGACTGCCACTTACGGCCAGGCCGCCCTGATGACCGCCGCCTTTACCCTGTTGGCCGGGTGGCTGGTGGATCGCATGGCCCCGGCCCGGTTGATCGGCCTGCAAATGCTGGCGATGATCGCGGCCAGTGGGTTAGCCCTGGTCATGCGGGCGGATTGGTTGCTGTTCTTGTACACCGCCGCTTATGGCGCATTTATGGGCATCGGCTCGGTGTTCGATGGGACGGTGTGGGTGACGTTGTTTGGCCGGGCGCATCAAGGTGCGATCCGGGGCTTCGTCGCCACCGCCACCGTGATCGGCACCGCCATCGGCCCGTTGATCTTCGGCTTCGCCTTCGACACGCTCGGCAGTTACGCCGCTTCGCTCTGGCTGGGGATTGTGCTGGGCGCGGCGGAACTGGTGCTTGTGCTGGTCGTCGCCCGGCGTAACCCGGTCTGGTCGTGATCTCCCGCCGTCGCTACAATTGATATGATAAAACCTGATGAGGACCGTAACGTATGCATTTTATTCTGTCGTTGTTGTTGTTCGTAATCACCCCGCCGGGGCCGGTCACGCTGTATGCCGCGCCGGATGTTGAATCGGCGGTGGTGGCGGAACTCCCCGCCGGGGAATCCTTGACATTGACCGGGCGCACCGATGCCGCGCTGTGGGTTTATGCCGAAGTGACCGGTGGCCCCGCCGGGTGGGTGCCGACCACCGCCGTCCTGAGCGGTGATGATGACGTGTTCGCGCTCCCGGTGATCGCCACACAAACCGTCACACTCGACCCGGCCTTGATCGACCGGGCCGAAGCCGCCGGAATCCAGGTGGAACTGGAACAACTGGCGACGACGCCCCTCTTGCACAACTTCGACGCGGAACGCATCGCGGCCATCCACGCGGACGGCATCACGCTGGGGAACAACCCGCGCATTTTCATCAAAGTGGGCGATAGCAACACCACCACCGGCGACTTCCTGCGCCCGATGGGAATGCGCGACGGCGGTTGTGATTACGGCCCCTTCGCTGGCTTGCAAGTCACCGTCGCGCATTACAGCGAAAACCCGCGTGAACGCTTCGATGATAGCTGGGATAGCACCCACGTCACCGCGCAGAACGGCCTGAACACCGCCGGCCTGCTCGATCCATTCTGGGCACCCGGCGACATCTGCCAACCAGGGGAAACCCCGCTGGATTGTGAGACACGCATCCTGGAGCCATCCGCCGCCATCGTCATGATCGGCCTGATGGATCTGGAACAGGTGCCGGTCACCCTCTACCGGGAGAACCTGACAGCGGGCATTCAAGATCTGCTGGATAAGGGCGTGGTGCCCATCCTGACAACGTTCACCGTCTTGCCGGATTACCCGGCGGCCCCGCCGGATTCACTGTGGGAGAAATCGGTCGAACTCAACGCCGCCATCCTGGATGTGGCCGAGACGACCGGCGTACCAGTGATTAACCTGTGGGCCGCGCTCCAACCGTTGCCAGATTTTGGCATCGGGCCAGATCGCGTGCATCTGCGGCATGAGATGGGCGCGTTCTGCGCGTACACCGGGGAAGAACAAACCATCGGTGGTACGTTACGCAACCTGTTGACGTTGCAGGCGTTCGACCGGGTACGGCAGGCCAGCACACCGGACGATTAATCAGTAAATTCAGCAGGCGGACTTGTAATCTGTTGTGCCCTACATATATTTCATCAAATTTCCACCGAAATAGATACTCTACCTATATTGCATGTGACTTTCCTTTTTAGAATAAATGTTCTACGCTATAATTGGAGATCTATTGAGTATAAGGATAATGCGATGCAAGACGAAACCCAATTGATGGTGTACAACCAGTTAAAGGCATTGGTCAACGCTCACGTCCCGACCGAATTTTTTGACATTGCGGAAGAAGAGGGCAAACTCAACGTGACGACGAAGAAAACGGTCTCTGCTGGCAAGGGCAAGCCCAAACCGATGAACCTATTCGACGTCATCATCCAGAAGCAACACATCGGTTTTTACGCGATGCCAGTCTATGTGGAGCCGGAACTGCTCGAAGATGTGCCGCCGGATGTGGCGAAGATGCTCAAAGGGAAAAGTTGCTTCCACGTCAAGCGAGAACTCGACACTGAAATCGAGCAGGCCTTCGTAGACCTGATCCAAGCCGGGGTCGAACTATACCGGCAGAAAGACTGGCTCTAAGCATCCCAGCGCATATGCACGACGGTGCGTTGCCGCATGAAGCGATAGCGCGTCAATACGCCACTCATCACCACATCATCCGCCGGATGTTCACAGGTTAACACCGACCGCCCGAAGCGGCGCACGACGTTATTCAGCAGGAAGTCATCCACCGTACCGCGTGCCTGGGGTTGAGTCAGCACGGTGAGGCGGGTGTTATTGGCAAAGGCAGTCTCTACCCAGATGGCCGCCTCAAGTTCGTCGTTGTTCACCGCGACCAGACGCTCTACCCCGCGCAGATTCAGCATGTCATTGATCGTCTGCCAGAAGCCGCGTTTGAACTGCGACGGATGCAGGGGCCTCAGCCACCCCAGGCCGCCCTGGGCTTGCGGGCGCACTTGCTGAGCCAATGTGAACTCGTCGCGCCATTCACTGCGGCGGCGGCGGCGGATGTAACGATTAATGCTCGGTGGCTCCGGCACCCGGCTGGAACTGGCCCGCCGCCAGTTGATGAATATACGCTCAGTCACAAAGCCTAAAGATTGGTAAAGAGACCGGGCGTGGTCATTGTCCTGATCAACCTGGAGGATGGCCCGTTGGCCGCCCTTCTGCTGGATGTTGGCTAATGAGACCTGCATCAAGCGGCGGGCGATGCCGCGCCCACGATGGGCCGGGTGGGTGGCGACATTGGCGATGATATACGTCGGGCCGAAGGACTTGGGCCAGTTGGCAGGGTAAATCGACACGTTACCTAATAATTGGTCGTCTTCCACGTAGACATACCCCAGGCCGATGCCCAGGGCCATATCGTTCAACCGGCTGATGATACCCAGGCCGGGGCCTAACTTGCTGAGGGTTCGCATCTCTCGCAGGGCGGCCCGTCCACTGGTATCCATCGTATCTGCAAAGCATAACTCAATCAGATCGGCCAGCGGGGCCAGGTCAGTACGCAGGTTAACCGGGCGGATGCCGTCTGAGGTTTGACCGGCTGTTTTAGGCTGTATCGCATGAGCCATCGGGATGCCTGTTGCCTATGGGTGATCGTTTCCCCACATCGAAACGGCGCGGGGGCTTCTGCCTCAAGAGTGAATTTTTTGATAACAGAGTCGAGCAAGGTATATTGTACAAAAAAATGACTAAAAATGGAATACGTTTGCCCTGCGGCGCGGCGTTTTGGGTTTACAGGCGGTCACTTTTCCATTAGAACTGTAACCGATGCGAACGCATCAACCTTGTTTAAGGGAGATAAAGCTATTATGACCAGACCTTCATCATATGGAACAGTAGGCGGCAGACGTGGCGGCGGCGGCGGTGGTGCCGCCTGGCAATGGACCATCATCGGCGCGACGTTTGGCTTCGGCTGTGCCGCTGTTTTCGTGTTACTATTTTTGACACTCGGTGTATTGGAACTCAACAGCGGGGATGACCCCGAACCGCAAGAGATTGCCGCTGTACCAGCGACGACTGGCGTACCGGCCCAACCGACCGTCAACGTGCAGGGCACCGTCGATGCCGCCATCGCAGAATTCGCGCTGACCAACCCGGCCCCGGTGGACGTGCCAGAGACGACCGACGAGATGATCCCACCGAATACCGTCGTCGCCCAGGCCCCACCGGCCACCAACACGCCGGAGATGCCGGCCCCACCCGCAGAAGCTGGCGGTAGCGGCGATATGGAAGCCGCCATTGAGACGCGAGTCGCCCAAACCCTGGAAGCACAAAGCCCGCCCGTACAGGCTGACCCGACAGAAGCCGAAGACCTCAGCGGCATCGGCGAAGGGCAACCCATCGTTCCCTCCCCCACCCCCACGCTAGACCCGAACCGCCCACGCACCGCCACACCCTCCGCCGGGGCTGGGTTGGGCAACCAGGGGCAGTCACAGGGCCAGGGCCTCGGCCAGGGCAACCAGGCGACCGGCGGCGACGCACCAGCCAACGACCTGCAAGCACTGGCGGCGGAAGACCCGCGCTTTAACCAGTTGTACAGCCAGCGGTCGGCCATGTCGCCCATCCAGAGCGCGACCTTCACCATGGGCACCAACATCAACGAGATCCGCGCCGCTGTGCAGGAATGCGTAGAACGTGACGACGCCGATTGTCAGGTCAGCTACGGCCAGGACTCGGTGCCGTCGTTCCCGGTTCAGCTTGACGAATACTTCATGGAGCAGACCGAAGTCACCCATGCCCAATACATGGCCTTCCTCAACTGGATGGGACCGGGCACCCACCGCAACGGCTGTAGTGGCTTCCCTTGCATCGAGACGACGGCAGAAAACGAAAACAGCTTTGTGCAGTTCGATAGTCAGAATTACTTCGTCGGCGAATTCCAGCAGGATATTCCCGTCGTCGGCGTGACGTGGTTCGGCGCACAAGCCTACTGTGAGGCCATCGGGCGGCGACTGCCCACCGAAGCCGAATGGGAATACGCGGCGCGGGGTTCTGCTGGCAACATCTACCCCTGGGGCAATACCTGGAACTTCAACTTCGCCCGTACCAGCGAACCGCAACGCCTGCTCGCACCGTATGAAACTGGCAGTAACCCCGGCAACCTCAGCCCATTCACGATTTATGATCTGGCGGGCAACGTGGAAGAATGGGTATTTGACTGGTACTTCGCGGACGAATACAATCGCGTGTCTGCGCAAGGTAGCCCGGTGCTGGACCCGACCGGATCCCCCACTGGTACCGACCGCGTGATCCGGGGTGGATCATGGGATCTGCCGCCGTTCTTCGCCCGTGCGGTGCATCGCCGCCACGACCAGCCGACCGATGTCTCGCTGGCGCGGGGCTTCCGCTGTGCGGCAGATGAAAGCGCGAATCTGGCCGGGGGCATCGCCCCGCAAACCCAACCCGGTACCGGCAGTGGTTCTAACGCGCTGGATCCGAACGCACTCGGCCCGGGCGCAGATGATGGCGGCAGTGAAGCCGTGACGCAAGAAGCCAGCGACTCGCGGCCTGCCGCGCCCGAACTGCCCGGTGCGGCAGTGCCAAACATCACCGCGACCCCGCTCCCGGCAGTACCACCCGGCGGCTGATCGAATCACGCTAATCAGGCAGGCCAGACGGTCTGCCTGTGGTACAATCGCGGGCAAACAGCACAAGCTATAAAAGGAAATCGCGCATGACGGATTGGATCACAATCATCGGGCTGGAAGTCCACGCGGAGATGCTCACCGGCAGTAAAATGTTCAGTGCCTGCCCGGTGGTAGATAGCGTCACGTCGTCGGCCAACACCGCCGTTGATCCGCTTTCGCTCGGCTTGCCGGGCACCCTGCCAGTGGTCAACGAACTGGCGATGGAATATGGCATGATGGTCGGCTTGGCCCTCAATTGCACCATCCCGCCCTTTAGCCAATTTGCCCGAAAGAGTTACTTTTACCCCGACCTGCCCAAAGGCTACCAGATCAGCCAGTATGCCCACCCGCTGGCGGTCGATGGTCACATGGACATCGAACTGGACGACGGCACGACCAAGCGCATTGGCATCACCCGCGCCCACATGGAAGAAGACACCGGCAAGCTGACGCACATCGGCACCGGCAGTCTGGTGGATTACAACCGCGCTGGCGTCCCCCTGCTGGAGATCGTCTCCGAGCCGGACATCCGCAACAGTGCCGAGGCCGAAGCCTACGCCCGCAAGCTCCGGGCGATCTTGCGCTACCTGGGCGTAAATCATGGCGATATGTCAAAGGGCGTGCTTCGCTTTGAGGCCAACGTCAGCCTGATGCACCCCGACGACACCGAGTTCCGCACCCGCACCGAGATCAAAAATCTGAACAGCATCCGCAGTATGGTACGGGCCATCGACGCAGAGGTAAGACGCCAGCGCAAGCTCTACGAAAGCGGCGAGACCGTCAAGCAGGCCACGCTAGGCTGGGACGAAGCGGCGGGTAAGATCATCATCCAACGCTATAAAGAACGCCCGGACGAATACCGCTATTTCCCCGACCCCGACCTGCCCATCGTGCGCTATACCGACGCCGAGGTGGAAGCCGTCCGCGCAAAATTGCCCGAACTGCCGGACGCGAAGAAAGCCCGCTTGATGGACGACCTGGGCCTGAGCGAATACGACGCCCGCCAACTGGTCGGGGAAAAGGCCATCGCGGATTATTACGAGGCGGTGCTGGCGACAGGTGCCGACCCTAAATCCGCCGCTAACTGGATCCTGGTCTCGCTGTTCAGCATCTTCAATAAAGAAAGTGTCTCGCGGGAAGACATCGACAAGATCAAAATCCAGCCGGGGCAAATGGCGGCCCTGGTCAAGCTGGTGGATGCCGATAAGCTGAACAAAGGCAGTGCCGAACAAGTGCTGGCGACGATGTACGAGACCGGCGATGACCCCGCCGCCATCATGGAGCGCGAAGGGCTAACCCAGGTCAGCGATGAAGCCGCCATCGCATCACGCATCGATACCCTGCTGGCAGAAAATGCCGACGTGGTGCAACGCTACCAAGACGGCGAAAAGAAGTTATTCGGCGCGTTGATGGGCAAGGCGATGGGCGCGTTCCAGGGCAAAGCCAACCCCAAAGTCGTGCAATCCGTCCTCCGCGCCAAGCTGGACGGCTAACAACCCGGTCGAAGATCTTTGTTGAGAAAGGATCGTTATGCAAATCGAAGAATTTAGCCAGATCGCCCAGACCATCGAGGCCGAAATCGCCAAGGTCATCGTCGGCCAGCAAGCGGTGGTGCGCGATGTCCTCATCTGTGTGCTGGCCGGGCGTCATGCCCTGCTGGAAGGCGTGCCCGGCCTGGGCAAGACGCAACTCATTCGCACCCTGGCCGATGCCCTCTCGTTGGAATTTAGCCGCATTCAGTTCACGCCGGATCTAATGCCGTCGGACATCACCGGGACGAACGTGATGGAAGACACCGAAGACGGGCGCAAGGTGTTTCGGTTCCAGGCCGGGCCGATCTTCTCCAATCTGGTTCTGGCCGATGAGATCAACCGCGCCACCCCCAAGACGCAATCCGCCCTGCTGGAAGCCATGCAGGAAAAGACAGTCACAGTCAGCGGGCAGGTCTACCCGATGGCGAAACCGTTCTTCGTGCTGGCGACTCAGAACCCGGTCGAGCAAGAGGGCACTTATCCCCTGCCAGAAGCCCAACTCGACCGCTTCATGTTCAAGATCAACGTGGAATTCCCCAGCACCGATGACCTGGTGACCATCATCGAGCGCACCACCGGGGCCGAGACACCAATGGCGCAAAAGGTGGCCGACGGGGAACAGGTCGTCGCCATGCGGGATCTCGCGCTGACCACGCCGCTCGCATCCCACGTCAACCGTTACGTGGCCGAACTGGTGGTCGCCTCTCACCCGGAAAACCCGACCGCGCCGGAGACGGTCAAGCGGTATGTGCAATACGGCTCGTCGCCACGCGGGGCGCAGGCCCTCATTCTGGGCGCGAAGATCAACGCCCTGCTGGAAGGCCGCTTTAACGTCGCCTTCGAAGACATCGAAGCCGTCGCCAATTCCGCCCTGAGACACCGGCTTCTGCTCAACTTCGAAGGACTGGCGGAAGGCATCCGCCCGGATGACATCGTGCGTGATCTACTCCAGACGGTGCAGAAGGTGACGGCATAACCGCGATGCGCCAATCGCTCCAGGCGTTCCGGCAGGCCCATCACCTGCCGGAGTCGTTCGGTGTCGCCCTATTCGAGCCGAAGGACTTCACCGGGCTGGCCCGCATCGACACTGCCAGCACCGAGCTAAAGCAGATCCGGGCGCAGGTAATACACGCCGCAGAATCCGGCCCGGCCAACCGGCTAGATGCCATCAACGCGCTGACGCCGGTCTTCCGGGCGGCCCTGCTAGCGGTAAACGACAGTATCGGGTTGCGCGAAACCGAGATCGACTTCGCGGTTAACGGCTTCGATGACATGCTCCGCCGCTGGTGCTATCAACCCGGCCCCGCCGATTTTGAGACGGTCTATGCCGGGTGGCTGGCGGATTCAGTCCGCCTCAGCACGCAAGTTCACGTTTACGAACACGCCGGGCAAGTCTTCCATGTGCAGATCCTCAACAACCTGTACGGGCGGATCGGCTTACGAGTCAGCCCACCAGCAGGGGAGCCAGTCGAGGTGCTGGACGGCGCGTTAGCCTGCCCGGCGCAGGGCTTTATGCAAGGCTTATTGCGGGAGGTGGTCGAGGTGCTGGCCGCCCGCTAAATCTGCTCGAAATCCAGCCCATAATGAGCCATCAGATCACCGATGGCCGGTTGCGCCAGCACCATCAACACCGTACCCGCTGGCCCGGCCTGCTCCACCGCCGCAGAATGCGCCGCCCCCACCGAATCCGCCCAGGTCACATTGGCATGATACGCGCTGGCGGTACGGGTAGCCGTCGCCGCATCTGGGAAGGTGATGGTTACGTTGCGGTCGGTCGTGGTCAAGATGAGCGCGTGGCTGACCGGCGCGAAACGAGCGTATACCGCCGGATAATCCCGGTCGGTCGGCACGGCCAGCACCGTGACCACTGGCGCGGTCAGGCGGTCTTGCAGGCTGGCGATAAAGGACTCGGCAGATTGCGGGTTGATGGCCCCATCCACGTAGACCGCCGGCGCAGACCGGAGCCGTTGCGCCCGCCCCGGCCACGTCACCCGCGCCAGACCATCCCGAATCCGCTCGACATACTCCGGCTGGCCGTGCCGGATGTCGCTCTGCAAGCGGGCGTGGATGTTCCCCGCGCCCCAGATCGCCAACGACGCATTGGCGATCTCGTACCGGCCCATCAGCGGCAGATCAACCGTGCCATACCGACCGAAATCGACGCGCTGGCCGTCAGGCAGATCTTCCACCCAATGCCCATGATCCAGCGGGAGCAACCAGCTAAAGGCGGCGTCCTGCGTGTCGGCTTCCGCCTGGAGTACATCCAGCACGCCGGGAGTCTGCGGCAGACTGTAGGCAAAGCTATTCGGCTTGATGATGCCGGCCTTGTGCCATGCGATGCGCTCGACCGTCGGGCCGAGATAGCGCGTGTGTTCCAGCAGAATGGGTGTAAAGAGCGATAACTTGTTCGGCACCAGTGCGTTATCGTCAAAACGCCCGCCGCGCCCGACTTCGATCACGGCTGTATCGACCGCCTGTTCATCGAACCAACGCAAGGCCACCGCCAGGAAGATCCCCTGCGGGCTGAGGTAACTCCCCGGCTTTAATCCGGCGGTCACCGCGTCGATGGCCGGGCGCATGGTATTGATGAGCCGTACTAAATCGGCTTCTGTCATCATCCGCCCGTTGATGCGGAATCGCTGGCGGTAGGTGGTGAGGTGCGGACTGGTAATCATGCCGGTGCGGTGGCCGAGCGACTGCAACAACTTCGCGGTGATGGCCGTCACCGAGCCTTTGCCCTTGCTCCCGGTGACGACGGCGTATTCACGCGGGCGGGCGGGCAGGCCCAGCCGCGCCAGGAGCGCACGAGTCGGGGCCAGGTCGCGGGTGGTTTCGTCCAGGCCACGCCCGCGCCAGTCGCTCTGTGCCAGCGATTCAAACACATAGCTGATGGCGTCAGCCTCCGCAGTGAACCCCATAGCGGCTAGATCCACATGCGGTGGATGGTCAGCAGATCGGCCAGCAGGGCGAAGCCGGTCGCACGCGGGCCAGCACCAGGGCCAGTCAGCGTCACCGGGCCGAGCATGTCGGTCTCATAGGTAATCGCGTTGGCCGCGCCGCTTACACTCGCCAGCGGATCACTGACAGGCAGGCGCACCGGGCGCACCGAGCCGCCCTCTGCGGAGGCTTGCGCGATGAGCTTCCACCGTTCACCGGCCTCTGCGGCCTGGGCGATGTCGTCCGCCGAGATGCCGGAAATGCCGGTCACGTCGATTTCGTCCAGCGTGCGCGGTTGGCCGAAGACCGTCGCACATAAGATCATGACCTTAGCCGCCGCGTCCCAGCCATCTACATCCCCTGCCGGGTCGCTTTCCGCATAGCCAAGTTCCTGGGCCTGGGCCAGCGCATCATCATAACTCATGCCGGTTTCCATCTGCGTCAGGATGTAATTGGTGGTGCCGTTCAGCACGCCGCGCACCGCCTGGATGCGACTGCCGGCCAGGTCATGCTCTGCCATGCGTAGGGCCGGGGTGCCCGCCATCACCGTGCCTTCGAACAGCATCATGGAGTGATTAGTAGACGCCAGATCACGCAATTCAGGGTAAGCCAGCGCGATGGGACCTTTGTTCACCGTGACCACATGCTTGCTGGATTTCAAGGCAATACGGCAGATCTCTAACGCATCGCCGCCGGTTTCCAGGTCGGTCGGGGTGGCTTCCACGATGACATCGGCCACACTGGTAGCCGCCAGACTGTTGGGCTTCCAGGCGCGGGATAGCGAATGTGACGCCGGGTAGACGCTCAGTTGGTCATCCAGGGCTTGCCGCAGGTTGAGGCCCTTTGGGTCGTAGAGTGTGCCATGTATGCGCGTGCTGACGGCGACCACACGCGGCGCGAAGCCGTAGCGCGTGCGCAGGTACTCGTCTTTTTCCAGCAAGATCTGGGCCAGCCCGCGCCCGACGTTTCCGAATCCAACAATCGCTATGTTCATAATTTAACTCTCAATCTGGATTATCATCATTGTATTTTCGAGGCTTGATGCGGTTTAGAATTTCATTCGGGTTCTTGTACAATCGTTCAATGAATTCGCGCATTTCCTCAAAATCTTCAAACTCTTCGTAAACAGTATTCCCAGTGTTAATTTGTAAACTGATCTCAAATTTCTCAATCTGGGGATTATGCGGCAAAGGGGCTAAAAGAGCATCTAAGGTCTGGTAAATAACATCTAAACCGATCATATCGGCATGAGCTACCAGCGGAAACTGTAACCAATTACTTGCAATCTGCTGGAGCTTACCTCGTGCCTGTAAATAGCATAACACACGCCGCAAATCTACTGGACGTATATAGCGTTTCCGCATCTGAGAGGGATCAAGCTGAAAACTGTTCTCACCTAGATAAGCGTCAACTTCTGGCTGTAGGGTGGAATAAACTTGTTCATCGGTGGCAGTGAGAATCATACGAACCCCACCTTCGTTCATCAACATAACACCAACACCAGATGTCCAATAACCGGCTAAGATGGCAACGGACCCGCGAATAGTCGCATAGTTTTTGCGTACCTCTCGAAGTTGTAAGATCCACGCACCCTTATCATTATGATGACGTGCATCTTTCAGCCATTTGGTCTCTAGAAGCGCAATCGGATCTTCACTTGACTTCGCTACAATAACATTATCCATCTGTCTGGATAAACCACCAAGCATCGATAATTGAACTGACTTTTTACCTTCATCCGGCTTTTGTAATTCAAAGCCAGGGTGCTTCACATTGAGGTACTGGCGGATTGTATCAATGACAACCGCTTCGAAGGCATTCCCAATAAGCTGACCAACTTTCGTAGCAGGGTTGGCGTCTTGCACACAATCTGCTTCGATTTCTTGAGGTGTTTTATTTTCATCTGTCATCTGGCATTACTTTCTTAATATTACAATGCCTTCACGTAGTGGGACTTTGTGGCGTTGAGGATTAGCTTTCCACTTCTTGCCGCGTGTACGCAAATGATGATATTGATATTCTGAAAATCCGATAGAAAGTGCAAGGTCACCAATGAGTTTATCGGTAGGAATATGAACACCATAAGGTGCAGAGTCTCCAAGCACAAGACAGAAGTGACCGCCACTTTGCAATATGCGATAGGTCTCTTTGAGCACTTTGAGCATATCGTTAAAGTATAATCCTGCCATCAGATCATAATCTTTTTTGCCACTTTTCTTCAGACGCCGCTGAGATAGTTGATTTATGATTTGTTGAAGTTGATGATGAACAACCGGGTTTATAGCTTTGAGTTCATATGATAGAACGGTTTCAACATCAAATTGACCCCGCCGGATCTGTGTAGTAGCCGCCACCATGAGCTTATCCCGATACTTTTCAGTAATTTCTGCCCAGGAGTGGGTAATGCCCCAAAAATAGGTCTCCAACCGCGTTCGATCCGCATAATCGTAATTGTTGAGATATGGTGGGGAGGTGACTGCTATCTTACATTGGGCATCAGCCAGTGGTTGTTGAACACGCGCATCACCCAGTTGATTAATGATTGTGCCAGCCTCGCCTTTACCGATGAAATGCTGAAGGTCTTCAACCATTTGCCACAACGTGCGGGTAAAGACCTCGAAAGCCTGTTTAGGATCATAGTCTTCTGGATTATCTTTAGGCGAAATATAGGGCCAGCCTGTACCGGCAACTGCCGCCCCACGTAGCGTATCGGTCAAAGCCAATTTCAATAGATTAATTTGGGGTACAGGGTCAGCTTGTAATTCGATGAAGCGGCGGATCAAGTATAAGGTTCGCAGATCATCCGGATGGTAGCATCTGTAAATCAGGCTAGGGAAAACGCCATCGACATCAACATGCATGCGTTCGGCCGCTAAGTAGTCTTTGAGGTTACGCACCGTGTCATTAGCATAGTGCAGGAGTGTTTGATAGTCGAAATCCCAGTTTAATTTGACACTGGCGACCCAGTGAACAAAGGAGTGTGCCTCAACACCGTAGCCATTGATCTCACGCTGTTTGGCGCATAGCAGTGTCGTACCTGTGCCAGAAAAAGGATCGTACACCCAATCACCGGGTTGAACATCAAATATATCAAATGACTCTAGTACGAACTTATAGGAGTATCCGGCTGGATACCGGAACCAACGGAACACCGGCGCACGTAAGCTATCCTTAAATGTTCCGATCTCGCGCCCGGAATAGAGGCCGACATCAGCATCATCGTACATAAAGCTCAACTTTTGTTGCTTGGGCACATCCAATGGTGGGTCTCCTGTTGTTTTGCCTAATACCTTACCAATTATAACAGCTATAGTGCCGGGTAGAGAGTCACACCCAGGGATTGGGCGACGGCCACCAACAGCGGCGCGATCACCAACCCCGGCAAGAAGTTCGCCACCCGGATCTTTTTCACATCCAGCATGACAATAGCTAACCCTAGCAGGATGATCCCGCCGGTAGCGGTCATCTCCGCGATCATCGGATCAGTCATGAACTGGCCGGCCACACTCCCCAGCAGGGCCAGGCTCCCCTGGAAGAAGAACACCGTCAACGTGGTGAACAGCACCCCCACCCCGAACGTAGCCGCGAACGCAATCGATGCGAAGCCATCCAACGTGGATTTAATCACCAATTGCTGGAAGCCAGCGGCTAACCCCATCCCATCCTGAATGGAACCAAGCACCGTCAACGGGCCGACGCAAAAGACCAGGCTGGCCGTCACAAAGCCGGTGATAAAGCGTTCTCGTGGGGAAAGGGCGCGGGGATCGTCGTCATCATCCGCGCTGGCCTGTTCGGGCGTCTCCGCTTCTGCATCACCCGCCCGCCGCTGGAGCCACCCCGCCAGCCGTTCCAACCCATGATCGATCCGGAGTAATTCCCCGATGATAACACCCAGCACGATGCTCACCAGCGGGATAATGACATTGCCAGTCTGAGCGGCGTTATCCAGCCCGACAAAAACCGTGACCAATGCCAGCCCGGTGATGACCGACTCCTGCATCCGGGCGGAAAGCCGATCCCCGATTCGCAGACCGATCAAACTACCCAGCGCGACCGTCAATGTGTTTAAGAGCGTACCGCCCATAACCAGACCTATCCTTTTTTGCCTCGTAAAATTGCGGTAAATTTAGTTTGGATCAACCGGGCAACTTTTCATAGATAGAGCATGTCATGATCAAAAATTCATTTCTGGGGCTATGGGGCGCGGCAGGAGTCTTCGTGGTCTTGCTGGCCCTCTATTGGCAGACGCTCCTGCCTGGCGTGGTGGGCGGGGATGCCGGCGAATTGCAATTTGCCGGGCCGTTGCTGGCCCTGGTGCATCCCACCGGGCAACCACTCTACGTGCTGATGGGCAAGCTATGGTCGGTGGTGATCCCGTTCGGCACCGTCGCCTGGAAGCTCAACCTGCTGGCGGCGGTCTGTACGGCGGCGGGGGGCGCGTCACTCACCTGGCTGATCTTCCGCATCTACCGTAACCTGCCCATCGGGATCATCGCCGGGTTGGTGCTGGGCCTGGGCGCGACGGTGTGGGGGCAAGCGGTGCTGGCCGATAAATACGGCTTCAACGTGTTCCTGGCCGTGTGGATCGTCGGCCTGGCGGTGTGGTGGTCGCGGGAATACGACACACCACACGGGGATCGTCTGCTGGTGGCCCTGTCGGTGGCCTTCGGGGTTGGCCTGTTACATCATCGCAGTCTGGGCCTGTTCGCGGTCGGCATCGGGATTATGGTGGTCTTCCGGCTCCGGGCGGAATTATGGCGCAAGCCCCGTCGCACCTTGATCTGCGCGGCCTGTGTCTTGCTCCCCGCGTTGATCGTCTACCCGACGGTCTTACCGCTCTTGCGGGCCAACGAAGCCACCCCGCTTTTGTGGCAACCCACCAGCCCGGCGGATTGGGTTAACTTCCTGATGGAACGCCACGTCATCAGCGGGGAAGCCCTGGTCTTCGATGACACCGCGCAGATCAACCGCCAGCTTGATATTTACATTGATACCCTGCTGGCGGATTATACTGTGCTGGTGCCGTTGATCGCGGCTATCGGCGCGGTGTGGATGCTTCGCGTGGAGCCGTTGACGGCGGTCTTCCTGCTGGTGAGTTATGGCTTGCAGGCTTTTCTTTCCGCCAACTTTCGCGGCAACGACCGCCAATTCACCTATTATCTGCCGTCGTTCGTCACGTTGATGCCGTTGTTTAGTTACGGCTTGTGGCAGATGTGGCGCACGCTCGATGGCTGGCTGACGAGTCGCCGGTTCAGATCATTGGTGACCGGGGGTGCATTGGTGATTGTATTGGGGTTGCCGCTGGCCCAATGGGCCGCCGCTTACCCCGACCAACGACAGACCAGCCAGCAAGGAATCCCGCTCACCTATGATGACGACATCTGGCGGCGCACGCTCAAGGCGGGTGATACCGGCCAGCGATTGGCCGACCACATGGCGGAATTACCCCCGCAGGCCGTCGTCGCGTCAGATTGGGAACAGGTGACGATCTTATGGTACATGCAACAGGTGGAAGGGATACGGCCCGACCTGACGCTGGTCTATCCCATCGACCGCTATCAGGATTATCTGACGGGCGATCAGCCGGTATGCCTGGCCCGTCATCTGCCGGTAGACCCGACCTGGCACCCTTCCAACGTGGGCGCGTTCATCTGCCTGGCGGATTCCCCGCGTACCGCCCCACCATCAGATATAATCCCGGCACAAGTGGCACTCTATACCCCGGCGGGTGACCGGGTGCTGGATCTGATGGGGTATACCGGGGAGCCGACCACGCATCCTGCCGGGGGCTACATCCCGGTGACGACGTACTGGCAGGCCCAGGCCGATCTCGCGCACGAGTATTCGGTCTCGTTGCAGATCTTGCGCGAAGATTGGTCACTGGTCACCCAACGGGACATCCTGCACCCGGTGATGGGCCTGTATGCCACCACCCACTGGGAGCCGGGCGAAGTGGTGGGCGACTTCCACGAAATCCCGATCCCGTCCGATCAACCGCCGGGCCGGTACCTGTGGACGCTGGTCGTTTACCGCGCCCTGCCGGATGGCGGCTTCGAAGCCTTGCAGGATGCCGACGGCAACACCAACATCCTGGGCGGCACGTTCGAAGTCCACTCAGGGACGCCATGACCAATACGCCCGCCCCTGGAAGGCGGCGGTGCTCAACCGGCGCGGTTCTTCACCGTCCAGCGCGAACATACGAAACGGACTGAACAACCACAGATACCGGCCATCCGGGGAGACCAACGGCCTGAATCCGCTGGCGATTTGTTGCGTCTCGCCGCTGGCGATCTCCCGCCGGACGACCACGCCGTTATGCCGGTTGGGGCTACGCCCGGATTCGTAAATCAACGCGGAGCCGTCCGCGTTCCAATTGCCGTTCTGGCCGGGCATCAGGGTGCTGGTCTGGCCGGTCGCCACCTCATACAGCAAGATCACCGGGCGGGCGAACTCCGGGTTGACGCTGGCATGCACCATCAGATACCGGCCATCGGGTGACCAGACCGGCGACTCGATGAGGGGGCGTTCGGCCCGCAAGGCGGTGCGCTCGATGAGCGTCTGAGTGGAGCCGGTCGCCAGTGTATGCGTGATCTGGCCGGTGGGTAGGTCGTAGATGATGACGTCTTGCGCGTCGTCCGTCAGGCGCGGGCGGACGAAAGCCAGCGCGTCCCCGTCCGGACTCCAGGCGATGTCCTGGCCGTCTTCATCCAGCGCGGTGAGTGTATCCGTCTCCCGGTCATACAGTGTCACCTCACGTTCTAGCGCAAAGGCCAACCGGGAGCCATCCGGACTCCAGGTGAGATGCCAATCCGGCGGCACACGCGGCAAATCCAGCGGGAGTATATCTATCGTGCCGTCAAAGCTCACCAGGGCCAGATGCCAGCGTTCGGTTTCGGCATCTTCCACCCAGGCGGTAAAATCCTGGCCATCTGGTGACCATTGCAAAGTGGTCTGGTCGATTGTATCGGGCAGTTGCATCACCCGATATTCGACCTCGCGGGCCGGATCAAACAACAACAACCATAATTCGGTATGACCGAAGCGGATCGAATCCAACCAAGTATAACTCACCTGGCTGGTGCGGGGCAAAGTCGGCCCAACTACGCCCGCAGAAAGTATAATCGCCATAATCGCCAGCATCATCACACCGGCCCCGGCCCGCCATATCCGCCGCATCTGCCCTACTCCTATCACTCGCTGATTGCTCAATCGTAGCATAACATAAGCAAGCAACTGCACAGAATATCATCCGGTTCTCACCTGGGCGGGGTATAGTCTGGTCGCGTAATTAATCAACAGAAAGCGAAAGCGATGACCACTGATAAACGCCGTAAGCTCCGGGTGGAATTACCCAATAACCTGGATGCCACCTACGCCAACGCGGTAATCGTCGGGCAGACATCCAGCGAAATCGTGATGGACTTCACCCAGATCATGCCCAATGACCCCCGCGCCCGCATCAAACAACGCATCATCATGACGCCTATCGGCGCGAAAGCATTTTTAGGTGCGCTGAAGAAGCACATCGAACGCTACGAAGAAAAATACGGCGAGATCAAAATGCCGCCCACCCTGGCCGATCAATTGTTTAGCAATTTGAAGATCGACCCCGAAGACGACGATGAGTAGCCACGACACCCTCAATACCATTGCGGACTCCATCCGGCAGGTGCTGACCGAGATCAACGCCGCGCGTGATAACGCCATCAGCCAATCCCGCGAGTTGATCCGCGTGTGCGCCCAGTCCATCCGGGCCATCCACCGGCGTGATTGGGACGAGGCCGACGCGCAACTGGCCGACGTCCGCCGCCGGAGCGAAGCCCTGCAAGCCGAAGTGGCCGATTACCCGGAGTTGTATCATAGCGGTTACACCCAGGACGCGCTGAAAGAGGTAGTCGAGGCCTTTTGCACCTATGCCATCATCCGCGAGCAAGACCTGCCCCAACCATCTGCACTCCGGGTGGAAGCCTCCACCTATCTGCGTGGGCTGGCCGAAGCCGCCACCGAACTCCGCCGCTTTGTGCTGGATATTATGCGCCGGGATGCCGAACACAGCGACGAGGCCGAACGTCTGCTAGGCTGGATGGACGCCATCTATGACCAACTGGTGACCTTCGACTTCCCCGACGCCTTAACACATGGCCTGCGCCGCCAGACCGACATCGTGCGCAGTGTGCTGGAGCGCACACGCGGCGACCTGACGCACAGCCTGCGCCAGCAACGCCTGCAAGACGCGCTGGCCCGCTTCGATGACCGGCTCGATTCCTAGCCGACAGTTTACAGATTCTAAAAGTAAATTTGACATCTTCGCAGAAAGATCTACCCCGGCAGATACGTCTATAACATAACGAACAGAGTAAACTTTGGAGCATTATACACATGCAGACTCTATCTGTCGGGCAAGATGCCCCCCGCTGGTCTACCCAGGATCTAACCGGCGCACCCATCGCGCTGGAAGACTTCGCTGGCAAGCCCCTTCTGCTGGCCTTTCATCGTTTCGCCGCCTGCCCACTGTGTAACTTACGTACCGATCAACTGATCCAATATTATCCCATCTGGCACAGCAAAGGGCTGGAAGTCGTCACGTTCTTTCAATCTCAACCGGAAAATATCCAACGATTTGTCGAGCGATACCGCCCCCCGTTCCAGGTGGTGGCAGATCCTGACCGCGTGATCTATAACCAGTACGGCATCGAAAATTCGACCATGAAGGCGATGCTTGCCATGCCGAAGGTCATCGGCGCGTTGCGAAAAGGATATGGCAACGACTTCCAACAGGATGGCGACCAGGCACTCATCCCCGGTGATTTCTTAATCAACCCGGATCTGACGATCCACACCGCGCATTACGGGCGGAGCGCGGCAGATCATCTGTCGATCCGCGAGATCGTCAACTTCCTGGATGCCACGCCAGAAATGGCTTGATGTGGTACTTTAGTACCAGGCAGATTACAATCGTGACATACTTTCAGGTTCTACTCTATTTATAGGTGTATTATAGACTTAATTCGTCTGCTACCCATCGAGAAATGCTATGTCGCGAGACCAATCCAGCGCACAAACCATCCCCTCGCCCCTCCTTCGATTACCGAGTGGCACGGCTTATCTTCAATCGCTTGAAGATCTACCCACTAATTTTTCAGATCCAGAGATTCAGCAGGCCGTTGTCGCCCGCACAGGCGGCAACCGGCGCATCCCGATGACCATATCGGGCAACTTTGCTATGATCGCCAAGTTGCACAGCGAATATCGTGACCTGGGCATACGAATGCCCCTGCGCCGCTTCCAGAACATGCGCTTCCGCTATGAGGCCATCGCTAAAGCGGTGCGCAATCTGCCGCATCGTTTCGCAGAAGTCCAATATCAAAATGAAGGCGTCACGATTGACGGGCGCAAGTATCCCATCTGGAAGATGAGTTGGATCGACGGGTTGACGCTGGGTGACTTCCTGGTGCAATCACTGGGTAACGATCAAGCGTTGTCGCTCTTACTGGCGGATCTACGCCTGCTAATGCTCGAAATGGAACGGCACAACCTGGCACATGGCGATCTTTCGGTTGATAACATCATGATCGCCAATAACAACCTGATCCTGGTCGATTATGACAATATGTACACGCCCGAACTCGACACGCTCTCACCCATCGCCATCGGGGACCCGCACCTGCAACACCCGCAGATGGTCGCTGAGCCGTTCTTCGGCCCGATGATCGACCGTTTTACCGCCATCGCGCTGTATCTTTCGCTCTCCGCCATCCGCCATAACCCGCGCTTTTACTTCGATTACGGACCGTTCATCTTCCGCAAGCCGGATTATCTGGATCCGTCGCGTTCGCGGGTGTTCGATCAATTACAGAAGATTGAACCACTGGCAGAGTATGTGCGCGGCTTCATGCAATTGTGCGAACGGAGCGTTCACACCGTCCCGACGTTGGAGACATTCCTGCACAATCCGCACAGTGTCTATCAATCACGCAAGATCGACGTCAACGCGCTGAACATCACAAACCGCCCGAATCAGATCTTCGTCAGCCACAGCACGCGGGATGACCCGTTTGTGCAACGGTTGGTCTGGGCTTTGCGACAGGCTGGCTTCCAGCTCTGGGTGGATCATGACAACATCATGGCGGGCGATGATTGGGACGCCTCGGTAGAGGCCGCGCTAGAAGCCAGCGATGCAATGATCCTGGTGTTGAGCAAGCGGTCGGTCACGTCGCACAATGTCAAGGTCGAATGGGATTTCTTCCTGCGGCATGAAAAGATGATCTACCCGGTGATGCTCGAACCGTGCCGGGTGCCGTTCCGGTTGGAATTATACCAGCGGACAGACTTCATCGGCCCGTTTGAAACCGGCATCAAGCATCTCTTGCGGGCCTTAAACACCTTCCAGCAGTAGATCACACACCAGCCTGATGTATAATACGCGGCATGGAAATTGATCATCTTTATCAAGCGGATAGCCTGCGTTGGCTGGCAGAGCAACCCTCTGCCAGTGTCGATCTGATCTTCGCAGATCCGCCGTATAATTTGCAACTGAAACGGGAATTATGGCGTCCGAACATGACCCGCGTCGATGCGGTCGATGATGACTGGGATCAATTCGAGACGCTGACCAGTTACGACGACTTCACCCGCGCCTGGCTGACGGCCTGCCGCCGCCTCATGAGCGACAACGCCACGATCTGGGTTAGCGGCACCTATCACAACATCTTCCGCGTCGGCACCATCCTGCAAGACCTGGACTTCTGGTTGTTGAATACCGTCTCGTGGTTCAAGACCAACGCCATGCCCAACTTCCGGGGCACCCGCTTGAAGAACGATGTTGAGTTCGTCATCTGGGCGCAGAAGCACGCGGGCAAGTCTTACACCTTTCACCATCACCTGATGAAGCGATACAACGACGGTAAACAACTCGGCTCGGTGTGGGCCATCCCGGCATGTGGCGGGGCCGAACGGCTGAAGACAGCCGACGGCGACAAGCTCCACTCCACCCAGAAGCCAGAAGCCCTGCTCGAACGGATCATCGCGGCCAGTAGTAACCCCGGTGATCTTGTGCTAGATCCGTTCAGCGGTACCGGCACGACGGCGGTAGTCGCCAAGCGATTACGGCGGCATTACATCGGCGTGGAGCGCGACGCGGCCTATGTGCAAGCCGCACGGGAACGGGTGGCGGCGGTAGAGCCACTCCCGGCAGAGCATCCGCTGGCCCGGCTTCGGGTGCGCCCGCGCCGGGTGGCCTTCCGCAAGTTGCTTGAAGCCGGTTACCTGCAAGCCGGTCAATCCCTTTACCTGGACGACCCGGCCACACACGCCGTCATCACGCCCGAAGGCAAGCTGAAGGCCAACGGCCACACCGGGAGCATCCACCAGTTAGGGGCCAGGCTCAAAGGGATGCCCTCCTGCAACGGTTGGATGCACTGGTACTTCGTCACGCCGGAAGGCGACCGCCAACCGATTGATGCTCTCCGCGACCGTTACCACGAAGCCCACCCAAAAACATGATCTAAAACGGAATGTCGCCAGGGTCGGTCGGCCCGCCCTCATTACCCATGTTGCTGTCATAATCGCCACCGTCATAACTCTGGCCGCCGGACGTATCCCCGCCGCTCAGGAATTGCACGCTCCGCGCCCGCAGGTCGAGCGACGCGGCGGCCTCCCCGGCGTTGTTGGTATAACCGCGTGCCTCCACCGTGCCGATGACCATCGCCTGCCGGCCTTTGCTCAGGTATTTGGCGCAATTTTCCGCCTGACTGCCGAAAACGGAGATGCGATACCAGGTGGTTTTCTCCTGCCGTTCGTTGGTCTGGCGGTCGGTCCAATATTCATTAACGGCAATCGGAAAATTGCAGACCGCCGTTCCACTGGGTAAATAACGCAATTCTGGGTCGCGGCCTAAGTTCCCCACGACAATCGTCTGATGGAATGTCATAGCTTGTCTCACTACCTTTCTTGATCGGTGGCAGGCACCCACGCCCGCCCCTTAAATGAATAATACCGGAACATATATTCTACCATAAGATCGCCCGCTTGCCCCCCCTAAACCCTGGGGGCCGCCAGCCGGTCAGATGTAGTAATCATCCATCAGGGAGACCGGCGCGATGTGCTGGCTCTGCTGGTAGGTGATGATTTTGTGTGCTTCGGCCTGGGCCTGGGCGATCCCTGCCGCTGTTCCCGGCGTGATGCCGAACGCGCTATACGTCTGCACGTAGTATCGAATCCCGGCGGGCATATGCCGCTTGAGCGTCATCACCGCCCGTTCCGCATGATACCATTTGCAGATTGTCACGATCCGGCGCACACTGTCAAGCAACGGGATCAGCGGGATGGCATGGGTGACGTTTTCCAGCGTGTTGGTGCTGGTCGCTTCGATGAGCCATCGCGCTGGCGGGAGGCCGTACCCGGCCAGGATGGCGGCGTGGGCCTGGGCTTCGATCTGGCCGGTCTGCGGGTTGATGCCCCCCGTCAGGACGGCTACCGGCGCGACTGACCGTTGGAGCAAATCCGCCGCCAGATGCGCCGGGCGTGGGGAGCGGGTGCCGAAGACAAACAGCAGATCGGCATGATCGGGCAGGGCGGTTATCATCGGCCCACCCAATCACGCAGATACAAGAAGTCGTGGCCGATGGTGCGGGTACTCAACTTGGCAATATTGGGCATGGTGCGCTTGTAATGGTTGGCCTTGACGCGCCACCACACATCATGCACGAAATCCGCCGCGAAGCCCTCCGCGATGACCTCCGCGACAGTGTAGCGTTCGTCTACCAGCAGATACAAGACCTGATCGACGTCATCATAGGTAAAGCCGAGTTCGCCTTCGTCGGTCTGGCCTTCCCACAGGTCAGCACTGGGGGCCTTGTCGATGATCGACGCGGGTACATCCAACGCCCGCGACAGTTGCCGCACCTGATACTTATACAGGTCGGCAATCGGTTGCATGGCGACCCCGCTATCCCCATAAATGGTGGAGTAGCCGAGCAAGAACTCGGTCTTGTTGCTGGTGCCCACCGGGAGCAACCCGCGTGCGGCAGATTGGTCATAGAGGACGATCATCCGGCACCGCGCCATGACATTTCCCTGACGAACCCGGCTCATCTGCGGGAATTGGCCGATGAGGGCGTCCGCCATGTCGCTAATATCCACCGTGATGCTAGGCAGGCCCAGCGCGTCGATCACCCGGTCGGCGTCTTCCAGGCTGGCGGCAGATGACGTCTTATAGGGCATCCGTACCACCAGCACATTATCCGCACCCAGGGCTTCTGCACTCAGGTACGCCGACAGGGCGGAGTCAATGCCACCAGAAAGGCCGATCACCGCGCCGTTCATGCCGGCTTTGTCGATCTGGTCGTGAATAAACCCGGCGATCATCCGGGTTGCCATCGCGGTGTTGATCTCCAGCCGGGGCAAGATGTTCGGTTGCATATTGCACATCCTCATTCGTTTTTTTCATTGTACCGCACCTCTACCCACCCGACGAGAATCAGGCTATGATAGGTAGGGCAATCGCATTAAATCCCACGCAGAGGCCATGAGGGATTTGTAGGGGCCGTGCCAACGTGCCGGTCCATGTTTTCGGGCGGACACATTGGTCCGACCCTACACAGACGCTGTTTATGAACCGATCTGGCTTAAGTCACATTTTGATGCGATCACCCTGCTATTATAAGCCGTATTCAGTCTCACGATTTAAGCTAAATGTTCCAGGGTGATTTCGATGAATTCACGACCCATGCTCCAATTTCGCTTGCGCTTGCTGTGTGTAATGCTGGCCCTGGTGCTGGCGGCGTGCGAAGCCGGTGATGCCGACCCGACCCTGCCCCCGGCGACCGTCCCCGGCACCCGCACCGCCGACGCCCTCAGCGGACCGCCCACCCCCTTGCCGGAGTCGCTCGTCGCGGAAGTAGACGCCGAGTATGCCGTCATCACCAACGTCTACCAGCGGAGCGCACCCGCCGTCGTCAGCATCGAGACCGTCGCCCGCACGCGCACCGTGCGCGCTACCTCTCGCGGGTCGGGTTTCATCTACGACCGCAACGGCCACATCATCACCAACGCCCATGTGATCGACGGAGCCGATACCATCTTCGTGACCTTCCACGATGGCTTTGTGACCGAAGCCGAGGTCATCGGGGCGGATAACTTCAGCGACATTGCCGTGATTCGAGTCGATGTCGCGCCGGATCGCCTGCTCCCGCTGGAACTGGCAAATTCTGACGGCGTGCAGGCCGGCCAGCGCGTGCTGGCTATCGGCAATCCCTTCGGCCTGAGCAGTTCCATTACCAGCGGCATCGTGAGCGCGGTCGGGCGGCAGTTATCCTCTGCGGAATCAATCGACCCGTCACTGGTGGCCGGCTTCCAGAATCCGCGCATCATCCAGGTCGATGCCGAGATCAACCCCGGCAGTAGTGGCGGCCCTCTGCTGGATACAAGCGGCGCGGTCATCGGCGTGACGACCGCCATCAACACCAACACCGGCCTGTTCCAGGGGGTGGGCTTCGCGGTGCCGTCGAACACGGTCGGGCGCGTCACACCGGATTTAATCGCCAGTGGCGCGGTCGATTATCCCTGGTTGGGCGTCAGCACGATTCAATCACAGTATGGCGTCGCCTCATTGGTAGAAGCGTTAGAACTGCCGGTAGAAGCGGGCGTCCTGGTGACGCGAGTCACGGTCGATTCCCCGGCGGATGATGCCGGACTCCGGGGTGGAGATCGCTTCGAGACGGTGCGCGATGTCGAAATCTGCGCCGGGGGGGATATTATCGTAGCCGTCGATGATACCTTCGTCGCCAATATCGACGAGTTGGTCTATTATCTGCTCATCAACCACATTCCCGGCGATGTGATCGACCTGTTGGTAGTGCGCGAAGGCGAGACGTTCGAGGTGCCGGTTACCCTGGGTGAACGGCCCACCACCGGCTCCATCATCCCGGATTGCGGCGAATAGACCACGACGGATCGACATGGTACAATCGGCGGCCAACCGGCCAACCGTTATCATCTTAAGGATTATCAAGCATGACCAAACGCATTCTTACCGGCGACCGACCGACCGGCAAGCTCCACCTGGGGCATTATGTCGGCACCGTCGCCAACCGGGTTAAGCTCCAACACGAATACGAGAGTATTTTCATCATCGCAGATCTACACATGCTGACGACCAAAAACCAGCCAGAACACATCGCGGAGATCGACGCCAACGCCCGCGAATTGGTACTGGATGCCGTCAGCGCGGGCATTGAGCCGGATAACGTGACGTTCTACCTGCAATCCGCCATCCCGGAGATCATGGAGATCAACACGCTGTTTCAAAATCTGGTGACCGTCCCCCGGCTGGAACGCCTGCCGAGCCTCAAAGATATGGCCCGCGACGCCAACATCGAGATGCCCTATGGCCTGCTAGGGTACCCGGTACTCCAGGCGGCGGATATTCTGCACGTCAAGGCGAACCTGGTGCCGGTGGGCAAGGACAACGTCGCCCATGTGGAAATCACCCGCGAGATCGCCCGCCGCTTTAATCACCTCTACGGCGAGGTCTTCCCGGTGCCGGATGTGATGGTGGGTGAGGTGCCGACGCTGGTCGGCACGGATGGACAGGCCAAGATGAGCAAAAGCCTGGATAACGCGATCTTCCTCAGTGACGACACGAAGACGGTCGAGAAGAAGGTCGGCGGCATGTTCACCGATCCCAAGCGCATCAGCGCGGACATTCCCGGCACGGTGGAGGGCAACCCGGTCTTTATTTATCACGACGCCTTCAACCCAAACAAAGCCGAGATCGAAGACCTCAAGACGCGCTACCGCGCTGGTACGGTGGGCGATGTCGAAGTCAAAGAAAAGCTGGCGCGGGCACTCAACACCTTCCTGGATCCGTTCCGCGAACGACGCGAGCAATACGCCGAAAGCGGCTTGATCGAAGAAATCATCGTCGATGGCACAACCCGCGTGCGCGAGATGACACAGGCCACACTCTATGAGATGAAGAAGGCCATGGGCCTGACCGGCGTCTGGAATCGTATGCGGCGCAAGGTAGAGCGGCGGCAGAAGAAACAGGCGAAGTAAGCCCATTCAGCGCGGTTGCACCTGCCCCACTTGCACCACATAACGCCCGCCGTTATCATAACCGTTCACCCGCACCTGATACGTACCCGTCGCCGGTACCGTAAATTCCAGGCGCGGGTTGAGCGTCCCGCCGCTGTCATCCGCCCCGGCGATTTCCTCCCCCGCCGGGTCGATCACGGCCAACACCGGGTCAAAGCCGAGGGTCTGCCCGGTCACGCTGATGTAAATACGCTCGTCCGCCTGGGCATAGAACGGGTAAAAGCGGTACGTGCCCGGTTCGATCTGGTCATCGACGGTCAAAATCGGTGCGATCTGTGGCAGGGGGGTCGCGGTCGGCAGGTTGCTCCCGGCTTGCCAGCGCAGGGTATACGGCCCGGTATTCCCCGGTTGGGCCGCCAACACCCGCACCAGATACACCCCATCACGCGGAACCGTCACCCCGCGCAACAACGCGGCGGCCTCTGGCCCGCTGTTATCATCCACGAAGATCACCGTCGCCGGATCCTCAATCGCCACCACCTGCACCAGCGGATCAAAGCGATCATCTATCGGGATCACATCGAGCGTGAGCGCATCCCCCGCTCGGAGCGTCAACGACCACACATCACGGGTGGCCCGCCGGCGGATCACCCCCTGCTGGATGCTCTCCTCTGCCGGTGCGCCTATCGCGATCTCTAACCGTGAGGTCCCCCGGCCATAACTGATGCTGTAATCGCCCGTCGTGCCGCCCAACGGCGTGACGAACACCTGATACACACCGGTTAATTCCGTGCGGAGTGGCGTCAGCAAGACATCGCCGGCGGCGTCGGCTTCGTCGCTGGTAGCGCGGCCTATCAGGTTGCCGTCCGGGTCGCTGATCTCTAATTGCAGGCGCACCCCACTCCCGTTGATCGGATTCGCGCCCACCGTCACCACATCCCCGGCGGTAGACTCAAAGCTGTATAACCGCAGATCCGCCGGATCTTCGATGCGGTCATTGACCGGGCGATGGTCGATCAAGGTCTGGCCGAAATCTGCCGGGGCCGGGGTCGGCACGGTGAAATCCGGGGCCGGGGTCACCGTCGCACCACTGCCGACCACCTGGATCGTCTCGACCGGAAACGGCGTATCCGCCAGGTCAACGGTCAACGTGTAACCGCCGCGCCCGGTGCCCGCCTGCACACTGTAGAGTCCATCCGCTGGCAGGCGCACATTACGGATGCGCGCGGCGCGATCTGGCCCGCTGTCGTCGTCCAGGGCCATCGCCTGGCCGGTCGCGTCATAAAGCGTCAACTGCGGGTCAAGCTGGCCGCTGGTATAGGCCAACTCCAGGTTGATATATTGCCCGGCTTGCCCGGCAACTGTGTAGACGTGGGGGGTGGCCGGGTCGGTCAGGGTGCCGGCCAGCGTCTCCCCCGCGCTGATGGTGGCGATGAAGGTACCCAGGCCGCTATAAATCGGCGTCGGGGTCGGCACACCCACCACCACCGGCACATCCGTCCCACGCTCCGCTAAAGGATTAGGCCGGTCGTTATACCGCAGGCCGATCTCATACTGGCCGTCTGATGTGACCACTACCCGATACAGACCATCCGCCGGTAACACCACCGACGCGATGCTCCCCTGGGCTAAGGGTTGGCCGTCAAGCGTCTGGATGGTGGCGCGGGCTTCGCCGCCTAGCACACGCACCGTCACATCATCCCTCGCCACCCCCTGGAACCGCCACGCGGACGGCTCCCCAGGGCGGCCAAAATCCGCCTGCCAGAAGGCCAGCGATTGATCGCTGGCCTCCGCATTGGCTTCTTCAGTTGCTTCTGGGGTTTGCTCAGGGGTCGCTTCGGGCGTCATCTCCGGGGTTGCTTCGGGTGTGCTTTCTATCGTCGCTTCCGGGAAGGTCACGCGGGTCGGTAACGGCCCGTCATCATCCCCCCCACCACCACAGGCGGCCAACAGAAGCACCATCAGCAAAACCAGCCACACTCTCAGGTACATCGGCGGTTCTTTCCTTATCGCTGGGTTACTATTGTCCCCTCTATAGTAGCGCGTCCCGCCAAAACTGCAACCTGCCGCCCCTACTGGCCGACCGGCACCCCCACTAGATTGCCATACTCCATCCAGCTTCCGTCATAATGGCGCACCTGCGGGAAGCCCAAAAGAAAGCGCAAGACGAACCAGGTATGGCTGGCACGTTCGCCCAGTGTGCAATACGTCACCACCGGGTCTCGCGGGTGCCACCCGGCCTGATGCATATAACGTTGTGCCAGCACAGGCCCCGGCTTGAAGGTGCCGTCAGCCCTCAACGCGGCATCCCAGGGGATATTCTTCGCGCCGGGGATGTGGCCGCCGCGCAACGCGCCATACTGCGGGTATTCCGGCAGGTGGATCAACTCGCCGTGATATTCGGCGGGTGTGCGGGCATCCAACAAGGGCAGATCTCCGCGCAAGACCTGCTCTCGCGTGGCGCGGACGCGCTCATCCTGCCGGGTCGGTGTCGGATAATCTGCCGGTGGATAACGTGGCACCGCCCGCACCAGTGGCCGGCCTTCCAACCGCCATTTATTCCGCCCACCATCCAGCAGAGCAACTCGCTTGTGGCCGAACAACCAGAACACCCACAGCGTATAAGCCGCCCACCAGTTGAAGCGGTCGCCGTAGAAGATCACCCAAGTCTCCGGGTAGATGCCGTGCCAGCGCATCAGCGCGGCGAAGTGCGCCGGACCGATGAAATCACGAGTCATCGCATCGTTGAGATCCCGCGCCCAGTCGATCTGCACCGCACCGGGGATGTGACCGGCGGTATACAGTAAGGCATCTTCGTTGGATTCCACCACGCGCACATCCGATGCCATCAGGTGATCGGCCAGCCAGGTCGTATCCACCAGATGTTGCGGGTGCCGGTACCCCCGTTTGGCGATGTCTGCCATGTAGCAACCCCTATGTTGCGTCGTCATTGCCCACAAGGTAGCGCGTCTGTATCACGATGTTGTCTCAATCACGTTAGGATGACGTATCATTCGCCATCTCTATATAGTTTTGCGCCCGTTTCCACGTAAAATAGAAGTACATTGTTTATTAAGGAGTGTGTTATGCGATTTCAAAACTTACTGATTGGCGCGGGGATCGTCACCTTTTTGACGGCCCTGGTGCTAGGCATGGCCGGGAACAATGCCCAGGCCGCCAGCAGTTTTGGCACCGCTCGCTGGAACGGCGATTGTAGCACCTTTGCCACCCTGGGGAGTGTGCCCGGCGGCGCACAGATCAACGCGGGCGGGGTGACAATCGCGGTCGGTTACCGTCAGGTGAGCAGTATCAACAAAGATCCTATCGTCGCCGCCTATGATGCCGGCGGCAATCAGATCTGGTGCCGCACGAACTTCGAAGCCAGCCCGGTTGACGGCGAAGCGCGGGGCCTGGCCTGGAGCGGAAGCGCGTTGTATGTCTTCTTCCGGGTGGATGGCGGCATCGGCGGCGGCTTCGTAGAAAACTTCGCCACTGGCGGCGGCTGGTTGCCGAACCTGGCCGGGGCCGGGAGCGGATCGTTTACGGTCGTCACCCAGGTAGACCCCAACAGCGGCGCATCCCTGCGCGGCACGTACCTGCACACCCGGTTGGCATCCAACGGCAACCCCAACAGCTACACCGTCAACAGTGCCAGCTTTAACGGCAGTAACCTGGTCGTCAACGGCAATGCGGCGGCTTATCCAATCAACACCGACCGCTCGGTCATGGGGTGTGATGACAGCATCCGCCCGTACAACTGGACCATCGAATTGAGCGGGACGCTGGGGCAAGCCCTCGGTTCAGCGTCGAACGGGTGCATCTCGGCATCACCAGCACCCGGCGGCCAACCCGGCGGGCCGATTGACCCCGGCCAACCGGTAGACCCCGGCCAACCCGGACAACCGGGCCAACCTGCCCAACCAGCCGCACCGGCTTATGCCCAGGATGGACGGCTGAACTCACGGGCGTTGGCCGGGCCAGTCGCCATTTATTGCGGCAATACCGGCGGTGATGTGGTGGTCTACGGCATTGATTTCGCCACCTCTGCGGGGTATCTGCTGTTTGTCGCAAGCGGTGCGGCAGTCGATGATGCGCTGGCGCAGGCCGTCAGCAGTGGTAATCACGTCACCATCGAGTCGGTTGATGGCACCGCACTCTACGCGCTATCCAGCAACGAACTCCAGGTGAATTCATTCGAGCAAAACGGTTCGCTGTATGAGTTCATCTTCCCGCCGGATCGTTGCGGTTAGCCTGACCAGTACGAGGGGGCGCACCCGGCTGTGCGTCCCTCCCCCAACCTCAAGCAAGAAAATGGCCTCTGTGATACACTGACTCTCAGATTAGTCTTTAGCTTGAAAAGTGATTTTCGATGAAACGTTTGCTTATTCTGCTTCTTATACTTGTGATGGCTGGCAGTGTGCTAGCTCAAGATAACCCGGATTATGACCCGCCCGCCGTACCGGATATGCTCGCGGTCAACGCGGACGACCAAATTCTGCTCTATGGCCCGGACCAGCCCGAAGACGGCATGAGCATCTTCAGTGATTTTCAACCGTTCATTTACACCAACCTGCAATGGTTCGACCCCGTAACATTGGGCACGATGAATACCGATACCGGCCTCTTGACCTTGCTTGGCCTGCAATCTCCGCTGGGCGAATTCCAGCTTGATAGCCCGATGTTCGATCTCCCGGTCGATGTGGTAGATGGGATGATCTACTACGCCAACGGCTCCAACGCGACCTTTGACGAAACCGACCCGATGAACGCAATCATGCCGGTGTATGCCCAACCGCTGGACGCCAGCACACCAACGGCAGAAATCGGCCAGATCCGTTATGGTGGCGGTTGTGGCGGCGGCACAAGCTACGCGATGGATGTCGTCTATGGCATCGACGCGAGCTTCAACTTTAACCCGAAACTCTTCGAATATACCCCGGCGGGCCTGGTGCATACCCAGAATTGCGCGGGCGTGGGCGTCAGTGTGTTGGATCTTGAAAGCGGTGAGTTGCGGTCGCTTGACGACACGATCCAGCGGGTACAACTCAGCCCGGATCAAACCCGGATTGCTGGCGTCATGAACGCCTTCCGCATGGAAGATGAGCCGGTCACCATCAGCGTGATTAACATCGCGGATGGCGAAGCCACCACCTACGAGACCGCCATCCCCGCAACCCAGATCACCTGGTCAATGGATGGTCAGTCGCTCTATTACAGCACACGAGAGCCAGCCGGCCAGCTTGATTTCAGCGACGAACAAGATGCCCGGTTAGAAAGTCTGCTGTCCTTGCCAGATGGAATACCCGCCTATGATGTCACCATCCGTCAGTTGGATCTAGCCACCGGGGACGATACACCCGTCGCCAACATGGGCCGGGCGTGGGCGGTCGGGCGCATGTTCGAGACGCCCCAGGGACTCTACGCCAGCGTGATCCCCAATGGCGAAACCTGGGTAGAGACCATCACATCGCCGGATTTTGAAGGCGGTGATGTCTTCGACGATGCCATCAATACCGTCTTCCCCACACTGACTCATATCGACGTTGAGACCGGCGCGGTCACCGGCTTGATTCAGGTGATCCTGGCAGAGCCGCGCCCACTCCCGCCGCGTGGTTAAGCAGAATGCGAGCCATTGTCTATGAGTCATTCGGTGGAGAATTAACCCTGCAAACTGTAGCCGATCCGGTACCCCCGGCAGATGGGGTGGTAGTGCAGGTCAGCGCGAATGGCATCTGCCGGAGTGATTGGCACGGCTGGCAAGGTCATGATGGCGACATCCAGACCTTGCCGCACGTCCCTGGGCATGAGCTGGTGGGCGAGGTCGTCGCCGTCGGCGCGGAAGTCCGCCGCTATTCCGCCGGTGATCGCGTCACCGTTCCGTTTTGCATGGGTTGTGGTACCTGTGCCCCCTGCCAGCGGGGAGATCAACAGGTGTGTGACCAGTATCATCAACCGGGCTTTACCGGGTGGGGGGCCTTCGCGGAGTACGTGGCCCTGCCTTATGCCGATGTCAACCTGGTGCGCGTGCCGCCCGCCCTGGATGATGTGGCGGTGGCCGCGTTGGGGTGCCGGTTTACCACCGCCTTCCGCGCCGTGATAGCCCAGGGCCGGCTACGCGCTGGTGAATGGCTGGCCGTATATGGATGCGGCGGCGTGGGGTTGTCGGCGGTGATGATCGGCGCGGCTATGGGTGCCCGCGTGATCGCGGTAGACATCAACCCGGCGGCGTTGGATCTGGCGCGGGCGGTGGGCGCACAGCACACACTCAACGCGACCGTGCAAGCCGATGTATCGACCGCCATCATCGACCTGACATCGGGCGGTGCCCACGTCAGCATCGACGCGCTAGGCAGTGCGGCCCTCTGCCGGGATAGCATCCTGAGCCTGGGCAAGCGCGGGCGGCATGTGCAGGTCGGCTTGCTCACCGGCGCAGACGCCGATCCCGCGCTCCCGATGGGCGCGGTCATCAGCAAAGAGTTAGAAATTTACGGAAGTCATGGGATGCAAGCGCACGCCTACCCCGATCTGCTGGCGTTGATCGAAACCGGCGTGCTAGACCCGGCCCGGTTGGTCACGGAACGGGTCTCATTGGCCGGGGCCGCCGGTGTGCTCCACCGCATGACAGATTTTGCCACCACCGGCATCGTGGTGATCGACAAATTCTAAGCCGCTAGCCGGACAGACGATTAAAGCATACTGCGTTGTGCTTCGGCGGCGCGGCCTACGTCGTCGGCCATCCCCAGGCGGCTGAACATGATAATCACATGCTGTAACTTGCGGGCGGCAGTCGTCCGGCGGCCCCGTTTGCCCAGGCTGAGGGCTTGCGCGAACATCGTCCGGGCGATTTCTGCTTCCGCGTTCAACTGGCGGAAGGCATCTTGCGCCTGGCGGAAGTAAACGTCGGGGTCGTCGTCGTACTCATCGAGCGGGGCACCGTCTAATTCGGTGATGACCTCCCCAATAATGCGGAACGCATACCCCAACTGGATCGGATCGCCACCGGTCTGTGCCAGCGTGAGGGCCTGCACCGCTTCCGTCCAGGCTTTTTGTGGGTTGCCATTCCGCAGGTTGATCGTCGCCATACCGTGATGCACTTCGCACAGCATCCGGCTACGGGCCAGCGCGTTGGCTTCGGTGTCATCCGGCCAGGTCTGCGCCAGTTGATAACCAGCCTGGAGCGCGTCCACCGCCTCATCATCCCGGTGCAGGGTCATCAAAGCCAGTCCCTCGTTGACGCGAGAGAGCGTCTGCGTGGTCAGGTCATCATGCTGAGAGGCCGCTTCATAGGCCAGTTGATACAATTGAATCGACCGGCTCAGTTCACCCTTAAAGCGGTAATTTTCCCCCTGGTTGAGGTCGATCACACCGACGCGGCGACCGTTGCCAGCCTGTTCATAGAGCTTGCGGGCGCGTTTGTTGTGGTGGATGCTGGTTTCCAGGTTGCCCCGGTAATGCTGGACGTAACCGAGCAATTGCTCCACCCGGCCCTGATGTACGATGTGACCTTCTGCGATAGCCTGCTGACTTAAAACCGTTAATTGGGCGATGGTCTCTTTGAATGTCATCTCGCCGACCTCCCACTGCCGGACGACGCCCATCACCGTCTCGTTAAATTCGGGAGTCGGTTCATTTACCACATTTACCATAACGATTAGCCTCAAGTTGGTGCCTGGAATTGCGTTTAAGATAGCATTAACATCGTTATTTTTCTATGGATGCTTTGTACGAGGTTTCATCGGTGATATGCCACCTGTTGGCGTGATATAATTCAACTATGAAAACACAGACTTTTACACATCCCAACACCTGGATCGACCGTATCTCGCAATGGGTCGCGTTGATCGGCGCGGTGATCCTGGTCGCCGCCTTGCCGCTGATGGCCGTTATCGTCGCGCTCGGTGCGCCCGGCGGCTTCTTGCTGGTGGGCCTGGTCGCGCTGATCTTATCCACGCCGTTAATCATGCGGACGGCAGTCACCCCGGCGGTGAGCCTGGATGACGACGGGCTGACGCTCCACCCGTTATTCTGGCGGACGCAAACAATCCCCTGGGATGCCATCCAGGCGGTGCAGACCTTCCCCTTGCTCCCCAGTGAAGACGCCGAAGTCACCCGCAAGGTCGCGGTCGGGCGGCGCAATTATCGCCCCGCCGCCGGGCTGATGCTGGTCATCCCATCGTTGCCGCCCGCCTATCGCATCGCCGGGTTCTTCGCCGGGGTTGGCGGTCAACCCGTCATCGCGCTGACCAACCGCGCCCACACCGATTACGAGCAGTTAATCCGGCTGATCTTAGAAAAGACCGACCCGGACATCCACGACGACGACCTCTTGCTTTAGCCCGCCCGGTAGATGACGAATCCTTTAGCTCCAAGTGTCAGTGTGAACGCCGCGTCGATGGTCGGCGGTGTGGTGGCGCGGTCGGTGCCGTCCGGTTGCCATTGGCCGCTCGCGCCATCCAGCACCCGATGCCAGGCTCGCCCATCCGCCGGCAGATGCACCTCCGCCGGGGCGTTCAGGTCGAAGTTCATCACCACGCGGTAAGCACTCGCGCCGCGATAGACCATCGCGCCGTGTCGTCTTTCCAGCAAGACCACTTTCGTCCCCGCCGGGTGGATCACGTCAGTATGCTCTCGTCCCGGCTCGGTAAAGGCCGGTTGCTCGGCCCGCAGGTGGAGCAAGTCACGGTACAGGCGATATAAAATCGCGTGTTGACTGGCTTCGCGCAAGGCGTGGTCTAGCTTGCACCGCTGGAAGGTCGCCTCTGCCGCCGGGTCGGGGGGATCGTTCTTCCACTGGAAGGCGGCGAATTCTTCCGCCCGGCCCTTTTGCACCGCCTTGACCAGATCAGCATCGGTATGGGAGATGAAATACAGGAAGGGCGCGGTCTCGCCGTATTCTTGCCCCATGAAGATCAACGGGATGTAAGGCGCGGTCAGCAGATAACAGGCGGCCAGCTTCTCCCCGTCGAAATCGGTCAACGGGTTGAGCCGCTCACCGAGCATCCGGTTGCCGACTTGATCGTGAGTCTGCACGTTGCCCACAAAGCGATCCGCTGGAATATCCGCCGAGGAAGTGCCGTGTGTGCGCTGGCGGTGGGGTGAATATTGGCCGGAGAGGACGAAGCCTTCGCGCAGGGCCTTCACCAGCAGGTCGAAATCACCGTAATCGGCGTAATACCCGTCAGACTCGCCGGTGAGCGCGTTATGCAGGACGTGATGCACATCATCCAGCCATTGCCCATCCAGCCCGATGCCGCCCGCTTCCGGCGGCAGGAGCAAGCGGCGGTCGCTCTTGTCATTTTCCGCGATGAGGATGACATGCCGGTTGTGCGCGGCGGCCCAATCATGCGCGGTGGCCGTCAGTTGTTGCAGGAAGGTCACGGCGGAAAAATCAAACAGCGCGTGGGTGGCATCCAGCCGCAAGCCGTCGATGTGGAAATGCTCGAACCAGTAGAGCGCGTTTTCGATGAAAAACCGGCGGACGTGATCGCTGTGCGGCCCGTCGAAGTTGGGCGCATCCCCCCACCCACCTTGATACCGCGACGTGAAGTACGGGCCATAATCCCACAGGTAATTTCCCTCCGGGCCGAGATGATTGTAAACCGCATCCAGCATGACGGCTAAACCGGCGTTATGCGCCGCATCAACCAACCGCTGAAGCCCTGCCGGGCCGCCGTAACTCTGCTGGACTGCGAACAGATCAACCCCATCATAACCCCAGTTGCGCCCGCCGGGGAACTGCGCCACCGGCATCAATTGCAAGGTGGTGATCCCAAAATCACGCAGGCGGGGCAAATGCGGGATCAGCGCGTCGAAAGTCCCCTCCGGCGTATACGTGCCGACGTGGACTTCATACATCACACTGTTGCGGCGGCTAGGCGGAGAAAATCCACCGTCAGTCCAGTCAAACGCCAGGTCAAGCACCGCGCTGGGACCATGTGGCCCGTCCGGTTGATGGCGGCTGGCCGGGTCGGGCCGATCCTTCTCGTCATCCAGCCGGTAAAAATAGCGTGTGCCGGGCCTTACATCCGGCACATTGAGCGCGAAATAGCCGAAGTCACCGGCCTGCATCGGCAGGGTTCGTCCGTCCTCCGGGAACTTGACCGCGACCGACTCCACATTAGGTGCCCACACCAGAAAATCAACCGACCCATCCGGGCGCAGGGTTGCACCCAGCGATCCGCTGTTGGAGTATGCCATCATTTGTCTTTGCTTTCTGTTCGTCGTGCGTCCGGGCGATTATAAGTTGGGGATATTGGCAGGTGATGAATCACCACGATACACAGGCGCGGGACTTGCTGATGTCTGCCACAACCGCTGAGACGCATCCAACCACATGACGAGCAGAGTATGCGGCAGGGTCAACGCGGCGATCAACGCCAGATACAAGCCAACCCCGGCCAGCAGATCATCGGGCCGGGCGGGTACCAGCCAGTACAACCCGGCCAGGAAGCCAAGCGCGACCACGGTCAACGGGGCGGCCAGACGACCAAACCGGGCCAGAGCGGGCACCATCCGCCCGGCCTGTAACGACTCCCGCGCCGGTTCGTCCAGCAACATCAAGCGGGCGATGTGGCGCAACGAATGCCACAGGCAGAAGTACAGGCCGATAGCCAGGAAGGGCGGCACCAGCGCGAAGAACGCGAACAATAACGCCACTTCCCCGGCGGTGATGGCCCAGGCCAGGCCCGCGTCCTGTTCCATCGCATCGCTGAACGTCGCCAGCAGGGTGAAAGACGCCAGATTGAACAACACCCCGGCCAACACCAGCCGGAACGACGCCGTGAACAACACCTCCAACGAGCCGATGCCCGCCGCGCCAAACGCCCCGGTGATGCTCTCCAACGCCAGCCGGTAATCCAGCGGGAAGGCCAACAACGGCACCAGCATCGGCAAGGCCCCACGCAAGACCGCCGTCATGATCTGCGTGCCCCGGCTGGCGATGAAATCCGCCCGGTGGAAGGCCAGCACCGCGTGTAAATCCCCCAGGCCCCAATGCCACCACGTCATCAGGATGAAGAACACGAACGCCCCCAACGGGAAGACAAACCACAGGGCCAGCACCACGCCCACCGGCAGGATATACGCCAGCAAAAACGCGGTCATCCGCCGGGGGGTGGGCGACTGCCGCAACACGCGGAACGGCACCAGATGATCGACCGCGCCATGCGGCAGGCCGAACGCAACCACACTCACCGCCAGCGGGATCAACTGCACACTCAGCGGCACCTCAACACCCAGCAAAAACGGCATCAACAGCAGGGCCAGCACAGCATACACCGGCCAGATTAACCTGCGAACGATAACCCGCCGGGCAGATTCCGACGGATGCAAGGGGGCCACCGGTGGCGTTATAGGCCGCATCGCCGCTACCATGCGCTTGATCTGGCCGAGCAAATCAACCGCCCGCGCCCAATGGAACAACACAATCCCCTGCACCACCATCACATTGGTGATGAAGAAGAAAAAGCCTTCTTCCAGCGGCAACCCGGCGATCATCAACGACTCCAGGCTGGTGGCTTCCACGGTGTGCCACACCCCGGCCCCAATCGCGATGCGATCCACCAGGGCCAGGTAAAGCGTCGGCGGCAGGATGGCCCACACCAGCACCCGCCGGTTACGCCATAACACATCCCCGCCGACGCCCCATTGAAGTGCGATCACCGGCGCGGCCCACACCAGGATCATCGCCAGGTAGCGCGTTGAACCAGCACCGGCCAGCAGAGCAACCGCGCTCACCCCGGTGACCAGCATCGCCAGCAGTACCACCACCGGGCGCACCCGGTTGGGTTGGGGCGTGGTCAGTTGAAGTGGAAAACGGCTCAACCAGAAGCCGGTCAGGATGGGCTGAAGCAGGAAAAAGGCGTATTCTTCCACCGGCACATGGCCGATAGTCGCCAGCACGCGCTCTGGCCCATACGTCCAGATGCCTTCCGCCACCAGCCAGTTATCCCAGGGGGTAGCGTAAACAAAGGCGATGGCACCAATCGCGCCGATGCCCGCCCACACCTGCCGCCCAGGTCGATACAACAACCACAGCAGGACAATGGCCGGCAGAATGAAAAAGAGATGAAAGGTCAAATAAGTCAACATAGGCCGAGATTACCCGGCATTACTGATAACGCTATGAGGGGAACATGCGCCCCGCGTGAGATCAGCCGCTTTCCGCCAATTGCTTGAGGGCTTCCAGCGCGTTACGGGTACGGCGGCGCATTACCGACTTCAACAAAAAGCCAAATAACCCAAACGGAAAACCCATGCGAATATTCAGCGTCTCACTGACATCACAGGTGCCGCCGTGTCCTTCGAATTCCAGACGACCTTGCACCGGGAACCGGCCCAACACCCCCTTGTACCCCAGGGTACGATTAGGCGCGTAATCCACAATATCCGCGTTGAGATCCAACCGCCAGCCGAGCAGATAGGTGTCACGGTTCTGGGTCATCATCACCCCCACCCGCAGACGCTCATCCGGCGGGTAGATGCTCAGGATGTCAGTTTGCCACTGTGGCAAGCGGCTGGAGTCAATCGCCAGGGCAAAGACTGCGTTCACCGGGCGGTTGATGGTAATCTTTTCGCTAATCTGTGGCATGTCGGGTGGGCCTTTCTGCGCTAGTCGTTGGCGTGGCCGTATTGCCGCCGCCAGGCCGGGATGTGAATCAGCGTGTGATTCAAAACCTGAAGCACATAATATAGCAAAGTATGCGTCAGACGAAAAGCATCCCGCCGGGGGGGCGCCATCCGGCTAGATTGCTGAAGATCAGCCTGAAATTGGGCGTCAAGCTGGGCGATTAATTCGGCGTTCTGGCTGACGATGTTTAGCTCCTGGTGGGTGATGCATTCCAGTTCGAACGTGTTCAACGAGCCGATCATCGTCCAGGTGTCGTCAATGATGTAAAGCTTGGCATGAGTCATGCCGCCGTGTGACTGGTACCCATACAACCGGATGTTAGGATGATTCAGCCGGCGATAAGTGGCGGCGTTCCACCGCTGGAAGATGACCTTATTCAAGACCGCCGGGACGATCAAGGTGATGCGGACGCCACGCCGGGCGGCGGCCACCAGGGCCGCCTCGATGCGCTCCCCCAGCAAATACGGCACCTCGATCTTAATCGACTCCTGCGCGGTGGCGATCTGGCGCAAGAGCGCATCGTATACAGTGGACCGCCCCACCGCCTGGTTCAACACGTAATCCTGGCCCGGATGCGGCGTATCAAACACAACCGGGGTGCCGTCCCATTCCGCCTGGAAATCATGGAGCAGATCCGCCACGATGGGGCCTTCCACCCGCACCATAAAATCATGCCAGCCGAAGTTATGATCCGCGATATTGATGCCGCCGATGTAAGCGATCTGGTCATCCAGCACCACCAGCTTTTTATGATTGCGATACATCGAGAACACGCGCAGGGGGCCGAAGGGCGCAGTCCGGCGGACGGCGACGCCCTCCGCGTTGAGTGTGGCGAACAACTCACGGGTGGCGGTGCGCTCCGCCAGCCAGGCCGCCCGTTGATCCCAGGCGGTGGGGTAAATGTCACTCAGGATGTGGTCGGAATACCAATCGACCAGCAGGCGCACATCGGCCCCGGCTTCCGCCCGCTGGCGCAAAATACCCGAAAAGGCATACCCGGCAGAGTCAGCCTCGTAAGTCATGAATTGCGCGAACAGACGTGTGTGGCATCGGCTCGCATCTGCCCGGAGTGCCGCCATAAAGTCGGACGCACCAACCAGCAATTGGTAATGATTGCTCATGCGGGGGTCTCCGTCAGGCGTGAGCGTTCAATTTGATACAGAATCAGCAGGACAAAGCCGATGATTAGCCCCACCGAAAAATCGACCTGGGCGGCGGCATCCAACGACATCCCGCTGACATCCGACACGAAGCGGAACAACAAAGCGAAGCTAAACGCCAGCACGATCTTGCCCAAAAACATCGGCAAGAGCACATACCGCAGAGGATACCTAATCAACGCCAGCGGGATAATCACCAGATCATCCGGCACCGGCAACAATGCACTCAGGAAGATGAAAAGCGTGGTCGTGCGTGGATACCGGGTGATCTTGTCCTGAATCCAGTTCAGCAATGCACTCCGCTCAAATGCATCAGACCGGGCCGCGATCTGGTAGGCGATAGCGTAAGAGACAATTTCCCCCATGCCCGCGCCGATCCCGGTGGCGATGCTCACCGGCAAGAGCATCCAGACCGAGTTCGAAGCATCCAACGCGAAGATGAACAACGGCAGAAGATACGGCACCTGTACGATCAAGACCGCGTTCGCCAGCAAGCCGAGCAAAAACATCCCCACCAGGCCCCACTCACTGCTCAACGTGGTGACATCGGCCACCAGCCCGTTTAACCCGGCCAACGCCCCCGACCGCGACAGGAAAATCAACCCGGCCAACGCCACCAGCGCGATCAGCACGTATTTAAGCTGAAGCCAGCGCACCGCCGCTGAAGATGGCCGCGAGTTGTCCTTTTCCGCATCAGCGGTTTCGTGCATAATGGTTGCCTCAAAGTGTTCGTTCATCAATGATCGACCTCATCATACTGGTACCGGCACGGAAATTCAATCACATGCAAGCGAATCGACTCAAAGCCCATATCGACAGTCTGCTGGCAGTCGTCAAAGACCCGGTCTTCCAGAAGCAAATGCTCTGGATGGTCGGGTATGGCGTCTTCATGGTTGTTTTCATCTTGTGGAATATCAACTTCCTCAACACCACCTATCCTGACCCGCCCCGCCCGCCTGATCGCATCCTGGATCTCATCCCGCAGGATACAGCCTATATGCACATCGGGGAATGGCTGAGCAGTGCCCAGTTGGCGATGATGGCCTTCATCGTGCTATCGTCGGCAGATCGCCTGCGCCGCCTGCCCTATATGCTGTTCTTGCTGGCGACCATGTTTATCATTCGCGGCTTCGCCATCACCTTGACGCCGCTGGCGCAGATCACCCCGCCGGAGGAATATCTGCCAGATAGCTTTATCGCGCAACACTTCTATCATGGCATGTTCTTCAGCGGGCATAGCTCTAGCGCGTTGATCCAGGCATTTTATTACTGGCGAGATCGCGTCTACGGCATCCGGGCGACGTGGCTCGTCTTGCCGCTGGCCCTGGGGCAGGTGTGGGCCATGATCGCCGGCCACCAGCATTACACCATCGACATCTTCGCCGCCTTCTTCGTGGTCTACTTCGTGCTGACGTTCGACTTTATGCGGCTCGTCCCGGCCCGGCTGAAGCACGTCCGCTGGATGCCCTGGTATCGCCCGGAAGAAGCCAATGCACCGGCCATCGAAGACGACCGCCAGCGAACACCAGCCCGCCTGGACATTACCTGACCACGCTCAATCCGCCGGGGCGGGGGCTTGATCCTCCTCCGCCCCCTCATGCGCCATCTGCACATCGGGGTGTTTCCGCGCCCACCGCACCAAGAACACCGCCGGGATCGCCACCGCCAGCCCTAGCACGCCGCCCAGGTAATAGGGCAATTCCACCGCATACGCGAAGATCTGGCCGCCGAAGAAGGTCGAAAAGATGATCGCCAGGCTGTTGACCGATTGAAACAGACCGAGTGCGCCGCCCCGGTAAGCATCATCGACTGTGTTGGTAATCATCGTCTGGAGCGATGGAATCAACAGACCACTGCCCAACGCAAATAACAAAATCGCGATCCCGGCGGCATACGGCGAGACGATCAAGCCGAGCAAGAGCAAGCCCACCGACCGGATCAAATCTCCGAAGACGATCAACCACGCCTCCCCGAAACGCCTCAAAGCACGATCCAGCAGAAAGATCTGCGTGATAAGCTGGCCCACACCGACCATCGCCAATAACACGCCGATACCGATGTCGGTGGTGCGCTGGCTCTCCCCGGCGAAGATGACCGAGTCGCCATACAGCGCGAAGGTCGCCTGCACCAGACCTAAGCCGAACTGCGCGATAAAAGCGATGATTAAGACCGAGACCAACGGGCCATTGGTCAAGATCTGCATCGGGGAAAGGCCGTTATTGCCACCGCCCGCCTTGTTCGCTTCTCGTCGCTCCGGCGTGAGCGTCTCATCCAGGTTGCGCCACGTCAACACGACGACCACACTGGCGGCGACAGCGGCCACCGCAAACGGCACACGCGGCCCCAAAAAGCCGGATAACACCCCGCCCAACGCCGGCCCCAGGATAAAGCCGACACCGAACGCCGCAAACAACAAGCCGAGTGCCTGCGTCCGTTTTTCGCGGGGGAAGATGTCGGTAATGTAAGCCTGCGCCACCACGATATTCCCGCCGGTAATACCATCCAGGATGCGCGACGCATACAGCAACGGCACACTCCCCGCGACGATCAACAGGATGAAGCTCAAGACGGTGCCCACCTGGCTGATAACCAGCACCGGGATGCGCCCGTAAGTATCCGACAGGCGACCGATAAACGGCCCGGCTACAAATTGCGCGGCGAAGAACGACGCCAGCAACGGCGTGATCTCCGCATCGGAAAGCGCGAATTCCCGCTTGGCAAGCAGGGGCAAAATTGGCAGGGCCATCGACGCGCCGACGAACTGCACAAAGACGATCAACAAAATGGTGACCAGACGCGGGTCAGCGTCGCGGATGCGCTGGATCATATCAAAGTGACTCCGGGAGACCTGGGATTAGTTGCAGACTCGCTCATTGTAGTCGATGTGGCCGATACACAACAACCCGCATGGTGCTATAATAGAAAAGCTGTCGGGTTTTGCCACCCCGCCGCATGGGTTGTTAGCGTTCGGTTTAGGAAGTCTTATAAGCGATGATCTTCATTAGTTATAGTACCCGCAATAGTGGTTATGCGTATCGCCTGGCGGAAAAATTACGCGCCGACGGCTTCGATGTCTGGATCGACAACGCCAGCTTGCGAAGTAATGATAACTGGTGGGATCAAATTGTAGATAACGTGCGCCGCTGTTCCGCGCTGATCGTCATCATGACCGACCACAGCAAAGACTCGCGCTGGGTCCAGCGGGAGGTGTTGCTGGCCGACGAACTGGAAAAGCCGATCTTCCCGATTTTGCTCGGCGGCGACAATTGGGAGATCTTCATCGCCACGCAATATTCCGATCATCGTGACGGCTCCTTGCCATCCGCTAGCTTTGTCGAAGACATCGGGGCCATCGTCCAGCGGCGGCGGGGCCAGCGCGGGCGCAATCTTTCCGGCGCGGAGACCGGCTTGCCGGTAGGAATGCGAACCCTGTATCGCCAGCAGATCCTCACCGGGGGCATCGCCATCGCCGCCTTAGTCCTCGCTGGCTTCCTGGCCGTCATCCTGGCGACCAACACCACCGACGACTCAACCGCCGCCCTGCCCGCAGAAAATAACGTCACCATCACCCCAGCCCCGGATTCAACCGTCAGCGGTTTGCTGGATGCAGAGTACAGTCAATTTGCCAACCTGCTGTTGGAATATGACATCACCCTGCGCGGCGATGTAACAACCGTCTTCGCGCCGACAAACACCGCCTTGACGACCTTAAACCCAACAGTGTGGGAGAATTTGCAGGAAAATGAAGAGTGGATGCGGGCCATGCTCGCTTATCATGTCGCGCCGGGGGTCGTCGGCTTCCAACAAGGCGATGAGATCGTCACCGCCCTGGGCGATTCTTTGCCCTACACCACCGACGACACCAACGCGACTCTGCTGGGTTATGCCCAGGTCGGGCTGGATTCCGGCATCGCGCTGGAAGACGGCTTTGTCTTCCCGACGCAAATGCTCTTGTTGCCGCCCCGCATCCAGAACGGGCTGGGCATCACGCCGGATGACCTATACAACCAGGAATCACGCGCCCTCACCCGCCCGGATTTAGAGACACTTATCAGTGAAAGCGACATCACAGAGGAATTCCGAGCGGCCATCCTGGATAGTACCTATGATGATCTGCTGGCGACAGATAACGGCACCTGGGCAGTCTTCGTGCCGCTAGTCTTTTACGGCGACGACCCGCCCGAATTCGACCCGGCAGTTCTGGATTATCTGATCGCCCAGGGGGACGCCCTCCAGGATGGCGTAAATTTCACCACCCAGGCCGGCACCACCATCACCATCCAGGCGACTAAAGGCGATCTCTTCGCGCAAGGGGTAGCCGTCTCGTTCGGGCGGGTGGTGCAAGCCCGCAACGGCTGGATCATCCCGGTGGATGGCTGGCCGGTGCCGGAAGAAATCCGCGAGCAATTCGGCCTGGGCCAGCGGTTGATCGACTGATTCCGCTCATGCCCCCAGGTAAGCCGCCACCTGGGCCAACAACGGATCAAGCGTCGGGTTATCAAAGCGATGCGGTGGCCCCCAACGCACCCAACGATACCCCTGATGCTCAGTCGGTGTGATCGTCACCGGCCCCTGCACCCACCCCAGGTAAATCGTCAGCACCTTCTGATACCGCTGGCCGTCGTAAGTTACCGGGTAGGTGAGTTGGAAGCGGAAGGTTTGATCTAACCGCATTTGATCCGGCGCGATGCCGGTCTCCTCATATAACTCCCGCAAGGCACAGGCCAGCAGAGCTTCGCCCGGTTCCCGGTGCCCTTTAGGGAGATCCCAGCGCGTCGGGTGCGCCATCAACAGAAATTCACGCGGTGGCCCCTGCCGGAAGACCAGCACCCCGGCGGCATAAAGCGTTTGCATCGAAGAGTCGCTTTCTAATCGCTAATATCCATGTGGAGCGTAACGGGCCGAGCTTAAAATTGTCTAAACGCCGGAACGGGTACATTTCAATATTTTGGCGTGCAAACTTGTTGCCCTCACCCCTTCCGAACCTACGGTTCTCCCTCCCCTCTCCCAAACGCTACGCTGGTAGAGGGGAAAAGACGTCCTATATGCTTTGTCCCCCCTTCGCCTAGCCGTGA
>DAOTTZ010000024.1:0-14638 GCA_034437535.1 Anaerolineae bacterium | reverse complement strand
AAGACCATCAAGCGACGCTGTTACGGTTTAACTGATGTTCGGCGGGTCTTTCAACGCATTTTTCTTGACCTTGAAGGCTTTCACTTGTTCGCCTAACGAAACACATTACATTTCTCGCTTACCACGCGAGATCCCAAAGAGCCTCAGTTGTCAATTGGGGGGTTGGGTCTGTAAGACGGTGCCAATATCGGTTTGCGATGTTGAGCATCAATGCCCTCCTGTCTGTAGCTTACCTTTATACTGTACAACACTTTCTCACCGTTTACACATCCAATTGCAATAATTCAAAGAAATCAGCGTGAAAAAGTGTATTTTTGTATCAATATACACATGAATTTGTCTTTAAAGCATTAAGATGCAAAAGTGTCAGTGTATATAGTGCCATATTGCGTAGAGAGGAATAGGTTATGTTTGATGTCGTTTACGACTCAATTTACGTGGGCGATAGCAACACCGTGCGACACCAAGACACCATCCAGGCGGAGGGAATCACTGCGATTGTCCGGCTGGATCAAATCCCGCGTTCGCAGGGGCAATGGTCGGCTGAGTTTGATGTGCTGGATATGCCGATCCCAGATGGCAATTACATCAACGGTGACGTAATCGACCAGATCACACAGTTTATCGCTCACCGGGTAGAGGCCAACCAGCGGGTGCTGGTGCATTGCCACATGGGGATCAGCCGGTCGGTCTCGATGGTGATGGCCTATCTCATCGCGTATGAGGGCATGACGTTGGGCGAAGCATTCGGCACCGTGCGCGAAGGGCGCGAGTCGGCTTATCCGCACGAGATGTTACTCGTCTCGTTGATCGAACATTACGACCTGCCGTATGATGTCGGCACGGTCTATAATCCGCAATTTATCGCCAATCTGGCCGCTGATGTGTAACCGGCCCCGCCGGTTATACTTTGCATGGGCTATCGCTTTTTGCGGTTTTGCCACCAGATAATCAACAGGGCGGCCAGGGCCAGGACGACATAATTTTGAAAGCTTCCTTTACTGGATTTAGTCGCTGGTTCCTCTGCCGGTTGCTGGTCTGCCAGCAAGGCGTGCCAATCCGGGATGGTGGGCCGGGCCGGCAGGAAGTACGCCCGATGCCACAGTTGACGATATGCCGTGACCTCTTGCTCCCAGCGGGCATCACTCCAGCCTAATTCTGGCTGGCAGATGGCACGAATACGGTCTTCGTGGGTCAGTCCGCCCTCGTACATCAGCAACCCCAGCCGGGTACGCCGCAAGAGCAAGTCTTCCAGGTGAAGCACCCCTTCCGACCGGGCCGCCCATCGCAACTCTGCCCAGAGCGTCTGCGTGCCGGGGATCACGTTGAATTCGTCATCACGGGCCGCCGCGACCAGATGCGACGCCAGCGCACCATACCGCCCGATCAACCGGCGGCGGATCGTCTCGTCCTGGATGCGCGGCAGATCGACCACTGGGGCATCTAACACGGGTTGATCGCTGTCAAGGTCGTCCATCTCCGGCAGACGATCTCGCACTTGCTTCAGCGCGTTCAGGGCGACCGCCCGGAACGTCGTCAGCTTGCCGCCGGTCACGGTCAGCAGGCCGTTTTCTTGCCAAAGTACATAATCGCGTGATTCTTTTGACGGATCCGCCTTGCCACTGCCGACCACCGGGCGCACGCCAGCCCAGGTCGCCACCACATCATCCAATGTGATTTGCAAGCCGGGGAATTGATCTTCCACCGCCGCCATCAGATACGCGACTTCCTGCGGGCTGATGCATGGCTCATCGTAGAGATCGGCGTCATGGTCGATGTCGGTCGTGCCGAGCAACGTCACGCCCTCCCAGGGGAAGGCGAACACCGGGCGACGATCTACCGGATGCAAAAAGCTGATGGCTTGCGCCACCGGGAGTCGCCACGCCGGGAAGACCAGATGACTGCCGCGCAAGGGGCGCATCCGGGCTTCGCCGCCCACATCTTCGCGCAACCGATCTGACCAGGCTCCGGTCGCGTTGACCACGACACGAGCGCGGGCCTGTGTGGTTGCTTCGGTCTCAGTGTCGCGCAAGATCACGCCGACGGCCTGATCGTCCTCATAGATCAAACCATCCGCTTTGACGTAATTAATGGCGGTCGCACCATCGGCGACGGCTTCCTGGATCACGCGCATCACCAACCGGGCGTCGTCGGTCTGGGCGTCCCCGTAACGGAAGCCGCCCTGGAGATCACCGTCTTTGATGTGAGGGGCCAGCAGACGAAATTCCTCCGGCGTGTAATAACGGTGTGACCATTGCAGGGCCAGCAGATCGTACAAGGCCAGGCCCGCGCCAAAGGCAAAGCGACCGGGTTTGTCGCCTTTGTGCGCCGCGATCAAAAAGCCGAGTGGGTCGATTAAACCGGGGCCATCGGTGAGCAATTGCTGGCGTTCCCGCACGGATTCCCGCGTCAGGCCGATCTGCCCGGTGGCAAGATAGCGCAACCCGCCGTGTACCATCTTACTGCTTCGGCTGGAAGTGCCCCAGGCGAAGTCTTTCATCTCTACCAGCAGAGCGCGTAACCCACGCCGGGAAGCCTCCCGCAAGATGCCGACGCCGGTTATCCCCCCGCCGATGACGACCAGATCCCAGTGTTGCGCGTCGATCTGCGACCAGATGCGGTCGCGTGTCGTGTTATCCCAGGTCATGCTCTGCTTCCTTTCTTGGCTGGATCAACTTGCCAGGGTTCAGGATGCCGTCCGGGTCGAAGTGATCCAGCAGGGTGTGGATCGTCTGCATACCGAGTTCGCCCTTTTCAACGTGTAGATAAGGCGCGTGGTCGGTGCCGACGCCGTGTTGGTGGCTGATCGTTCCGCTGTTTTCCACGATGGTACGGCTTACAGTATCCTTGAGCGCGTGCCAGCGTTCTAAGGTCGCGTCGGGCGTCTTGCCCAGGCGGAAGACGTAACTGGTGTAGATGCTGGTACCGTGCGGGTACAGGTGTGAATAATGGGTGAAGACGTGAATGCGTTCGTTAAAGCGGGCCATCGCCTTCTTCAACGCGGCTTCCATCACATCCAGCAGATGCGGTGCGTTATCCCAGGTGGTAGCCGTCTCGACTGTATCCACCCCATAGCCGTAGTCCCATAATGTATTGCGCAGGTAAGGCGTGCGGAAGCGGCCTTTCTGCCAGGTGCTCCCGAATGCTTTACCGATCCCCATGCTGACGCCGCCGTGTCGCTGGCTGATTTCTGCGACGGCATTTAGCGCAGGCCGGGCTAATTTCGCGCTCCCACTGTAACCATAGAGCAACATCGCCTTGCCTTCGCCCACACCGCGCACTGACAACAACGCCTCTACCGCGCCGATGAGTGTCTGCCGCCCGGCCAGGGCCAGGTTGGTCTCAGTCTCAACGCCGGTACTCAATCGGAGCATGGTCAAGGGGATGCGGGCCTGCGCGATCTGGCGCACTGCCGCCCGCCCGCTGGCGAAATCCGGGAAGAAAATAGCGCGGAATTCTTCGTGTTCTGGCTCCGGCGAAATCCGCACGGTGGCTTCGGTGATGATGCCGAGTCGGCCTTCACTCCCCAGCACCATCTCCCGGAGATCTGGCCCGGCGGCACTGGCGGGGAAGGCTGGCAGGCATAATTCGCCGCGTGGTGTTTGTACCGCTCCCCCGGCGAACAAGTCTTCGATGCGCCCGTAATGAAGCGATTGCTGGCCGCTACTGCGTGTCGCGATCCACCCGCCGAGTGTGGAATACTCAAATGACTGCGGATAATGCCCTAGCGTATACCCCCGCGCCCGAAGTTGTGCTTCCAGGTTGGGGCCGTTCACCCCCGCGCCGAACCGGGCTAATTGCGTGGTCTCGTTGAGGTCGATCAAGCGCGTCATCCGGCCCATATCGACCGTCACGACCGGCGCATCCTGCCCCGCCGGGTTGATGTGCCCGGCAACGCTGGTGCCGCCGCCATACGGGATCAACTTGATGCCAGCCGACCGCGCATAATCAATCAGGTCGCGCACATCATCCGCCGTGTTGGGGTAAGCCACGCCATCCGGGAAGTGGCCGATCTTGCCGCTACGCAGGGCGACCCAATCCGGGAAGCTCTGGCCGCGTGCATGGCGCAGACGATCCGCCGGATCAGTCGTCACTTGTGGGTGGGCTGGCAAGCCTGACCCTGGCACTGTGGCTAGCACATCCTCGAAGCTGGCGTTGGCCTGTCGCTCTGCCGGGCCGATGCGCTCCTGTAAGAACTCGGTCGCTCCATCCGGGAGCGGATGATCGTGGGTGTCGTCTCCCCAACCGTTCCAGCGTTTCATGTCGCTCAGTTATCCTCCGTTGTTCTACCGGTTTATGGGTCTTGTTTACTGGCTTGATCCCACAGTGTGATGCTCAACTCCATCACGCGGCGGGTTAATGTCTCGGCCTGGTCTAAATTTCCCTGGGTCGCTTGTTCCAGCAGGCGGGCATAGAAATCCGCACTCTTTTGCCGGGCAAGTGCCAGTTGAAAGTAAGTGCTGGCGGCTAATGCGGCGTAAAAGTCTTTGAAGCCGTTTAAGATCATGGTGTAGACCGGATTGCCGGAGGCGACCGTCAGTGTGTGGTGCAGGGTCCAGTCGTATTGCGCGTAAGCTGTCGGTGTGTCATCAAGGTGGGTGTGTGCCTGTAACAGCGTGATGACCGTCGCCGGGTCGTTGGCAAGGGCGGTACGGGTGTAACTCGGCGCGAGATCACAACGCACCTGGAGCAAGTTCAACACAAAATCTGCCGGGATCGCGTCACTATAACGCACGATGTCATACAATACGTTGAGTCCGCCGTCATGCTGGTAATCGTTGACGACGGTCGATTTGCCATGCTGGATGCTCAACCAGCCGTCTGTTTCCATGCGGCGCAGGGCTTCGCGCAAGGTAGGCCGGGTGACGCCCAGTTGCTTGGCAAGGGTGCGCTCGCCGGGTAATGATGCGCCCGGCGGGAAGTCGCCGCGTAAGATGGCGGTGATCAGGTTTCGTTGTGCTTGGTCAATCGGTCGTTGGGGTTTATTTACTTTGATGACAGCCATGCGGATTCGCCTTGAATCTCAGGGTCGGCAACTGGTATGACCAGTTACGATCAGTATGTCATATTTGGGGTGGGGTGTCAAGTTGAGGCGTAGACCACCAGTAGACCAAGAAGCGGCGATTATCCGGGTGGTTTTGTGTGGCGTCTCCCCGCCATCCACCGCCACCCGGCCAGCAGAATAACCAGCAGGGCCGTCCCCAGGCTGACCGCGATTCCCTGTGTCACCGTCGCGGAGACAAAGCGCACGTTCACCCGTTGATCGTCTCCGGCGCGGATCGGCACGCCGATCAACCCGGCGTACACATCGACGATCTCGACCGGGTCGCCATCCACCGTCACCTGCCAGCCGGGATAATCGATCATCGCCAGGGTGAGCAGGGCATCAGCCCCGGTGGAGACCGTCAGGCTGAGATGTTCGGGCGTGTGAATCGTCAGGTCGTCGATGGTGCTGGTCTCCGGGCGTTGGCCGGGTAATTCAAACGGAAGTGGGTTTAAGGTGACGCCCATCTCACGCAGGTCAACCCGCGCATCCGCCATGATGAGCCGGGCAAAGGCGGCGTCGCCTTCTGCATGACGGTAATCGTAGACCAGGTGGGCCAGCGGGCGCGGATCCTGGAGTTCTAAGATCTGATAGGTGTCGCCGCTAGGGTTGCGCTCGTAGGCCAGCAGTTCGAGCGGTACATTTTCCGGGACGGGGTCGATCGTGGTGATGTAGCGCACAGCCAGCACCTCCCACAGACGATCAACCGGCAGATTGTAAAGACGCTCTGGTGTGGCGAGTGAAATCGCCCCCAGGCCGTAAATATCCGGTATATCAAACAGGATGCCGCGTCCCTGTAAGCCAGCGGCACCGTCCACGCGCCATAGCACCTCATCCGGCGGGATGTTGGCATAGGGTTGCATCTCCGGGGCCAGTTGAAGCCGGTTATCCGGGGTATCTGGCACGAAGTTCACCGAGCGCGTGCCGACCGTGAACAGGTCGAATACGATCAAGGCTAAGAGCAGGCTCATCGCCAGCCCGCGTGATGGCATCTGCGGGGCGAAGCGCACCCACAGCGCGAATAATCCCGCCACTGTCACCAGCAGACCGAGCACGTCAGTCCCTGCGCTGGCATCCGGCAGGGTGACCCCCAGCAGAACCGCCAGACTGACGAGACCATACACCAGGGCCAGCAGACCGGCCCCGCCATACACCAGCCAGCGGAACCACCGCCCAAAGCGCAGATCGCCATCCAGCGCGAACAGGGCCAGCATGACGACGGCCAGTGTCGTCAACGCGGCGATGCGTTCCTGGTTGCGGAACAGGTCAAAGCCAGGGATGAATGCATAGAAGAAGTCGTAGACGATGCTATTCGCCCCCAGGGATAATAAGAGCGTCACGATGAGCAAGCCAGCCCAGAACACGACATCGCGCCTGGCCCCACCCAGCAGACCGGCCACCGCCAGCAAAGACGCGGCCAACCCGGTATACAACGGCGACCATTCACCGTAGAAACCGGGTATCACCAGCCGGATCAACTCCGCGAAGGCAAACCCACTGCCTTTATCGGTGTAAGTCTGGTCGATCACGCGGAACGACTCCCCGGTGAGTTCCAGCATCGGCAGGAGTTGCGCGGCGGCCAGCCCGACGCCGACACCGCCAATCAGCGTACCGCGCCAACCCAACGCGATGACCGCCGCCAGCGGGCGTTTGGGCTGGCTCATGACCTGAAACGTGAGGTAAGCCATCAACGCGGCGATCAGGTAAAAGGCCGCCTGGGGACGGCCCGCCAGCAACATCAACGCGCAGGCTACCCCCGCCAGGAGCGCACCCGTCACGCGCCAGCGGCCCAGGCTCAAGCCGACGCCGAGTAAGGCCAACGGAAACCAGGCTTCTGTCGCCACTGTGCTGGCCTGGAGCATCGCGTAGCCGGTCATATACCCCCGGTAAGCGTAGAGCACCGCACCGATCAACGCTAACCCTGGCCGGCGAAAGCTCACCAGCAGGAAGAGAAACGCGGTGACGCTAGCAAGCCAGTAATGCAGGGCCGTCTCTAGCTGGTAAACCTGGAAGGTGTACGGATCCGCCAGGGCCGCCGCCAGATAACGGGGCGGATAAAATGAGCCGTTCTGGATGTTGGCAATTGACGGTTCGCCCGCGTAATTGTACGGATTCCAGAGAGGTAGCTCCCCGGCTTGCACCCGCCCCACCTGATACGCGATGGGGGCGTAAAAGTGCAGGATAAAATCGCCCTGCTGGTTGAAGATGACGCGATCTTCGACGGTCAGCGTGAAGACGCGCCAGAAAAACAGCATCCACAACAACGATAACACCGCAATAGCCAGGGCCACCGCCTGGGCGTACTGGCGGCGTGTGAGCGACTCAACCATGTTTGACTTTCACCTGCGATCAAAACTGGCAGGAGTTTAGTACAGAATCCAGCCGGGGACAATGACGGCCCCGGCCATAAGTCCAATTTGATGCATTCCATTTTGATCCCCGGTATACTCATTCGAACAAAATAATAATCATAAAAGGATTTTCTCGTGGAAAAGCACACAATCGACTTTCAAGGGGACTCAATCGCCGTCCAAATCAGTCCAGGGGATGGTCCGTCCATCGTCATGATTCATGGCAATTCCGCGTCATCGCGGGCCTTCAAACACCAGCTAGAGGGCGACTTCGGCGCGACTTACCGCGTCATCGCCTTTGACCTGCCAGGGCACGGCGAGTCTGATTCCGCCAGCGACCCGGCAACTTATAGCTTGCCCGGTTATGTGCAGATCACACGGGCCGTCGCAACGGCTTTTAACGCACTCGATGGTGTGTACCTGGGCTGGAGCCTAGGCGGGCATGTGGTGCTGGAAGGTGTGCCAGATCTGCCGGAAGCCGCTGGCTTTGCCATCTTCGGCACGCCGCCGCTTGGCATCCCGCTGGAAATGGAACAAGCCTTTAAGCCCCACCCGACCAACGGGATGTTGTATGCGCCGGATCTCAACGACGAACAGGCGAAAACATTCGCGGATTCGTTCTTCCGCCCTGGTATAACGGCCCCGGCGCAATTCCTGGACGACATCAAACAGACGGACGGCCAGGCCCGCGCTAACTTCGGGTTGAGCGTGCAGAACGGACGCTTCCGCGATGAGCAAGCGGTGGCCCAGGCTATGGAACAACCGTTACTCATCCTGCATGGGGTAGAAGAGCAACTGGTCTCTGGCGATTACATCACCGGGCAGACCTTGCCGACGTTGTGGCGGGGGGCGGTGCAGATGATCGACGGAGCCGGCCACGCACCCCAGTGGGAGGCTCCATCAGCATTTAACGCGGTGTTAGGTGCTTTCGTCGATGAGGTCAGTCAATCTTGAGGTTGTTGTTGCGGAGCGTCACGCCGTTATCGTCCAGGCTATAGCGTAAGTCGTACCGCACACACAGGTCATTGAGGACTTGTAAGGTCATCAGGTTGTTTTCGGTACCCATCCGGTAAGATAACGTGCTGAGATCTGCGAAGTGGAGGTGTTTATCCTCCTTGAGCACCTGGAAGGCAATCGCCAGTGCACGAGGATAACGAATGTACGTTTTGTTGTCAATGTGTCGAGTCATCATCGTCTCTCTCTGGCTCAAACCCGGCATCGTGCGGCGGTCGCGTCTTGTTGGCTGGCGTAAGCTTGGTAGGGTATCCCCGCCATCTGGTAGAGGATACTGTGTAAGAATGACCAGCGCGGGTCATAGTTGCCCCAGTCCAGGATGCCAGCCAGGTTCGGCTCTCGGATGAACTGAAAGGCCCGCTGAAATTGCCTGAGCTGAGTTGGAAATTGCTGTACTCGGCTGGAGTCAAACAGCACATAGACGGACTGGGGCGCGGCCTGCTGTAAGGCCGTTTCCAGCCGGGTGCTGAGATGGTGCAAGTACGGAAAGGTCAGGTGACTGGTCAAGGTAACGGTGATCGTCCCTTCCGGGCTTAAGGTAAGTGTGTGATATTGCATGTCAATCCGAATTCCCAAAATTTACGTTCTTTATATAGCGTAAAGGTTTTTGTAAGCGATAACATCAAGCACCCGACCTAGTGCAAGGTTTTGGCTGACAGTTTGAGTGTGGCAAGGAGTTTCTCCCTCAAAGTGCGATATCATTCCAAGCCACTGCCTCATTCCTGCACTAGCCACCTGACCAGTTTATTTTTTCTAATGTGGGTTTGCTACACTAAAACTTTGTTGCACAAAAAAGACAAGGACACATAACTATGCGAGCCGTGATCGCACGGGACCAGCAACCCGCCATCGTGGACCACCCTGCGCCGACACTCGGCCCGGAAGATGTCTTGATCGACGTGAAAGCGACCGCGTTAAACCGGGCTGATCTGATGCAGGTGCGCGGGATGTACCCGCCGCCAGCAGGCGCACCGCACACCCTCGGCCTGGAATTAGCCGGGGTCGTTATGGCAGTGGGGGATAATGCACGCGGGGTCGATGTCGGTGACCGGGTGATGGCCCTGGTGGCGGGGGGCGGTTATGCGGAACAAGCCGCCGTTTATGCCCGGCATTGCATGTTGATCCCGGATGGCATGTCGTTCGAAGCCGCCGCCGCCATCCCGGAAGCCTTTTTGACGGCCTATAGCAACATGGTAGAAATTGGCCGCCTGCGAGACAACGAACACGTCTTGATCCATGCCGGGGCCAGCGGGGTCGGGCTAGCGGCCACCCAGATCGCCAAGGTGATCGGCGCGACGGTCATCGTCACCGCCAGCCAACCCAAGCACGCCATCTGCAAGGCGGCAGGGGCCGATATGATGATCGATTACAAGTCAGAAAACTTCGCGGATAAGATCCTGGCGTCTTATTCCGGGGTTGATCTAATCGTCGATATGGTGGGGGCACCTTACTGGGAAGACAACGTGCGGGTGATCGAAAAGTGGGGCCGCATCGTGTATGTCGGGTTACAAGGAGGGGCATCCCGGACGATCAACTTTGGCACCATCATGCAAAAACGACTCAGCATCATGGGCAGTACCCTCCGCAACCGTGACCGCCAGCGCAAGACTGCGTTAATCCAGCAATTTACCAGTTGGGCGTTGCCACACTTTACCGCCGGGGCACTCAAGCCGAATGTATGGCGCGTTCTGCCGCTTGATGACGTAGCGGAAGCCCACCGCATCATGGCCGAAAATCAGAACGCCGGTAAGATTGTTCTGACGGTCTAAGCCCGGTCTTATGTAATTCCCGTACACTTGTGATCGATTACACAAACTTTAGCGGGAGAAAGACATAGCATGTGGCGTTATCTGGCAGTTTTAGCGGTTGTATTCACCGTCGCGGTGCTGGGCCTCAGCCTGGTGGATGTCGGCGGCGGGTCGGTCGGCGCGGAAGCTAGCGTGCAGACCGATGAGCAGGACTTGAGCAACTTCGCGCAGGCCATCCAGGCGTGGGATTGGCAATTTCCACGCGATCATGGTGCCCACCCGGATTTCCAGACGGAATGGTGGTATTACACCGGCAACCTGAAAACAGCAGAGGGCCGGCACTTTGGTTATCAGTTTACGATCTTCCGCCGGGCGATCAACCCGACATTATCCGCGTCGGACTCCGAATGGCGCACCGGGCAAATTTACATGGCCCATTTCACATTGTCAGATATTGAAAGCGGTGAGTTCTACCATGCAGAACGGTACAGCCGGGGCGGGGCAAACCTGGCCGGGGCGCAACCCGTCTATGGGCAAGAAGCCACTTACGACGACCCATACCGCGTCTGGTTAGAAGATTGGCAGATCGCCGCGCAAGACGAAACCGCAGAGACCCTGCGCATCACCGCGCAGAGCTTCTACGGTGAAGACTCGATCCCGTTCGCGGTCGATCTCACGTTGGAGCAAATCAAACCGCCGGCCTTGCAAGGCTATGACGGACTCAGCCCCAAGAGCGAAGTCGAAGGCAACGCCAGCTATTATTACACCTTGTCACGCCTCGTCACGGGGGGAGAAATCACCATTGGCGAGACGACATTTACCGTAGATGGCAACACCTGGATGGATCACGAATTTTCTACCAGCGCATTGGGGGAAGACGCGCTCGGCTGGGATTGGTTCGGCCTGATCTTCGACGATGACACCGAGTTGATGGTCGGCAAGATCCGCCTGACGGATGGCGGGCGCGAACCGGCTTTCGGCGGGTTGATGATCCACCCGGACGGCACCACCACCTATCTACCATCGGGGACGTTCACCATCGAGCCGACAGCGACCTGGGATAGCCCCCACACCGAAGCGATTTATCCGGCAGGCTGGACGATCCGTATTCAAGCCGACGCGCTCGACCGGGCGGAAGACTTCGTGATTGAGGTCAATCCGCTGATGGCGGATCAAGAATTGCATAGCGGCGACATCGCCTACTGGGAAGGCGCGGTGCGCGTCACTGGCTCCGCCACTGGTTACGGCTATGCAGAGTTGACCGGCTATGTGGACGAGATGACCGGTCGTTTTTAGCTTCCGGCTGTGATCGCATCGACCGAAATGTGATTCGCATCTGATGAACCCGATCCGGGCCTATGAATACCGCCGCATGACAGGCATCATCACGCAAAACATCGCGGAAAAACCGCGTTGGGTGCGCTTGCGGCGGTCGTCATTCTATGGCACAGCGGCGGGGGGAATCCTGCTGTCTGGGGTCTGCTTCTGGGTCGCGCTGTTTGATCCTGACGTCTTCCGCAACATCTTTTTCTCCGAATACGGCAACTGGCGCTTCGGGCTGGCGTTCTTAGGGGCGTTCGCGCTCCGCTGGCACTTTGAGAGCTTGCAAAATGTGCTATGGAACGCGACTCAAGGCGTTACACGAAGCAAGCCTCACCTGTGGGAAGCGGTCGCCCTGTCACCGGTCACCGCCTGGGATCTGGTGATGGGCAAATGGCGGGCCTTGCTGGTGGTGTTTGTGCGTTCCTTCCTGTGGTTGGCCTTGATGCGAATTGGCTGTGTGTTGATGATTGGCGTTTTCGTGAACGGGAGTCCGGTTCGTGTGTTGACGCAGGAACCGGTACCTCAGGGCAATATCCCGGCGCGGTTTCTGCTGGCGATGGGATTCATCACCGCATTGACGGTCGCCAACCTGTTATATACCGCATCGGCGGGGGTGTTGGCATCCGTCTTGAGCGGGGCCGGGGTGCTAAGCGCGTTCTTGATCCGGCTGGTGGGGGTGGTGGTGCCGTTCCTCGGCTTGCTGGTGATTACGTTACGACCGTATATCGACGGCTTCCAGACGACGCCGGAATACGTGTTGACGCTGGTACAGGTCACACTGATGGACAACGGTACATTGGTATCATCCGGGCTGGCGACCCCGCTTGATGGTGATTGGCCGCTCTATGTGGCCGCGTTGAGTGTCGCGCTCGGCGTATATGCCCTGCTCACAGCGGGGACGTTGTGGCTGGCGGCGTGGTCGGCCCGGCATTATGGCATGGCTTAAACTTTTCATCATGGTTTTTTTGTTATGATGTGAATAAAGCTGGTCAGCATCAAGAGGGGTAGCATGCTTGCATTTGATTTTGTCGATGGCGTTATCGCACGGGCGGAATTCCGCCATCAGCGATTTGTGATCCAGAACAGCCGCTCCGGGCGCGGGTGGATCATCATGGCCGGGCTGATGCTCTTGCCGGCGATGCTGGTGGGCCTGGGTGCGTTCGTGCTGGCTTTCCTCGGCCTGGATAGCACCGAGTGGGCCATCTGGGAAAACGAGATCGTCAATGCGGTGGTGCAAGTGGGGGCCGCCGCACTCATCGTCATGAACCTGGCCCTGTACTTCGTGCTGATGCTGGTCGCGGTCGGCCTGGCTTATAACAGTGTCTCGCGGGAGAAGGTTAACCGCACCTGGGAGGTGCTCTTGCTGACGAATGTCAGTGCGCGGGAGATGGTATGGGGCAAATGGTGGGCTTCGCTGATGGCCCTGTGGGGCGACCACTTTATGCTTAGTTTTCTGCGCGTCGGGTTGGTCGGCTTCGTCGTCGTGCAGACGGGAGACGGCAACCCGATCATTATGCTTGGGTTGGCCGTTATCGTGGTCACGTTCACCGTGCTGGATGCGGCGTTCACCGTCGCGTTAGGCATCGTCTCTGCGATTTCCGGCCTCAATGGTACCGTCTCCGGCTCGGTGGTGCTGGCCCTGCGCTTTATCGGCATGATCGCGGGCATCGCCGTCTTTGTCATTTTGCTGGCACTGGTCGGCAACAACGCATTCTTGATGGCGATGCTCATTTCCGCCGGGTTGATCGGTGGGTTATCCTTACTGACTTTTTTGACACTCATCACGGCGCAAGCCCTGGCCGTGCGTAGTGGCCGGCTCTCCCCGGCTTGATGCTTGCTACTCAGTTGTTTCGCCTGTTTCGCCAGGTTGGGCGACTGCGCCCGCTAATATCGTCATCTTCAGCCGGTACCGGTTGGCATCGACGGTTTCCAGCGCGAAAGATCCGCCCTGTGCTTCCAGCAAGACACGCAACGTCTGGAAGTACGTGATAAGATCCGTCGTATCGTCAGATTTGGTGCGGTGTATCGCGTCTTCTGGCAGGTCATCGCCCACGATGTCTACCGCAATCAGCACGCCATCGGTGATGAAGGTGGCATCTACGATGACGGTTCCAGCTTCGGTCTCCCGGTGTAAGGCCAGGAGCAGGCGGGCAAGTTCCTGACGCAAGCGGCGTTCATCCGCCCAGACGACCGGCAGATTATTCGCGACATCCGCCTCTAACATCATTTTGCCAGCACTGTAAACCGGGCGCACCTGCTGGATGACCTCGTTAAGCAGGCGCGTGATGTTGACGTCTTCGATGAAGAACCGCTGATTGTTGATCTCAATCGGCCTTACGCCGATGAGATCGTTAAGGATAGCGAGCAGATGCTCGCTTTGTGTCAGCAATTGGTCGATCACTTGCGCTTGCTCCGGCGTGAGTGTGCCATGTGTGCCGGTGTTCATGCGCTCGGAATAAGCCAGGATGTCATACAACGGTTGGCGTAGTTCATCAGCGCGGGAACTGAGGTCTTGTTGTTGCAGGGCGCGGATCTCTTGTGTCTTGAGCTGGACTTTCTCTGCTGTTTGTGTCAGGCGTTCGTTCCGCAAGGCCAGCCCGAGTTGCTTGGTAATGGTTTCCAGCACTTGCCGTTCCTCATCGTTAAAGCTGATTATTTCTGTAGTTTGCAAGATCAACGTGCCGATGGTCTTGTTCCCGGCGACCATTGGCACAGCGAACTCTGACTTGACCCTGGGGAACAGGTCTTGTTCCAGGTAGATGCTAGAACGGCTGACGTCTTCAATGCTGACTGTTTCCTTCAGGCGGGCGGCCAGGGCGACCGTGCTGGCCTTTGATTGGAGCGGGATCGGGTCAAAGTCGATGTCAGTGACGACTTGCCGGTCGGATTCGCCATAACGCAAGATCAGTTGGTCGTCCTGTAACATAAACACACAACCACTATACAGGTTAAAGCGTGAGCGCAAGATGGCGATCACCTCACGGATGATTGTGTCGCCGTCTTCGACGGTGGAAACGATGCGGGCTACATCATGCGCCAATTGTAACTCTGACCTAGATTTCGCCCAAATTAAGTGTGGAATCGGCTTGTCGTTGTAGTATTCCTCGTAGACAGATGAGATACTTTGCTAGTGGATGATGCTGATTTAAGCGTATCTC
>DAOTTZ010000023.1:0-3381 GCA_034437535.1 Anaerolineae bacterium | reverse complement strand
GGGCTGGTCATCTTCAAAGTTGTGCAGGGCGTCTTCCGCCGTTGGGTAGGTGACGACCTCGTGCTTGCCACTGTTGGCGATGCGCTCTACCAATGATTGATTGGGTAAGTTGTCTTCGACGTAAACAATACGCATAACGAGTCTCTCGATAATCTTCCGACCGATAAAAAAATTATGTCGTGCGGATAACCAGGACATGCAGAGGCACACCCCGGAACACCGCAACAACATCGACCCCGAATTATACACCAGAACTTTCGCCGGATGATGGGCCATGTAGCACATATGGCGGCAAAGCCAGTGTCTTGCCCGGCACATCCAGCGTCACACGGGTCGGGATGGCCTCTGCATCCACGCCAGACGCCGGGAACCACTCCCGCCCTTGCTGGACGAGAATCAGCAGGCCCGCGACATCCCCCACCGCGCTGAAGGTATCGCCGCCTTTGCTGTAATATCCCAGGCCGAACCGGTCGCAGATCTGGCGGGCGGTCGCCTGCACATCAGCTACCCCCAGGCCGATCTCACTCAGGCCGATGACATCCGCCGGGGTGAAGGGCCGCCCGCTGGCGTTGGGGCGGTCGTGCCGGGCGATAGCCTCGACCACATTCCCGGCAGGATCATTAAAGTAGACCGCGTGGGCGTTCCACCCGGCATGATCGACCACCCGCGCCCCGCTTTCCGGGTCGGGCAATAACGGCGTCCGCGCCGCGATCCAATCCGCCGCCGTCTCGATGTTGTCCTCCGGCACATCGAAGGCGAAATGATAACGCCCGGCCATCCCCTGCACAAAGGTGAGCCGGTGCGGGCCGACCGCCACCGTAAATTCATTGCCCGCCGCAGAGACCAGCGGCCAACCGAGCGTCTCGGTGTAGAATGCCCGTTGCGCCGCGAGTCGGTCCGTCTGCAATTTGAGCGCGGTAATCTGCATAGCAAGCCCTTTCTTCTTCTGTCGGCCTCAACCGTTGCGATTATACCGGCAACCCCGGCAGAAAACGATCACCCGCATAAGATTTGTATTAGATTTGACAACGGGCCGCGCTCTGTGCTATGCTCTTGTGGATGTATCACATTATTCGGACGCAAAAAGCAAGCAGTGGAGGATTTCATGGCACGCTTTAACCTCAATCCAGGTTTCGGAATCGGATTACCACGCACTGCCGAGGGGATTCCCCGCGTCCGTTAGACACTACCTGCTGACAACTTAAATTCCAGCAGTCACGGACGCGACCCACCCCCACAGTGTAGGGTCTGTACCGGCGTGACTGTTATTGATTCTGTCTATTCACAGCCACGTCCCCTGTTCGTGGCTGTTTTTGTTTGTAACAGCCACACCCGGCAAGCGCAAAAACGAATGGATAGGCACGGCATGTTTGCACAACTGACATATGACCAACAACGCGATCAACTGGCAACCCTGGCCCGCCAGGCGAGCGAACATTGGCACCTGCCGAACCCGGCGATCACGCTGGCGGGCTACACCAATAACGCCGTCTTCCGGGTGGAAAGTGGCGACGACCGCTACGCTTTGCGCGTCCATCGCCCCGGCCATAAGCCGCGTGCGTGGATCGACTCCGAGCGGGCCTGGCTCCAGGCGTTGGATGCCACCCTGCGCGTACCGCATCCTGTCGGGGATGTCTTCAGCGGGAGCCTGCCGGCCTACGATGGGCCGGTCTATGCATCGCTGGCGACATGGATACCGGGCGAACCGGCCACGCTGGCAAACCTGACCCCGGCCCGGTTGGAAGCGGTCGGGCGACTGGTGGCAGAACTCCACCGCACACCGTTCGACGCACCGCCGGATTTCGACCGACCGACGCTCGACGCGGACGGCCTGTTCGGCCCCGGCGGCCCGTATGACCCCGGCGACGGTCTGCGTTACTTCGACGCGGACGCGCTGACCGTCATCGACTCCGCCGTCGAGCAGGTGAAGGCCGCCATGCACGCACTTGGTTCACAGTCAACCGGCTTGATCCATGCCGATCTGATCGCCAAGAATATCTTGCTGGATGGCGACCACATCGGCTTGATCGACTTCGATGATTGCGCTTACGGCTACTATCCTTATGATCTGACGCCGTTGGTGTGGCTGGCACGCGGCACCCCCCAGGCCGGGGAGATCCAAACAGCCATCTGGCGCGGGTATCGTGCCGGACGGCCAGCGGCCCAGGCGGAAGCCGAACACTTCCCGGCCTTCCTGGCGGCGCGGCATATCGCGTCTTGCCGGTGGGTGGCTGGCAATGCCGATCACCCCGCCTTGCGCGGTCAGGTCGTGTCGATCCTGCGCCAACGGATCGACACATTACGGGTGTATCTCCAAACCGGAACCCTATCGGGCGACAGTGGCACACGTCGCACAGCATCGTCTCTTTGAGTGAGACCGACGCGAACACGATAAAACACGTTTAAGGAACAAACGACTGATGAGTGCCAAGATAATCCAAATTGCCGACCTGCAAGCACGCTACAGCGGCAGTTATCAATTCACCGTGACGACCACGCCCGACCCGGATTACCGGTCTTACCTGGCGCGGCAATTGCGCGGGTACCTGCCGCCGGTGGTGCGCCGCCCGGCCCCGGATGCCCAACCGTTAGACATCAGCCTGGACGACATCGAAGGCGATGTGGTGGCCGGGCTGGCCGCAGACATCGTGCGGGATACGTTGTTCATCAATATGCTGTGGGTGGGCGAGCCACTTCGCGGGCGGGGCCTGGGCCGTCGCCTGCTCCAGATGGCGGAAGAAAAGGCGACCGGTTGCGTGCGGGCGCGGGGCCGGGTGATGGGCAACGTCGCGTTTTTCGTCGGGGCCGCCTACCGCATCACCGGCACGGTGCAGGCTATCCCGTTCCAGGCGGGCCGGGCGGGCGTCCAGGCCATTTACTGGTTAGAAAAAGACATCGCCCGGCTCTATGATTGATCCTGCCGCAGATCTCGCTCGACCGACTCTTTCTTGTCGCCCTTCAGCAGTCGCTCGGTCGTCTCTTGCATCTGCTTGCCCATACGCGGATCTGTCCCGCCGATCTGGTTGAACATCTCCCCAACCTGGCGGGAATTTCCGCTTTCCAGTACGGAGAGCATCTCCCCGGAGGACATGCGCGTGTAATCTCGGCTGGGCGTCTTCACCGTGACGCTGGAAATCACCCGCGCTAAAGACTCACTCTCACAATTCGGGCAGGTGCGTGTATCGGCATCATACGCCGCGTAAGTCTTGTAAAACAGGCCGAAGCGATAACCGCAATCTTTACACTTATAATCGTATTGGGGCATACCCGACATTCTCCAATGTGTGTTACAGTTAAAAGCATTATAGCGCAACTGGATTAGAGAAACGTTTTTCCATGATAAACGAACCCCCAAGCGAACCGGACGACCGCAACCGCAAG
>DAOTTZ010000022.1:0-8462 GCA_034437535.1 Anaerolineae bacterium | reverse complement strand
TCGACACACGATCTTTCATTAACTTGAATACACCCGAAGACCTGGAACGCGCAAAAACCATAACCGACAGCTTTTGAACCCGTCCCGCCCCCAGGTCTTTATATCAACAACAGGTTATCAGGCGATCACCTTCAGCTAAGTGGCGAGCAATCCCCGCTAGCACTCACACCAGATACCCATCCAACATTATACACCACACGCCCGGTCGGCTGATGACGCAGATTAGCACCGGGCCAATGCCAGGGGCCAGCATCTGCCCCGTTCAGCACGCTATCCGGCACAACTTCCGAGCCGAAGTCGCTGTGCATTACAATACACTCCCCGGAACCTTGCTCAAAGGAGTCCATGATTGATGAAAAGGTATTACCAATAACCGGCCCCAATTGTGTCAGCACAACAATTACCACAACAGCGACCAATACCAAAATTAGCGCGTACTCCACCAATCCCTGTCCAGTTTCATGCTTTTTCTTGAGGAAATGACGAATGTTCATGATTGATTACCCTCATTATGATTTCAGTTATCGTATAGAGAAATACCGGCCCCTGTCAAGAACATTAAGACCACCCTCATGATGCACCATATGCTAGCTTCGCCACTTCATCGTGCAGATTGAGATCCGATACGGTTTATCGCACATCACCGATCCACATGCCATAATAAAGACGCGGCCTGTGCTATCCCATGTGGCATAACGTAACCGCCACGCCCGCCACTTGCCGCCGAAAAAATCAGGGCGGCGGCGGCAACAAACAACCCAGGCCATCGTCCAGTTATCTATTATTCGTCGCCTGCTGGTTCAAGCGGGCGGAAAAACAAAAATTCATGCTCAGGGAGCAGTTCCGGATGGAAGATCGCAACCATATCTTGCAAGATCAAATGCGGGTTAGTCACACCGAGTTCGAAGTAATTGTTACCCCCGTTCTCGTTGACATCCAGGCTATTGTTCCAGATGTTGCCATTTTCTACGGCGGCAAAATCAGCATAACGTGGATCTTCCGCCAACAAGTCGTCCAGCGTGTTCATGCCGAATGCATTCGTCACCCAAACATCCGCATCGAGCGCGGCATCATACACCACCTCAAAGCTCAACCCGATGCTATCATCAGGGGCTTCTTCCGTCAGCGCGATGCGCCCGCCCGCATCCTGGATCAACTGACCGGAGTAAGTGCCTGCACCCGGGATCGTCCACACATCACCAAATACACGATTCCACAACACAACCGGTCGCTCATCCTCTGGCAGGTCGGCTGTCAGTTCAATAGCTTCTTCATAAGCCATAACAATCGCATCATAAGCCGCCTCCGCTTCGGCCTCAGCGTTGTAAAATAACGCCGTGTATTTGATCCATTCGGCCCGGGCCAGCGGCGTCCCTTCACGCCAACTCGCGTTGAGCGCGGTGAAGATCCCCGCGTCGATCAAAACCGGATGTGCATCAGTATCCGGGTTAAAGCCCGATGTCATGATAATATCCGGTGCGAGTTCAAGCACCACTTCGATACTAATGCTCGACCCGGAGCCAACAGCGACCAATTCGTCATTGTCGATCATCTCCCGCACATCCGGCGTATTGACAAAATCGAAGCTATCCAGCCCCACCAGCTTATCTAGCAGATCAAGTGTCGTCAGATGCGGGAGTTGTGTCGTTTGCAAGGTGATGATGTCCCCCGCTGGCACTTCGATGAATTGCGTATCATCGGGGAACTCGTCGGCTTCGGGTGCGGGTGTGCCACATTGCACCAGCACATAAGTAAAGGCGTCTGCCCCATCAAAGGCATTCGTCACAGAGACAACCTTGTAGTGGTTGTAATATTCCACAGCCAGATTTTCCGCCTGTGCAATTTCAACCTTCTCCGGGAAGTAATCGACGGTCTCATCGTACGCCAAGACGCATTCGTCATTCAGGTTAGCATCAAGCATCGCGTCATCCTGGGCGAAAGCAGGCGCAATCGCCAGCATCGCACTCACCACAACCAACAACAAAACAACAGGTAAACGGTTCATCAGTCTTCTCCTTCTGGAAGATATACAACGTGCAAGCACCGAACAAACAAAGTTAGACCTGTCATCAATGTGGAGACGCAAACTAAAAAACATGCGCTTATTCGTTGATCGCCCCCCCATTTATCGACTTACGGATCGACAAGGAAAGGGGATCGTGGGGATTATATGAAAAAACCCGCCAAACAGCGGGTATGAATCACAATTATCATCACCACGCTCGTCTCCCTTTTTACGCGAAGGCCAGCAACTTTATGTTGCTAATCACGAGCTAAGCCAAATGCAGGCATTCGGGCTTTACCAACTTACGTTACAAATCACAAGATCTGCAAAGTAAATCGGCATTGCCGTTGCGCGACAGCGCCGGACTTTCACCGATCTTTCCCTATTGTGCGCCGAACATCCGGGTTCTGGCACACCTCTGTCTTAGAATATGAAATTAACTGCCGGGGGGTTTAACACGGGTTGAGTCACCTGTCAAAATCTTCACCCGGCCTTGCACCTGCTTGCGACGACCACGCCCCCGTTAGGCTTCGCAGTCAGCGTCTACCCTGCGCTAAGCGGTTTGATCTTCAGCCGGGAATAATCCACCACCCAGACGATCACCCGCGCCCGGCGATAATGCGCCAGCTTCCACCGTAGATCTGTCTATTCAGCCCCCACTAATCGGATCACAGATGACCTCGACGGCTAATTCTGGCGGAGTCTTTGTCGGTGGGTAGATCACGCATGTAAGCCACATCCGGCGCAATGATCTGGCCGTCGAACGAACGCTTCGAACATCGCCCGTGTCGTCTTTTCACTTGATACTGATGCCATTGTGAAGGCTCCTTAATCACTGCTGGATGGTCGGTCGGTCAGTACCGCATCGCACGATAAAAGCGGTTAGGCCGTCGTGATGATGGGAAGTTCAACTGTGAAGATGCTCCCCTGCCCTGGTTGGCTCTCGACATGGATGCGGCCTTGATGCCGGTCAACACAATCTTTGACGATACCTAAACCTAAGCCGGTGCCGGTAATCTCTGTGACGGCCTCCGACCGGAAAAATGGCCGGAAGATCTGCGGCAGGTCTTCACTGCTGATGCCGATGCCTTGATCGGCCACCTGTAGCACAATCCATTCGTCATTGCGGTCGAGTAACAGCTGGATGCGACTGCCCGGTGATGAATATTTGATGGCGTTGGACAGCAGGTTGACCAGAATACGGCTCACCAGGACTTCATCAACCGAAACAGTCTCGACAGCTCCACTGTTGACAAATTGCATGTCGTGTTTGCCGTCCTGGGCCGAATGGATTTCATCGACACTGATCTGACAGAGCATCGCAAGGTTGATCGGCTGAGGCATAAACTCACGGTTGTTGATCGGCCCGCGCACAGTGTTCACCGCATCTTCCAGCAGTTCAGTGGCGAAGTGAACCTGACGTTCGATGCTATTGAGCTTTTCTTCACGCGCCTGGTCAGAAAGCCGGTCGAAGTAGCGGTAGAGTATATCACGCGATGAGGCGATGATGGCAAGCGGGGTACGTAGATCATGCGATAACATAGACACCACACGCTGAACGAGGACATTTTGCTCCTGTTCCTTGTGGAAGCGCACTTTGAGGCGTTCAGCTTCGACATGATCGGTGACATCCAGGAAAACCGTCTGCACGGCAGGTTCGCCCCGGTATTCGATGCGTACACTGTATAGATCCACATGCCGGGTCTCACCGGTCTTGTGGATGATACGGTAACGCCCGCGTGGGTCTAAATCCTGGCCGGCCAACCGGGTAACAAAGGCCCCGAAGAAACGATCACGGTCTTCGGGATGAATGAGTTGAGACAGGCCATCCGGGGTCAACTGCATCATCTCCTGCGGGGTATAACCGACGATGGCCTGCATCGGTTGGCTGACAAAACTTAAGCGGATTGGGTTAGCTTGGGCGATGACCATGCCCTGATGCGAATGTTCAACCAACAGACGGTACTTTTCCTCACTGGCCCGTAGCAATTTTTCCGCCTGGCGTTGTTCGGTGACGTCGATACCAACGGCCCAGGTCAGTTGGCCGGTGACGGTATACGGGGCGGGGATATGTGACCAGCGGATTGTCTTAGGAAGCCCATCTTTGCATGTCAGGGTGTATTCCTGGTCTTTGAGTTGATCTCCCAACTGTAGCGCATCTTGTAGGACATACTGGCGGTAAGCCGGGTCTGGATAAAGCATCTCAATTGCATTGGGGTTACCCACGATTTCATCGGAACTATAGCCGGTGACGCGCTCACATTCGGCGTTCCACATCACGAGATGTCCGTCAGCATCAAAGGCATCAATCAAGACGGGCATATTCTGCACCAACCAGCGGAGTTGCTGTTCGCTATCTCGTAAGACTTGTTCGACATGTTTGCGCTGGGTGATGTCTCGCATAGTGGAGAGAATAACGTGTTCGCCGTCATACGAAAGCACACGGGCGGAAAGCGACCCGATCACGATTTCACCATCTTGCCGGCGAAATTCTGTCTCCTGGTCGTCAACCAATTCATCACGCATAAGACTCTCAACCAGCTTTTGCCGGTCTTCCGCATGAAGCCATATGTTTAAGTCGAGCGATGTCTTGCCGATTACATCCTGAGGTTGATAGCCCATGATGTCGGAAAATGCGCCGTTCACATCAAGATAGAGACCGTCTGACAAACGGGTGATGGTGATGGCATCCGGGCTACCATCGAATTCCAGTTTGAACAACTTATTGCGTTCGTTGAGCTGGGCCTCTGCTTGCTGGCGGCGTGCCCGTTCGCTCAGTAACTTGAGGTCGTCGTTGATGATCTCACTAAATTGTTGAACCAGCGCGATGTAATCGGATGAATAGGCGTTGGTCTTGTTATCCAGCACGCAAACAGTGCCGAACACCTGGTCATCCGGCCAGATCAAAGGAAAGCCCAGGTACGAGACCATGTTTAATGCCAGATCAGGGTTATCATCCCAGTCGGGGTCTTCAAGTGCATTAGGCACCAGCAGACTGCCCCGTTGTTCCATCACGGTTTCACAGTATAAACCGGTGTTCAGATGTTCTTTAGCACCGGCCACATACGGATTATCTGCCGTATCGCTGGCGACAAACACTTCAATCTCATCCGGGTGGACGCGCATAATCAAGCCGGCTGGCACACCGATAGTACGCGCCAACAGATCTACGATCTTCTGCCACTTCGCCAAGATCGTCCCAGGGACATCGAGTTTTTGGGTCACTTGTAGATCATTCTTATCGTGTGCGGGTTGATCTTGCGGGGCATCTGGGTCTGGGTGCGTGTGTTTGTCGGTCATTATAGGCTTCTTTGGTTATATTGGTTTTGGTATTGTAACCCGAAAAATAGTTCCGGTGTCTTTAGCTTGTTCGGTTGTAATCGCTCCGTCATGCCGCTGGATGATCTTCTGGGCGATGGACAGGCCGAGGCCCGGTGTGCTATGCGCGGTATCTTGCCGCCAGAAGGTCTCGAAGATATGCGGCAGAGCCTCCGGTGAGATGCCTGGCCCATTGTCGCGCACTTCAACCTGAATGTAATCGTCTATGGCTTGCGCCTGAACTTCTATTGTCCCACCATTGGGGGTGAAACGGCAAGCGTTATCGAGGATCTGGTAGAATGCGTCATCCAGGTCATCCGCATCCCCATCAGGAATTGCAGGTGTTGGCGGGATGGGGATTGTACGGGAAATGAAGACTCATGGACTGGCGGACGGACGCAATACATAAACGTCTCCATGTTACATAACATCGCTTACAATGCTTTACGCTATCACATAGAAAAATAAGATATACTGAACTTAACAACGCAAATTTAGTCTTTTCCACGATGACGATACCAAACAAGGATAACCAACATTGGAGACATCAAAATCCCTACCCCACTCACAACAACACAATGTATGTCCTGCTGTGGCCGGTGAGTTCTCGGACTACCGGCCTATTGACCCCTTAAACAAAGGAACGAACGATGGACGGATTTAAGCTGATTTTCTCATCCCCCGAAGGGGAGTACAATCTTTTGGTGTACCTGGAGCAGACCATGTACGACATATTCATGGAACTCCCGGACGGGAATGAAGGCATGATGCGGTTTTTCCCTGCCCTTGCCATGCAAGCTGACAGCCTGTACAGAAAGAACGTTGAGCCAAATTCGGATTATGCGCAATGTGGAATCTCTGAAGATCGGCGCCGCGATTTCGAGGTGTACTTTTGGTACGAAGTTTTCACGAGAGACAAGATCATCCGGGTTGTCTTTGGCTCAGAAGAATACGAATACGAACCCGAAATCATGAGTGAACGCAAAGCTAATCCGCTCATACTAAATTGATTTAAGCCGATCTTCCGGCACCTCAATCTTGGCTTGCAGCTTGCTGATCTCTCGGTGATCTGCAAGCCTTTCCTCTTGCAAGCCCGATAGACAGAAGGAAAACTGGTGATTGGCGATGTCTAACTGCTAAAATAAGCTGTTAAACAGAAATCAAGGGGAAGACATGTCAATGCCACAGAGTGAGATGCCGTTTTCAAGATTAGACCAGGTTCGTGCGTGGAGTGTGCATGTCTACACGGCGATTGGTGGTGTGGTTGGCATGTTCGCGTTGTATTCAGCGGCCAGTGGTGCGATGCGCTCGGCTTTTTTACTGCTGGTCGCCAGCATGTTGATCGATGCGACGGACGGCATTATGGCGCGACGGTATCGCGTGCGGGAGGTACTGGCCGGGTTTGACGGTGCGATGATGGATAACGTCATCGACATGCTGACCTTCGTCTGGATTCCGGTGTTTATCATGTGGCAGGGATCGCTCTTACCGCATGTCTTATGGACGATCCCCCCGATTGTGGCCGGGTTGTATGCTTATGGGCAGGTGGAGATGAAGACGCCGGATAACTTCTTCCTGGGGTTCCCGTGTTATTGGAACATCATCGCATTGTATATGTACTGGCTGAACCCGGTCGGTTGGTTGGCGGTAGCGACGATCATTCTGTTTACCGTCCTGACGTTCATCCCGACGCGCTATCTGTATCCCAGTAAGAACGATGTGTTCTGGCGGGTGACGTGGGCTTTGGGGGCGTTGTGGTTTGCGCTGGTGTTGGTGTTACTGCTGGCAGATGAAACGGCGCGCTGGTTGGTGTTGGTTAGCCTGTATTATCCACTATATTATATGGCGATGAGCTTCCTGATTGATTATCGCGTGCGGCGTGGTCTGCCGATCACACGATAACAGCGGGCCATCGGTGTGATGGCCCGCTGCGTGTTGATGCATCGTGGTCGTGCCCAGGTCTACCGGCGGCGGAGTATCCACGCGCCACCCAGCAGAGTGAGCAACGTCCCCAGCCCGACCGCCAGGATCAACGGCGTGCGCCAGGCCGGTGTCTCCCCGGTGGACGGCAGTTCCGTCACACCGAGATCTTCCGGTTCCAGTGGCACTGGATCACCACTCGGTGCCGGAGCGACTGGCTCTGGTTCGACGGGTGCCGGGATTGGCTCCGGCGTCGGTTCAGTCGGTACCATGTCGTCGTCCAGCACATCGACGCTGGTATCCGCCACATCTGCCGCGGCCAGCGCGTCATAGAATCCGTCACCACTGGTCGGATCCCCCGTCGTGATCGCACACGGATGCGGCGACGCTTCCACCACCAGATCATCCACCACTGTCACCGTCACCACCTGCGCGGCGGTGCTATTCGCCGGGAGGATCACACTCGTCGGGTTGACCGTACACTCGCCGTTCGTCGTCAGCGGCACCGTCACATCGGCGGTCGGGGGTGTATCTGCCGCCAGCGTGAAGGACGTATTTGTCGCCACCGTCGCCTCGTCCAATGTCGTCAGTGCGCTATCGTCTAGGGTGATCCCGGCGGTGTCATTATCCAGCACATCGACACTGGTGTCTGCCACATCTGCCGCATCGAGTCCATCGTAGAATCCGTCGCCGCTGGTCGGGTCGCCCGTCGTGATCGCACACGGATGCGGCGACGCTTCCACCACCAGATCATCCACTACCGTCACCGTCACGACCTGTGGAGCAGTGCTACCGGCTGGCAAGATCACATCTGTCGGGCTGACCGCACACTGGCCGTTCGTAGTTAGCGGCACGGTTACATCAGCAGTCGGCGGGGCGTTTGTCGCTAATGTGAAGGACCCTGTTGGCGAATCGACATGAGAGCGATTTTGAGCGAAAATGGGGCGATAAAGCCCCATTTTTTATCTCGACTTGTGTTGAGGAGATCAGCCATGACCTTGCACCCACGCCACATTCCCGACGTACCCGAAACCACGGCCCAGGTGGCAAAAGCGGCGTTCCGCAAAGGCAACCGCTACATGCAGATGCGTGATGAACTCGGCACACTGTTTAGGAATAGTAATCAAATAACGTCACCGTTTGGTGCGGCTCGATAATTCCACTGTGGTAAATGCTCGTCGAATACGATGGGCATGTTTTGTTTGAACTCATCGGCAAC
>DAOTTZ010000021.1:0-10688 GCA_034437535.1 Anaerolineae bacterium | reverse complement strand
CGGCAAGAGCAAGCGGTTGCCTTCCAGGCGCAATTCGCTTACGCTCCCATCGCGCAGTTGATCGTCACTGCGGATGGCACCATCCTCCAGGCTAATGCCGCCGCCGCCGACCTATTCCGAACGACGGTCGAGGACTTATGTAACCAGACCCTGACACAGATCACCCACCCCCACAGCCCTAATCAACCGCGCATCCTCCAGGCGGATTTACTCAGTGGGGATACCCCCTTTGTGCAGGTCGAAAAACGGTTCATCCGGGCGGATGGTGCCGACCTCTACAGCAAGACGACCGTTTTCTCCTTGCGGAACACGGCCAACCACAGCGCGGTCTTTATTGAGGACATCTCCGAACGTAAGCGGCGCGATAATTTGCTTCAAACGGCGGCGCATGATCTAAAAAATCCGCTGACGAATATCGCATCGGCGTCTTCCCTGCTGGCGGAAATCGTGGAAGGCACGCCGGAAGCCGAGCAGATCTTCGGCCTGATCCAGAAAAGCACGTCGCGCATGTTCGAGTTAATCCATAGCCTGCTCGATCTCTCTCGCTTAGAGACCGGAGTCAAGCTCAACCGGGAACCAACCGCCGTCAATGACTTCCTGGCACAAGTCCTGAGCGATTTTCTGCTCACGGCAGAGCAACGCGACATCCGCCTGACGTTTACACCGCTAGATGAAGACGTTCATCTGAAGATCGACCCGGAATTGATGCGGCAGGCGGTGAACAACCTGCTCTCTAACGCGCTGAAATACACGCCATCTGGCGGCAATGTCGAATTGACCGCTCTCCAAACGGCAGATGAGGTCATCATCCAGGTCATCGACGACGGCCTGGGCATCCCGGCGGACGAACTCCCCAAATTGTTTGAACGCTTCTACCGCGTCTCCACCACCGAGCATCTAGCGGTGGATGGTACCGGGCTGGGCTTATCGATCATCAAGGCGATTGTCGAACAGCACGAAGGCCGCGTATGGGTCGAAAGTGACCTGGGCGATGGGAGCCGGTTTTATCTGGCCCTGCCGGCATGATACAATAAACGTCTCTACTCGCCAGAACAAATGATGTCATGCGTATCCAGCATCTTTCTTTGACGAATTTTCGTAATTATGCCCGGTTGGAAATCAGCCTGCCGTCTGCGCCGGTGGTGCTTTATGGGGCCAATGCCCAGGGCAAGACCAGCCTGCTCGAAGCGATTTATTATCTGGCAACGTCACGCTCGCCCTATACCACCAGCGACCGCCAGTTGATCCACTGGCGCATGGAAAATGCCCCCCTGCCGTTTGCACGCATCACCGGCGAAATTCAATCTGACGACGCCTTTAACCGGCTGGATACCACGTTGATGCTAGAGGGCGGCGGCGCGGCCCCACGCATGAAGAAGGTCATCAAGCAAAATGATGTCAAAAAGCGCGTGATGGATGTGGTCGGCCTCTTAAAGGTCGTGCTGTTTCTGCCGCAAGACTTAAGCCTGGTCGAAGGATCCCCCTCCGACCGCCGCCGTTTTATGGATACCACCCTCTCCCAGGTGAACCGCGATTACTACGCCGCGCTCGACCGTTACGACAAGCTCTTGCCACAACGCAACGCCCTGCTCCGCCGCATTGCAGAGCGACAGGCCAAAGAAAGCGAACTCGACTTCTGGGATGGGCAACTGATCGAAATGGGGAGCATTATCATCGCTGGCCGGCAGACCTTTCTGCGTGAGTTGGAAGTCGCCGCGCAACGCGCCCACCACGACCTGACCGGCGGCCAGGAGACGCTGACCCTCAGCTACCAGCCGAGCTTCACCCCGACCGCTGAAGGCGACGGACAACTTTCGTTCGACGTGCTCGGCCTTGACCTGCACCGGGAAGTTTCGCCGGAAAGCATCGCGCCCCAATATGCCGAGCAACTGCTACGCGAACGGCGCGAATCCATCCAGCGCGGGGTTACCCTCAGCGGGCCACACCGTGACGAGTTACGCCTGATTATCAACAATCGAGACGCCGGCCTATATGGAAGCCGAGGCCAGGCCCGAACCGCCGTGATGTCGCTCAAATTAGCCGAATTAGATTGGATGACTCAACACACCGGGGAACCACCCGTCCTCCTGCTTGATGAAGTCATAGCGGAATTGGACAAGCACCGGCGGGCGTTCTTGCTGTCACGCATCGGGGCCACCGCGCAGACCTTGCTCACCACGACAGAACTGGACATCTTCACCGATGAGTTTCTGGATCGTGCTGGCGTGTGGGAAGTGACCGCCGGGCAAATTCAGGTGCAATCTACGGCCCAGCCACCACAATGACCAACCGCTGAGGGTCAAGGTAACGTTGCGCGGTTTGTAGGATGTCTTGCGGCGTCACGCTGTAGATGGTCTCACGATACGTCTTGAGATAATCCAACCCCAGGTTGTACATTTCCAGCGAGTGCAACACAGCGGCGATGCCGTCGTTGTTCTCTAATTGCAGTGGCAACCGCCCGACAAAATACGATTGATTATCGGCCAGGTCATCCGGGCTGACTGGTTCGGTGGTCAGCCGTTGGATCTCGTTCAAGCACAGGTCAATCGTGCGCTCCACGTCATCCGGGTCTACCCCGGCACTCACCCGCCAGGACGCCGGCCCCAACCCGCTGTTGAGTTGGCTCCCGGCATAATAGGCCAGTCCCTCCCGTTCGCGCACCACATCCCCGATGCGCCCCATCATGCCGAACACACCTAGAATGCTATTGCCCAGGTTCGCCGCCTGATAATCTGGCGATTGGCGCGACGGGCCAAATGTCCCCATCAAGATTTCCGTCTGCAACTTACCGGGGATCGCGACGGCTTCACGCGCCGCGAACGGCGTCAGGTCAATCGCTGGCAGGTCTACATCCAGCCGTTGCCTGGGGTTTTCCCAATCGGCAAAGGCGGCCTCGACCGTCTGCACCACCTGTTCGGCGGAGACAGCCCCGGCTATACTCAAAATCATGCCACGCGGACCGTACACCCGGTCATGGAACGCCGCCAGGTCATCACGCTGTAGGGCGGCGATGCTGGCAAGCGTCCCCCGCACTGGATGATGATAAGGATGATGAGCCGGATAAAGCCGCCGCCGGAACGATGTCCCCGCTTGATAACTGATGTCCTGTTCCAGGTAATTTAAGGCTGTCAGCCGTTCGCCGCGTAATCGTTCGATCTGTTCCGGCGGGAACGCGGGTTCACGCAGGGCATCCGCCAGCAGATCAACCAGAAGCGGCAGGTCTTCCGCCAGTGATTTCCCCGTAAAGCCGACTTTATGCACCCCACTATTCAGATGAAGATCCGCCCCGACCGCCTCTAACTCAGTATGCAGGACTTCAAAACTAAGGGTATGTGTTCCCAGGAGCAACGCCTGCGCGGTCATATGGGCCAATCCGCCCTGGTGGCCCTGCGATGCCTGATAAAGTGACCCGCCCGACAGCGACCCACTCAACACGACTGACGCCGTGTGCGGAGTCTCATAGACGAGGAGCGTCAGGCCATTGGGCAGAACGTGCCGGGTGACGTTGCCGCTGTGTGGCAAAGTAGTCGTCATACGGTCAGACCATCCGTCGGCAGGAGCCAGCCGACCACCCGCCGCTCTGGTAGGAGATACTGACGAGCGACCGCCTGAATATCTGCGACGGTCACCGCGTCGATGCGCTGGATGTAATTATCGAACCAATTGACATCATCTAATATAGCCGACTGGATCAACCAGTAGGCCTGGTCGGTCACACTCTCGGTCTCGTAGGCGAAGGCGGCCCGTGCTTGCTTTTTCGCCCGTGCCAGTTCACGCTCGGTCACCCCCTCATGCATGATGGTCTCGATCACCTGGGTGATGACCGTCTCGGCTTCTTGCGGGTGGCGGCCATCGCGCAATGTCGCCGAGATACCATAGAGGTAAGGATCAATAGACTCATTCAGGCCGCCGCCCACATTGACGCAGATTTCGCTGGTCACCAATGCTTGATATAAACGACTGGTCTTGTTATCCAGGTCACCACCGGGGCCGGATAAAATACTGTCCAACATATCCAGCTTGAACCAATCTGTATGTGTGGCGGGTGGCGCGTGGAAAGCCAGCGTGAGGAAAGCCGTGTTTCCCGGTCGCTCTACCACGACGCGCCGTTCTGCGGTTTGTGGCGGCTCGACACGCGGTGTGATGACCGGTGCGGGCGTAAACGGAATCTTACCGAAGTGCGCGTCGATCTTACGCCGGATCGCCTCACAGGTAAAATCCCCGGCCAATACCAGCACCGCGTTAGACGGGATGTAGTGTGTTTGATAATGAGCATATAGGTCGTCGCGGGTCATCTGCTTCAAGTCGTGCAGTTCACCCAGGATGGCGTGATGGTAACCGTGTTCACGGTAGGCGGCCTTACGCACTGCTTCCCGCAACCAGAACACGGGCGAATTTTCCGCCCCTTGAAGTTCGGAGATAATAACCGTTCGTTCAGATTCGGTCTCTTGCGGGTCGAAAAGAGCATTGGTCATGCGGTCAGCTTCGGCAGAAAGAGCCAAGTCAATCTGATTGGCGGGCAAGGTCTCAAAATAAACGGTGAAGTCGTGCGATGTGTACCCGTTCCACTGCCCGCCGACACGATCAATCAAACGATCCAACATCCCTTGCGGATATTGTGCCGTCCCCTTGAACAACATATGTTCCACCCAATGCGTGATCCCGGTTTGCCCAGGATGCTCGTCCCGGCTCCCGACGCGATAAGCCAACCAGGAACTGACAACCGGTGCGCTATGGACTTCCTTCAAAATTACCGTTAAACCATTATCCAATTGATAGATCACAATATAAACGCCCCACAGGGAAAGATGTGGGGCGCATTATAACACGGAATAGACACAGGCTAAACGCGATTTATGATCGGTCGGTCAGTAATTTTCACCGAAGACGGCGATCATTAACTCTGCGATACGGTTGGTATCCGGGATCTTAATATTGCCGTCGGTTCGGGTGATCGTCTGAATGGTGTATTCATCACTCAACGATCCAGTCACTACATTTTCCGGCGGGACGAGCAAGACATAGCGGGCCAGCCGGATGCTGTCTTCGATGTTGAGATCGGTATAGATGTCACCATCCAACGATTGGGCCAGTGTAGGAGCCTGGGCGATCAGATCAAGAAAGGTATCCCCTGTCGCCAATTGTGCATACACCGCCTGCATCAACTGCATCTGCCGCTCACCACGCAAGCCGTCGGTGTCCTGGTGGCGCGTCCGCACGAAGCGTAGCGCGTCATAACCGTCTAATTGGTGTGTGCCAGCAGACAGATAAAACGGATCGTAATCATAATTCATATCAGGGAAGGTCGCATCATAGATCGGATACCCCAGGGTGATCTCTACCCCGCCGATTGCGTCAATCAGCGCGATAAACGCATCAAAATCAAACAGAATATACCGTTCAATGAAGATTCCCAGGTTCATCTGCAAGGTATCCGCCACCCAATAGGGTCCATACCCTTGTTGCAAGTTTTCACCCGCCTGATACAACGTATTCACCCGGCTGAAGCTATCGGTGTTCGGGGAGGACATAAACACATCTCGCGGGATGTGCAATAGACTGATGGTCTGGTCGGTCGGATCGATGCTGGCGATGATAATGACATCGGTTCGGGTCAAGCGGGTGTTGCCCTCGTCCGGGCGGCGGTCTACCCCCAGGATCAAAATATTGATCGGTGCCTGTCCGTCCCACGCCAACGGGCGCAGGCCGAAATCATCCTCTTGTGGGTCTTCCGGGTCACCGCTCTGGCCGTAAGCGGTGACTGTAAGCCCCAGCAAAATCAAAAAGAATAGCACATGCTTCAGCATGATAAACCTCTACTGGTTACAATCTCACTTTCGTATTATACAGGTAATCATCCTTCGCTTGCCTGACGCTGGTTCTACGCTACAATGACTGTAATCACATCATCTCAACCGGAGGTTACGATGCGGTATCGCTTGATCGCGTTGTTGTTGGTCATTTGGGCCATCTTGATTATCCGCATCGGTGCGCCCTGGTACGGCATCCAGGAAGCACCGCGCATCTGGGTTCATGCCGCCATCCGCAATATCCATCATTACGGCATCGAAGATACCGGCATGATGGTCACCTGGAACATGGGGCCATCCGGGCCGGGTGAATTCGTATACTACTCTCATCATCCGCCGACCGTCGTCTGGTTTCCTTACTTTTTGACGCATGTCATGGGCGATAGTGAGTTCACAGTGCGCTATGTCTTCATCGCATCGACGCTATTGGGGGCCTGTGCGTTCTTCGTGCTGGTGCGGCGATTATACGGCCAGAAGGTCGCGTTTTGGGCGACTGCAATCTATGGGCTGGTGCCGATGATGGCTTATTATGGCCGGGTGCCCGGTCATGACGAATTAACTATGACGGTCGCCATGCTCTACGCCGCGATTACCGTTAACTGGCTTCGAAGGCCGACCCGCGCCCGATTGATCGCACTCGGTTTGTTGGCGTGGATGGCCGTCTGGACGGCGTGGACCGGCGTCTTTTTCATCGCCATTATCGGGCTGGCGGCTATGTGGTTGGGGGATCGCGGACATAAGCTCAGTGTGATTGGTTTCGGCGTGATCTCGGTGGTGGCCTTCCTCACCATGATGATCTATTATCAACTGAACTGGGATGGAAGCATCAACAGCATCTTAGAAGCGTTCGGGATTCGTTCCAGCAATGCCGACCCCGGCGGTGAGGTATTTTCTGTCTTCGAATTCATCTGGGTGACAGCCGCCCACATCGCGGTATTTATCACGGTCGGTGTCTCCGTTATGAGCATCTGGGGCATTAACATCGCCCGGAAATACGGCTCACGGTTTGCCAATACGATCTTATTGGCACTTTTCCTCAGCGCATTTGTCTATCAAATGGTCTTTTTGAACGCCAGCTTTGTCCACATCTACTACAAGCTGACTCTGGTTCCGTCGATGGCGATCACAGCCGCGCTGGCCTGGGTTTATGTGCGCTCTCAGCAGAACAAGCGACGTTGGATCAAGCCGTTTATCTACAGTCTGATGATCGTCAGTGTGATTAACGCAACCGGGGTCATTATCTGGATGCACAGCCTGGGCAACCGCCCGGATCTTCAAACACTCATCGACGTGGTGAACGAGCAAGCGGCCCCGGCAGACAAGGTCTCGACTCATCTTGCCGGGCGCGGGCCGATTTATCCGCTCTCGTTTTACACCTATCGCAATGTCGCCGGGGAACAATCATTTGAGGACACGGTGCGACAATCAGCCATATCGGGCAACCGTATTATTTACATCTCATGCCCACTGGTTGACGATGAAATCGACTCCGACGTTCCACCGGGAGAATACGAAACAATCCCGGCGGGGCCGTGTGAACTAGCGTTTATCGATTCGTCAAACTAAGTTAACGGCGGTCGTCTTGATTGGGACGATCAGGACGGACGGGGATTCGTACCGGGATGCGATCTTGCTTGTCGTCATCTTTTTCCGGGTTGAGCAACCGCTCGAACTCATCCCACAGGCGACGGGCACCATCGTAAATGTCATCGAATATGTTACGCTTTGGCTCCGACATGCTACACTAACCTTTCGTCAGAAACAAAAAACCCCATCGTCGATGATCGAAGGGGCTTCGTCGTTATAGTGGACCTAATGAGACTCGAACTCATGACCTCCTCAATGCCATTGAGGCGCTCTCCCAGCTGAGCTATAGGCCCGGGTAGCTACGGATGATTGTAGCCCCTTCGTCTGGGGTTGTCAATGCTAAGGATACAACAAAAACGGATGCTTGAGTCGTCAATTTTCAAAATTCTAACACCCGATTTACCGATTGCTCACGCCATGAATGCTGGCTCTCATTTCCGCCTGCACATCAGGGGGTGGTTGTAGGGCTGGCCCGGCCTGTTCAAACTGTGCAAAGCTTTGCACAATCGAGCTATCCCCACAAGCACACCCCACCCCGCTATCAAACCAATAAATCATCTGTTCGGCATGATCCAGATTAGCCCCATGCACATCGCCATCAGCCGTCGACCACATCCAGGCGGTATTTTCAGTCATTATGTTGTCTCCATTCTATTGGGCTGGATTCAAACGGTGTCGGCAAACTGGTCGCATCGGGTGCCCCTAATGTGCCGATTAACTCCCAGGCTAAGGTTAGCTCTAGCTGTAACGTAGCTTGCGCCTGCTGGAGTCCGTCGCGGTCGGTCGCCAGGGCGTGACCTGTTTGAGCCTGTTCGGTCTGTGTCATCACCATATTCTGTTGCGTTGTGATGAGGGCTTCCTGGATGGCTTCCGCCCGTGCGGCGGTATCCCACTGCAATGTGAGCAGGCTTTCGACCATCATCTGATATTGTCGAGAGTCTTCCAGGGTGCGGCTCAGGCGGCTTTCGGTCCGGGCGATTAACGCGATCAAAATCACGATCAACCCGACGACGACCAACAACAACAGCGCATACAATCCAGCTTTCACAACGGCAGGCCCAATTGCTGAAGTGCAGATCGCACCGCATCCAGCGGCAAGCCGATCACGTTATTGCGGTCGCCTTCAATCCGGGCGACCGGGCTAAACCCCGCATGTTGGATGGCATAACCGCCGGCTTTATCGAACGGATCCCCGGTGGCGATGTAGGCGTCGATTTCGGCGTCTGTATATGGGCGCATGAAGACTCGCGTCTGCACGACATCCGTAATCTGCCTGGGTTGTGGCCCGGTGCGCCGCACAGTAAACGCGGTACACACCACATGCGGACGATCCCGCAATCGACGCAACGTAGCCCTCGCTTCGTTTACGTCTGCCGGTTTGGTGAGGATGTCGCCGTCATCCGTCACCCCGATGGTATCCGCCGCCAACACAACCACCGTATCAGCGGCCAATACCAGGGCTTCTTCGGCCAGTGTGGTTGTCACGGCCTGGGCCTTCTGCTGGCTCAAGCGGCGGACATAGGCATAAGCGGTCTCACCGGGTCGCTGAGTCTCATCAATATCTGGTTTGATGATGTCAAATGTGATGCCCAACGAGGCGATGAGATCCCGGCGGCGGGGTGAACTGGAGGCAAGAATAAAGCGCATAACAATCAGCAGATCGTCCGAATGATCGCACGACCTGCCATAAGTTTAATCCTCGTAGAGATCGAACGTTTCGTTTTCATAACTGTGGGGATGGCCGTTTGACAATTCTTCCTCGTCCGCCGGGCGGATGGATAGAACTTCCACGTCATAGGTCACGGTCTCACCGGCTAGCGGCATGTTAAAATCCAGGATCACGCTTTTCGCTTTGATCTGCTTCACAGTCGCTTCGAAAAATGCGCCGTCCTCATCCTCTAGCAATAACTCCATGCCGACTTCGATCTCGTCGGGCATGTCGGCCCGGTCGACTTCTTCCACATTGGTCTCGTCGTATTCTCCATAGGCTTCTTCTGGCTTCAGCGTCACCGTCAGGCGATCCCCAACCTTTTTACCGGTCAGCTTGGCCTCCAGGCCGGGCACGATATTTTCCGCACCGTGTAGATATTCCAGCGGGTCATCCGCCGGCGCGTTCTCGATTACTTCGGTGCCGACGGTCAGCGTGTAGCTCAGGCCGACGACAACACCGTTTTTGATGGTATCAGGTGCCATAAATCCTCTTTCACAAAATGCAAGGTCGAGCGATTCGATATTGCGCTCGTGTGTTGATCATTATACGCCATACCGCGCCAAGATGTGAGGGGCAGTCTTTCTTGACCCGTTATGAACCTGAAATTGAATTTCTAATGTTCGTCCTCTATACTCTAAATCCGGATGAAAGATTAACGGTATCTCCACCGAGTGCCGATCAAGGACTGGCGTCAACGACCACCCGCTGAAGCGGATGGCTTGTAAAAGCCCATGTTGACCAGCCTCAGCCACGCCGAAGGGCAAGGGCTACGTTACGGGCGAATATACAGGCACTTCGGGGTGACGCTCCAGCTCCGAACACTGCGGTCAGTGGTTAAACAGTCTGAGGGTCTAAGGCCGTGCTGCTGGCAAGAAACCGCCCGATAACTTTGGCGAGGAGAACGTAACCCGCGCAAGCGGAGAATCGAAAGGTAACTTTCAATGCAACGTGTACTTGTAGTCGATAAAAACAAGCAACCACTCATGCCCTGCCACCCCGCACGGGCACGAGAGTTGCTCAAGAAGGGACGGGCGGCGGTCTTGCGTCGTTACCCGTTCACCATCATCCTGCTTGACCGTGAAGGCGGTGAGGTACAGGAGACACAATTCAAAGTTGATCCGGGGTCAAAGACATCCGGGCTGGCACTGGTCGCAAACTTCAAGCGCGGCTTGCGCTGTATCTGGGCAGGTGAACTAACTCATCGCGGCTGGCAAATTCGAGACAATCTCTTAACACGCCGTCAGCTTCGCCGGGGCAGACGTGGACGCAAGACGCGCTATCGTCCAGCACGGTTTGACAACCGTCGTCGTCCGAAGGGATGGTTGCCGCCATCGCTACAGAGTCGGGTTGATAACGTGTTTACGTGGGTGAACCGCCTATATCGTCTGTCACCGATCACGCATCTGGCGATGGAACTGGTGCGGTTCGATACCCACAAGATGCAGAACCCCGAAATTAGCGGCGTGGAATACCAGCAGGGTGAGTTGATGGGCTACGAAGTACGCGAATACCTGCTGGAAAAATGGGGTCGCAAATGTGCTTACTGTGGCGTGCAAGATATGCCGCTTGAAATTGAACAC
>DAOTTZ010000020.1:0-5035 GCA_034437535.1 Anaerolineae bacterium | reverse complement strand
AATGTGACCCTGTAGATTTTTGCTGGCATCTTTTCACTCCTCATCGTATCCTTACTGAAAGGATGCCACAGATCATTTCATCCGGCAAAACCAATTTGTTGATCTACTAGTTAAGCAAGGAACCGGGCAATTTCATAGTAGAGTGGCAGGCCCAACGTCAAATTGAAGGGAAATGTGATGACAAGTGCCGCCGTAAGATAATACCCTGGGTTGGCGTTTGGGATGTTGTTCTGCACGATGGCTGGTGCCGTAATATACGATGCACTCGCCGCTAATGTGCCCAGGATCATACTCCCCCCTACTGACAGCCCGGCCAGAGTCCCCAACACCAGGCCCAAAAGCCCGTGTAGTAATGGCATCACCAGGCTGAAGCCAACCAGGAAGATTCCCATCTTACGTATCTCATGGAACCGCGCCCCTACCAGGGTTCCCATTTCCAGCAGGAAAAGTGTTAGAAAGCCAGCGAACAAATCGACAAAAAATGGCGCGACCGCCTCCTGCCCGGCATCACCAGAGACATAGCCAATAATCACCCCACCCCCCAATAGAAGAAAGCTCTTGCCCGTCAATGCAGAGCGCAACACATCACCAGTCGATTGTTGTGTATCACCCAGCAGACGCTGAGCCATCAACAAGGCGACGACCACAGCCGGAATTTCCATGATGACATACATCGTTGGCATAAAGCCTTCGAATAGCTCGCCAGCTTCATTCAAAAATGTAATCGCCGCGCTGAGTGTGACGGCGGAAACCGCGCCGAAGTGCATGCCTATCGCTATGGCATTCTTCTCGTCTAAGGCCCCCATACGACGCAAAATCCAATACGACCACAACGGGATGCCACCACCGATCAAGATCGTCACCAGCGCGGCCCACCCGAAGTTATCCAGCGACGAGGCCGCCAGGTCAAACCCACCCTTCAGACCGATTGAAAACAGCAGGTAAATCGAAATGATGTCATAAACTTGATCGGGAATTTTGAGGTTACTTTCGACCCGCACCGCGATGATTCCAAGCACAAATGCCAGTACCATCGGCGATAGCAGGTTCAACCGCATAATTTCCAGGATGTCCATCACCAGCTCCCATTATCACATTTATAACAAAAGTGCCCTCAAGCATAACGGCTTAAGGGCACTTCGGCTACTTGTGTAATGTTCGAACGATAATGCTATGCGGTATCAAGCTCCGGTTGGCAATCAACCCCGTGCTCACGCTTGAGGTAAGCAACCGTCTCTTCGATAATGGCTTGCCGTTCTGCGCTATCCCAGCCGTGATGCTCCGCCAGGATGTCGGTCAGTTCCAGCAGAGCGTCACCTGTCATCAAGCCCAACCAGGCGATGAGTGACCGCCGCAAGACCAGATCCGTCACACGCTCGGCCTTCTCATGCGCGATCATATAGCGAATCTCACCCTGTGAGTAACCAGGGATCGTCCGCAGCGGTGCGCCATCCCCTTCTTTGGCGATCTTCTCCGCCAGTGTGCCGTACCGGTCAAACAGAGTCGCCGCTCGATCATTGGTCAGGTCATAAGTATCGGCCAGATGCTGGATATACTGCTTTTGATCTGCCTCAGTCTTGGGATAATCCCGGCCCCCACCGATAGGCACATGCTCGGTACTCAAGCGGCGGGCCTGCCCCAGGCGATCCAACACGGCATCAGTCGTATGTTCGGAGAATGCCCGCATACTCGTCCATTTACCACCCACCAACGATAGAACCGGGAACTTCAGATCGCTACCTGGCTCTAAAGTGCGGATGCTATGATCGCGGCTGATGGCCCCGGTAAAGTCTTTATCTGCCGCCGGGAGCGGACGCACACCGGAGAAGTGGAAGATGATCTGCGAACGATCCACTTTGATCTTGGGGAAGACGTTGTTGATCATACCCAGGATGTAATCAATTTCTTCTTCCGACGTGCGGGCTTCATCAGGATCATCAATGCGGATGTCCGTCGTGCCGACCATGACCTTGCCCATCCAGGGGAAGATCAAGGTGATGCGTCCGTCTTCATTTTCGAAGAAGACCTCATGCCCGTTGGCGGCATCGTGTAGTTCCTGGTTATCCAGGATCAAGTGAGAACCTTTCGTCCCACCGATGAAGCGCGTCTCTTCGCCGATGGCCCGGTTCACAAAGTCGATCCAGGGGCCGCCCGCGTTGACCACGATCTTCGGCTGGACGCTAAATGTTTCGCCGGTCAGTTCGTCACGCAGTTCAACGGTATCCCCACCGCCATCAACCGCACTGACATAATTGAGCGCGTTAGCATCGCTATTGGCTTGCTCCCCGTCGGTCAACATTTCCATGCAGATGCGTTCCGGCGAAGGCATCCAGGCGTCATAATATTCCGCAACACGGATAATATCAGGATCCATTTGTGGATACTGCTTCAGTGCTTCCACCCGCGAATACGTCTTGTGTGTCGGCATGACACGGTGCTTACGGGCGAAGAAGTCGTAGAAGATCAAGCCGATCTTGATGACAGCGAAGCCGCGTTCTGATGGTTTATCGCGCAGGCCCAGGAACTTCAACGGCGCGTTGAAGAACCCGGAAAACCACTTGTAAATTGGGATCACTGTCGGCAAGGGCTTCGCGTTGTGCGGCGCGTTTTGAAGCATGAGATTACGTTCTGTCAGGGCTTCCCGCACCAGGCGAAACTCACCATATTCCAGATAGCGGATCCCACCATGTAACATGTGGGACGATGCCGCACTGGCACCAGAACAAAAGTCATCGCGTTCAACCAGCAGGACATTTGCACCTTGTAAAGCTAAATCACGAAATGTGCCAATGCCGTTGACGCCCCCGCCGATCACCAATACATCTACTTGTGGATTCTCTTTGACTTGTGCGATGATTTCTTGGCGGTTCATTTTGAATTACTCCTAAAATACCTACTAAATTTAAGTTGTGGAAAACAGCAATTGAGTATCAGTTTCGTTGACACCTCATCGTATAGTATAACATATCGACGATAACTGTGTGGTGATGAAATGTCCTTTGTCATTCCATTCAATGACATTATCCGCCTGCAAAGCGTCATCAGTGACAGGTAATACTCATTTCCCCCTACCGCAGTAGTGTAACTCTCTCATCATTTTAATCACATGCCGGGCGATCTACTCAGGTTGGCGCGTTAAAATTCACCAAATGGGTCTTGAGCATAATAGGATGGCAGAGTATGTTCCAGTGGTTTGCAATCATCATGGCAATGTTACTGTCAGCCACCACCTGCCCCAATGGCACCGCTCTCTATGCTGTTACAGCTGAAGACAACAACGGCATCCAGCGGGTTCATGTCGTTGATAGCGCATCCGGCAGTATTTATGTCTTCACCGGCGGTAGAACCGAACCACGCGGCACCTTACAGACGACATCTCAGGCCCCGGTCGTCGCCATCACCCGGCCAGCGAGCATGAATGCTGATGTCGTTGTCGCCTACCCCCGCGAAAACCAGCGCGTGCAACTCACACGAGATACGATCCAGTACAGCACATCCATTGTCTCGCCGGATGGCACCCAGGTCGCCGCCATTGATGAAACCAACGATCAACTCGTCCTGTTTGAGATTGAACCAAACCAGCGCATTCAACAGACCACCCTGCCCCGATCACCCGTCAGTCACATGGTCTGGTCACCATCGGGCGATCAAATCGCGTTGATTACCGGCCTCTACCGGCGGGAGATGCACCTTATCGTTTACTCAATACCGACCGAAACGTTTCGCACGTTGACAACAGCGGCCATCATCCAGGACATGACCTGGACACCAGGCGGAAACGCGCTCCTCTATGCCGACGGTGACAACAGTTACCTGCTGGATGCCACATCGGGCGATGTCATCCGTCGTTTTGACTCGGCCCTGTCACCCCGCCTGCACCCCGACGGCTCATCTATCGCCTTTATCCGCGATGAAACGATGATCATCCGTGATCTTATGACGGATGCACCAGACATCACAGACCCTGGCCCGGTGATAACCCCGCCTGCCTGGTCTGTAAGCGGTCAACTCGCCTATGTCGTCCAGGAAACAGCGCGAAATCAGCTTATTATCCTGACTGATGGTGTTGAAACGGCACGTTACGCGCTGGAACCAGACCGTAGTGCTCAGATGATCGTCTGGTCGTGGGACGGTCGTCTGCTCAACCTCCGCACGACCAGAGATTCCGCGCCACAGGTTATCACCCTCACCGCAGAAGGCCACGTCACCGGCACTGTCAGCCTGCCGCAGATGCAATTCCCGGTGTGGATCGCCTGCACGCCCGGCTGATCCATGCACCTTACCGCAAGCCTTCCACCATCATCTGCATCGCCTGTGCCTGTGGCAGGTTCATCACAGAGGTGACCTGTGCGGGAATGCCGGTAATTTCTAGCACACCGGGGTCATTCGTCACGCCGATCAACCCGCTACGAAACCCGTGCTCCTCCCAAGCTAGTTCTTGGATTTCCGGATCAGCCAGCGCGTCCATTAACCGCCGGCCTTCTGGTGTGAGTGCGATCATTGGATGACTCGACCATACGGTCGGTTGCGGATATACGACGCGCAACGTATCCATGATAGCATCCAGTTGAGCCTGATTGGCAATCGAAAATTCCACAATCAGACTTTCATAATTTGCCATCAACGGCGTCGCACCGATCCCTTGCACAATGAAGTTGTCAAACAGTGTCCCGCTACTGCTTTGTTGTAATCCTTGCCGCTGATAGTAAGTTTCGATGATCTCAAAGTTGGCATCAAGATCACTCAAGGTCGCTACATCACCCCCGCTGACCATGTTCAGCAACAGGCCGTAAGACATATTGCCGGAATTACTGCGTGTGAGGTCACTGGTCACGACGTTGAAGCGTCCGTTAAGACCGTCCAGCGGCACACTCAGGTTGGACTACCCCCGATTCAGTGGAGGAAAAAGAGTGAGAATTTCGTACACTAGTTAACCTTCAAAATAGCGTGAAGTGAGATAAACTGGCAGGCATGATCATGCGATATATACACCTCAAGCAACATCCGAATGTGCTCTTGAAGATGACGGGACTGC
>DAOTTZ010000019.1:0-42976 GCA_034437535.1 Anaerolineae bacterium | reverse complement strand
TGTTCTGCGATCTGCGCGCTTATATTTCGACCGCTCGTAAACAGGGGCAACGGGTGATCCATGCCTTACATCATGCCCTGCTTGGACATCCCTTCCTCCCTGCCTGAGTAGTTACCACCGTTTACGATAACTTCGATGTCCAGGCGGTCGCCCGTTACGACGAGACCAAAATCCAGGCTTTGCTGAACGATAAGCGCGTGATCCGCAATGAGCAGAAGATCCGCGCTCACATTCGTAACGCGCAGGCCTTCCTCACGCTACAAGACGAATTCGGCAGTTTTGACGCTTACATCTGGCGGTTCGTGGACGGCCAGCCGATCACCAATCACTGGCAAAATCTAGACGAGATCCCGGCGCATACCGACCGCTCGAAGACGATCAGCAAAGACCTGAAAAAGCGGGGGTTTTCGTTCGTTGGGCCGACAATCATCTATGCGTTGATGCAGGCGGCAGGGTTAGTCAACGATCACGTCGCCGCGTGCTTCCGGCATGATGAAATCTGCCAGATGAACGAGCGATGACTCATCTCAATTTGATCATCCAGCGTGACGAAGACAACCCGGATGAAGCCCTATTTTTTGTCGAGGGCATGGCCGGGGAACACGCTTATCGCTTCCTGCTGGATACCGGCTCCGCCCGGACGACGATGATTTACGACGACTATACCGGCAGTTTCCCGTCAATGGGGCGTGAGGATTCCGCTGGTACGCTGGGCGATAGCCAGCAAGATATTATTCTTCTGCCAAATCTGACAATCGGCCCGATTGAACGGGCGCATCAGCGGGTGGCACGGCTCCCGGCGGATGCTGACCATGCTTATAATCTGCTTGGCATGGACATCCTGAAAGATTACGTCTGCCAATTTGATTTCACCGCAGGCCGCGTCACACTGAATCCGGCAGAGCAACCGCCCGGCCCCACCCTACCGCTGACGCTGGATGACCGCTTTCACCCGTATCTCGATGTGGCGTTCGACACGGTGACCGCCCACGCAGTATGGGATACAGGCGCGAGCCTGACACTGGTCGATCAAGCCTTTATCGACCGTTATCCGGCCCTGTTTACAGAGGCCGGCCACACCACCGGGACGGACGCCACCGGGGCGACACGCCACACTCCGCAGTACATGATGCCCGCCTGCACCATTGGCAGGGGGCAGTTCGAAGCGGTTCGTGCCGCCGCTGTGCCATTGGGCCACGTCAACGCCAATATCGATATACCGATAGACATTATATTCGGCTATAATGGTGTCACTCAGGCGACCTGGTGGTTTGATTTCCCGCGACGACAATGGACACTTATCGACTAACTCCTGAACCTGCCACATCATATCTACATAAGAAATCTCATATTGAGCGAACCTGGCACACATCAACAACGTATTAGGAATCAAGGAAGTCTCATTTAGATCGTGTATAATCGTTAGCGTAGCTACGGAGAGAAAACCTCATGCGTGTAATCGTACATACCGGTAAGGGTGGCGTCGGCAAAACCAGCATCAGCGCGGCAACCGCCCTCCGCTGTGCAGAAATGGGCCTGAAAACCATCGTCATCAGCACCGATACCGCTCATAGCTTGGCGGACTCATTAGAAAAGACAATCGGCCCGGAACCAGTCGAAATTTACCCGAATCTATGGGCACAAGAAGTTGATGCCCGTTACTCGATGGATAAATACTGGGGCAAGTTCCAGCAGTATATGGTCGCCCTATTCAGCCGTAACGGCGTGGAAGACATCGTGGCGGAAGAGGTGACGATCTTGCCGGGGCTGGAAGAAGGTGCCCACCTGCTTTGGATCAACAAATACTTCGAAGACGGTGAGTATGATGTGTTGATCGTCGATGCCGCGCCAACCGCTGAAACATTACGCTTGCTCAGCCTGCCAGATGTCACGCGCTGGTGGTTGATGCGTGTTATGTCGCTGTTTCGTGGCGTTGGCCGCGTGCTCCGCCCGATTGGCCGTGTATTGGGGCGCAACAACAAAGACAGTGCCGTACCCGATGACGAAGCCTGGGAACAGGTCAAGGCGTTATTTGACACGCTGGATAAAGTCCGTGATTTGATGGCAAACCCGGAAGTCAGTAGTATTCGGTTGGTGGTCAACCCGGAGAAGATGGTCATCAAAGAGACACAACGCACCTACACCTACCTGAACCTTTACGGTTATGCCACCGATGCTATCATCTGCAACCGTATCATCCCGGATGAAGTGACCGACCCCTACTTCGCCGCGTGGAAAGACCGCCAGAAAGAAAACATCGAATTTATCGGCGAAGCCTTCGGCGGCCTGCCGCTGATGCGCGCACCGATGTTTAATGGTGAAGTGGGTGGCCTGGATGCCCTGCGTCAACTGGGCGATGCCCTGTATGGTGACCAAAACCCAGCCGACCAGATGTTTGAAGGCAAGACACATACCATCGAAAAAGTCGATGACCAGGAAGGCCAATACACCTTGCGGGTGCCCCTGCCTTTTGTAGATAAAAACGATATGGATCTGTATCGCTCTCGTGATGAGCTAACGCTCCGCGTGGGGCCATACCGGCGCAACATCGTGCTTCCGTACGCATTATGGGATTTAGAGATTGCCGATGCAAAGTTCGAAGACTCCACCCTCTGTATCCGATTCGCCGGCGAAGAACAACCCGCCGACGCCTAACGGCCACAGAGCCTATGCCAATGGAAACGGGGCGACACCCCCGCCCACCAACCAGATCGACGTAGACCCGGTGGCCGAACCCGACTTCCTCGACGATGCACAACTGACCGAGGAAAACGGCCACCACCCGCAAGAAGAAAATATGGTCGGGCAAAAGATCAATATCGACGGCGAAATCCCGTCGCCCGATGACAGCACCGTCCAGGAACCGCAACGGGTGTCGCGTTCTTTACGGATGCAGTGGCGGTTCTGGCGGACGATTGTCTTCGCCGGGTGGATCTTCCTGCGGGTGCTGTTCTGGCAGATCTATATGTTCAAGATCTTCCCCAGTTACGTTGAGCGCACCAACCTCAAGCGGTGGACGCGCTACGCCCGTGAATTCCGCAATTTCGCGGTCGTCCGGGGTGGCGTGTTTATCAAACTGGGGCAATTTATCTCGACCCGGGTTGATATTCTGCCAGAAGAAATCATCCGCGAACTCGAATCGCTCCAGGATGAAGTACCGACGATTAACTTCCGCAAGATCGAAGGCGTGCTGAGGGAAGAATTAGGCCCGCTGGAAGATCATTACGAATGGATCAATGAAGATCCGGTCGCCGCCGCCTCACTCGGTCAGGTCCACCGGGCCATGCTCCGGAATAGTGAGCGCGTCGTGATCAAAGTGCAACGTCCGGGCATCCGGCAGATCTGCTACACAGATTTAGCGGCGATGCGAGTGGTGGCGAAGATTGCGATGCGCTTCCGGTTCATCAGCCGCCGGGCGGATGCCTCCGCCCTGGTAGAAGAATTTGGCGATGTCCTGCTGGAAGAACTCTCGTATAAGCATGAAGCCTACAATGCCGCCCGCTTTGCGGAGATCTTCCGCGATGACACCGGCGTTTACATTCCATCAGTCTATTACAGCCTCTCTACCGACCGTGTGCTGACCATCGAAGACGTGACCAGCATCAAAATCACCGATTATGACGCGCTGGATCGAGCTGGCATCAGCCGGAAGGCCATCGCCAAGCGGTTGATGGATACCTATCTACCGCAGATCTTTAACCATTACTTCTTCCATGCAGACCCGCACCCCGGCAACCTGTTTGTTTATCCATTGCCCGTAGAGAACGAACAGGCCGATTTCGGGCCGGAAGGCCGCCCCTTTTATCTCATCTTTATCGACTTCGGCATGACCGGCACACTGACCCACGAGATCGCCGATGGCATGGTGACGACGTTGTATTCCGTGCTGACTCGTGATGTCGATGGCTTGATCGCCAGTTACCAGAAGCTCGGATTCTTGCTCCCTGGGGCCGATATTGACCGCATCACAGAGGCGGCCCGCGCCGCGTTTGACCAGGTGTGGGGCCTGAGCATGACCGACCTCAAACAGATTGATTACGAACAGGTGGTTGATCTGGCTGATGAATTCGGCGATCTGATGCTTTCCATGCCCTTTTATATCCCGCAGGATTTCATCTATCTGGGGCGGACGATCAGCATTTTAAGCGGCATGTGTACCAGCCTGGATCCCCAGTATAACCCCTGGTACGAACTCCAGCCGTACACCGAAACGTTGATCGCACGCGGCTTTGGCATGGACATCAAGCAGGGTGAAATGCTTAATCGCCGGGATGGCGTTTCGGTCATCCAGGCGTTATTTAGTGGCAACGGCTTGAAGGTCTTCCAGACGATTGCTGACGAAGCCTTGCGGCGGACGCTAGGGCCGGTCAGCCGGGCGAATGACACACTCAAGGCGTTACAAAGTGGCGACATCCGCGTGACGACCAACATGAGCCTGGCCCAACGCCAACAACTCCGGCGGATCGAGCGGGCCAACAACACGACCAGTCGTGCCGTCTTCTTCGGTAGCGTGCTGATCGCATCGACATTGTTTTATATCAACGGTGATACGGCTGTGGCTGTCGTCGGGTGGTTGGTGTGTGGTGGCACTTATTTTGTCGGGGTTTTCAAAGAATAGCGGGGTAGACTGATGCAAAAGAAAGCGATCTTTATCACTGGGGCTTCATCGGGCATCGGGTTAGCCAGTGCCCACCGGTTATATACCGCCGGGTTCACCCTGATTGCCGGCGTATTAGCCGGTGAAGATACCGGCCCATTAGACATCATGGGGACGGAGCGACTTCACATCGTCCCGGTCGATGTGACCGATACCAGCAGTATCTACCAAGCACGGGATCAAATTGACGGCATCGTCGGAACTGACGGCTTGTATGGTCTGTTTAATAACGCTGGTGTCGGGGTCGCCGGGCCAATTGAGACGACGCCGGTCGAGATCTTACGCAACACGTTAGAGATCAACCTGATCGGCCATTACAGCGTAACCCAGGCCATGCTCCCGCAGGTGAGGAAAGCCAAAGGCCGCATCGTCAACACCGCGTCAATCCTGGGGCGGATTGCGTTGCCGTTTTCGTCACAATATTGCATGTCAAAGTTTGCAATGGAAGCCTTTACGGACTCGTTACGGGCAGAGATGAAGCCGTTCGGGGTCAAGGTCAGTGCCATCGAACCCGGCGCGATCAAAACCGCCATCTGGGACAAGGTGCAAGAGCAAGCCGAAGAATTAGAAGCAGAATTCACGCCGGAGGGCCAATCACTATATGGTTCATCTTTCCGCAAGATGATCACAGTCAGCCAGGAAGCGGCGGCAGATGGCATTAAGCCATCTGAGGTGGCCGATGCCGTATTGGATGCCTTTACCGCCCGCAATCCCAAGACACGTTATCTGGTAGGCCAGGACGCCAAATCAATCGGTCTGTTACGCCGTCTCCTGCCTGATCGCCTGCTGGATCGCATCCTGGCGCGGCAATATCCCATCCACTAAAACAAAGCCCCGCAATAAGCGGGGCTAAATCAGCTTAATCGACTTCGACTTTTACTTTCGTCTTGCCGGTAGTTGATGGCGGCGTCTCGTCGCCATCGGCTACGGTTTCGCCTTCATCGCGGGCCTTGCGGAGTTCTTGCATCATCGCATCGACCAGGGCACGAAAGCCTTTAGAAAATTCTTTGCTGGCTTCGCTCCCATGTTTGCGGAAGCCTTCTGGAATCAGGGCTTCTAATGCGCGTCCGGTCTCTTCCAGGGCGCGGCGTTGATGATATAGGAACTCTTCAAACGGTGTACGCGGAGCTTCTTCCTCCGGCATTTCCGGGGTCTCCGGCGGAGTGTTGGTATCTTGCGGTTGGTCGGTCATGGTGGGTCTCCTGTCCTTCTGTTGACCGTCATTATCTAATATCTATTACGCGGCTTCAATGGAAAAGTTTCAATACCCGGCCTCACGGTTCAAACGATTGAGCAACGGCTCATTTTCAATGTACCGCCGCAGGTTCTCCTCAAACAAGCGCGAGGCGGACTCATGATAATCGAGATGATTCCCGGCGACATGCGGGCTAATGATGACATTATCCAGATTCCAGAGTGGGCTGGTCGCCGGTAGCGGCTCTTGCTCGAACACATCCAGCACCGCCCCGCCGATTGTCTCCGCCGCCAATGCGGAAATCAACGCTTCTTCATCAACCAGCGCACCGCGTGCGATATTGACCAGCACCGCTGTCGGTTTCATCTGTTCAAATACCGCCGCGTCAATCATATGATGCGTCTGATCCGTCAGTGGGGCGGCCACCACCAGGAAGTCACACATCGAAGCCATCGAGCCGACAGCTTCCGGCGGGTACAAACGGTCTGGAATGTCGCCGGTGGGGTCTCCGGTGCCGGGCAGATAATACCCGGTGTCTTCCGTGCTGGCTAGCAGATCACGCTTACAGGCCAACACCGTCATACCCATCTCCGCCGCGATTCGTCCCAGTTCGCGCCCGATGCTCCCATAACCGACGATACCAAGCGTTTGCCCGCGTAAAGTACGCGGCTGGAACACGGAATAAGCGTCTTCCTGCCAATCTGCCGCCGCTTTGTTCGCCAACATCAACGGCAACTTGAGGTTAAATGCGGCCATCATCCCGATGCAATACTCCGCGATGGGTACCGCATGGATGCCGCTGGCCGACGTAACCTCTACATCTTCCGCCTGGACAATCGGCAGAGAGGTCACCCGGTTCATGCCGGCGAAGTGCAACTGCACCCAGCGCAGGCGCGGGGCCTGGGCTGGCTCCGGGAAATGACGAATAGTATACAGCACTTCAGCTTCAGCATAGGTACTCGGCGGGACGTCAGGGAAATACTTTTCGATTTGTAACCGCTCTGATACATCCCGCAAGCGATCCAGGATCGCATCGGAAAAATCTGCCGCCACCAGCACACGGATTGGGTCATCAGCCATCAGGTCATTATCCTTTAGTTATCCTATCGGTTTGATTATAGCGTAGCGTTCAACCACAAACTTAGGGTAAGATGCGAGCAGACAATCAATGAGACAGAAAGGGACAACTCGCATGGGCATGTTAGAGGGCAAGGTCGCGCTAATCTTCGGCGTCGCCAACAAAAATTCAATCGCCTGGGGGATCGCACAGGCTTTTCATGCTGAGGGGGCGACAGTCGCGCTAAGTTATGCCAGCGATGTGCTGGAAAAGCGTGTTTTTCCATTGGCGAAATCAATCGATTGCGATTTTGTAGAAAAATGCGATGTGACCGACGATGACGCGATTGATGATTTATTCGATGCAGTGCGCGACCGCTTCGGGCGGGTGGACATTCTGGTTCATGCCGTCGCCTTTGCAGAACGTGATGACCTGGGCGGTCGTTTCGTTGATATTTCTCGCGATGGCTTTAAGCTGGCGATGGACATCAGCGCGTACAGCCTGATCGCACTCAGCCGCCGGGCCGCCCCTCTGATGCCCGCCGGGGGGAGCATCATGGCGATGACCTATTACGCGGCGGAAAAAGTCATGCCGGCTTATAATGTCATGGCAATCGCCAAAGCCGCGCTGGAGACGATCACACGCTACCTGGCGTATGACCTGGGCCGGCAAGGGGTGCGCGTCAACGCGATTAGTGCCGGGCCGATCAAGACACTCTCTGCGGCGGGGGTGCCGGGCCTGCGCACATTCTTGAAATATGCCAAAGCCGCTTCTCCACTCATGGAGCAGGTATCACAGGAGGATGTAGGCAAGACCGCGTTATATCTGGCGTCCGATCTTTCTACGATGGTGACGGGAGAGATTATTCATGTCGATGCGGGGTATAACACGCTCGGCCTGACAATAGATCGGGACGAATTCGAGCAGGGGTGAGGCTGGCAATGGCACGGACGACACACATCATCCGTGCCATATATACGTTATACGTCTCGTGTTAGCGGGTTTCGTCTTCCAGCGGCGGGAAGTATTGCTGGATCAACGTCCGGCCACTTTCCGCCAGGCCAGCCGCCACTAACGCCTTAACAAAGTCAAACGCGATGAACGGTTGTACGCTCAACGACCATGATTCGGCCCAGCCAAGACCACTCACAGCCTTAAAGACCACAAAGCCCAACGCATAGATCATCGCCACGCCGACTAACCCGGCCAGCAGACGTTGCCACACGCGATCAGCCCCATGCTCTACCAGGAAACCGGTGACCCAGGCCGCCGGGATGAAAGCGATCAGGTAACCCGCAGTCGCGCCGGTCAGCGCGGCGGCCCCGGCCCCACCCGCCGCAATCGGTAGATTAAACCAGATCAGGCCAGCATAAGCGATTTGCGTCAGGGCACCATCACGCGCCCCCAACACCATACCGGAAAGCAACACAACCAGCACTTGTAACGTGTAGGGTACTGGCCCGCCGAACTCAAATTGCGCGGAAAGCGCAGTCAGGCCGACGAACACACTGATAAGCATAAGTCTCTGAGTCAGGCTCAGATCACGGGTGCGGTTCAGCGTCCGCAACATAAAACACCTCTTTCTGTTTGAAAACAAAAATCACTCACGTATAAAACACTCAAACCGATTGTCAGGTACGATTGCCGGGTAGTGGCTCTACGATGACTCGTACCAGTTCATAATCGAGATCCAATCGTTGATCCGGCGTGCCGGATTCATACTCATCAGAACGATCCTCGATGAGATAGACTCGCGTCCCTCGCCCAACCATATCATACTGGGTTAACCATTCGCCGGTCTGCTGGACGTTGCGGTACACCACCAACTGAATTTCTTTATCCATCCGGCGGATCTTGCGCCGGGCACGGGTAAAGTTCAGCTTGATTAAATCATCCAGCAGGTCATCACGCTCTTTGGAATTGAGATAGGCCATTGCACGCCCCTTTGGCTCGATGTTCGGAAAAACTGTCCATGATTGTATAATATGTCTCGTCGGTAGCCAAAGGCGATTTCTATGTTCGATCATACCCGCACGGTTTCGGAAGTGACCAGTTACATTAGTACCCTTTTTGATATGGATGATCTCCTGGGTGATGTGTGGATCTCCGGGGAAGTCTCTAACATGACACGGGCAAAATCTGGTCACTGGTATTTTACGCTTAAAGATCAAGACGCGCAGTTACGGTGTGTGATGTGGCGCAGTCAGGCATCCCGGCAGTCGGTCGTCCCGAAAGAAGGCGATGCGGTCGAGGTTCATGGGCGGGTCGGGATCTATGCCCCACGCGGTGAGTATCAGCTTTATGCCGATGCCCTACGCCCCGTCGGCCAGGGAGATCTTTATCAACAATTTGAACGGCTCAAGGCGCGGTTGCAAGCAGAAGGCTTATTCGACGCTGACCGCAAGCGCGATATACCACATTTTCCGCTGACAATCGGCGTGGTGACCTCCCCCAATGCCGCCGCCTTCCAGGATGTTCTCAATGTATTGAGTCGCCGGTTTCCGTTGGCGCGGGTGATCCTCAGCCCGACCAAAGTCCAAGGGGGCGATGCTCCACCGACCATTATCCGCGCTATCGAACGATTGAACGATCATAATGAAGCCGAAGTTATCGTCGTATGCCGGGGGGGCGGTAGCATCGAAGACCTGTGGGCGTTTAACGATGAAGGCGTCGCCCGGGCCATCGTCGCCAGTTCACTCCCGGTGATTACCGGCGTCGGGCATGAGACCGACTTTACCATCGTTGATTTCGTCAGCGATCTACGGGCACCCACGCCCTCAGCGGCGGCAGAATTGGCGGTGCCAGATATAGCCGACCTGCGCCAGAGTCTGCTTGATCGTACCGCCCTGCTGAGTGCGACACTGGATGACCGACTGGCGGCGCATCGCGCTGACCTGGACGCACTCGACCGCACCTTAAACTTCCGCTCCCCACTCGGCATGATCCAGGACCGGCGACAACGCATTGACGACTTGAGCGACCGCCTGGGACGTAGCCAAAACACCCGGCTGGAACGCCTCAGCGAGCGATTGGCGGCCCGTCAGGCCGCTTTAGAGGCCGCTAGCCCACAGGCCATTCTTAAACGCGGATACGCGATTGTGACGCGAACAAGCGACGATAAACGGATCGTCTCCGAGTTGGATGCCCAACCGGGTGATGCGATCACCATCCAACTACGCGATGGAAATCTAAAAGCACGAGTAGAGGACGAAGACAGCCATGAGCGATACCAACGGACACTCTTTTGAGAGCGCGTTTGCCGAACTGCAAGACATTATCAACAAGCTGGAATCCGGTGAGCTTTCGCTGGAAGACTCGGTGACCTTATACGAACGCGGGCGCAAGTTGGCCGCGTTCTGCCAGGATGTGCTGGATAAGGCCGAGTTACGAGTCAACCAGATCGACGATGACGGTGACCTGGCCCCGCTAGACAGTGACTAGAATCCCACAGTATCCCAACTTTCCCACATTTGGGATATATTTGGGATATTGTCATGAGGTCTACTAACTATAATCTAACGTGAGGGCCTGAAGCGGCGGAGAATAAAGCCGACTTCATCCATGCGTAGCAAGACCGCCAGCCCGAAGAAAGTGATCCCGCCAATGCCGATCCCGGCACCTAGTAGCACCATAGTCGGGATGTCTTGCAAGCTGGCACGCAAGCCCAAAACGACCACGCCCATCCCCAGGGCGGCGGCCATTGCTTGACCAGCCCCGATCAAGATCCCCCGGTCGTTCAACCCGCCGATCCGCCGCCGCAATAACCACCACAAGATCATGCTTTCGAGCATCGTCGCAATGCTATTTGCCAGGGCCAGCCCGGCAAACGGCCCACGATCTAATTCCGCCGGATTACCGATAAATTGGATCAAGATCACGCTGAAGATGATGTTGGTCACCATCGCCACCACACCGATCTTGACCGGCGTCCAGGTATCCCCCAGCGCATAGAATGCGCGGGATAGCACTTCGAGCAAGCTATGCCCGGCCAGCCCAACCGCAAAGAACGCCAACGCCCAGGCCGCCGCCTCGGTGTGTTGTGGCGTCCATTCGGCCCGTTCGAAGATCGACATAATCGGCACACCGAGCGCGATCAACCCGACCATAGCGGGGAAGGAAAGGAACAGAACCGTTCGCATCGCTGTTGCCAGCCGCAAACGGAAAGACGCCATATCGCCATCTGCCGCCAGGGCGGAAAGTGTGGGGAAGACCGCCGTACCCATACTCTGCGCGATGATGCCGAGGGTAAAATAGGTGATGAACCAGCCGGTGGTCAGCGCGGTCTGGCTTCCTTCTACCATCGCGGAGGCAAACGCCACATTGACGATGAAATTAATCTGCACCACAGCCAACCCGAACACACGCGGGAGCATCAGCGTGAAGATCTCGCGGACACCTTCCAGATGAACCACGAAAAGCACCCGCAGACGCGCCCGCAGACGAATTAAGCCAGGAATCTGAATCAACAGATGCAAGCCCGCCCCCAAGATCGCGCCGATTGCCAAGCCGAAGATGTTCGCTTCCGGGTTGAGGGTGGCATACGCTGGCAGGATCGGCTCCAGGCCGAGGATGAGGTCATCATTGAGTGTATATGCCGGGAGGGTTTGCGTCAGTACCAGCGCACCGAAGATGTAACCCAGGTTGTTAAAGCTCAACGCCATCGCCGGGAACAAAAAATTCTGATGTGCATTGAGGATGCCCATCGCCAACCCACTGATCGCGAAGATCACGGTTGTAACCAGCATCAACCGGGTGAGCGCAATCGTCAGGGCTTGCTGGGCCGGGGGTGCGCCCGGCACCAGGATCGCCGGGACAATCACCGGGGCGAAGATTGCCACCAACAGCGCGATCCCACCTGCCGCCACCACCGAAAGCGTCATCACCGCACTGGCTAAACGCCAGGCATGGTCACGGCTTTCGTCGTTCAGGTAGCGCGTAAACACCGGGATGAAGGATGACCCCAATGCCCCACCGGCTACCAATGTAAACAATAACTCCGGGATGCGTTGTGCCGCGTAGAAAGCGTCAAGTTCGGCACTGGCCCCAAATGTGGCGGAGAACGCCCCCGTCCGCACCAGGCCGAGGACACCACTTGCCAGAAATCCAAATAAGACCACCGCCGCCGCCCGGAGGATCTGCGTATTATTCAAGGCACGAGACATGGATTACACCCTGTAGGTATTTAACTCTTGCTCGCGGTCGGCATAATCGGGCAAAAAGCGGCCCAACATGCGCCAGAAAGCCGGACTATGGTCAAAGACGAGCATATGCACCAGTTCATGTACGACGACATATTCTACAAGATGTGCTGGAATATAGTACAGCGCAGTATTGAAGGTAATATTGCCCCGGCTAGAGCAAGACCCCCATTTGCGTGTCATATCGCGCAGTTGCACCCGGCCCGGTTCTACACCGATGCGCGGTGCCCACCGCCCCACAAGTTGGCGCACCATCGTTTCGTCGTGCAAGGGAGCATGTGGGCGATCCGGGATGTGCGGATCAAGTTGATCCAGTGCCTGCTGTACAAACCGTTTGACCCTGGGATGCGTGAGCCGAATCCAGGTCGGCACCATCAAGACGACCTCCCCCGCCGGGGTGACGCGCACCGCTAGCGACTTCCGATTCTGTCGTTTGACGATAACCTGGGGGAACTCTGGAAGATGATCGGCCATCGGTCATCTTGCTAATTTTGCAAACGGGCCGTGTTTTTCTGAAACCCAGGTTTTGATCTGCTCCACCGCCGCCAGGGCCGCCTGTCGATCCGCCGTCGGGATTTCCAGACGTTGGAATTCAGCCTCATCCAGCACATGCACCTTGCCTTCCGGCAGGACGACGACATCTAACGCCAGGTCATCAGAGACAATCGCTTCTTCCGTGAAAGATGCCGGGCGTGTGATATTACAGTACCAGCCTTTAATGTGTTCGGTCTTGCCATCGTGGAGTTGAAACACGTTGAAATAACGATCCGCATAAAACCATTCGATCATCTTATCGCCAGTCGCAAATGTCAGCAGACCAATATCGACGGTATCGCGACCGAACACGGCTTCCAGCTTGATGCAATTTTCGGTTCGCTCCAACACATCACCGATGTATTGCCACACAAATCGCCCGCGATGATTGTTCTTCTTGACTGTAATCATGCTTCCCCCAATGTATGAATAACCAGCAATTGTCCCACTTTGATTTGAATCGTCGCCTGGGCCGCCGTCAACACATTGCTGACGCCACGCGCCGGGCCAAACGCCAGCGTCTCATCATCTAGCGCATATTGTAAACCATCCGTGCTGATGCCATGCACCATGCCACCGACAGGAATCAACGAGACGGTATCGCCTACCTCACCCACCAACGGATGACTGCCGGGCCGGAGCAGGCGCGTTTCCTGCTGACCGGCGACTAATCGCACATCACAGGCCGACAATTCCGGCAGTCCCAGCAGATACACGTTAGCGATGGTTTGGTCGAGCCGATCCCCAACACCACCGATGATTCGTATCCAGGTTGCACCCTGCTCATGCACATGGCGCAACGCCAATTCCAGGTCAGTTTGATCTTTTTCCGGCGGGTAGCGCAAAAACGGCACCCCATCCGCCTGGAGCTGGGCTTGTTCGGCAGAAGTCAAGGAGTCGAAATCACCGATCACCAGATCCAACGGCATACCAAACCCCTGTGCGACTCGTGCGCCGCCATCTGCCGCGACTACATACGGCGATTGGGCGGAATCAAACGCTCGATGAACCATCGGCCCATCGAGCATATCGCCGTTCGCAAAAATTAGCGCGTGCGTCATACTTAATTAACGCGACCGGCGCCGCCAGCGTTCTTTAAGTTCGATCTTGCTGATGTCTGGCATTTCTAAGAACATACCCACCAACCGCTGGAAGGTTTCGTGTTCCAGCATCGGGAAGTGGCGCACGCCAGAAAGCGGCACCGGCAAGAGCTTGTCATCTTTATCTTCGGTGATGTAATCCCAGATTTCGTCACCAGGCGGCGGGATGAGCGGGTCGTCCTCCCCGTGTACCACGACAATCGGCATCGGCAACGTCCGAACCAGATCCAGCACCCGACCAGCATCAAAGTTATGATAGCTGTATTCAATGACCTTGCTATCGCCCTTGGCAATATCCTGGAACAATTTCTCATATTCCGGGTCAGATTTCTTAAAACAACGGTTGAGCAGATCTTCCATATCGGCGATCAACGCCTGCTTAAGCTGGTTATTGTTGGTTGCGGTTGGGGTCGCCGTTGATTCAACCTGGGCACGTCGTTGTGCCAGGGCCGCCCGCCGCAAGGCTTCCCGGTCAATCATATTGGGGTTTGGGATGGTCTCTCGGCTGGCACTTGGAATCGTCTTGTCTGGCTCGGAAGCGGAAGGTTTGATTTCAAAATCATATGCGGTAGAGCGATTCGGGATGGTCTTATCCCCGGTGGTTGGCCCGGCAGATTTCTGGCGTGCGTTGACATCGGTAAGCAAGACCTGTTTGCCCGGTGGCACCCGTGAACCCAGATCGCCAGGGTCAAAGAACGGCGCACTCACGATCAACATCCGGGCGACACGATCAGGAAAACGTTTAGCGAATTCCACCGCGACCTGTGCCCCCAGGCCATGCGCCAGGAAGGCGGCCTTTGGCACACCGAGTTGTTTCATGAATTGATCGACCATGTTGATCTGCTGTTCCAGCGGGTATTTTTCCGGATTTTTGCCCGAATCACCGTAACCGAACAGATCAATCGCATAGACGCGGAATTTTAATTGAAGCTGGCGCATGGTTGGAATCCAATAACGCCACGAGCCGATCCAGCCGTGTAGCAAGATGACAGGCCGCCCACCGCGCCCTAACACTTCGTAATGTACCAGGTCTCCATCTACCGTGATGGCACTCATAGTCTTGTCGTCCTAGTTTGCGTTCACGAAACACCAATTTCTTGCAGGAGTTCGTTCACCCGTTGCGTCAGCATATCCGGCGCGAATGGCTTCAGAATGTAGGCAATCGCCCCGGCTTCCAACCCCATCGAGACTTCTTCATCCTGGCCTTTAGCCGTCAAGAATACCACCGGGATCTGTTTGACCGCATCCATCGATTTTAACTGTTTACAGGCTTCGTAGCCGGTCAGCTTGGGCATACGGACATCCATCAGGATGAGATCAGGCTGAAACTCCGGGGCCTTATCAACGGCCTCCTGACCATTGGCGGCCAATTCCAACTCATGCCCGGCGAAGGACAAGGTAAAGTTAATCAGTTCACGTATATCACGTTCGTCTTCTGCAACGAGGATCTTTGCCATGTCAGTTAATCACTCCCGGCCTCGGCCATGGTGTTGATGAGATATTCCGGTTGGTTATAGGGTAACCGGATGAAGAAAGTCGTACCGGTGCCGACTTCAGACTCGAACCAGATGTCGCCATGATGCATTTCGACCAGTTCTTTGACGATTGGCAATCCCAGGCCCGTCCCGGCGACATCCAGGGTGACAGCGGTTTCGTCGTGCCGCTTGAACCGCTCCCAGATGCTATCCCGGAATTCTTCCGGCACGCCGACCCCGGTATCCTTCACCACGATCTGCAAGCGATTATTTTGGTCATCCGGCTCGACATGAATGTCTATACTACCACCAGCCAGGGTGTAGTTAAAGGCATTGTCAATAATATTACTGATGATGCGAGTCACTTTTTCCGGGTCAGCCTGGATCAATGGCAGGTCATCAAGCGGCTCAAACTCAACAGTGATGTCTTTCCCCTGGTGATTGGGCCGGGATAACAGATTTTCCAGAACCTGGTCGATGACCCGGTTCATATCGACCTGTTCGATGGACAATTGCTCGCGTCCGGAGTCAATCTTGGAGATGTTCAGCACGTCTTCTACCAGTGCGGCCAGCCGGGTGACGTTATCCTTGATCGTATCAAGCATCTTCTTCTGTTGGTCATCGAACTGACCGAATGCCCCCATCAACAACAGGTCATTGTACCCCTTGATTGACGTTAACGGGGTGCGGAACTCGTGCGAGACATTGGCGACAAATTCGCTCTTACTACGCTCGGCTTCCACCTCACGGGTGACATCACGGAACACCGAGACCGTCCCCAGGAAGCGTTCGCCCGTATAAACCGGCGACAGGTGGACGCTCACCGTGCGGTCGCCCAGTTCGAGACGCTCATCGAGGAAATCACGGGCATCGGGGTCATCCGGGTTGATGAGCCGTCTTTCCAGGGCATCGGCCCAGGTAGAGGCCGACGCGCCATGTACACCGGCGACCCGCGTCAACGATTTACCGATGGCTTCCTGCCGGGAGACGCGCAAGATGCGCTCCGCCGCATTATTGAACAACATAATGTTGCCTTCATTGTCTGCCAAGACCACCCCATCGGCGATGCCTTCGAGGATCGCCTTGTTCTTGTCGGCTTCCTCTTGCTCCGCCCGGAATAGTTCGGCCAGTCGCTCGGCTTGTTCCCGGATCATCTTATAAAGTTCAGCGTTGTTGATGGACGATGCAACCTGATTAGCCGCCGCAACCATCAAGCGGACGTGCGCCTCGTTAAAGGCTTCGATGTCCTGGCTGAGGAAGACCATCACGCCGAGCAATTCTTCGTTAGTTTCCAGCAAGACGGCAATCGCACTCCGCCAGCCGACCGCCCCCGATGCGTCTGCATCCCAGTAGTCTTCTTCCAGCAGGTCATTGACCATGCGGACATGCTCATCTTCCATGATGATCCACCGGGCGATGCGCTCCGCCGGGTGGATCGGACGATCACCAGTCGGGTTCTCCTGGAGCGAGTTGGGATTCAAGACGGCCCGGCTATACAACTGATCCGTGATCGGATCCAACTGCATAATCACACCGTCCTGAGCACCGACAGCCTTCGCCACCATGCCCAACGCACGCGGCATCAACCGTTCCATATCGAGGGTGCGGGCCAGCTCGGACGTAATCTGGTAAAGTGTGTCGATGCGGTCACGTTCGTCTTCTAGCTCACGGGTGCGTTCAGCAACTTCTCGCTCCAGGTCATCGGCAAAGCTCGTCACCTGGCGGAACAAACGCGCATTCTGGATGGCGGCCCCCAACTGAGAGCCAACTGTCGTCAGGATGCGTTGCTCATTGATACTAAAGGCCCGCGTCCGTTCCGTATCTCGCACCGCCAAGACCCCGTAAACTTCGTCACCAGCGATGAGCGGCACACCCAAATAACTCCGCGCATCCGTTTCGCCCCCTTCGATGCCCAGGCTCTTACGCAGTTCATCCGGGCTGTAGTAATCCGCCCCCAGGTTCAAAGGCCGGCGATGTTTGATAATAAACGAGACTTCATCTTTCCCCAACCGGCGCGGGGGGATCTCATATGCTTCGCCTTTGCGGACGGCTAGCGGGAAGTTGATCTCATCTTTGGATTCATCGTAAATTGCCAGATACAACTCATTAGCACCGGTAACCCCCGGCATTTGATCGCGCACTACGTTGAACATATCGTCCAGATTAAGCGTGCTGGAAATCGCCCGGCTAAGGTCATTGATGATCAACGACTCCTCAAAGTGCGCGGTCGTCTCCGCAGAGAGGCGGGCGTTCTCAATCGCTACGGCGACCTGCGACCCCAACGCACGCGCCAGACGCACCTTCTGTTGGGTGATGGCCTCGGTACTGCGTGACCCCAGTTGGATCAAGCCGCGTGCCGATTCACGCACGATCAGCGGGACGAGCATACGGGCCGCATCTCCGGCGGCGGTCAGTTCTTCGATCTCTTTCGGGTAAGGACTATCGCCATCTTCCGCGACAATCACCACGACCTCACGATCCCTCAGCGCACGTAACCGGGCCGGATACTCGCTCAGGTCGTAGATCGTCCCCGCCGGGACGACCACATCTTCGTCACCCTCGCGGTTCATATCCAACTGAACTTCAAGCTGATTATCGACCTCATCCCAGGTCATGATCGAGCAGTCGTCCATCTCCAACGCGCTGAACATTAACTCGACAACCGTCTGGAAGACTGAGTCAAGATCGGTCGTCAAAGAGGTAGCCTGGGCCGCCTCTAACAACGTACCGAGTTCGTTCGTGCGGTCGAAGGTCTGCTCGAACAGATCTGCATTGGCTAACGCGATAGCAACCTGACTGGCAAAGGCAAAGGCAATGTTTTGGTCTGATGAACTCTGGTAAGCGTTCGGGGTACGTTCGGTCACCATAACCATACCGACGACATGCCCCTGATTCACCAGCGGCACCCCCATCCAGCTTTCCGCCGCTGTATGCACATCAAGGGCATCGGGGATGTCAATTTCGTCTGTAGCGGCGACCACCACCCGCTGAGTCTCTACCACATGCCGGATGAGGTCAAAATCACTGAAAAGGAACCGTTCGTTTAAGGCGCGGGTTTCATCAATAGCAAACCCGGTAGCTCCTTCCAGCACCATATACGATCCATTGCGCCGCCATAAGGACATCGCGGCGTGGGGCACCAACCAACCCATCTCTTGCAGGGCCACCTGAACCACTTCGTCTCGTTCCAGCGATGATGTAATGCGCGTCGAGACGTCGGTCAGCGCGGCGAGTTGGTTCGCACGCGATTCCATCGCTTGCTCCAACCGGGAGCGATCCGTCACATCTTCCACCAGGATCACCGCACCACGGACCGATAACCCGAAGCGCAACGGATACATATAGAAGTTACTGATGATCGCCTCACCATCTTCGCGGGTGATCGTCTGGTTTAGACGCTCTTGCGGGTTACCCTGGTTAAGCACCGCCATCAACGGCTCTTTGATCGGCTCTGCGACTTCTGGCGCGTACTCGAACAGATCGGCACCGACGATGTTTCGCTTCCAACCGTAACGATCTGTCAGGAAGCTATTGATCGAAATCACATGACCGGAGTTATCCAGCACGATAATGCCCTGCTGGATCGATTCCACCACCGATTCGTTGAGGATTTGCAGGTTCACGGCCTGGTCGAACAGACGGGCATTTTGCACCGAACTGGCGACCAACTGAGCCATACGACGAAGCAACACCCGGAACTCCCGGAAGCCATAAGCTTGATCCAGATCACTACCGATGTGGATGACACCGAGCGTCTCGCCACCGGTCAACATCGGCAGAATCAGTGTGGTCTTCTCACCGCTTTCATGCCATTCGATCAAGTCTTCGTAGTCGCTCTGTGCGCTTTCTGCACTGGTATACAGATAATCTCTTGCGTCGTTGTAGGTACGGTTCATGGCCGTAGCACCGAGCGAAACCCGGTTTTCGCGCAGAATCTCAAATTCGTTATTGGGCTGGACGACGACTCGTAGCAAGTCAAAGCCATTGCCTTCGGAATCCACCAGAGCGAAAGTCATGCGGGTAAAGGGCAACATCCGCACGATCCCGCGTGCGACGGCCCGCACAATCTCTTCAATTTCCAACGTGCTGGAGACCGCTTCCATGATGTCGTTCAACTGTGCTTCTTGCTCTGCACTGGCGACACTGGAAAGATATAAGCGCGTGTTTTCGATGGTCGAAGCGGCTTGATTGGCGAAAATCTCTAACACCTCAATCGTGCCACGCTCTGGCCGCAAGTTATCATACGGACGGTCTAAGATCATCAAGCCGACTAATACGCCGGATGGCCCCATCAGGCGGACGATCAGGCGGTCGCCATCACGCCAGCCACGCCGCCCAACCGGTGGGATGGTGCGCTTGCCCTCAAAATCAGTGTTCAGGGCTTCCAGGCCCTCAACATACCAATCTTCAAATGATTCAATCGGGAAGAAGTACGACTCGCTGACGCGATAATCTGGATCAAACAACTTATTGATCGTATCCAGCGAAATAGTGTACTGTTTGCTCGCCTGGAAGACATCTACTGGCAGGCCAGCATGGGCCACGCGCACCAGGGTTTCGGTCTCTTCATCCAATAGCATCATGACGATGGTGTCATATCCGACACTCTGTTGCACGCTATAAGCGATGGCTTCCAGAATGCTAACCGGATCGGCATTGGTCTGGAACATATGCCCCAGCTCAAAGATGCGGTTCAATTGATCCACCCGGCGGCGCAGATTGTTGCTACGGCGCACTTGTTCTTCAAAGCGGAGCGCGTTGCCATACCCCAGCGAAGCCTTAACCGCCATCTGCATCACGAATGACCCGGCTCGATCATCGAAGCGGTTCGGCTCTTCGTGATAAAGATAAATTAGGCCCACCACATCATCAGTGAACAGAATCGGCACGGCCAGGCCGGAACGTGCTTGCGGCGGCATCGGTTCCATCGTGGTGAATTCAAAATCGGTGATGAGTACCGGTTCTGAGGTGCGCTGAACGGCCTCTCGTTCGATGTCAGTTAACTCTGGCAGGGCTTCCGCCATGCCCACACGCCGTTGAACCAACGGACGATCTGGACTCGGCCAGAGTGCGGCGTCTTCCAGCAAGACGACGCTACACTCCGACGCACCAGATGCGCGGATCGTCTCCGCACGGATCACGCTCAAGACCTGATCCAGGTCAAGCGTTGATGCCAACTCATTACTGACCCGCGAGATGGCCTCTAACTCGTCATTACGCCGGTTCAGGTTTTCGCCCGTTGCTTCGTAGAGCAACAGACGGTCAAGTGCGGAGGCGATCTGCGAAGCGACGACCTGCATCACTTCCATGTCTTCCGCCAGGAAGGGCCGCCGTATCACACGGTTCGCCACCCCAAGCTCCCCCAACACCCGGTCACCATAGAGCAACGGCACCAGGATGCCATCGCGGAGATCCATCTGCCCGGCAAGTTGCTTATAACTGGAAAGTATCTGCTCGTCGCCCTCGATGTTGTTGGCGACATACGGCTTTTGCGAGACGGCGACACTATGTTCAAACCCAGGGCTATAAATATCCTGGAAGATCGGATCAGCCAATTCTATGCCATAGATCCAGCGGGGATAGGTGATTAAACTACCCCGCTGTTGATCCAGCACGTTGACGAAGACGATTTCGGTCTGAAGCAAATCTGCAATCTGGCTCAATACCGGCGCGACACTTTCCTGCGTCGTGAGGACGTTACCGGCTAATTCTGCCACGCGGCGCAAGCCCTGGGCTTGCTCTGCACTGCGTTGCGCTTCCCGGAAGAGGCGGGCATTTTCGATAATGGCCCCGGCCTGTGTCGCGAAGATCATCAACAGACGGGCATCGCTATCGGTAAAATCTTCCTCATTGCGCTTATTCGAGACCTGCACCACCCCCAGGCGGCGGCCACTGGCCTGCATCACGGCGATGAGTGTCTTCTCGATTTTGAGTTGTGTTGCCAGTTGATCTAACCCGGTTTCAAAGACCAGTGTGTCGGCCTGCACCCGGTTGCTGTACCAGTAGCGGTCATCTTCCCAGAGTTCGCGCATAACGCTCCCAGTTGGGAGTGGGATCGTATAATCACGCACGGCGTCATCATCCACACCATGAAATGGCAACTGGCTGACAAGCTGACTATTGGCATCGTCATAGAGCAAGATGCCGACCATCTCAATTTGCATCAAATTGGCGATGCGCTCGGTAATTTCCCCGTAGAATTCGGTCTCGTGGCTCAAGGCACCGATAGCATTGGTGATCTCTTGCAAGCCGACTAGCTCCGTATCCATGCGCTGTTCCCGCGCATATAGCCGGATCTTCTCAACCACGATGGCGGCTTGTGACGCCAGAATGGTCAGGTTTTGCAGATCACGAGCGTTAAAGCCACTCGCATTCTGCTTATTGCTCACGGCCAGCACACCGAAGCGTTCACCGCCGATTTCCAACGGAAGCCAGGCTGTGTTGTTGATGCCGGCCAGGCTCACGACGGGCTGTAAATCTAATTCTTCGACCAGCGGTTCATCTTGCAGATCGTTGGAAACCCAGGACTGCTGATTACGCCAAATGTTGTACTGTGTAGTGCCAGATTCCAGGGAGACAAAGATGCTCCGCACCAGGGCTTCCGGCAGGCCATGAACTGGCAACTGGATTGATAACCCTTCGCGGTCAGGATCATAGAGTAAAATGCCGCACATATCCGCGTCGAGCAATTCCGCAATGCGTTGGTTCAACGCGGCATAAACGCGCTCTACGCCCTGTTCTTGCACCCCACCCACATTGACGACTTCCTGCAAGCTGGCGATGTCATTAATCCGTTTGACCTGTTGCCCATAGACTTCCGTGTTGTAGATCGTCACGGCGACCTGTTTGGAAACAGCCTGCAACAACGCCATATCCCCCTGCGTGAACGCGCCGGCTGACTTGCTCGCCATTTCAATCGTCCCGATGAAACGATCTCCCAGCATGATCGGCGCACCGACGAAACTTTCATACATATTGTTCTCGGTCAGCTTAGGTTGGATGGCCGTCGTGTCATCACGCCCGTTGAGCAGAACCGGGCGGCGATGCTTGGCAATCCACCCGGTGATACCGTCACCTAACTCGTACTTGCCGCCGATCTCGCTTAGAGCAATCAGATAAGTTGTATCACCAGCCCAGCCGCGCTGGTATGATGCCTGATCTTTTTCCTCCCACAGCGTGATCTCTGCCGCGTCGTAGCGGATGTGCTTGCCGACAATCGTCAGAATCGCTTGAAGGGCCTCTGCCATACCAAGCGTCACATTGATGTTATCGCCGATCTCATTGATGACGGCCATTGCATCAGCCATGTTGAGCAAATCAGGGTTTGATGCGCTGGCGGCCAATTCACGCATGACGACCACCATGCGGCGGTCAGCATCCGTCGCGATGCGATGCGAAGACGCTTCAACCCAACGATCATTGAGTTGAAACGACGTCTGGCCCTCTGTAGCGAAGAGTTGCAAGAAGTTATCGGTTGGCTCCGCCGTGCGGGCGACTTGTTCTAGATTAGGCTGGCCGCCGTTGAGGTTGAGTAATGAGCGGGCCGCTGTGTTAATGTAAAGCAATTTACCGTGTTCGTGGGCCACCAACACGGCGTCATCGTTACCGGCGGCAGGCACATCCTGGATCATCGCCTGTAAGTCGATCCTTGTATCGGCCTGCCCCGCGTTTTGCCGCGCCCAGAAGTAAATCCAGGCGATAATAACTGCACCACCTAAAATCAGGACAAATGCCAGGTTCATTACAACACCTCGAAACTAAAACGTGCTTACCAGGAGGTCAAGATCGGCGATCCTGCATCCCCGCTTCTATCGCCTTCTCCTCGACGCCGGTCTTCGGCGGCCAATTCGGTAATCTCTCGAATGTCAGAGAATTGATGCGTCTTGGTCGAGACTGAGCCAATCGCCAATGACATGAGATCAACCTGCTTTTCATTACCGCCATCATCTGGCACGAGGATGTAACCACGTTCGCGGTCGATAAATGAATAATGTTGTTTCACGCCTTCGTCGAAGCGTTCTCCCAGGCGTTGTTGTAATTTTTTGGTATCTTGCGTGTGGGTGATGATGATGAAGTTATCGCTCCCTGGATGCCCGATAAAATCATCCGGGGTTCCAGAATCATCAACGACCTCACTCAGCATCATCGCCATAAAGCGGATGACTTCATCCCCGGCCACAAACCCATAGACCTCACGGAACTGATCGAATGTGTTGATCTTGATGTCAACATATGTCCAGGGTTGGTCATTTCGCATCAAGCCACGTAGGTGATCTTCGATCAAGGTGCCTGTCGGTAGATTGGATTTGGGATCCAGGTTAACCTGCCGTTTGGCGGCGACGATAGCATTTTGCACCCGGAGCTTTAACTCTTCGATGTCAAAGGGCTTGGTGACATAATCGTCAGCACCCAGTTCTAAACCGGCGATTTTATCGCTCCGTTCGTCACGCTGAGTCAGGAATATGATCGGCACATGCTTGGTACGGGTGGTAGTGCGAAGTTCTTTACAGACATCATACCCGTTCATATCCGGCAACATAATGTCCAGCATGATCAGGTCGGGCAATTGTTTGCGCGTCATCGAGAGCGCATCGCCGCCGCGTGGGGCGACCTGAACTTCATAGCCCTGCCCGCTGAAGTATATTCGCAACATATTCGAGATGTCGAAGTCATCTTCGACGACTAGAATCCTGCCTTTACTCATAATTGCCCCTCGGTATTTTGGGACCGGATAGAAGAATCAGTTCTTTACAAATATACACTAAATGCTCCGAACCTGCACAAAATAACAAAAGTTGTAAGCAAGTGCTAACGCATCCCAAGCCATTTTGCAAGCTCAGGCCGCTACCAGCAGTGTACTTGGCAATAACACCGACGCCAAGTCTTTATCGCACGGGTGTTCGGCGAGTCTTACGGGTTTGCTGGCATCCAGGCCCGCCGGTTGATGCTGGCACGTTCACGGACGGCATCAATGTGTGCGTCAGTCACGGCGCGTTCAAAACTGCGGAAGCCGGAGAGCTTGAAGCCGTGCCGCGCCGCAATCTGGCCGATTTCCTGCGCTTGCTCCAGGCTGATCTCTTTACCAAGCGTATAATCGGTATAACGACTTTCCAGGGCCAGCGCGATTGTCTCCGCCATACAAGCGTAGACTTTGCCCGGCGGGAAGCCAAAGTCAAAGTTGAAATTAGCATCACCCGGCACTTCGACCATCCCACCTTCGATAACCAGCACATCATCGCGCTCTTGCGCCACAACCTGAGACACATCACGCGGGCGGGCGACATCCAGCACGACTGCCCCCGGCTTCAGGTGGCGCGGTTTGATGATCGTCTCCACCGCGCTTGTCACCGTCAGGATCAAATCCGCGCTGTAGATCGTCTCAATATCGGTGCCGCCGGTCACTTCCGCCGCGTATCCTTCGCACCGCTCACGGATTTCTTGCACCGCCGCCGGGCGACGACCGATCAGGTTGAGCTTGCCGACATCTCGCGCCAACATCTGGGCGCAGGTCTTGCCGATGGCACCAGTCGCCCCGACAACCGCGACTTCGGCCTGGGTTATGTCAATCTCCATCCGGCGGGCCGCTTCGCGGATGGCTTCCACCGCGATGACCACTGTATAACTATCGCCCGTCGTCACCGGGATGTCGAGCCGTTCGGCAATTGTCACCCCCGAATCACCGACCACTGATGTAAACGCCCCCAGGCCGAACATCTTCGCGCCCAGTTCCTTCGCCTTGTTGCCCGCCGCTACGATCTTATCGTAGACCATATTTTCCGGCAGGGTCAGCATACGTTGCGGTGTATAAGGCACCGCCAAAAACCATCCAGTGACGAAGCGTTCGGTCGCCTGTGATTGAATCCCGTCGATCTGCGATAGATACACCGGCGGGAAATAACGCGAAAGCCAGTTAATCATGCCTTCGCTTAAGACCTTGCCCAACAACGGATACTTACGGGCAACATCCGATTTCAGGTGGATGGGGTGTACGACAAACGCAAATGTGTCTTCATGGATCATCGAAGCCATCCCTTACCAGCTATCCCAGGTGGTTTCCGCTTCTAGTTCTTCATCCTGGCGCGGATAAAAGCGTTTATGAACATCGCCGTGCGAGATAAAGTGATGGTCGCTTTCTTCATAGGCGACATTACGTGAAATCACCCGGCGTTGTGGCGACGCCACCAGCACCACATCAGACTCGATCATCCGACCGGGGAAGACAATCATGCCGGCCCCAATACGGCAATTATGCCCGACGGCACTCCCCAGCACGATCTGGCTCACCGTCTGCAATTCGCCTTCGATATTGGCGGCCCGGATGGGCTTTTGCGCCAGCAGGTTAAAGTCGGTGAACGTACTCCCGGCCCCGACAAAACTATTCCGCCCGATAACACACATTTGCAGGCAAGTATTCTGCGCGATGATCGTATTTTCCATGACGTGCGTCAGGTAAAGCGCGGCGCGGAAGGGCAAAAAGCACCCGTCTGCGACGGTACTCATCATCAGCACACACCCCGCGTCGATGGTGACATTGTTGCCGATAGTACAATTGTCGATCACCACGCCGGCCCCAATCGCGCAGTTATCCCCGATTTCACAGGGGCCAGCGATGATAACTGATGGATCAATCGAGCAATTTTTGCCTATCTTCACCGCACCCGATGCGCTGAGGATCTGCTTTTGCTCTAACACGGCCCGCCACAATAACTTGAGTTGCGTCAGCACACTGCGGTTGATCTTGGCGTCTAACCGGCCCGCCCGCCCGAAGTTGCCGTAGATGATCGACGCAAAATAGACATGCACCCAACTTTCAATCGAGATCACCGCCCGCTCTGGCGCGTAGTGTGTCAGGTCGCCCTGCTCCATCGTCATGAAATCGGGCACACTGTAAAAGCCGATCTCATTGCTTTCGCTAGGGACGACAATCGGCTGAATATCAGCGGTATAGCCATCCGGGAAGTACCACAGGTCGATGAGGAACAAAACCTTGTTATCCGGCCCCATCGCCGCTTCGAACGACTTCGTTAATGGCACGGTATAAGTGTGGAAGGCTTTATCACTCGCCGGGAAGGACGCCCGGCAGGCTTTGCCCAGCTTACGGGCATTTTCAACAAAATACTGGAAGAACTCTTTATCAAACCACAGGCTATCGCGGTAAACGACGGCTTCGCCCTGGACCTGGTCCAGCTCCTCCCGCGAATGAAACACACCACCCAGGTCAATATTTTCATCATGCAAAACTTCGATAAACAAATTTTCATGATGGAGCTTCATCGGCTCCAGGCCAATGGTCAACAGACTGGCCGGTTCGTTAAAGGGTGGCACATGGCGGGTATCTTCAATTATGTATCGATTCATCAGGGTTACTCCACGCAGAGAACACTTTCATCCCATTATAATGCAAACGTTACCCGTTGTGGAGAAAATCGCGGATTGTATCGTGGAATCGATCTGGTTCGTCCATCATAGGGAAGTGGCCGGAGCCTTCAAACCAGGCGATGCGGCTAGTTGGCGCATGTTCTTTCAACACATCGGATTGACCAGGACTGACGATGCGGTCATATTTGCCATAAATGCCTAATACCGACATCCCCAGACTGCCGATCTGGTCGCGCAGGTCAGTCTGGCGCAAGGTACCGATGCTCTGGAAGAACGAATCAGGCGAAATCTTGGAGGTGTCTTCCACCAGCATCTTGCCGACGCGACTGCCGTCTTTGGCGATGTAATAACCATAAAGCCGCAAAAACAGCTTGAGCAAAGTCGGCGTCGTCCAGATGATGCGGGCGATGCCACGATAACCGGAAAGTTTCAAAATCCAGTTGAGCGATGAGCCGACGATGGGCGACCCGATAACGGTCGTCTTGACGATTTTTTCCGGAAAGCGCACCGAAGCGGCAAGCGAAACTGACCCCCCCATCGAATGCCCGATGAGTGGTGCCTTCGTGATACCTAACCGCTCCATAAATTGATTAACCGACTCAACGTAGTTATCAACAGTGAAGTTAGACTCACGGTCAACTGACTCCCCGAACCCGAAGAAGTCGAGCGCGTAGGTTCGAAATTCCTTACCCAGGATCTCGATGGTATCGCGCCACAGGTTCCAGGAGCCAAGCCAGCCATGCAAAAGCAAAACAGGGCGTCCACGCCCGTAGGTCTCGTAGTGGACGATGCCCTGTTCAGTTACCAGAGTCGGCACTTAGTCCATTTCCTCTAGGATGGTATAAAGAAGTTCCAGCAAGACATCGCGCACGCTGTCGCGTTCTTTGGCGACACACGGCAAGAGCTTGACCTCCGGTTCGATGCGGAGCGCGATCCGCAGGTCTTCCGGGTCCCAGGCTTCGGGGTGGTCTTGCTTGTTAGCGGCGACGACATAGGGCGTCGGCGCGTAAGCACGGAACGTTTCCAGAATGCTTTTGGCCTCGCGGAAGGTCTCCGGCTTGGCACTATCGACCATCACGATGAAGCCGAGCATTCCTTCTGCCAGGATCTCCCACATAAAGTCGAAACGGCGTTGCCCTGGCGTCCCAAACAAGTACAGCACCAGATCATCATCCACCGTGATGCGGCCAAAGTCCATCGCCACTGTGGTTTGATCTTTTTCTTCGCGTTCGGCACTACTGGTGAGTTCTTTCTCGGTCTTGACGACTTCGATCTCGCTGATCGATTGAATGAACTCGGTCTTACCAGAGCTAAACGGCCCGGTGATCACCATTTTTACAGTCTGCATGATTGCCCCGCTCTTCTCGTAAAGGGTTGAATAAGACTAGATCGACTTGATACGGTCGATCAAACGTGTCACGACGTCGCGTGATGGCCCTGGTTGTTTTTTACTCCGGTTACCAGCCCGCGTCGTTGTTTTCTTCTTCTCGCTACCTTCTGCCGCGACGACATCGACCAGCCCGGCCTGTTGTAAGCCATAAACCACACGCCGGATTTCCATCTCCGACATGTTATTGGCTTTGCCGATCTGGCGGATAGTATTACGCGGGTTGACGTATGACACGATACGCCATTCTTCCACGCTGAGATGGACGCCCTTGAACTTCTTCTTGGCGTCCTCCGGGAATTTGAGCGCACGATCCAGATCAGGGATGCTGGTCTTGAGTTGCTCATCATCCTTGATGCGCCGCGCCCCTTCAACGATAACGTTTTCCAGGTCAATGGGCACCAGGATGCGATTGCCATTGGGCAGTTGGTTATCCCCGAATTTGAAGATGCCTTCACGCCATGTCATCAGGTTATACACCACATCGAGTGTATATTGCTGGATGCTCTTGACGACATCTTTCTGGCTAACGTAATTTGCACCAATCAACCGCATGGCAAGGGCTTTATCACTGCTTCCTTTGGCCCGTTCCCGAATGATGTTGGCCTGCTGGTCAGTCAATTTGCCAGCTTTGTTTAATACAGCGACCAGATCGCCCTTTTGCCCGGTGAGCACAGCATGCACCAGCTTGCCGTCTTTGAAGACGACACGCGCACGCTCATCGCCAGGGGCCATCTTTTCGTTGTCCATCGCGTCCTTCTCACCCGTTGGCTTAGCCTCGAAGATGACCAGTGTCCCGGTACGCCGTGACAGGTTCATCAGGTTGAGAAGTTGTGTGGTTGTGAAATCTCTCAGGTTGCCTTGGAGTGGCATTCAAGCCCCCTGCTCTCGGTCTACAGTTGCAAACGCCTTAAATCTGAATTGATTATAGCCGGGTGGTATAGTCTAGTCAACTGAAGTGATTATTTCAGCAGGAGAAGACTGCCCAATGCTACGGTTTATATTATTTTGCGGCGCGTTGTGGCTGGCCGCGTGCCAGCCTCACCAACAGGATACGTCAACTCTGTCCATCGTGAACCTTGAGATTGCTACATCGACTGTCGAATCGGGGGCAGACGGCATCAATCCACTGACCGGATTGCCCGTCGATGACCCGGATACACTGGAACGACGGCCTATCGTCGTCAAGATTTCCAACGCCCCGGCCCTGGTGCGCCCGCAAGCCGGGATCAGCCAGGCCGACCTGGTATTTGAACATTATGCAGAGGGCGGGCTGACGCGCTTTTCCGCTGTATTTTACAGCCAGGCTCCTCAGCGCGTCGGGTCGATCCGTAGTGCGCGGTTGATCGACCATGAGATCGTGCCGATGATGGATGGCATCCTGGCGTTTTCCGGCGCGAGCCTGGGTGTGGAAAAATACATCTATGGGAGTGCCTACGTCAACACATTTTACGCAGATATTGACGGCATCGAAGATGTGTACCCCGGCGCACCTCAACCGCCTTCCGAGTATGCCGAGCGAGCTTACAAGGGCGTGTTGTATGGGCCGCCGGTCTACTGGCGAGACGAAACAATCCCCGCCCCACATAATATGTTCGTCAATCTACAGGCATTATGGGAACAAGCCGAAGCGGACGGCCATGCAACGCAGCCACGCCTGACCGGGCTAAACTTTGACGACACCACGCCGCCGATAGAATCAGATTCTGCCAGTGTCATCGACGTGCGCTACCGGGGCACCCGCATCGGTTGGACATATGACCCGGAGACACGCACCTACACCCGCGCGGCAGACGGCTTACCCCACACCGACGCCAACACCGATGCCGTCATCCGGGCGGATAACGTGGTGATATTACACGCAGAACATACCGAGACACTGGTGGTTGAAAGCCGCTTTGAAGGAAACCCAATTTGGAGTATTCAGATCGCGGTATGGGGGGAAAATGATGCGACGCTCTTCCGTGAGGGCCGCCGGTATGAGGCCCGATGGACGCGCACCGTGCGCGAAGCGATCATCAGCCTGCGGACGCCGGATGGAGACATTCTGCCACTTAAACCGGGGACAACCTGGTTCCAGGTCATGCCATCACGCGACCAACTCAACCCGGAGAACGAATGGATCGAGTCTGAGTGAGTGATACCGGGTACTAATCCAAAATTCGCGTTACAATAGAAAACACCAGCAAGATACAATCGGGAACGCTATGACTTATCGCAACCTGCAACAGGGGATCCAGGCCATCCGCGATGGCAACAAACAGGAAGGCGCACGCCTGATTCGAATCGCGCTCAAGAATGACGAGTTACAAGCCGGTCATCGTGCCATTGGGTGGATCTGGTTGGCGGAAACGACCAATAATCCGCAGGAAAAAGGCCGATACTACAATCAGGCCCTGGCCGTTGACCCTGGTAACGAACACGCTCAGAAGCGATTAGCGGCTCTACTGGCTCAAGGTCTACCGCAAGAGCGGCCGGCCCCGGCACAACCAGAGCAACCGGCGCAAGCTCCGCCCGGCGGGCCGCCCCCCGCGCAGACCGCATCACCAAGCAACCCACCGGCGGAGATGCCCCCGCGCAAACCGCCAACACAACCCCAGGTTAGCCGGCCCATTACCAGCGCGGGCGGAAGATTACATCGTGCTATCGGCATCTATGGCGGTCCGAACGGTGCCGGTACCGGGTTTTTTATCTCGCGCAATGGGTTGATCGCCACCTCACGCTTTGTCGTCGGTGGGTCGCGCACGGTAGATTATGAGATCAACCGGGGAGACCGAGCCGCCGGGCAGGTTGTGCGCTCCTGGGCCAGCTACGATTTGGCTTTCATCCATACCGGGCTGACGATCAAGCAACTTCTGCCAGCCTCCAACGCCCCGACCATCCCCGGCGGCACCGCTATTTCCGCTATCACTTACAGTGGTCAGGTCGTCAACGGCGAACGCCGCGCCACCAAACAAAATCAAAAGCCGGAGTGGTTCCCGACCGATATTGACCGGTTGGCCGATGCCGGGGGTAACCCGGTCTTCAACCCACAAAATCTGTTGGTCGGCATGTTGACGACCAATGCGAACCGCTCATCGCCGTATATCTTCGGCCTGCACATCGGCGTGATCTACCGCCTGCTGGAACAATATACCCAGGAGATGCAAAGCCAGGACGAACTGACGTATTGCGCGGGGTGTGGCAACCTGAGCCGGGCCGCCGCACATGGCGGATTCTACTGTGAATATTGTGGCCGGGTTCTGCCCCAGGCAGAAGGCCGGGAGCGATTCCCGGTGCCACAGATGGCCGGTCTCTATGGTGAGACCATGCACCAACCCTGCCCGGAATGCGGCTCGACAGTCGGCTTTTACCAGGGAGCCTGCCTGCGGTGTGGTTACCAGGTGCCTAGAGGACGTTAATCAACGAGGAGAAATGCATTATGTTATTTGCCGGGCGCAACCGGAACAATCCTAAAACACTCGAACAATATGCTGATACGGTCGAAGCCATCCTCACCGATCTTGGTGTTGATGTCGTCGAAGCGCGGATCGACGTTGAAATGGGTTACGGCTGGAACTTTCGGCGCGGCTCCGCCATCATCGAAATTTATATCGTCGAACAAAGTGACCGGGGGTACATTCAGGTTCTCGCGCCGATTTTGCATCTGCCGGAAACCGGACTCCTGCCTTTATACCGTCGTCTGCTAGAACTCAACCTGCAATTGACCAACGCATCGCTCGGTGTCTTCTATGATGCCGTCTATGTGTTTAACGAACGCCCGTTGATCGGCCTGGACGCCGACGAGACCAACACCATCATCACAATGGTAGCCGGTTATGCCGATGACCTGGATAACCAACTGGTGAGTGAGTTCGGCGGGCGGCTTTATTCACAAGTTTAGCCCGGCTATTCGCTTTCCGGTTCGTCGTCCTCGGGTTCGTCGTCTTCAGTTGATTGCAGACCGAGCGAGGCATCAAGTTCGGTCTGATTTGACTCATCCGATAGATCAATGCGAATGCCCGTTCCCAGGTCAACCCGCTTGCTCACGATCTTACTCTGACTATCGGTATCGGCGTCTGATGTCCTCTGGTTGATGTCCAATTCGGTCTTATCGGGGGCATCTTTCCGGGGGATGTCGTCATTGTTCATGCCCTGCCCTGGGTCCAGCTCGGTGCGGTCAAATTCTTCAAATGTCCTGGTCACGGGTGCCGCATCCTTAAGCTCTAACGAAGTCGTGCGCTCTGCTTCGTCCTGTTCATCGGCGGCCACATCAACTTCAGTTCGGACGGCTTGCGGATCACGGGTGTGGGCCAACCGCGCCGCCGGGGCTGGTACCTTCTTCTTCGCCCCGATCACGGTCGGAGTCTGATCTTCGATGACCTCCGTCACGATGTATCGCTCATGCAGGTAACGCCCGGCCCCACGCAGATCGCGCACCACATCCGGGAAGAACGCACCCAAAGCCAGGATCGAGACGAACAGCAACCCGACCGAATAAACCTGCTGTGATGGTTCAACCAGAAAACCACCATCTGCCGTCTCGATATATTCAACTTCAAAATAGAAAAGCGATGTATAAAACTGGAAAGAATCGTCTTCTTCGCCGTAAGTGAACGGGCCGATCTCCTCCCCCACCGTCCCGACCATGTACGTGGTGAAGATGGGAATATAGACGACCAGCACCATCAACGGGACAAAGACCACACTCCGCCAGCGGAACAACCCGGCCAACAACAACGCGGCAATCAAACCAAACCCGCCGAAGTACATCACATCCCATTCGATCTCTAGCTGATAATATGACCAGTGGAACTGCGCCCAGATCGAGGTGGCCCACCACATGCCAAACGCCCCCAACAACAGCACCCGCACCCACCAGGGCCAGAAGCCGCGCAACCGGCGCGAGAACTCATCTGTGACGACCACCAGCACCGCGAAGGCCGCCGCAAACAATAACCCCACTGCCAGGGAATTGCCCCAGCGTTGTGGGGTAAATGTCTCTTGCGTGCGGAACAACACCCAGATCGACGCTCCCATCGCGATCCAACCACCGATCAAAGCCATCGTAAAGCGGAAGATCAACGACAGCGGATCTTCAAACATACGCCGCAGGGTATTATTGGCGAAAGCATAAGCGCGAGCCGACGGACTGACGACATCCGGCAACGATGGCGCGACATCGCGCACGACGGCCAACGCCCGTAAGGCACCCTTACGGCGCTCGCGCTGTTCATTGGCAAGCTGGCGCACCGCTGAAATCGAACGAATGTCACCGATCACCCGCGCCGCAAATTCGGAGACATTCGGCATTCCCACATCCAACGCGGTTTCAGCGATCAACAGGTCAATTTCTGGCGTGTAGACGACTTCCCGCCAATTGCCATCGTCTGATTTTGCGCGTGTGCCCAATACCTGCAACGCCGCAATGCGGGCCGTTTCGTTGGTCTCGATTTGCATCATCTGTGCGACTAACTTGGGGATGACGGCTGGTTCGGCGTCCGGCAAATCCTCTAAGCGACGGAGGGCACGCACCCGTGCCGGGGCGTTGCCACTCCTCAGCGCGTGCAGGCACACCCATCGCCGGTTATCATCGTCCAGTTGCGCCCACCAATGATCGAGCGCGATGTCATATTCGATGCCGCCCCGCAGGAGCATCTGCTTGCCGGATTCATCCAACGTCAAGCCGTGAAGCTCAGCATCGACATAGTAGCCGTTCATAACCATGAAATTCGTCACACCGAGCAAGAAGCGGCCATTGCCCCCGGCCCAGTTATGCCGCGCTCGGCTATAAATATCGACCGCCTCCAGGATCTCGACATCATCGCCGTCATAATCGGCCACGTCGAAAATGAAACCGTCATAGCTATCTGTCTCAACACTGGCAAGGCTCAGGCCGACCGCCGCCGTCCCTTTTGACTCCAGGTAGGCGGATTGCAAAGCCTCTATGATTTCCGTCAAGCTATCGTGACGCGCTTCCGGCTCAAGGGCCGTTGCACGACGTAAGATCGCCGTGAAAGACTCCGGGATGGCAGGATTTAACTGATTCAAATCGGGCAATTCTTCCTGGAATTGCATCTGCTTAAGGGCCATCGGGGCGGCACCCCCAAACGGCAACTGACCGATCAACATATGAAACATCACAATAGCGAAGCTATACAGATCCGCCCGATAATCAATCAACTCGGATGTCAGTTGTTCTGGGGCCATATAGAGCAATGTACCACTGCCGGGATTCAAGGCTTTGCCTTCCGGGTCGAGCACGGTCGCCAGGCCAAAATCAGCCAGATAAGGCGATTGATGACTATCTAACAGGACGTTCGGTGGCTTGAGGTCAAGATGGACGACATTGTTGACATGGGCATAATCCAGGGCCTGGGCGATTGACAACCCTAGCCGGAGCGCATCAACAACCGGGAGCGGATCTCGCCGCAGGAGTTCGTCCAACGATCCCCCGGTGACATAGCGCATGACGATGTAGAGTTGGCCGCTGTATTGACCAAAATCATAGATCGGCAAGATATGCGGGTGTTCCATCTGGGCGATGGTCTGTGCCTCTTGCTTGAACATCGTGACCGGGTTCGCATCTTGAGACAGCCCATGCGCGATGGTCTTGATCGCCACCATGCGGTTGAGCTTGTTATCACGGGCACTCCACACGTCGGCCATGCCGCCGCGCCCGATATGCTCTACGATTTTATAATGATCGATAACAACGCCAATATCCATCGTGTCGCTCTCTATTGGTATTCACTCTGGCTTTTAATTATAGGCGTTGATCGAACCAGGCACAATCTAGCCCCCCTGCCGGTAATACCCATAAATAAAGCGCATCAGTTCTAAAACGCCCTCTGGCCGGTGTTTGCCCGCGTCAATGCGCCGGGCGACACCACTATTTTCAAAGGCTTTGCTATCGCTTTGCTCATAAAAGATGACGATGAAATCAATCAAATATTGCAGATCTCGCGCCATGTTCCGCAGGATAATATTTTTATCCTCTAGCTCAATCGCCCGGTCAATACTCCGGGCCTCGCTCAAGATGTCACGCGCACGTAAGCGCGGCGGTTTGCTTAACGGCAAGCCCTCTGCCAGCGGTTGGATGATGCGCCGGGCCAGCGCAAACTTCTTGATGAACTCCCCCACAGAAAAATCTTGCATCGGGTAGCGGGTCATCTTCGGTTCGATCTTCAGGTTGAACCGGGTGCCATCCACAAACCCACCGCTGAAGATCCGCATCACGTCTAACGTACTGGTAGGGTCATTCTGACCGCTCAAGAGGGCTTTCGTCCCCTGACGGCGGGCAGAGCGGTGCTGTTTTGCCAGCGCGATGATCCCTTTGCCAGTTGCGGTGATGTTATTGAAGAAACGGTCGTCGAGGCCTGCCGCGCCAGAGAGCGAAGCCAGCCCCTCCTGCAACATCTTAACCGGCGGGATCCCACGATCATCAGCATAAAGCACGGCCATGCTCAAGAAGAAACCAACCAGTTGATGCAGGTCTTCACCATAATCCAGCACATCTTGATGTCCGATCAACCGCTGGATATAGTAGGTGACTTCCAACGGGCGGCGAATCTCTGAGCCGATTTGTTTGGTGTAAAAGCTGACCATGCGCCGGGTCGTATCCGGTCGTTGCATCCGTAGGGAAGCACGCAAGACTTCCAGCCCGACCATACGCGCTTCTTTGCTCCAGTCTAGTTTCTGGTAAGTCTGTACCAGATGAGAAACCCCGGCACGGCCCTGGCCGCGAGTCGCATTCGGGATCACGCTGGCGATGCGGCGCAGACCGCTTAAGTCACGGCGGATGGCATAATGTTCGAGCAGGCCCATTAAAGCGGCGGGCGGTACCAGGTCAACGACATGCCGGTTGGTGGTAATCAATTCGGTCATTTCGTCCGCAATATCGACGACTTCCGGCGCACCCCGATGATTTTGAATCGCGCTGGTGGCGACGACGATATACGGCGTCGAACGCACCCCCGCCGCGTTGATCTGATCTAATGCGGTGACGACCCGACTCGCCGGGATGGTGGTCTCCGCGAATAATGATCCTGCCATCAGCAGGAAGTCTTCCTGTTCATCTACCGGGTAAAGCTGGCGCAATTGCTGGATCAACCCACGCGCTAACAGCTCGTATTCGCCCAACGCAAGGTAAATTTCCAGCAGATAGCGTGGCCCCGGCTGGCGTAGGGTGGTCAACGCTTCCGACTCGACGGCCTGTGCAATCTGGCGCAGGCGTGGCGCGTATTCGCTGGCATCGGCAGATTTCGCCAGCACCGCTAACGCCTTGAGCGTATCTGCATCTAACAGGTTGTACCGTTCCATCTGCCGGGCGTTATCTGCAAAGCGCAAAAGAATCAACGGTTCCCAACGTTCGCCATATTGCCGCGCTACACGGAGCAACGCCGCCGCGTCGAACTCCTCGTCGCCGTCCCCGGCGATGGCTGACCAGGCTTTAGCAATCTGCGGGTTTAACTGAGCGCGAAGCCGTTCCATACTCATCAATTGGCGGAAGGGATCATCCGCCAAGAAGCGCATCCCAAGCAAAAATAAGTTTTCTGCCACCCGTGCATCACGGTATCCCATCGGCAACACCAGCTTGATGACCTTCGGGGCCAGATCGTCAATTTGCAGAGTCAGGGCCGCGTCCTGGAGTGTTTTCAGCATCGCTAGAATGCTATCGGCTTCCCGCGCTTGCACCAGATTCCGCAAGTGGAGCAGGATCGAACGGTGCGCCAGATCAACCCAGCGGAAGCCCTGTGGCCCTAGCGGATTATTCATCCAGCGGATGAGCGTCTGTTGGACTAACCCGGCGGTATCCACGTCCAGCGCGTTGTCGATCTCATCCAGAACGGCGCGTTCCAGCCGGTCATTCCCCCGGAGCAAAATAGCGACCGGGGCGGCAGGCTCCATATCACGCATCGCCAGGGCCAGCTTGATGAGATGTAAGGCATACATCACCTGGAGATCCGTCGAAAGCGTCGGATCTTCGGTCAGGATGCGGGCGACATCATTTTTAGAGACCGGCTGATTATTCCGCAGGGCGTTATCCATCCGCAAGCGTGACGAAGCATAGCCTAAGGCCGTCGCTAACGAGTCGCCCTGGTTCAATCGCCAGCCAGCAATGGACGCCATCGCCATATTCTGCTGGATGACCAACTCTGTATCCAGCCGTAACTGGCTCATGACATATCGACTGTATGCGTCTTTGACCTCCACCCCGCCGACTTTACTCGTCCCCCAATTGAACACGGTGGATTCTGCTGGTGGCACATCATCGCTGTAAAATTGAATCTGTACATCGACTTCGCTTGATGGTTGGCTATGCGTGGTGAACGTCACACCGAACCGCGCCGACCCCGGCAAAAGGGCCAGCAATCCCTGGATGAACATTACCCGGTCGTCCAACGAAGCGGGTGCCCCCTGGATCACCAGGGTAGACCCCTGGATGATGGCGGCCAATAATCGTTCAATCGTCTGGACGCGATTCTGTGTGATCGTCATCAGTTCCAGGATGTGATCAACCTGCGCTTCAACAGTCAGCGGGGCGGCCTGGGCCATCGTCAAGGGTTGTAGTTGGGCCGGCTCATCGCCGTTAAAAACCGGCATCGCCTCATCCAATAAGCCGCGCAATGCATCCAGGTTGCCACCCTGGGCACGCAGAGCATCCGGGCGCAAGATGATGTAATGCAGGACGATCTGCCCGGCCTCACCTTGTTGGGCCTGCACCATGATAAACGGCATCTCACGGCTCTTACCACGCACCAAAGCCCACGCGCTATTAGCAGAGCGGATCAACGGCGGAATACGAACCCGTGCAACCGCCTGCTGAACCAGACTCGGTGTGATTCCGTCTGATGCGGCTAACAGCGTCATCGTCTCTGCTGGTTTGTCATTCTGTACCGCTTGCCCATGATAAAAGTGTTCAAGTTGGAAATCCGCCACAGCACGCCACCTTACGTTTTTGTCGTCTTCGATTCAAGTATAGCCTTAGTCCTCAGTTGCGCCATAACCACCGCCACCGGGGGTCTCGATTCGCAGGCGATCCCCCGCTGAGACCTGGATAGTTTGTTTGCCAGCCAACGTCTGAACCGCTCCATCACGCATCAGGTCATCCCGGCCAGTCGCGCCGGGCTGACCACCGGCCAGCCCGTATGGAGCCTGCCGCCGTCGTTCCGCGTTGAGTGTAAGCGTCGCCGGGGCCAGGAACTCGTATTCACGCACGATGCCCGCCCCGCCGGTGTACTTACCCCGCCCGCCACTGCCTTCGCGCAGGCCATAAGCCAGCACTCGCAAGGGCAAAGCAATCTCTAACGCTTCGACCGGCGTATTCAGAGTGTTGGTCATATGACTATGCCGCCCGCTGAGTCCATCGCCATCCGGCCCGGCCCCATGACCACCACCAATCGTCTCGTAATAGACAAACTGCTGTCCGTCCTCACTCACACCACCGACTGTCAGGTTATTCATCGTCCCCTGGCTGGCCGCCGGGAGTTTGCCCGGTAATGCCTGGCTTAACGCCCCCATAACCGCATCTACAATTCGCTGGCTGGTCTCCGTATTGCCGACCGCGACCGCCGCCGGGAAGCGTGGGTTCAGGAAGCTCCCTGCTTCGGTTATCACCGTCACCGGCTCAAAACAACCATGATTCACCGGCACATCATCATCAGCCAGCGTGCGGACGCAATACCACGTCGCAGAGCGCACGATAGCCGGCACCGCGTTGACGTTGCCCTGTACCTGGGGCGCACTCCCGGTAAAGTCAACCGTCATGGCCTGCGCCGATACCTGAAGTGTCACCCGAATCGGGATCTCATACGCTGTCTGGCCGTCGCCTTCTAGCCGATCTTCAAAAGTATACTCGCCATCAGGGATGGCGCGGATAGCCGCCTGAGTCATGCGCCGCGAATAATCCATCAAAGCTGTTGCGTGTTCGCCCACCGTTTCGACGCCGTGTTCAGTCAAAATATCCAGCAAACGACTCGCGCCGATGCGATGCGCGGCTAACTGCGCTTCAATATCGCCCATGCGCTCTGCCGGGGCGCGGCTATTGGCGGTGATGAGATCCAGTAGACCTTCGTTCAGCCAGCCACTCAGTTTCAGTTTGGTAGGCGGGATGATGACCCCTTCCTGATAGAGTGTGGTACTCAGTGGCAACGACCCCGGCGACATCCCGCCCACATCGGCATGATGCGCCCGACTGGCGACAAAGTACAGTAGATCCCCACCGGCGAAGACCGGCGAAACCATCGTCACATCCGGCAGATGCGTCCCCCCGCGATATGGATCATTGAGCACGATCACATCACCCGGGTAGATCTCGTCAAAAGCGGCGACCGCCGCTGCAACTGAGGCCGGCATACTCCCCAAATGTACCGGAATATGAGCGGCCTGGGCCACCATCCGGGCCGAGCCATCAAACACCGCACAGCTAAAGTCGAGCCGTTCCCGGATGTTGGGGCTAAAGGCCGCCCGTTGCAATGTCACGCCCATTTCTTCCGCGACGGAAGCGAACAAATTCTTGAAGACTGCCAGGCTAATTGGATCAACCGCCATGCGTTAACTCCAGGTTATCGTAAGCATCCGCCCGCGCCTGCCAGCCAGCCGGGATGAAAACGGTACTATCCAGTTGAAAGACCAGGGCCGGGGTTTGCAGGGTGTGCCCCGGTTGGATGCGGTCACGTTGATATTGGGCCAGCGTCAAGCCGTCCGGTGTATCTCGCGTGCCGATTGGCTCCGCCATCCCGGTGGTGACATCCTGTGCCAGCATCGGCGGATGTTGCACCAGGCCGATAGCCTGCACACGCAGATTGACAATTTCTATCGCACGCCCGGCCAGATGATGCCCGTAAGCCCGATGATGCACCTCATGGAAGACCTCGCGCATATCACGGGTGGCATCCATCGGCACGTTGAGTTCATACGCCTGCCCGGCATACCGCAGATCCACCGAGACCTCATAAATGCGATCATCCCGCGCATCAATTCCTTCTGCGATGAGATCGGTTTTCGCGGTCGCCAGCATCGTCTCGATGAGCGGAGCCAGTTCATCGAGGGTCACATCTGTGACGGTCGCCAGTATCGACTGAGTGTAGTCGATCACTACATTGGATACCAACAGACCATAAGCACACAAAACCCCTGGATGACGTGGAATGACGACACGCTCCATGCCCAGCCGCTCTGCGACGGCACATGCGTGGAGTGCGCCTGCCCCGCCAAAGGCTACCAGCGTAAAATCACGCGGATCATAACCGCGTGCCACCGAGACACGTCGTACCGCCCGGTCAATATTGGCATTCGCCACATCGACAATGCCCTGAGCGGTATCAACCGGCGACAGATTGAGTGATTTCGCCAGCGGTTTGAGTGCCCGCTTGCCAGCTCGCAGGTCAAGTTTCATCCCGCCGCCCAGGAAGTTACCAGCATCCAGGCGTCCGAGAATAGCGTTGGCATCGCTGACAGTCGGTAAAGTTCCACCCCGCCCGTAGACGGCTGGCCCCGGCTGTGCCCCGGCACTTTCCGGCCCGACGCGCAACGCGCCCCCCGCATCGACACGCGCAATCGAGCCACCGCCCGCACCAATCGTCTCAATATCGAGCAGGCGCACCCGCAAAGGCAAGCCGTCGATCTCAGATTGGGGTCGCTGGATGGGTTGACCGGGACAAATCGACACATCGGTCGATGTACCGCCCATATCCAGCGTGATAATGTCACGATGACCTGCCGCCCGTGCCACCGCATACGCACCGATGACACCCGCCGCCGGGCCGCTTAACGCGGTGTGGATCGACTGCCGGGCGACTCGTTGGGCACTGATAACCCCACCATCTGATTTCATGATTCGCAAGCGGACAGACCCCGGCAACGAATCATAGAGTTGTGATGTGTAACGGGCCATTGTCGGGCGCACATAGGCTTCCAGCGTGACGGTACTGGCCCGCTCGTATTCTCGAAACTCTGGCAAGACATCGCTGGAAAGCGCGACCTGCCATTCCGCCAGGATACCCCGCTCGATAATCCGCTGACGAATACGCTGTTCGTGTGTCGGGTCTACATAACTATACAGCAGACACACCGCCACCGATTCGACATCCAACGCGGCCAGTTGATCCAACACCGAATCCAGCGCGGCAATATCTAATGGAGTCAGCACATCGCCGCGATGATCGAGCCGTTCAGGGACTTCAAAGCATAGATCACGCGGGATGAGTGGCTGTGGCAGGCGGGGTTGTAGCGCGTAGAGATCCGGGCGATCTTGCCGGCCAATCAACAACACATCGCGGAAGCCCTGAGTTGTAATCAGGGCGGTTCGTGCGCCTTTACGCTCCAAGATGGCATTGGTGGCGACAGTCGAACCGTGTGCAACGCGCCGGAGTGCGTCCAACTGGCCGCCGGTCAGCATCTCCAGCCCGGCCAACATGGCAGAGGCCGGGTTATCAGGCGTACTCGGTATTTTGTGGATGGTCAGGCCGTCAGCCTGGCTCAAGACGAGATCGGTGAACGTCCCGCCGATGTCTACACCAACCAGCATTCCTAATCCCCCAGGCTCACGCCAATATCCCGCGCCGTCTGGAGCCAGGGATGATCTAACGGGACATTTTTGCGATGCCCGGCGACATTTTCCAGCGGTACCGGCACCACGTCTTCACCGCGTGCGGCCACCATCACACCGTAAGTCCCTTCACTGATGAACCGGGCACAGGCGGTGCCTAAGCGTGTCGCCAGGACGCGATCTGCCGGGGACGGCACCCCGCCCCGTTGCACATGCCCCAGGATGGTCACCCGTGACTCTAGCCCGGTCAGTTCTTCTAACTGTGCGGTCAGTTGATGTGTGCTGGACATGCGCTCGTCTTCCAGTTCTTTCAGCTTGGCCTTGAGCTTCTTGCGCTTGGCTTTGTCTTCCGATTTTTCGCGTTTTTCGGTCGTCTTCTGGATGCGATCCGCCAGATCGCGTGACATGGCTCCTTCGGAAATAGCCACGATGCTAAAGTGTTTGCCCTCCCGCTTGCGCTGGGCCACTGATGCCGCGATCTTCTCCGCATCATATGGGATTTCGGGGATCAAGACGACATCCGCTCCGCCAGCGATCCCGGCACCCAACGTCAACCAGCCGGTATTGTGTCCCATCAGTTCTACCACGATGATGCGATGATGACTGTGTGCTGTGCTATGTAGCCGGTCAAGTGCATCGGTCGCAATGTTCAGCGCGGTATCAAACCCGAAGGTGACATCGGTCTGCGCGACATCGTTATCAATGGTCTTAGGAAGTGTGACGACGTTCAACCCTTTCTTCGACAGACGAAAGGCGTTTTTCTGTGTGCCGCCACCACCCAGGCACACCAGCGCGTCGAGTTCGTGCTTCTCATACGTATCGACCATCACATCGGTCATGTCCATCTTCTTACCGCCGACGGGCATCTTGTGCGGTTTATCCCGGCTAGTCCCCAGGATCGTCCCACCTGCCGTTAAAATGCCGGAGAGGGCTTCACCTTCCAGCCGGATGATTCGATTCTCCATCAAACCGCGAAAGCCATCCCGGAAGCCGATGATCCGCATCCCGTGTTGGTACAATCCAGCCTTGCCCACCCCACGAATAGCGGCGTTAAGCCCAGGGGTATCACCCCCAGCAGTTAATATTCCAATGTACTTCGTCATAAAAAATTTCTCCCTTCGTGCTTTTGATTATAACGCTAAATCGTGCCGTTGTCGGCCAAACCGCCTTCATGCTATGATCGAACGCCATGAAATCAGACGGAAAACAACGATGACGAGACACTTTATCGTAATAGCTGGCATCCTCGGTGCGCTGGGGGTCGCGCTCGGCGCGTTTGGCGCACACGGCCTGGAATCAACACTGGTGGAAAACGGGCGTACCGATACCTTCCAGACGGCATCACGGTATCATATACGCCTGATGTGAAATTAAAACGCAAACTCAATTGAGCCTTGAAAAGATTGGACATCAATGCCGAAGCGAGTCCGCAACAGATGTTTGAGCAAATGAGCGGTAACTTT
>DAOTTZ010000018.1:0-13622 GCA_034437535.1 Anaerolineae bacterium | reverse complement strand
CAATAGGATTGCCAGGCGCAGGCACATCTATCTGCTGAAGGGCATGATCTACCTGACGGCGGACCCGAAAGACCCGACACAGCCGGGCGACAAGCTCTATCGTATGGTCGGCTCGACCTCGAATCTGGGTCGTAAGGGCGGCGGCACGTCACACTACCGCATCGACAACCACCCGATTCACTTCCTCTGCCGAGATGTCGAAGCGCAGCTCACCGAGCATCTGAAGCATGTACAGGTCGATAGCGAGATCGTGCCGCTGATCCGTGCCAGCTACACTGAGGAGGTCGCGGCCAAGCTCGGACAGGCACGCCCTGATGAGCGCATCGAGATTGAGAAGATGCTCAAAGCTATTGATGAGGAAGAAACGCGGGTGCTGCGCCTATACGCCTCCGGCATGGTCACAGAGGAGAACTGGAAGAACCTATGGGCGGAATGGCAGGACAAGCGTCAGAAGCTGCGGATGAACCTCGAATTGCTGGATCAACGGTGTGAGACGTATATCAACGATCTTGACGACGCGCTCACAATTATCGAAAAGTTGGGTATACTGTATGAAACGCTTTCGCAATCAGATCAACGTGAACTGCTGCGGAACGTGGTCGAGAGAGTCGTCGTGAACACTGAGGGCGCAATCGACCGTGTGGAATACCTGCCACCGTTCGCCTACCTGCAAGCTGTGCGGGATCGGGTGAATGAGGTAACAGAGGACACCTCGGAGAACCTCGCTCCAAACGAAAAAGACGACCGCATGGTCGCCTGTTCGAGTGAAGTCTTAGATTGTGGGCAATATAGGACTCGAACCTATAACCTTCTCGACGTCAACGAGACGCTCTGCCAATTGAGCTAATTGCCCTTATACGTCAGATCATAGCCGAAAAAGTTGCCGATTGCAAGCCCTTGCTCCATAATGAACAGCGTTAATCACATAGAAGGAGCGAACCGTATGAATCGTTGGTTTTTACTGGGATTACTCGTATGCTGGCTGGCCTTGCCCATCACGGCGCAAGAGGACGGCGAGACAGAAACGGAGGATCCACCGTCATTTGATCTACCACTGGCGGAGATGCTGGCCCTGGTGCCGGATACACTAGAAGCGCGTGAAACGCTCTCGTATGCGAATTATGCGGGTATTGCCCAGGCTCATCCATCCGCCACCCGCCCGGAAAGCTACACGGAGTTTTTAGCTCTCGATAACGCCGCTGATGAAGGACTCCAGCGGTGGCTTTCCAGCGCGATGGGTGGATTAGTCAGCGGCTGGCCGGAGATAGGACGTGCCATCAGGCAAGCAGAGGAAGCCGAGGCGGTCGTCGGCTTTGATCTATTTGACATCGACCACAGTCTGACGGTCTTTAATCAGCCCGCGCGGTTTGACATCTTCTATGGTGATTTTGAGGAAGAAGCGATCATCACCGCGCACGAAAACCGTGATTACACACTTGAAGCAGAAGAACCATTCATCCGCCTGCAACCACCGGGCGATCCGTTTGAGATCAATCTGGCAGAGCAGGATTACAGTAACCTATTCGGGGGTGAATTAGGCCGCCGTCAACCAGTCGGCATCAGCGAAAACATGGTCTTCTCATCACCTAGCCCGGAAACGCTCGACGCGGCGCAGAACACCCTCAACGGTGACCGGCGGGCCTTGATCGACTCTGAGGATGTTCAGACTATCGTGGAAATCATCGTGAGCGATGACGCAGTCATCCGGCAGATGACCTTGCTCTCACCGACATTCATCGGTTCCGGCGCAAACTATAGTGTTCCACCGAGTGCGACTTTTGAACAAAGAGAGGCAATCTTGGCTCAGGCGGAAGCCGACTTCATCGAAATGCCACAGTATCAACTGGTCGCCATCACCGACCATGCCACGCCAGAAGTCGAGCGAACACGGGTTATCCTGGTCTATTTGCAGGCAGAAGACGCACAGCAGGCCGCCGATGTCTGGATCGAAAAATTCGAAGCGTATGAGAGCCTGATGCGGCGGTCACCGCTGGTGGATTTCTTCAATGATGATGAGGTGCGCCAGTTCACTTACGAAACCAGTGTGTATACCAGTGAGCTTACCGGCTTCAGTGCGGCCATCCTCACAATTGAAAATATTCATCCGATTGGCATCGAAGATGAAATCAGGATGCCGTATGTGTCAGGTCAGGGTTACCGGTTGTTGATGCAGACAGTTTTTCAGCGTGACCTGGGCTGGCTGGCCGCACAGTGGTAAACCGGGTCGATCTGAGGTGACCGACCCGGTATGTTATGCGATTATGGAGCGGGTTCGATGAAGTAGAACTCGCTCCCGGCTTCTGCTACCCACCCTACCAGGCCATCTTGCAGGCGCACCTGCCACCAGGTGTAGCCATCGGCACAACGCGGCCCATCAACCACCTGGAAGCGGGTGTTTTCCGGCACGATGCGGGCCACCTGCGCGGTGGTGACATTGGGCGCATCACGCACATTTAACGGCGATCCATCGACGACGGTCGAACGGGCGGTGACGCCGATCTGCACGATGCTGGGGAAGTCGCCACATTCGTTATTGCCGACGACGGGTGTAGGCGGTGACAATGGTGTCACCTGGGGCATGGGAGTCGCCTGAACCACCGGCGGTTGCCCGGTCTGGTCATTGGCGACACTGGTCAGGCCGAGCGGCACACCGGTGATCTGCGTCCAGGCGAAGATCGGGCGGCCATTCTGGGGCGGGGCCGGCCAGATGACGGCAGAAGTCGCCCCATCCTCGTAATACGCGATTTCCGGCGATGCTGGCCCTTCGACAATGCTCAACGCGCCACCCGGCACGCCCACCGCGACATCCGGCAGGACAAACTCAGAATCATCGCTCAAACGATACATAAGATAGGTGAATTCACCAGGATTCCCGGTGGGTGTGCGGTAGATGACCTGTTCGCCGCCATCGGCCCAGTTTGGCCCAAAGACGGCCTGCGTCGTCCCGGCGAATATATAGCGGGAATCCGGTGCAGGGGCCAGTAAATCCGCCTGGGTGATAGCGTTGTAATTGGTACCGGGGCCGGGCGGTTGCGGCGGGGCCGGCAGGTTGGGATCCAGCGCGGGGAAGACGGTACGACCATCTGGCAGAATATCCATATCAACGCCGGTAAACGGACTCGGCTCTACGGTGTTTCCGCTCGGACTCCAAACAAAGGTCGGATAATTTTCCGCCCCACCAGCAAACATCAGGATCATCCGCACATGGATGTTGCCATCGGAGTCAAACAGCACCGGAATCGGCTGGAAAACACCGTTGCCGGTGAGCGCGTCGGTCAATCCCGGATCCGAATTTTGTAAGATGGTCGGGGCCACGTTGTATTGAAGTTGGTTGACGGTGGTTCCATCGGCCAGATTGATAACCGCGATCCGCCATGCATTGGACGACGGGCCGACATTATTGAGATCCGCAAAGCTGACCGCGACCTGGGTATTGCTCTCGTTGAAGATCAACGACGAGCCGACCTGAATAGACGTCGTACCAGGGTCATCGCCACGCCCTAACGAGACTTCTTCGTTCAGGCCGACCGGTACCAATGTGATCGCACCGGTCTGTAAGTCGCTGATGGTCAACCCGATGTTACCGGTGTTCAATTGGATGACCTGCACCAGATACCGCCCGTCACGGCTGAACACCATCTGCAAGATGTTAGAGCCGAAGGGATCTTCATTAGTCGCCATCGGTCGGTTGATGCTGGCGACTTCGCCCGTTTCGTTGATGAGATAGAAGCGTTGCTGGGTTTGCATGTAAATCCAGACGTTAAAATCTACCCCCTGGGGGACGGCTTGCGGCGGTTGCACGGGTTGGTTGCCGGTATTCAGGGTGGCGTCATCACTGCGGAAGATGGGCTGACCATCTGCCCCGCATAACACCAGGATGGTACCATCACCGGACAGACGATAATCATAATCAACACCGGACTCGGCAATAGTGATCTGGAAGGCGCGGTCCGGCTCTGACGGATAATTTACACCGGGGCGGCCACAGCCAAAGCTAGCATCACCATAGATGACCTCTTCCCAACTCCAGAAGTTCGTCTGGCGGGTGATGGGGCTATCCAGCCCAAGATATTCGGTCAAATGGGCCATCGCCTGGTCGATGCGATCCAGCACACGTTGGCTGGTCTGCGCGTTGACGACACTGACCGCCAACAACAGAGCCAGCACGAGTAATCCTATTTTACGCATTGCAATCGCTCCTCAATAGAAATAGAGACTTTTCCTCCCTATTGTGGAGCGATCACCGGATTGATGCAACTCAGCTTGCTGGCGTCGGGGTCACCGTCGGCGGGACGAACGGCCCGCTACCCAGCGTTGGGGTCGGGGTCACGGTTGGCAGGGGCGGGGTTGGCGTGGGGATGACGGCCTCCAGGTAATAACCGCCCGTTCCAGCCTCTGCCGACCACCCTTCGATGACTTCTTCCGCACTTTGCTCCCACCGGATGGCCCACCACAAGAAGCCGTTGACACATTCCGGCCCGCCGATGATGGTGACGCGGGTACCGACCGGCATCTCAGCAAGCAGGGTTCCCCCCGGCGCAGAACGCACACGTAACGGTACCGTCCCGCCGACGGTGGCGGACATGACGCCGTTTAAGTTGGTGGGGGGTGCGCCCTGGCAAGATGGAATCACGACTTCCTCATCAGGATCGAATGGGGCTGTGATGTTGACCGCATCCAGCGTAAAGGCGATGGTCTCCGGTGTGACGGCGATCACCTGGGGCGTAGTCTCGGCATCCTGGAACACGATTCCGCCATCTGGTGCGGCGAAATCAACCGTGTGGGTAATTACCCCGCCTGCACGCAGGGCCAGGAACCCGGCAGGCGTGCCGATCAGGTCAAGCACTTCGCCGGCCAGCGTGATCTGTGGGACGACTTCACCAGCATCCACCGGCACCACCTGCCAACCGGCGAAATCTTCCCCCTGGGCAAAGTAGCCGATCCACTGCCCGGCGGCCAACCAGCGGGCGCGAGTCTTGACGGTGGAACCGTCGGCGTACAGTGTCTCCGGGTTGAGCGCATCGCCGCGCCCAATGGCATTACCGCCAGCCTCACCGCCGAAATCGGGTTGGGGAAAGGTGCGGTTCGTATAGGTAAACAATCGCTCCCCGGTGCTGAACAACACGTCATCCGGCGTGACGGGATCTTCCGGGGCCAAGACACCATCCTGCGGGTACCAGGCATAAGCCAGCGATTCGGTTTCGTCCGTTGGGCACAGGCGCAGGTGGATCACAGGCTGATCTAACACGGGATCCTGGGAATACTCCACGATCTCCGGCAGGGCGGCGGATGGTGCGACGACCGCAATCGGATCATCACTGCGGAGCTGGGCAGTCGGTGACCCGGTGGCATAATCAAACACGATCAAACGCCAGCTTGCTGTCGCGGGCGAGGCAAAGGCCAAGACGACTGACCCCGCCTGGGTGGTGTGGCCGGTGCCCAACGCGACGACTTCACCCGGTTGGGCGCGATGCGTGGCGTTAAAACGTCCGGCTGATAGATCATAAAAGCCGATGCCGGTGGTGTCATCAATGAGGGTACGAATGACGACGAGTGAGCGACCATCCGGGCTGAGATGCACGCGGGGACGGTCGGTTTCCAGTTCATCTGGCAGGCGGGGGCGCGGCGCAGAATACACCGTGCCGGTATCCCGCACCCAATGCAAGCGGTCGTCTTCCGGCGTGTAGATCAAGGCGTACCAGGAAGCCGGGGGCAGGGTCTGCGCGGCCACACCCCCAGCCAGCAGAACCAGGACCAGGGCAAATAAGAACCGGCGCATTAATCGTCCTCGTTGGCTTGCTCGAACAGGCGGCGGTAGGTAGCCTGGAACGTCAGGCAATCCGCCGTGTGAAATGGCTGGGGGGCTTCTACGCCGATGGTCCCACGCATGTCGTGGTTCACAAAAGCACGAAGCAAATCTTGATAAACCAGGTCTGATTCGTTGAGTGGGATGTGTTCTTTTTCGCCTTTGGGTGTATACGCGATGCCGCTGACGTGATTATGAGTCTGGTGCATGGCGTCATCGCCCAATTGCTGGCGGATGTAAGCCAGCGCGTCGTTGAACTCGTCGTAGGTGTTAAAGGTGCCATCCCCGGTGCGGGCGTGCAAGTGTGCCCAATCCACACAGGGGAGTACACCGTCAATTTCCCGGCTGAGGGTGACGACTTCTTCCAGACTGCCGAAGACGTTGGCTTTTCCCATCGTCTCCGGGCGGAGTGTGACGGCAACCTCTTCCCGACGAAGTGTATCGACCAGTTCTGAAAGTTTGTGTGCGATGCGCTCATAAACTTGATCTGGGGGTTGTTTGTGATAACTACCAGGATGAAATACGATGTCTGTAGCCCCCGCCAGGAAGCCCTTGCGGGCGGCGGTGAGTAGGCGTTCGTCGCTGGCCTGCATTTTCTCTTCGGTCTGGCTATTGAGATTGATGTAATAAGGCGCGTGGACGCTCAGGCTGATGTTGTGGGCCTCTGCCGTCGCTTTGATTTCTGCACAGGTCTCGTGACTCACACGGACGCTACGGGTCCACGCGATTTCCAGATGATCGAGGCCCAGTTCTGCCGCGTGTTCGATGGCGGCGGGGGTGCCACTCTTACGGGCCGTTTGCGGCGACCCCACCGTACCAAATCGCATATGATCCACAGCGACTTTTCCCTTCCATTTCACGTATAATAACAATAGAGGGGCATCAAACCGCCCTCTCCCGAAGGTCATTATATAGGATGTGAGATGCGACGAGAAGACGCCCCCCTGACACGGAACCAGGCCCTGATTATGACACTGACGGCCAGTGTTATCGTATTTTTGTTGTGGAACGTGGCGATTTTATCGCCGTTGGCGTATCCGTTTCGGCTGTTCGTCACGTATGTGCATGAAGCCGGTCATGCGCTAGCGGCGATCTTGACAGGCGGCAAGGTGATTCAGTTCACGGTCTCCGCCGATGGATCAGGATTGGCGACGACAGCCGGTGGCTCCCGGTTGATTATCCTGCCAGCCGGTTATATCGGCGCGGCATTATTTGGAGCCGGGTTGTTTTACCTCATCAACCGCAAGCCGAATTGGGTGCAGTGGATCTCTCGCATTCTGGGTGCGTTTATCATCGTGTTCACCGCGTTGTATGCCCGCCCGGACGAAAGCGGAACGTTCATGGCGATTTTGATCGGTCTGTTGGTAGGGAGTCTGCTGTTATCCATCGGCCTGCGGGGTACCCGCCGGGTGAACCTCATCACCTTGAGCGTGATCGCGATCATGACGGGGTTAAACGCGGTGCTGGACATCACCAGCCTGGTCAGTTATGCCGATGCGTGTGGCATCACCAACGGGCGAGAGATCTGCAACGACGCGCAAGCCTTCAGCAACGAGGTCGCGCCATTCGTACCGGCGGCGGCCTGGGCGATCTTGTGGGCGGCGATTTCGATCTGGTTATGTGCGATGGCGGTGTTTTACGGCTTGATCCGCCCGATGATGCAGGGGGATACTGACGCAACGACACCACCATCAACGCCGACCCCGACAGCGGCCAGCCGCCGGGATGGCGGGTTATCTGGCCTTAAACGTGATAAGGACGGCGAAATCGACTGGTCGCAATTCTAACCGCGCCGGAACAGGCGCACCCGACGGGGCCGGCGGCGGATGCTGGTTCCGCTGAGGCGGGCAATGCCCAACTGCAAGACGATGCCGACAAAGGCCAGGATGATGATCCATTCGTCGGTCAGGTCGAGCGCGAGCGCGATCATCTGTGCGCCGACGACGGCAGAGACAAAGGCCAACAGTTCCATCGAAAGACCGAGCAAGATCAACCCACCGACGATAGCGGCAATCAACAGGGCCAGCGCAGATATAGGCGTGAGGTTGAGCGCACCAGCGATGGCCGCCGTCAACACCATGCCGGTATAGGCCCCGATGATAAAAACCGCGACATAATACAGCAAGATAGAGAGGATGCCGCCCAATAACCCGCCGATGACCAGCGCAACAATCTGGACGATGGCGGCACTATCCGCGACGAGATTCGCCCCGACAGCCGCGCCGATCAACACACCGGAAATCAGGATGATGTACTCGTAGATGCGCCAGCCCAACACCAGCAAGATCACGCCGCCGAATAACATCAATAACCGGGTGACCTCCCCTTCTGGCGGGGTGACCAACCGGTTTAAGAAGTCCTCGACAGTGGCTAATGTCCCCTCGGCGGTGTCTTCCGTCAGGCTGATAATGTCCTCGGCGGTGTCGCCCGCATCATCCTGGGCCAGCGTCACCGGGGCAACCACCAATAACGCGATCATCCAGAGCAAAAACAGACCTGTTCGCATCGCAAATCCTTATCTGGTTTTCGTCAATTGGGTGTATTCTAGCGGGTATTATCGGCGGGGGAAATGCATCAGGTGGCCTAAATGCTGGCACCCGACGCGCATCGGGTGCCATAGCTCTATATTTTAGCGGTGACGGCGTTTTTCGCGTTTGCGCCTTGCTTCCGTCTTGTGCTCTTCGATGACGGCTTGCACGACATCTTTCGGAATCCGATTTTTTTCAAAGTTATTCACTCGAAGCCGGTGAATTTCTAATGTGATATATTCATTTTGATACATGGTTGGCCTCTCTGTCTACTTGTGAATATATTCACAGTATAAGCTTTTTAGGCAACACCAACAATTAAGATTAGGCGATTTGGCTATAACAATTGTCTAACCATTGAGTTCCTCTAAAATTTTACCAGCCGCTTCATTCGTGGCTACGAAGTAAATCACCTGATTGGGGAGTTCCAGCCGATCCGCGTCAGGAGACGCCAGGAGCTTGTGCCGCCAGCTTTCTTCCAGGCCGATGACAATCGCCTTACCGCTAAATTTACCCTGTGGTTGTTGCTTGCCGATGGTTCTTAAGTGTGCGATGGCCCCACCGGGTAACTTAACCACCGCCTGGAAATCTGCGACCACATGCACCACATGGTCGATATTGACCAGTTCAAACATGGAGCGTTGCACGGTGCGATGATAATCGCGCCAGTTCCAATCTGCCCCGGATAGTACATAACGGATAGCGGTCTTGTCCTCGTCTTCCCATTGAAATTCAACTGGCATTTTGTCTTCCTCCTCTAATTGCGGTACAAATGACGTATGACTCGTTTTCGTGATCTTGGTTTTACCGTCGGGGAATACTCCCCCGGCGAAGCAAATAGCATCACCGATGTGCCTGGGGTGCGTGTCGGGCATCAAACGCGGGTGGACGGTGACAGGGTGCGAACCGGCGTCAGCGCGATCTGGCCGCATGGACGAGATCCGTTTGTGTATAAGACGCCGTGCGCGGCCCACGTCATCAACGGCTTTGGCAAGGCTATCGGCCTGCCCCAGGTGGACGAATTGGGCGTGATCGAGACGCCGATCTTACTCTGTGGCACGTTGAGCATCTGGCGGGTGGCTGATGCCTTAGCCCGCTGGACGCTCGACCGGCACCCTGGCTTACGGTCAGTCAACCCGGTGGTGGGAGAGACCAACGATGGCTTCCTGCATGATGCACTTCAGCCGATCATTACGGCGGATGATGTCATCGCCGCGCTAGACGGTGCCGCCACCGGCACCATCGCAGAGGGTAACATCGGGGCGGGTACTGGCACCACCTGTTACCAGTTCAAAGGGGGCGTGGGTACCGCCTCCCGCCGCATCCTACACACTGATTACACGCTGGGTGTGCTGGTACAGACCAACTTCGGCCAGCGACGTGACCTGCGAGTGTTGGGCGTTCCGGTCGGGATGGCGGTGCCCGATCTTCTGCCGGAAAACCCAACCCCGCCCGGTTCGATCATGGTGGTGGTCGCCACGTCTGCACCGCTCACCAGCCGCCAACTGGCACGGTTGGCGCGGCGGGCAACGCTAGGCATTGCGCGTACCGGTACAATTGGCGCGGGCGGCAGTGGGGATTTTGTGCTGGCGTTTTCAAATGCGCATCCGCGTGCCCATTCCCGCTATCAAACCAGCCAACCCAACGCGATGATCCTGGACGACTCGCCGTTGATGTCGGTGTTGTTCCGCGCTGTGGTGGAAAGCACTGAGGAAGCGATCTATAACGCTTTGGTGGCGGCGGAAACCATGCGCGGACGAGACGGCCACACCCTGCACGCACTCCCGCATGATCGGCTCGTCGCGTTGCTCTCAGGCTAACGCACTGACCATTTTTCCTCCGCGATACCCTGCTGATGATTTTCCCACCGGGCCAGCGTGAACAACCAGTCTGACAGGCGATTGAGATAGCGCACGGTCAATTCTCCGATGGCTTCATTGTGGGCCAGTTCGACCGTGCGCCGCTCTGCCCGGCGGCAGACGGTACGGGCGACGTGCAAGTGGGCGGCGGCGGGTGTACCACCAGGCAAGATGAAATTCTTGAGCGGTGGCAGATCATTTGTCATCTGGTCGATGCCCTGCTCCACCCAATCAATCGTCGCTTGCTCCGTGCGGACGACCCAATCAGCATTGGCATTGAGTGGTGTCGCCAGATCTGCACCGAGATGGAAAAGTTGAACCTGTACCTTTGCCAACCATGCACTGGTCTGGTCGGTCGTCTCCATAGACCGGACGACGCCCAGCACAGAATTGAGTTCATCCACCGTGCCATAGGCTTCGACTCGTTGGTGTGTTTTGGTCACCCGACCGCCAGAAAACAGCGCAGTCGTGCCGTCATCACCGGTTTTGGTATAAATCTTCATAAAATTCACCTCACAAGTTGACTTCTTAGAACCTTTGTGCGATACTTATGGAATATTCCAAATCCTAGTCATCATGTAAACTAGGGTACCCCAGAATTGAGTGAGGCGCATATGGCGAAGAAAAAATCGAGCAAGAAAGAAATAGACCACCAAGATCTGTTTGATGCCGGCGTTGACGAAGGCAAGATCAAGGCGTTGGATGCCGCCGTCGGCGAGATTACCAAGCGTTATGGCGACGGCGCAATCTTGCGGCTGGGCGATGCCCAAAACCTCAACGTTGCCACCATCCCAACCGGCTCGTTGACGGTTGACATCGCGTTGGGTGTGGGCGGCCTGCCGCGTGGCCGCATCACCGAGATCTACGGCCCAGAATCCAGCGGTAAGACGACCGTCTGCTTGAGCTTGGTAGCACAGGCCCAGAAGCGGGGCGGCTTGTGCGCGTTCGTGGATATGGAGCACGCACTCGATCCATCTTACGCAGAACGGATCGGCGTCAACCTGGATACGTTGTACATCTCCCAACCAGATACAGGCGAACAAGCTCTGGAAATCGCGGAGTCTTTGGTGCGCTCCGGCGCGTTAGATATCGTCGTGATCGACAGTGTGGCGGCGTTGGTGCCGCGTGCAGAAATCGAAGGGGAGATGGGCGATGCCCATGTCGGCCTGCAAGCCCGGTTGATGAGCCAGGCCCTGCGTAAGCTCTCCGGTGCGATCAAGCAGACCAATACGCTGGTGATGTTTACCAACCAATTAAGAGAAAAAGTTGGTGTTATGTTTGGAAGTCCAGAAACGACCAGCGGCGGACGGGCGTTGAAGTTCTATGCCAGTGTGCGCCTGGACATCCGGCGGATTCAGTCGATCAAGCAGAGTGGTGATAACATCGGCAATCGCACACGCATCCGGGTGACGAAGAACAAGGTCTCCGCCCCGTTCCGTGAGGCAGAATTCGACATCATGTTCTACGAAAACGGCATCAGCAAGAACGGCGAGATCATCGACCTGGGCACCGATGTGGGCATCATCGAGAAGCGCGGGGCGTTCTACCGTTATAACGATGAATTGCTGGGCCAGGGCCGGGAAAACGCTAAGCAATATCTATCAGAAAATCCGCAGATGGCGAACGAGATCGAAGACCGCATCCGAGAGTACTTCGGCCTGCCGACACTTTCTGAAGTGGCGGATGCCGTCAGCGAAGACGAGTAAATCCACACAAGCCGTATCGCGCCTATCTCCTGGGAGATAGGCGTTTTTGCATATATAATCGGAGCATATCGCAAACTAAAAGGAAACCTATTGTGAGCGAATACGCCGATTATGACGATATGCTGGAAGACATCGAGGGGTATTGCCTGCGCTGTCAGGAGTCGATCATCATCGAGGAGGCCGCCCCGGTGTGGACGCGCAAAGGACAACCGGCTACACGCGGGATCTGCCCGTCGTGCGGCGGGTCGGTCTTCCGCATGGGGAAGACCGAGGCGCATGACCTGGATCAACGACCGGATGCAATCGACGTGGCAGGCGAAGGCAAGCGCAACCTGCCCCGCCTGGAACGCGATACGGTCTATATCATGTTCGCGCCGGAAGATGAAGCGACGGCCCTACAACTGGCCGATGACCTGAACAAAGTCGGGCTGGCGGTGTGGACGCACGATTACGACGACGCAGATGTCAACTGGGCCAGTCGTGTGCATCCTGCGCTTAAGGAATGCCGCCAGATGATCCTGGTGCTATCTGATGCCGCCCTGGGGCGCGATGGTGTGACAACCGGCTGGCAATTCTTTAAGCAAGAGCGCAAGCCGATCATCATCGCGCAGATCGCAGAAACAGCGCCGCCTGATTTGATCCGGCGCAGTCCAAGATTTGACTTCCGAACCGAATACAAGCGGAGCTTTCGTCAGATGATGCAGGCATTGGCTTAATCGTCGTCATCGACCATCAAGCGGGACTCATCGGCGGCGCGGTCTTGCGGGTCGATGCTGTAGTAACGTGACCAGAGGCTATCCGCCAGCGGCACCGGGTCAGCATTTACACCCGCTTTCTGGAAATACTCACAGATGCGGGTGACATCCCGCTTGAAGATAGCGTAAGCATTGCTATTGCTCTGCGGGTCAACGACCTGCGGCAGATCAATGATGATCGGCTGGTGATCCCAATACAGGATGTTATAGGCGGAGAGATCACCGTGAACCACGCCCTGCCGGAGCATCTGCTCGATGTCCGCCAGGATGTGCTGGTAAAGGCGTTGGGCCTCATCGTCTGCCGGTTTGACTTCGATCAGAGTCGGCGCGGGCAGATTGCCGTCGCCGTAGTAGGTCATCAAGATGGCGTTTTCGCCACTGGCGATTGGCTCCGGCACGGTTACGCCGGATTGCCGAAGTTGCTTCATCGTGGTGAACTCGTGCATCAACCAGGAGGTATGCGCCAGCAAAGACCCATAACTCGATTTCTTCTCCACAGCGCGGATCGCCCGGCGGTCGGTCTCGCGAATCTTCTTGCCATCCGAACCGATCAACTCGCACCCTTCGCGGTACATCGAGTCGTTGCTCAGGCTACGGAACTGACGCGGGCGATAGACTTTAGCCGCCAGATAGGTCTTGCCGGTTGATTCGTGTGCCCGGCACCGGTAGACACTGGTTAAACTTCAAAATAGCTGTAGAAGGCGATTTAAGCCTAAAAACAAGATGTCCGCTTGGTTTTGATATTAGAGGCGCGTTTTTCAGCGTTTTCACGTCTTCAGATCAGTTTTGGCGGTATTTTTTCTGCGCTCCTGTAAAATTATTCTGAAGTTTAACTACTGGCTTCTTTGCCGTGCGCCGTGCGGTGGCATAAGTAATTGCGTCTTAGACGCTACAGGTTGGAGAAGAAACCTGTAGCGTCTAAGACGCAATTACTTATGCCACCGCACGGCGCACGGCAAAGAAGCCAG
>DAOTTZ010000017.1:0-9277 GCA_034437535.1 Anaerolineae bacterium | reverse complement strand
AATGCCAACCTTTGCGCTTTTCTCTTGTTTGAGTAAGTTCACAGCGATATGTCGCAAGAGTGCCATATTAGCCGGTGCATGATTCTTGCGAATACGACTTTCATCTTCACGAAAGGCAACATCCAGTACCCAATGTAAGCCATTCTCAATTTGCCAGTGGTCACGAATGGCTTGTAAGAAGTCATGGGCGTTTGCTTGCCAACTACTGATGAAATAGCGTGTATGTGTTTCCATTTTGTCCTTATCTGCCCGATATCGAACGCTGACAAGTTTGATTAAGCTGTGCAGTTCTGTCCATTTCTTGTTTTGTCGCAAATAATCACGATATTCAGGTGCAGTAACCACCCAGATCTGTCGGTATTCTTCGCGTCCGTGTGCTTGGCTCGTCGTTCGCGCAGTGTCATAGTCAACAGCTTGATACATCTCGGTCTCGAACCCTTCAAAAAGCAGCTTGAGGTCTTCAAAAAGTGTCCCTTGGTTGCCTTTGACTGCCATGATGTAATCCGCTTGGGCATCAATGATTTGTTTGGCAATGGCTGTTTGTGTGTTGAGCGCATCCACCGTCACGATGCACCCGGATAAGTCGAGTTGAGCCAGCAGTTGGGGAATGGCGGTGATTTCATTCGATTTCTCATCGACTTTTATTTGCCCCAACACCATGCGATTGTCACTTGCCCAGGCACTCACCATCCAAATGCCATCTCGTTCATGACGACCATCCCCACTACGCCGTAGCTTCTTACCGTCCATTGCCACAATCGCACCTGATGTCATCTCACAAACGAGAGCTGTCCATTCTATGAATTTAAGTTGAAACGCTTCTTCATCCAGCCAACGAAAGACGCGACCAAAGGTATCATGGGATGGAACTCCGTTGCTCAAATCTAAAAATGTCCCCAACCAGTCTTTTTTCGCATGACCATACGTTTCAACGGCAACCCAATCATCTGCACCACAAATTGTCGCTAAAATCGCAATACTCACGATATTGATAAAGGGATGCGTTGATTTTTTCGTATCACGCGGGTCTTCTAAATCACCAAAATAGCTCAACACACTCGTCTCGAAGTTCATGGTCGCCTCGTTTTTGGCTACCATTATCCTTCCATTGAGACTTTATATGCAATCGCCCTACCCATATGAATAGCGTTTGACCTTGCCTCAATTGTGTGCTATATTTCCTTTGAACACCTTCCAGCCAATAGTTCAGCACACGATTGACAATTACCTTGCTCCCAGGCGCATTGTTATGGATACTTGCAGGGTCGCCCCATGCCCTGATAACGAATTTCAATAAGTTTAACTTCTTGTGAAAGGAGACGAGGCGGCTACGCTGTCGCGTCGTTACGCATTTATGGATATAGCTCAACTTGAAGCAAAAACACTCGATGAATTACGCAATTTAGCCCGTGATGCCAATGTGCCACGCTTTAGCCGGCTCAAAAAGCAGGATTTGATCCTGGGGTTGTTACGGAGCGAAGCAGAAAGACGCGGACATAAATTGAGAGGCGGCGTCCTGGAAGTGGTCGATGATGGTATCGGCTTCCTGCGGGCGGAAAATTACCTGCCGGGGTCGAACGATATTTACGTCAGCCAATCACAGGTCAAAAAGTTCAACCTACGGACGGGCGACATGGTGATCGGCCAGGTGCGCCCGCCCAAAGACAACGAGAAGTATTTCGGTCTGCTCCGTGTCGATGCCGTCAACGGGCTGGCACCCGAAGAAAGCAAATACCGGGCCAACTTCGAAGACCTGACGCCTATCTTCCCGCTAGAACGTTTCGACCTTGAGACCATCCCGCGCATTATTTCTACCCGGATGCTGAACTTGATCGCGCCGATAGGCAAAGGCCAGCGCGGGCTGATCGTCTCCCCACCGAAAGCCGGTAAAACCTCCGTCTTGAAAGACGTCGCCAACGCCATCAGCAAAAATTACCCGGACGTGCATCTGATGATCGCGCTCGTCGGCGAACGCCCGGAAGAAGTCACGGATATGGATCGCTCGGTCGATGCAGAAGTCATCGCGTCTACCTTCGACGATCCGGTGCATCATCACGTCAAAGTGGCAGAGATGGCCCTGGAACGAGCGAAACGACTGGTTGAAATCGGTCGTCATGTCGTACTGTTGCTGGATAGCATCACCCGGCTGGCCCGCGCCTATAACCTGGTCGTGCCGACCAGCGGGCGCACGCTTTCCGGCGGTATTGATCCGTCCGCTGTCCAACCGCCCAAGCGCATCTTCGGCGCGGCCCGCAACGTGGAAGAAGGCGGAAGCCTGACCATCATCGCCACCTGCCTGGTTAACACCGGCAGTAAGATGGATGACGTCATCTACGAAGAGTTCAAAGGCACCGGCAATATGGAGCTACACCTCAACCGGCGGTTACAAGAGCGTCGTATCTTCCCGGCGTTCGATGTTGAGCAATCCTCGACCCGGCGTGAAGAATTGCTCCTCGGCCCGGATATCCTACAGCGGGTATACACCCTGCGGCGCATGTGGGGCCACCTGGCTGAATCAGACCCGACCGGCAATATCGGCGCGACCGAACAACTGTTAAGCAACTTCCGCCAGTTTGATACCAACGAGGACTTCTTAAACTCTTTGCCGACTGGCAATAACGACAATGGCCGGTACTAAAACATCTGCTAGAATATCGGTGTTGTTTACCAGATAGAGGAAAAAATCAATGATTGACGTCAATCAACTTCGTCGTGGTACCACCTTCGTCGATGGCGATGATCTCTTTAAGGTGTTGACCTATAGCCACAACAAAACTGCTCGTGGCAGTGGGAACGTCCGCGTCAGTGTACGCAATCTACGCACCGGCGCGACCATCGAGAAGACCTATAACACCGGGAGCAAGGTGCAAAATGTGCGCCTGGAGGCAGTCGAGGTCGAATATCTCTACGATGATGGCATCTTCTTGAGCTTTATGGACAAATTAACCTTCGAACAACCTCAGTTGAACCGGGATGTCTTCGGCGATGACATTCAGTTCCTCAAGCCCGGCCTGGATGTAAAGCTCTTGCAATACGAAAACGAACTGATCGATTATGAATTGCCGATGACCGTCGATTTCGAAGTTGTTGAGACCGAAAATGCCGTCGTCGGCGACCGCGCCAACAACCCCACCAAGAAGGTCACTACAGAAACTGGGCTGGTGGTACAGGTGCCGATGTTCGTCTCGGTCGGGGATACAATCCGCGTCAAGACCGAAGACGGCAGTTACCAGACCCGCGTCTAGCCTGCGTCCTCTCTCAGGCGAGGCCATTTATCCGGCTCTCGCCTTTCTTTTACCAATCTTAAAACTGAATCACGGTTCGATTCGTGTATACTATAGACATGAATGACTTAGAGACACGCTTAGAAGTGTTACAAGAGCGGCGTGCCCAGCTTGTCAATTTATGGTTGTTTTTCATCGTTTTCACGATTGGTAGCCTGGCCCTGCCGCGCATGGCAGTTCGTTTTTTTGGTGCATCGGCCTTTTTCCTGGCGTTGTTTGTCACTGTGATTGTCCTGACATTTGCCGGGTTATGGCTCCTGGTGCAGACGATTTATAACCTGCGTGAACAGCGCGAGATCCAGCAGGCCCTGCGCGACGAAGCCAAAGCCAAGCAATCGCCCCGTTGGCGGCGGTTGTGGCACACAGCAGAAGACGAAACACCAGAGACACATTTCGTCATCGGCCCAGATGGTGAATTGGTCGAAGTCGAAGACGAGCAAGATAAGCAAATTTAGAGCCAGAATACCAACCGGTCAAAAAGGATTATTACGATGGCCAGAGGCCGAATCACACATATTTATCGGTGGTTAGAAAAGAAAGGCTCTCATATGTTATTGCGACCGACACCCGGCGGCATTCTCAAGCGGATCACGCAAATCATCCGGGGCGATGATCCAGCGCAAGACGATGACTCTGCATCCCAGCATGGGGCAGGGCCATCAAAGCACATCCCGGAAAACGAATACTTCACCTTCAGTAAATCCGGTGAGTTGATCGACGTTGATGACGACGAAATCATGGAACTGGAACGCAAGATCGAGGATAATTGGCGCAAAGCCTATCTCGATAGCGTCCAGGAGACGGATGATGAGCGTTGAGGCCAAACAGTCAACTTACACCCCCAAGACGGATCCGGCGACGTTCTATGCCAGTCCTAGCCGTCGCCGGCGTACCATCCTGCGCTGGCTGGTGTATCTGGTTCACTTGATCCCGTTCGCCGGAGTCGTCTTCTTTTACCCCGAACTTCAAGCGCAGGTGCCGCAACTCTTCGCGGAAAACATCGCACGTTTCGCGCTCCCGGCCTGGGGGGGTGTGGTGGTCATCCATTTTCTGATCGTCGCATTGTTGGATTTGCGTGAAGGGGTGGTGTTCGCCCGTAAAGATCGCAAATATCGTCAGCAAATCCAAACCGAGATCAACCGCACCCGGATGCTTGAAAATCTCTACGGCCAACCTGAGCAAACTGAATCCTAACTTTTATCTAACAACAACTTAAAATATCCAACGCATATATTATGCTACTATGTGATTATCTTTTATTGTAGCTGGTGTTGACAATGACCATTTACATCGAACATCCCGAACCCTACATTATCCATGCACGCTGGCAGGGTGTCGTCACCCTGGACGAAATCTTCGAAGCCGGTCAAGAAGCCTACGAAACAATCGCAGAACACGGATTAGACGCCTATATCCACATTATCGACGGACGCGAAGTTGATCGGGTACCGTTCGAAATGCGATTACTTGGTAAGGTCATCCAGCGTGATAAGCTCGTCCGGCATTACATCATCCTGGGTGCGCCGGCCTGGACGAAAACCATCACCCGCATCGTCGGGATGCTCAGCCGCATCCCAATGGAGCATTATGAGGATTACGACGCCGCCATCGAGCGGGCGCGTGAAGTCCGTAACACGATGTAACACATGGCATAGATAATACAAACGGTTTTCAAACCCATTGCCAACGGAAATTCCGATTTTCCGTTGGCAATGTATGTTATTGTCATACTATCGTTGTTAAATAACTGGGTTAGTCGTATGCCAATCACTATTGAACATCTAGAAGATCATATCATTGTCGCTCGCTGGTGCGGTGTTATCCGGTTGGAAGAAGTATTTGAGGCTGGCAAAGAGACATTAGCGGTTGGGAACGCGCATGGATACGACCATTATGTACAAATCATTGACGGTCGGGAGGTAGAACGCATTCCCTTTGAGATGCGGATGCTTAGCAAAGTTGTGCTCAATGATCGGCTTGTCTCACATTATGTGATCTTGGGTGCGCCCACCTGGACGCAAACCATCACGCGCATCGTGCAGATTATCACGCGGGTGCAGTTCGAACACTTCAACACCTACGAAGTCGCCATCGAACGGGCGCGTGAAGTCCGTGACAAGATCATCCAGGTCTCATAACCAGAACGGCACCCGGCCCGATGAAAAGTTAAACCGGTTGCCCCGGTTCAACCACTCGGCGAGTTGTACCGTGTTGATGACCGTCACCGGTAACTTGGGCAGGCGGGCCGCGCCATAAGCCAGTAGAGTCCACACCAGAACACTTCGTAGAGCCTCCGTAATAGGCAGGGGGGCTGGCCCGACGGTGCGAATGTGGAGCGGTTGTGGTGTGATGTCTTGTGCTGGCAGGGACGAAATCAGCAGGGCTTCGTGCGGCCCCAGTTTGAACGCGCTCCCCCAGGGTGGTTGGGTGATTCCTGTCTGGGTGATGGCATAAATGCGCGGCGAGCCGAAGCGGATGATTTCGACCAGATGAAAGGTCGCCTGGATGGCCTGTCCCCAGCCGGTGATGGCCTTCAGCAGATCCGGTGCGATTTCCCCCTCATGATGAATCATGACTCGCTGGCCGCTGAATTGCTTCTGCGGGAATAAATCACGCATCAACACATAGGGGATGGTATTTTCTTCTAGCTCCATATCGCGCACGGTATAACTCAGGAATTCGCCATCTGCCCGGTAGATGCGGACGATAGCCGTCAGGCGGATCTCGTCACGAGTGGCAAATGTCTGTCGGACGACATCCAGGCCGATGACATAATCTGCCGTCTCAATCGGCTCTGTGAGTACAAACGGCGCGCTCCCGGTCTTACCCAGGATGCTTAACACGATGCCGGTCATCGCGTCCGGGTCATCGAGCGTGGCCGCGTGGATAACATGCGTCGGGATGCCGCGTGCCAGCGTCAATGACTTGATGTACGTCGCGGTCGCTTCGTCGGTGTCGTCGTCATCATCGCCCACTTCTATCTCATCCGGGAAGAATGCCAGGATAATATCAGGGTTTTCTTTTTCCACCACCCGCACCGCGCTTTCCAGGTTGGTTTGAGAGACCACCCGCACCCGCCGCTCTCGGATGACGTCGATCTCAAACGGAAAGTTTCGCTGAAGTTGGCGACGCATCGCCTCCACAAAATCTGAAATGGCAATATCAAGCGTGTTGACGACCGCCACCCGCACCGGGCGATCTTCAAAATCCGGGCGGAGCTTGTACGTTCCACACTGGGCAAAGTCCTGATCCAGCTTATCCGCGTTGTAAGGCCGCACCCGGTTATCTTTGAAGCGTAAATTCATCTCAAAATCAGCAGAGAAGAAGGCTTCCGGCCTGGTACGAGCGTTATAGCCATTCCCCAGGATCTCGGCCTGTTTGGCAACCTGACTGACCACGCTAACCTGTTTGGCGCGAGTGGCCGGGTCCATTTGTAGCGTCTGGATGGCCCGTTTCGCATCGACATCAAACCGGCCCAATTGGGAGAGCCGCACCACCAGCTTAACACCCCCTGCCAGGTAATCGTATTCGCGTCGCCCGGCCCGGACGCGGATCACGAGTTCATCGTCCGGTGCCCGCTCGATGACTTCCTGCCGTAGATGACGCGGTAAATCCCCCATCAGCCGCGCCCGTTCATCTGCCAAAAACCCCAGGACTTTGATGATTTCCCCGCGTACCCCACTGGTAGGATCACTCACCCATAGGCCAGCGACGCGCTCTGTAACGGCGGGTAGGTCGCGCACAGCACCGATAATGTCCTGCACACTTTGCGCGTAGATCAAGCGGGAGGCAATGGAGATTGAGACTGCCGCTTCACCCGCTACCGACCAACCGCGCATTTTGCTCTCGCGTTCTACACGGGCATTACGTAGAACAGTTCGGAACGGCTCTAGCGCGGCTTGCATTGCCGTGTCGAGCGGCTTCATGCGCGTTCGTATCATAAAATTAGCCTGGGCATCGGCGGGGATGTCGCGCTCGGTCTGGGTGTCCAACCCGTCGATCAAATCGAACCAATCGGGCCGGTCGGCTTTAAGCGTATCCAGCGCGATCACCGCTTCAATCGGGTTGAGATCAACTGCATCGGTAATCAGCCACCCCCCCAGCCAATGCCATTCACCGGGGAACCCGCGCCGGAATTGGGCCGCCAACCGGTTAGCCGCCCGTGTCATCTGGGCAGGCCGGGCCGCTGGTTGGAACGTCACACGGTAAGCCACCAGCGGCGGCACCGCTGTCATCTGAATCGGGAAAATTTCGACGAAGAGATCGCTCATCCGTTCTCACCTCCGTCGATATTATAGCCGGATCGTTACAAGTTGGCGATGATGCGATCTGTAAATTGCTGGGTACGCATCGCGTTATCCATGTGGATGTCGCTGGTGTGGTCCCCATTTTCGAACGTCCGCCGTACCGCATTCTGGATGCGTTGCGCGACCTCAGGCAACTTCCAGTGATGGCGAATCAACATCGCCAGGCTGAGGATGGCCGCCGTTGGGTTAGCGATCCCCCGGCCTGCCAGATCCGGGGCGGAGCCATGCACCGGCTCGGCAATCGCGGTGTGATTCCCCAGGTTGAGCGCGGGTGCAGTCCCCAGGCCGCCGCCCCAGGCCGCCGCCATATCACTTAAGATGTCGCCATATAAATTCTGCGTCAGGATCATGTCAAACCGTGACGGCTCTTTCACCATCCAATAGGCGGCAGTATCGACCAACAGTTCATCGGTTTCGATTTCCGGGTAATCTTCAGCGACTTCCAACGCCACACGCCGGAACAACCCATCCGATTGCGGCAGGATGTTGGCCTTATGCACAATCGTGACGCGCTCTCGGTTGGCTTGTTGGGCTAGCTCATAGGTCAGCCGGGCGACTCGTTCGGTCGCACCCCGTGTGATGATCTTCTGTGCGGTACTGCGGTCGCCGGTCGGGTCGGTGTTTTCATCCACCACGTACAGATCTTCCGTGTTCTCCCGCACGACGACCAGATCCACACCGAAGCGTGAGGTCGCTACCGGCAGATAGCGCGTCGGGCGCACGTTGGCGTAGGTTTCCAGGCATTGGCGGAGCGCGATGATCGGTGAAAAGTAACCTTCGACCGGGAATGACGGTGAATCTGCCGCGCCAAAGAGAACTGCTTTGCATCGCATCGCTAGATCTTGGGTGGCTTGTGGTAATGGCGTACCGTGTGATTGCAGGTGTTCGTAACCTGCCGGGGCAATATGAATTTCGACATCCGGTAACACAGCTTGCAACACGCGCACAGCTTCCGGGATTACGTCCTGGCCGACACCATCACCGGGAATGACACAAATTTCCATCGGATTACCCTCCTGATATTGGATCGAGTCTGGCTCAATCTCGTGGATCAACTAAATGATTATCGCAACTGCTTTGCTTTAAAAAAAGGGTATTTTTATCGCACCGATTTTTATATTATACGCCTCCTCTGAAAATAGAGGTTAGGCAGCCACAGGTTCAACAGTAGTTAAACTTCAGAATAATTTTACAGGAGCGCAGAAAAAATACCGCCAAAACTGATCTGAAGACGTGAAAACGCTGAAAAACGCGCCTCTAATATCAAAACAACAAGCGGACATCTTGTTTTTAGGCTTAAATCGCCTTCTACAGCTATTTTGAAGTTTAACCAGTTACTATATTTTCTTGAATGAAGCAACAGGTGGTGCAACATGCCTACGCTCGATCAGGCCCTCATAAATGTCCTCAGCCAACTTGTGCAAGCCCTAGCGGTCGGCACTAATCTCGGACTATTCAGCTTTATGTGGATGTTGTGCAGCTCTACTTTCCGCTAAAGCTGCATGAGTTGAACGCTGAGTACAGGAAAAGCAAACAAACCGAGGATGGTCGGCACTGGGCGAAATGATGCAATTAGGGCAATCTTGAGGGCAATCTGGCTTAAGTTACACGCTTTCGGCGACGGTGACCGGCCACACCGGTCGGTAAATGCTCGGTGACGGAGGCTTTTTTTCGTAATCGTGGGGG
>DAOTTZ010000016.1:0-3036 GCA_034437535.1 Anaerolineae bacterium | reverse complement strand
TCGACACCACGCACACTTTGACCCGCTACCGATGGCGCACTACCAATGAAAATCGAACGGGCGACGCGGCGGCTGGCTGTGTATTGCCCCAGTGTCGGGATGCCTTTATCCAGCTGATAGGGTTTGGAATCTTCGCCATCAATATCGGCATCCACGATGGCGGGCCAGTTCTCCGGCAGATAGCGTAACATCTCATTGCGGACGGTGGCTGACCAGAGCGGAATCGACGCGGGCATAATCATCAGCGATTGGTCGTTATCCGTCCACAGGCGATGAATCACAGTAGCCATCAGACGCAAGACCCCGCGTGTACGCTGGAAGCGGTCTAGCGTAGACCAATCTTCGTACAGACGGGCGAACAGTTCCGGATGAATCGGATAGGCTTCCTGCATCCAGCGGAAGTAATCGCCTTCGGATACGCCCAGCGGGAATTCACCGCTGTTGCTGTTGTACATATCGCGGAAGGCATTCAAAACAGCATCCCGTGAGGCATAATCCATCTCGGAGGAGAAAAGGCGACGACGCACAATCTCGAAGCTCTCGGTTGCCGTGACGGGCTTCCAGACGGATTCAATCCGCCCGATGGTCTTGGCGAGGATGTCCAGCGAGGCTTTGCCGCCTTCGCCACCGATTTCAATATCACTTTCGGGGATTGAGACGAGCAACATCGAATCGCTGGAACGTTTGACCGCTTCGGTCAGGGATTGCACGAAGGTCATGACGGCATCGAAAGTACCCGATGGCAAACGCTCGGTGACCTTGTACAGGTTCCGCGCGAAGGCGACCAGTTCATCGACGATGATCAGCACCGGGCCATAATCTTCCATCAGCTTGAGCAGCGTATCCGAGCCGGGGCTGACACCCGACAAATCCGCCTTTTCAACGACGCGATAGGCTTCAACGCCGCCTAACTGATAAGCAATATCCCCCCAGAGGGTATGCGTGGTGCAATCGGCATAGGCACGCGGTTCAGTCGGGCTGAAGGCTGTGCCGACAATCACGGCGCGGTTGGCGGTGAGGCGATCATCGACATCACCAATACGCCCAACGATGTCCTCACCGCCGGGGATTTCACTAAAGCTGATTTGACCACCGAGCAGATGATACAGCGCCAGCATACTATGCGTCTTGCCACCGCCGAAGCTGGTTTGTAGCTGTACCACCGGGTCGCCGCCCTGTGCCGTCAGGCGTTTGATGCCCGTCACCAGCAAATCCAGCAAGCCTTCGGTTAGATAAGTCCGCCGGAAGAACTCTTGCGGATCGCCGTATTCCGGGTCTGCTTTGCCCTGCACCACCTGCGCCAGATCAGCCGCAAATTCAGCTTGATTATACCGTCCGCTGGCAACATCAGGATGTGGTTTGACGACCATACGCCAGGGTTTGAGGCCGGGCGTGGTTGTCGTGGGGGCTTCATCCAGTGAGCCAGTTTGCTTCTTGGATTTCTTGGCTTCATTTTGGAAACGCAAGCGTAACAAGTCCTGGGCAATCTCTTTCGTGACCTGTGCTTCTTTCGGTGCGCCGATAGCTTCTAACAGGCGGGTTGCGGTATCCGCCACGCGATAGGCATCATCATTGGTGAACGCCGCTTGATGCGCCCAGTCATTGCGGGCTGTCATCAGTTCGCTGACGTAATTGCGCTCGGCATGACCGAGCTTATTACGGAAGATGTCATTCCACTGCCGCCACATCAGGTTCAGCCAACCGTGAATATCCACTTGACGCAGGGCGGTTTCCTCATCAGGTAGATGCGGGGCGGAATACGAATGGGTATTCAAGGTCAGTTCGACCTCTTGCAGGTAACGCGAGCCTTTATAGTAGAATTTGTACTCGCGCAGGATAAACGGCGGCAGGCCGCTTCGCAGTGCGTCCATGATTTCGCTAACGCGATTACGGTTACTTTTTGCCATGACTAACTCGCTTTCAGGGGTTGGTAGGGCAGTATCATCAATTGTTCGGTTTTGAGTGCGATTACTTGAAGGAGATTATTCATCATCTGTACCTTTTTTACTTTCTGCATCTATGATGGCATGGATTTGTGCCTCAAGTTCGGGCAGATTGTTCTCGATAACATCCCAGATACGTTCTAGATTAAGGCGAAAATATTCATGTGTGATGATATTGCGGAGACCTGCAACGTTGCGCCAATCAATCACGGGATATTGCGCTTGTATCTCATCGGGAATGTTACGCGCCGCTTCGCCGATGATACTCAGATTCATGTTGACACTATCAATCAGCATCGGCGCATTTTGATATTGCTCAAAATCCATATTCGTTGTGTAACGCTTAATCTTATCAATCGCATCCAACATATCCTGTAGACGTAGCTTATGGCCCCGTGACATAACGCACATCCCGTAATACGCTGGCTTTAATTTCTTCACGGATGAGATGCTCCTCGCCCAGATCGACCTGTTTGCCGAAGCTATCTTCGAGAAAGTGCCAGACATTCATAAAATCACGATAGGATGGGTTGCCCATCTGCACGAGAAAATCCAGATCACTCTCCGGCGTTTGCTCACCACGCACATAGGAGCCAAACAAACCAATCTTGACTACACCCATCGCTTTAAGTTCGTTGGCGTGGGCTTCGAGAAAACGGAGGATGCTATCGGCTGTCCATTGTGTTTGTAGCTGTTCACTCATATCTCACTCCTTACTCATCAAACATACCCATCTGCTGCGTCTTATCGCCGCTGGCGGCGAGCTGCCGTTGTTGCGCCGCGACTTCACCGATGCCTGACCACGATACCACCAGCGCGTTATAATCGCGCGCGTGTTCCGCCCAGCCTTTGCGCTCGCAGATGCTGTACAGACGATACGCCAATTGACGCGCTTCGGCTGCCATATCCGGCGGCATCTTGTTCATGAGCAGCGCCGACCCCTTTTCACCGTGGCTGTTCAGGCGTTCGATGAGGTGATGCGTGGCTTCCCAGATGGTTGCGCGTTTATCCTGTGTCGGGTCCCATGCGCCGGGGTCGTACTCTGACCAGTGCTTGAGCTTGACCTTACCGCGCCCTGCATCGACCACGCCCG
>DAOTTZ010000015.1:0-14188 GCA_034437535.1 Anaerolineae bacterium | reverse complement strand
CAGCCGCAAAATGGGCTTTTGCAGCGGCTTTTACACTACGCTCGCACCCATCTGTGGCGACCGACTCCGGCTTGTTATCCGGTCAGCGCGTGAGTTTGTTCACCGGAGTCACGTATAATAATGCGAAAATGTGCCAGGTGTCAGCCGATAACGGATCGTAGGGTATATGTTCAGCCGAACTTATGGACTCAAAGGCTTTAGTGCGGATCTCATCGCCGGGTTGACGGTGGCCGTTATCCTGGTGCCGCAGAGCATGGCGTATGCTCTACTGGCTGGCTTACCCGCCGTCACCGGGTTATATGCCGCCATCCTGCCCGCCTTGATCTATGGGTTGCTGGGGTCTACGCGCTTCCTGACCGTCGGGCCGACGGCCATTACATCCGTGATGACACTCTCGATCCTGGCCGGGTTGGCCCCGGTCGGCAGTGAGCGTTATATCGCATTGGCGGCGACATTGGCCCTGTTTCTGGGTGGCATCTTTCTTCTGCTGGCAACCCTGCGCCTGGGGTGGATCGTGAACTTCCTCAGCCAATCGGTATTAACCGGCTACGTCAACGCGGCGGCCTTGCTGATCTTGATGAGCCAGGTGCAACACCTGACAGGCATCGCCACCCCGACGACAGACTTTGCCCCCATGTTGCTGATTTACCCACTCACTCACATCACGCAGATCAACCCGGCCACCCTGTTAATCGGCCTGAGTGGTGTCATCGTCATCTTGACCTTCCGCTTTTACCTCGACCGCTGGCTAAAACCGATCATCCAGCGGGAAATCCTGCGCTTGCTCATCGTGCGGAGTGCGCCGTTGCTGGTCATCCTCACCAGCACCTTGCTCGTTTATCTTCTGCGGCCCCAGGTGCCCATCATCGGCATGATTCCGTCCGGCCTGCCTACGCTCCAGGTGCCCACCAGCGGCTTCATGGATGATACGCTGGCCCTGGTGACCGGGGCGGCGGCGATTGCATTTGTCGGCTTTATGGAGGCCATCTCGACCGCCAAGACCATCGCCACCCGTGAGCGGCAACGGGTGGATGCCAACCGCGAGTTGATCGCGATGGGCGCGGCCAACATCGGCGCGGCGGTCAGCGGCGGCCTACCGGTGACGACTTCCATCAGCCGGAGTGCGGTCAACCATGCGGCGGGGTCACGCTCCGGGATGTCATCGGTCATTGCGGCGGGCGCGTTGACCGTAACCGTCTTGTTCTTGACCGGCGTCTTCTTCTACCTGCCTAACGCGGCCCTGGCCGCCGTCGTGATGACCTCGGTTGTTAACCTGGTGGATTTTTCGCGTGTGCGGCACATCTGGCGGTATAGCCGTTGGGAGACAGTGCCGTTCTTCGTCACCTTCCTGGGGGTGTTTGCCTTCAGCATAGAGATCGGCATCCTGGCTGGCATCGTCATCTCCCTGGCCTTGCACCTGTATCGAACCAGCCAGCCTTACATCGCGGTTTTGGGCCGGGTTGATAACACCCGTGAATATCAAGACATCCGTCATCATGACTCGGCACGGTTATTCCCGCGCACCTTGATTATCCGCGTGGACGAGAGCCTGTACTTTGCCAACGTGCAATATCTGGAAAATCGCCTGCGGGAGTTAATCGCCATTCATTCGCATGTCACTTACCTGGTGTTGGCGTGTGGGGCCGTCAACCGCGTCGATGCTAACGGCTTGCAGACGATTGCCGATGTCGTGCATGAGTTTGAGCAATCCGGCGTGCAAGTGTTGATCGCGGAACTCAAGCCGCAAGTCTACGAGCGGTTTAACCGGGTTCAGTTTGTAGAGATGTTGGGGCCGCACCGGTTTTATACCAGCGTCAATGCGGCCATTTACGCGGTTGAGGATAAGCCGGAAATTGCGCCGGATGAATACCCGATCTAACAACAAAAAAGCCGCCCGGTCTCAGGCGGCCTGTAGGCATTAATTCGCTGGCGCGTAGATGATCTCGAACCAGGTATCGGCTTCCAGCGCGATACGGAAATCGAGAATCAGGTTGTCGATGTCGAACACCGCATCGGGCTGAGGAGAGATGCTGATGATCTCGGTGTCCGGCGGCAGGCTGATCTGCACGCTGACAGTCTCCCGGATGACGCCGGGTTGCTTCTGGATGAGGAGCCGGTAACGATTGTACGGGCCGACGGTATCAATTAAATCGGGCATCGTATAGCTGATCTGGAAGCGTTGCGCGGTGTCATATTCTACCCGCACCCGCGACACAAAGATCGTGTGGTTTTCTTCATCGACGGCGGTCGGTTGTCCGCCCAGGTTGTCCTGCTCGACGAGTGAGGCCCCCACCGGGGTAAACACCTGGAGCAAGTTGTTGTAGTCAATCGGGCCGTGAAATTCCGGGTCTATTGCCGGGTCGTCACGGGCCACCGCGTCAGAGTAATCGTAGTTGACCGTCACCCGCCCGTCGAGCGTCTCATCCGGGTTGATCGTCACATCATACGTCAACTGGCGGATGATCGACCGGTTTGACTTGTTGCCCAGGTTGGCATCGGCCACCATCAGATAATCGTGATCTTGTGCCGCCGCCTGTCGTCCGCTCCATCCCAGGATGTCTAACACCTGGTTGATTTCCCGGTCGGTCGAATACACCATGATGTGCTTCTGCAAGAGTGATTCCAGCAGGATCCCCAGTAATTCCTGGCTGACCTCTGGATCACGGCTGGTGGTCTGCCATTCGCTAAAGATGGCGTCATAAACATCTGCGATGAAGGCTTTATGCGGCGTGACGCCTTCCCCGAAGGCTCGGATGTCGTACACGATGTCGCGGAAGTTATCCGACGTGATGGTGATGAGTTGTGCTTCGCCGTCGATGGTGCGATCTACGCCGACACTTTCCAGGGCTTCCAGCACTAGCTCAAAGCCGCGAATGTCAATCGCGATCACCCCGTCGATGGGGGTGTTGGGGTTATCTTCGCCCAGGTTATAATACAACCGGGCCATCTCTGCCGTGCGCGGGAAGCTAGCGAACCAACTGCCATCCCACATGGCATACAATGGTTGATTGTAATTGATCCACCACTCCGGTACATCCATCGCGATCTCGTATTGTTCCGGCGGTGGATCGGGTGTGGTTGTAGTCGTCGGGAAGTAATCGTAATCAACGATGCGACCATTCCGTACCGTCATCCAGCCATAAGTGCTGACGTACCCGCCGGAAGGCCGTAGTTCGTCGCTATTCTGCGCCAGGATAAGATAACTCTGGGTTTCTTCCAGGCCGAGTGCCTGCGTAAGTAACCCCGGTGCCTGGAGCATAACCGTGTTGACTTCATCAATTTGATCGTAATAATCTTCTAGCTCACGGATTTGCAGAAGCATATCCTGCGATACGCCGCTTAACTCCATCGCATCCAGCATGGTACGGGCGCGTGCCAGATGCTCATCGGCCTGGTTAAAGCGTACCCGGCCAATATCCAGCAATTCGACAATCCGCTCACCAGAGGAAATCTGCGTGACGACGGTTTCACCTTCCTGGCCGTCTACCATGTAGAACAGGGCTGGCTCTACGCCGACGAGCATATCTTGCACCGCCGCCAGCAACTCCTGGCTGATGTCCAGTGCCTCTAAGGTGATGGCCCAATCCGGGTTGAGGTCGGCGATGATGCTTCGCACCGGTTGGATGCTACTTTCCACCGCCGTCATGTTGTTCGATACATCCCGTACCGACAACCGTAACCGCTCAAAGTCATTGAGCGTCAATTCGGTGCCGCTTCTATTACTGATGGTTTCAATCGTGCGTTGTAATTGCCCGAATGAATTTTGCAATTGGTTAGCGGCGTCACTCACACGGATGGCTTGAAACCCGACGCCAAATACCAGTAAGATCACCAGTGTAACGAATACCAATCGCCAACGAACCAGCCCGAACACCCGCCGCCGTAGCCGGCTGGCCCCTGATGTCCGGCTTCGACGCCGTCTTTTTTTGTGGGTAGCGGGTGGTGCGGTTACATCGCGTTCTGTAATTTTTTCCATACGACTTCCAGCTTATGCGTCCTGCGATGACGTATTATAGTGAACAACGGTCAGGTTTAACAATGTCTGAAGTGCCGGAACATCTTCGACAAAGCCATGCGCTATCAGATCTTGAACCCGTGTTAGCACATGATGCGAATCGAGCTTCTCGGCTTGATACCTGTTGAGCTTGAAGATGTGCGGGTGGGCGGTCTCTCCGGGTTGTTCGGCTTCTTCGTGCAGTTCCTCGTGGATCTTCTCGCCGGGCCGCACGCCGATAAACTCAATCGGCACGTCAATGCGCGGGCGCAACCCCCGCAAGCGGATCATACGCTCGGCAATATCCAGAATCCGGACTTTTTCGCCCATCCGAAGCAAAAAGATGTCATCGCCTCTGGTCAGGCAGGCGGCATGAATCACCAGGTTGACCGCCTCCGAAATGCTCATAAAGTAGCGGGTCATATCCGGGTGGGTGATCGTCACTGGCCCGCCATGATCAATCTGCCGGTTGAACGTTGGCACGACACTCCCCCGGCTCCCAAGCACATTACCAAAGCGCACAGCGGTAAACATGGTGCCGTCACTGTTCAACTGATTGTAGGCCCGCACGATGGTCTCACAGACGCGCTTGCTGGCACCCATCACGCTGGAGGGCTTCACGGCCTTATCGGTGGAGATCAAGACGAAACGCTCGATCTTATGTTTATGGGCTAGGTCCGCCAGGTTGAGCGTGCCGCCGATGTTGACTTTCAGGGCTTCTTCCGGGTATTGCTCCAGGATCGGGACGTGCTTATAAGCCGCCGCATGGAAGACCATCTGCGGGTCGTAGATGTCGAATATCCGCCGTAAGCTCGGCTGGTCGGTCACATCCGCCAGCACTTGCACAATGTTGAGATCCGGGTATTTGGCCCCCAGGTTCACGCATAGATCGTGCAGGTTACTTTCGTTGTTATCCAGCAGGATCAAGGTCGTCGGCTCATAAGCGGGCAATTGCCGGCTAAGTTCGGAGCCAATCGACCCTGCCGCGCCGGTCACCAGCACCCGCTTGTTTGTCACCGGGCGCAGATCAACCGCTGTGTGCCGTTCAACCACACTACGACCGATCAAGTCTTCCGGTAGCACATCCCGCAGGGGAGCCGTGTTGCTGGTCTTGCCCAGCATCACCAGCATATCCGGCACCACTTTGATCCGGGCGGCGGTTTGTTCGCACAGGTGCAAAATATCGCGGAAATCTGGCCCGTCGATGTTATGAATGGCGACGACGATCAGGTCAATGTGGTGTTCTTGCACCACTTCCGGGATCGTCTTTCGGTTGCCTAGCACCGGGATGTCTTCAAAGTACAGGCCCAGTTTATCCGGGTCATCATCGATGAAACCGATCAACTTATACTCGTGCGTGTTGAAGCGGTGCCGCAGACGCCAGGCCAACGTCTGGCCGGATTCTCCCGCGCCGATGACCAGCACCCGGTGTGATTTGTCGCGTGGGAATTCGTTGAAGAACATCGCCCGCCACCGCCATTCCAGCCCGGTCAGCAAGCGCGACCGGTAGCGGATGCCGACGATCCCGGTCAGGGCCAGGATGTTCGCCACCAGGATCACACTGCTTGGTAAGGGGCGTGGTTCCAGCGCGATGTTGATGAGTGAGACCGTCACCCCGGCCCCGGCGACCGCCGCCAGCAGGGTTGTTGCGCTGTGGCCGCTGGTTTGCCCCCAGGCTCGATGATACGCCCGGAACACATACAGCCAGCCCAGCGTAATGACGACCGCCGCCAGCATGAAGGGCAAGGTCACGGTCAAGTCAAACGCATTGACCGTGATTGTGCGGATTGAAAATGTGAACAGATACGCCAGACCGATAATCAGCGCATCCGGTATTCCCCATTTAATCAGTCGTTTGACACTGCGTTTGAGTTGAGTCGATGTTGATTGGTGACTGATTGGTTTCATCAGAAGTCCTCATTTGCTGTTCCCCGTCGAAATGAGTGTAATTGTCATAAAAACAAATTATGGTACCTGGGAATATATTTTTAAAAAAGAGGGGGTTGCCCCTACCCCTCTTTTTGTACGCTCTTCTGGATGGTCTTCGCTTTGGCGGCTTCTTCGTTGTAATAGTAGTAGTAGCCCTGGTAGCCATAGTAATCCAGGTCTTTGGGATCTGCCCGGTTCAGGACGGCTCCGGTGATGTCGTAATCGACATCTGTAAAGCGTTCCTTAGCCTTGAGGGCCGCACTGCGCCGGGTCCGGTTGGCCTCTATCACCAGCACGACATTGGCCTGCACCCGTTCCGCGATGACCATACTGTCAGAGACGACCAATACCGGCGGTGTATCGAACACCACAATGTCCACATCCAGCAATTCATAGAATGCTTCAGTCCAGTGGGTGATGAGATCTGAACTCAACATGCTGGTAGGGTTTTGTGAGGTAAAGCCAGTGGTGAGGACCTGCAAATTCGGTACATCGGTCTTGTGGACGTAACCCTCTAACTCATTTTGGTCGATCCGTAGCTCGAAGTGTGGATCGCTCCCGTTGGATTTGGCCGTCAGCTTGAAGTCTTTCAGCAGGTTGCTAAAGCCGAAGACATTCGGCAAATTGAACACATCATGGATCTTGGGCTTACGCAGGTCGGAGTCAACCAGTAAGACCTTCTTATCACCCACAGCCATCGCAATCGCCAGGTTCGCGGCGGTCAGCGTCTTCCCTTCGGATGGCATCGCGCTGGTGATGACGAAGGCCCGGCGCTTCTGGTTTGATGTGCGGAAGAGCAGGTTGGTGTGCAACGTGTTGTATTGTTCGAAGTGTTGCGAAAACACATCATTGGTGATTAACTGCTCCTGGTAGGGCCGGCTCTTCTTGCCGATCTTGGCGATGACGCCCAACATCGGCAGGCCCAGTTGCATCCCCACTTCACCCGCAGAGCGGAAGGTGTCGTTCATGTATTCGATCAGCAAGACGACTCCCCCCGCCAAACTGGCAGAGACAATCGCCGCCAGGATTGCGCTCTGGAGCGGGCTGGATGCGATGGGACTGGTCGGGATGCGGGCTGTTTCCACGATTTCGACCGAATTCGTCCGTTGGGAGTATTCCGCGATGGTGCTGGTAAAGCTGGCGATATTGCCCGACCGCTCGTTGATCTGCTCGTAGAGGATGTTGCGCTGGCTGATGAGCCGGTCAACCGCCGCCTGGGTCTCTGCTTCGTTCAAAGACTCATCGACTTCGTTGAGTTCCAACCGGAGCGTATCGACCTCATCGCGTAGCGCGTTGATCTGACTCTGCGCGATGTTGATCTGTGCTTGCTGTTCGGGTGTCAGGTTCGTCGGGCTGAGCAGAATAAGCTGGTTGGCGAGTTCGTTAGCAATATCCGCTGTAATCACCGGGTCGGTATATTGGACTTGCACCACCAGGAGCGATGTCTCCGGGATGATGCGCGTGCTAATTAACCCGCGCAGACGATCCGGCGAGAAGGACAAGTTTAAGGATTCGACGGTCGCGTTCATCACTTCGAAGGTACGAAGCAATTCTGCATAGGTCACAGCGAGATCCTGGCCGAGCCGGATTTCACCGGTATTAGGGTTCGGCGATGAGATATAATTGCCGATGGAGAGTGTGGTGCTGGCACGATAAACTGGCTGGCGACCATCGGCGGAGATATAAGAAAATGCCCCGCCGATAAAGGCCGCGATGATAATCAACCATAACCAGCGCCGGAATAAGCGATAGTATTCAATCAGTTCCATGCACGCGGTATCCTAGTTGTTGGGCGAAGTGACCCGACCCAGGCTACAGACCGGGTCACTTTATGAGAATTGAGATGGATTATTCGCAAACTTCCAGGTCTGCCGGTAAAACGCCGTCAGCACACAGGTCTGCGACCAATGCTTCATCGTCCGCGAAATCATATTCGATGTCGCAATCTTCGCCTTCGGTCTCCGGCCCACATTGCGGCGCGTTGATCGTCTGGTTCAGCAGTGAGAGCGGCAGAGTTTCCAGTGAGGAGAAGCCCGTCACCACACTGCGCGATAGTTCGAACGGTTCTTCCCATTCGGCTTCATCATCCAGCGTGTAATCGTTGGTGGTGTTATCTGCGCCTAAGTTCTGGACGGTTGGCGCGTGGTCGATGCGGGTGCCGTAACCCGGCGCGACTACCTGCGCATCATCACCGCCAGGGTTGACGACGGCCACGCCGCTGACGACGCGCAATTCAAGCTGATCGTCACCATTAGCGAAGCGGACTTCTACCGTGCCGATCATCAGGATCGGTGCCCCGTTGACAAATGCCACCGTCTCGATGCCACGCGGAGCCTGCAACAGAACCAGACCGCCCAGGGTCGGCTCGCAACTGGGGACACTACTGCCACCCGGCACAAAGTAGAACGATTGCATCGGGGTGACGTCACCCTGTTCGATGCGCGGTAACTCTGCCGGGATAGTGTCGTTGGGGAAGGTGATCGCCTCTGTACTGATCCATGCGCTGGCATTTTCACCGATGACGGTTTCCGTCATGAGCATTATCCGTGCCCAGGCTTCATCATCGCTCACCGCGTCCACGTTGATGCTACTATCGGCGGTCGCCTGGCCTAATTCGGTTTGCGGGCCGAAGCCTGCCGGTTGGTCGAACAACGGTGTATCACTGGCGACCGTGACCGTAACCGGTTCTTCTGGCAAGATGACGGCTTCGTCGGTCGTCACAGCATTTTCAACACGCACATTACCGAAGATCAACACGCGCAGGCCGCCCTCGACTTCCAGGTGTAAGTTCGCGTGGGAATTGGCTTTGCTCAAGCCGTAATCGGCATTTCTGAGGTCGTATCCTTGCGCGTTGAATGCGATCACACCGGTCAGTTCTTCGATGTCGCCCGGTTCGTTGAGCAGGTTCGCCGGTGTGGTCAAGACGGTTTCGGCCCCGTAGCACCCTTCGTTGCGCTCTGTCTCAGAGCAATTCTGGGCCGCTAATTCCAGGTTAAAGTTGACCAGCAACGGGCAAGAAGACGGCACCTGCGCCACTGAATCCCCGGCGGTAAAGGCGTTACAAGTCTCCGCACCTAGCACCCCGCGACCGCACAACGTTGTGAGGATCTGCACATCGTCGGGATCTTCAAAGCGGAATTCACAGATGACTCCACCCACGCCAGAGGCACAGACGACGATGGGGCGGTTCTCTTCCGGGATGATTGACAGCGACTCGGTCAGATAGGCGACCTGAGCCTGACATTCGGCGGTGTCACAGGTCTCGCTGTCATCGTCCGCCTGGACGACGGTTGCAAGGCCCGCCAGCATGATAAGGACAAGGATGATAAGTCTTTTGTGCATGGAACTTCCTCGAATTTGACTGAAAAAGGTGTGTGTATTATATCGTCAGTTTCTGCTTTAGCTAAATATAAAGTCGGTGCATCATTGACGGTAGTGTCATTGACCCTTTGATTACGATGCACTGTTCGATCTTTTGCGGTATAAATTCGAATCTCACCCGCGATCTCACAGATGAAGCCAGAGACTTCAAGACATTTGAATCATGACTATTGATTAGTATAGCATAATCGTGCAGTTTGAAACGATTTTCCAGCCTAAATTTTGATTAAATCTATACATTTGGGGGTAGGTGTAACTTGTTCTGTTGATTATAGGCGCAAAAAATTTTAACTCTTGGCAAAGTGTCATATAGAAATTCATATATGCGTAAAGATATAAGATGCATGACGACGACTCGCCATGCATCAGCGGATGTTATTCGCCACCCAGCAAACTTTGAATATCCGTGCCGACGACCACCGCCACATCTGCGTTTGATTGAATATCGCTCCCCGCCCCGGTGCGGATCGCGCTCTGTGGCAGGCCGAGTAAAGCCGCCAGCCAGCGCGCCGTGAACGTGTTGTTGGTGTAATCCAGGATGATTGTGTTGATGGATTCGTCTACTTCCGGCACGTTGCCGATGTTGGCGACACTCACGCCGCGACTGGTCAAAAATTCCTGCGTGCGCCCGGCCAACCCGGCGATGCTGGTGTTGTTCAGCACCACGATGTCAGCCTCTTCTTCTAACGCCCGCGCCGCCAGATCTGCCTCACTTAGATCCGGTTGCGGGTCGAAGGTCTGCGCGATGACGTTGTTAATAGCGATGTTGTTGGGAATCAAGATGTCCAGGCCGTCTTCGCTCCGTGCCGGGGTGACGTGAAGCGCGTTGATCGAGCCGTAGGTGATGTTTTCGTTGGGTGTTTCCGCCACCAGCCGCGCCAACGCCATGATTTGATCGACGCTCAAGTCGGTACGGTAGCTATCCGCCAGTTCATTATAGACCTGCGGCACCCGTGAGATCAACGACGGCACGTTATCCACACGGAGTAACTGCTGTTGGAGCGCGTCGAGCACCTCTTGCTGGCGGCGCGTGCGGTCATAATCCCCGCCCTGGGTAGCGCGGGTGCGGGCATACTGGAGCAGACGCTCGGCGTTCATGTTCTGTTGCCCCGGCTCAAAGCGGACTTCGATGGTGCCGCGCCCGGTATCGGGGTAATCCGGGTCGAAGATTTCTTCGGTCACGTTGATCGTGATGCCTTCTGGTGCCAGTACATCGACCACCGTCAGGAACACGTCAAAGTTGATCTGCACGAAGTAATCCACCCGGATGCCGAAGTTCTCGTAAATGGTGGATTTCGCCAGGCCCGGCCCGCCACCGGGCAGGTCACCGCCGTCGCCCAGGTAATTGGCGAACGCGATCTTGTTCGCCTGGAAGCCAGGGATGCGTACCCACAGGTCACGCGGGAACGAGAGCACGCCCATCGTGCGGCGGATTGGATCCACCTGTACCACGATCATGGTATCCGTGCGGAAGCGATCCTCGAAGGTCTCATCGCCGCGCTGATCCACGCCCATCAGCAGGATGTTGATGCGGTCGGTATCCTGCCACGCCGGGATTTCCGCCATTGAGACAGTCTGCACGGGTGCTTCCGCCGGGGTTTCATCGGTTGTATCCGCTGTTTGCTGGTCGCCACCGCCCGCCAGATACTCCGAAAGCGGAATCTGCCCGGAGGTGGTCGGCGTCGGCTCGACTGGGGCTTCGTCGGTGGCTTCCGGCGTGACCATCGCGACTTCGGTCGGCCCGGTGGTCGGTGTCGGTGGGATCTCGACCGTTGGGAATGCGGTTGGCGAGGCAATCGGTAAATCTTCGAGATCGAACGCGAACACCGCATCGGGCGGATTCGCCACAAACGAGGCCAGTTCCGCTACTGACGGAATCGGCACACCGCGATCTGCCGCGTCGATCACGGCGGTGCGCGTCAGGCTGTAGCTGAGGAAGCTACACAACGCGGTCATCATTACAAACGAGCCAATCCCGGCCAGGATCATCAACCATCCGGGGATACGCATAAGCAAAACCCTGTCACTCTAATCGTCTTACCGGCGGCATTATAGCACAGGCTCCGCCGTCTGTAGCGGGCAACGTCGGGCAAGCGTGGGGTTTAATTCTGCTGAGCGGGTTCATCGACGGGCGGTGCATCCTGCACGCGCTCGTATAGGGCCTGGATTTCCCTACGATCCCACTCGTTCTGATGCTCATGATAGAAGTCCTCGTACAGCACGTTGATGTACTGGTGCAAAAGCGCACGATGGGCGGTGGTCTGCGCCACTGCCTGGATGTCGATCAATGCCCGCAAGAGGTGCGTCATCAACTGTACATCGCCGCGCCCAGCCTGCCGGATCGGGTCGAAGGCGTTGCGAAGTGCATCGCGGAACTTCAGGCGCGGGTCAACCAGGCGCAAGGTGCCCTGCCGTAAGTGATATTGATCGCCCATCTTACGGTTAGCCAGCTTGCCCAGCGCACCGCTGATGTGATCGACTGCGATCATGGCCGTATATGGATCGTTGACGCCGGGGGAGAGTGCCCGCACTGCTATCGACGCGATCTGATCCAGCACGTACAACACATCTGACGCCTGGGTGCGGATGTGACCGACCACGAACATATTGTTGACGCGCTGTTGGAAGTTTGCCGGCAAGTCGTCCTGCGTCCAGACGGTGCAAATCGTGGTGCCGGGGATAATGTAACTGCCAGCGGTGCGCTCGATCCGTATAACGGAATCGGTCTCCTCTGCCAGCCCCACTATTTGCTGGTCGAGTATGGCCTGGATGTATCCCTCTTTTTGGCTGATGACCTCCAAGCGGTCACCCGCCGCTATATACTTTGGCGGCACCGTCATCGTCTCGATGGTTTCGCTGGCCCCAGGCTCGAACTTCTGGTCGATCAACGCGTGTAAGTCGTGCTGGATTCCAGCGATAATGCTGGGGGCACGGATGGACGATGACACGTGGTTGATGAAGTAAATCAACACAGCCAGACTGAGTACAGCTAGCCCGATGCCGATCAAACCGGAGACGAAAGGCACAGGTTCCGTGCTATCCACCGGGTCGATGGCCCGGAGTACCAGAATACAATAGGTAAAGGTCGCGGTGAACGTCCCCAGCACAAATTGATTGCCGCGATCTCGTAAGAAGCTATTCAACGTGAGTGGGCCGTGTTGCTGGCTGGTCAGCGAGAGCACAACCATCGTCAGCGAGAAGACCGTCCCGGCTACTGTAATCATCGAACCAGCGATGGTCGATAAGATCGAGCGGGCACCATCCGCGTTGGAAATGTAGAGCAGGTTGTTGTCATCCGAAACGAATTCCATCACCAGTGCATCCAACCCTCTGGAGAAAAGTCCTAGCATGGCCGCCAACGTGACCATAATCCCTGGGATTAACCAGTAGTTGGTCTCCAACCGCTCGATCAACACATCATAAAATTTTTGCATAACATCTACTGTCGCTACATCACCTTTGAACGTAGTGTATCAGGCCTGGATGATGACAAGCTAAATGATAGTGACAGGTACCGGCTTACCGGTCGTCGTAGGGCCGGCGGATCTGTTTAAAGCGGTCGTCGGCGGTACGGTCATCAGCACGCGGCACCCCCCCAGGCCGTTTATCGGGCGGTGGCTCGTTGAACCGTTCGCGGGTGCGGTCGATGCTATCCCGGTTTGATCTGCCGCCGCCGGTCAACTCTGCACTGCGACCGCTAAAGACGATGGTGCTCAGGATGCCGATGCCATAGGCCAGCGCGAAGATCCCAAACAACCGCACCGTTGATTCTGACAGGGTGATGACCAGGAACAGCACGATAATCAATAGGGCGGTGATGATGGTCACCGCGGCAGAACGGCGCACCCGCCCCCGTAACACCACGCCTAAAAACGCAATCGACCCGAAACCGGCCAACAACCCCAGCATAGACGGCACCACCACCGCGAGAAACGATAATTGTTGCGGTGTCTCTTCTACGACTTCGGCCTCAGTTTCTCCGCCGGTAATGCTCTGGTAGATGATGATAAAAAAGATCCCGATCATCCAGCCCAGGATGTAACCGGGCACTTCGCGGTTGCTAAATGCCGCCCGCGTGATGAGCAGTAACATCGTGGCAAATGCCAGGAAGATCAAAATCGGACTCAGTACAACGTCCTCAATCAACGGTCGGACTCCCTCGTGTTTAATCTGTTAAAGTATCCTCATTATAATCAACAGCACGTTATAATGGAATTTGTTGCACCGATACAGGAATCTCCATGTCTGATCCAATCATCCCGCGTAAGTGGAAATTGAGCGCACACGGTCAGCAGAATGTCTTCGTGTGGGGCCGCAGGGAACGAAGCGTCCACACATTAATGAAGGCGTTCATCTGGGCGTTGTATCTGCCGCAATATCCCGATCTGGTGGTAGAAGTCCACGCCGATGACCCGCGTTACAAACCGGATGTGGTCGCCACTGATCCGACGCCCAATATCTACACCGCCAATCCTGATCCGCTGTTCTGGGGGGAAGCCGGGCAAGTCGGCAAGGAAAAGTTGGAGACGTTGGTAGCGCGTTATCCATCCACCCATTTTGCACTTGCCAAGTGGGATACCTCTCTGCGCCCGGTGGTCTCATTGGTGGAAGATGCGCTGGCCGCTGTCGAGCGCACCGCACCGTTCGATCTGATCACCTTCCCACCCGATAGCAAGACGCGCTTTATCACCGAATCCGGTTCGATCACGGTTGATTTCGACCTGCTGGATTGGCATCGACTATAAAGTAACTTTTTTCACAAATAAATTTATATTTACCGTGATTGCTAGTCGATGATATTGGTAAAGGCGAGAGCAATCAAGCTCGCCCAGGTTTTCAAATCAATACCCGAATTGGTGCGAGCATGAAGTCGTTGGATGCCCA
>DAOTTZ010000014.1:0-4255 GCA_034437535.1 Anaerolineae bacterium | reverse complement strand
TCCGGCTGAAGCGCTTTATTGCTATGTTACGCCGCGCTATTGAGCACTTGTACAAGGCGGTGATGTCCGTTCCCACTACGTCACCTCCCCAAATCGTGAACTACTGAATTTGCCAATAATCTGAAATAGACCCATCGAATTCCGCCTCAATGCCCCTAGCTTCAGTTGGGGCGGTTGCGCTCGCCGCGCCACGCGCGGCAATTATGCCAGCGGTACCGTCAGCGTGACGCACGTTCCTTCCCCCGGTGTGGATGTGATCTTGACGGTGCCCCGGTGTAGATCCATCACACGCTGGGTGATCGACAGGCCCAGGCCGAAGCCGCGCCGCGTATGGGCCAGGTCTCCCCGGTAGAAACGGTCAAAGGCCCGCGCCAATTCGTCGTCGCGCATCCCGGCCCCGGTATCTTTGACGACGACCTCAACCGAATCATCCGATTGCCGGGTGGTGATGGTGACCGTCCCGCCGGATGGGGTGAAGGCCAGCGCGTTTTCGATCACGTTGCGTAATGCCAACGAAAATTCACGCGGTTCTAGCGCGATGTTAAGCTCCGGGGCCAGTTTGGTCTCGACCTGTACCGACTTCTGCTGAAAGTCTGGCCGCATAGACGCGATCACATCTTTGACCAACCAGTTGAGATCCATCGTGATTGTTGATAATTCCGAAGCGTAATCGAGCCGGGTCATCGCCAGCATTGACTCCAGCAAGTTTGTCATATGGGCAGATTGATCTTGAATGCGCTTGATGTGCGTGCGGCTTTGCTCCTGGTCGGAAATCTGGCTGAGCATATAGGCACTGGAATTAATGACCGACAACGGCGTGCGGAATTCGTGTGAGGCTTGCGTCATGAAGCCGGAAAGAATCTCAGCGCGTTCACGCTCTAGCTGGAGCAAGAAGATCTTGCGTTGGGCCTCTCGAATGGCAGAAAGATCGTGGAAGGTGGCAAAACATAACCGTTCACTGTCCAGTTCGGCCCGGCGCACGGTCAGGTACATCGGGGAAACATCGCCATTCTCGTTATAAGTGTTGACTTCCTGCCGGGTCGGGGTGTAGCTGGCATCAGGCAGGTACCAGCGCATGTGCTGGGGCAACGCATCGTTGGATTGATGGCCGAACAGATGGGCGATGGGCTGGCCTGTCAGACGCTCCGGGTAACCAAACAGCCGGTACATGGCCGGGTTACAGTCGATGATGATACCATTGGCGTCGATGGTGGTGATGCCATCTACCGAAGCATCCATCATCGTCCGCAGACGGGCTTCACGCTCCGCCAGGCGTTCCTCCGCATTGACCAATTCGGTGATGTCCCGCCCGACAGATTGCACCTCATCCGGCGTGCCATCTGGCCCATAAATTACCGTCGATGACCATTGAATCCAGTGAATGTTGCCATCTGCCAGGCGAGACGGCACAACTTCGATGCGGCTTCCTTCCTGGACTAACTGGTCAATGCGCCATTTGACGTCCGCCCGCATCTGTGCGGTGTCGGTGTCCGGGTTGAACATTGAAGTACCTTTGACTTCATCCGGCGAGATGCCGGCAAAGCGCATCATAGGGTCGTTCATATAGGTGAAGGTATACGAGATCGGATTATACCGGCAGATGAAATCCGTCTGGGCTTCCACCAGGGCCTCATAGCGTCGGCGTTCTGCGATCAATTGTTGCTCATAACGTCGTTGTTCGGTCACATCCTGCATGATGGTGTAAATACAATCGCCATCCGTCAGGCGCAGGCGGCTGGGGGCGATCAACACATCGCGGATGCTCCCGTCGGCCAGCTTATGCTGAGTATGGTATGGCTCTTGCGATCCAGCCATCACGGCGGCAAATGCCTGCCGCAGAACGACCGGGTCGGTCTCGGTCAACCGCTTGACCGGCATCCCGGTCAGTTCAGCCTGGGTATAGCCATAGAAGCGGGCCGCGCCGGTGTTGGCTTCCAGCACTTTGTTGGTCTTCGGGTCGATCAAAAGTTGCGGCGTCGGGTTGTTTTCGAATATGGTGCGGTAATGCAATTCGCTGGCTTGTAGGGCTTCTGTCCGCCGGGCACGTTGAGTCAGATCCGCATAGATCGACAGGACAAGGTGTTGGCCGTCCTCCATTTGGAGCAATCGCGAATTGACCAGCATGGTGATGATGCCGCCATGCTTCCGGCGGAAGGGGATCTCGATATTCTTGAGATACCCGGCGCGTTTCAGCATCCACGCCAACACTGGACGATGGCGTGCGACCGCGTATAATTCTTCTGGCGGCGTGGCCGGCACTGTGTCGGGTTCAACTTCAAACATCTGCATGGCGGCGGGGTTCATATACCGCAATCCATTGTCAGCTTCGGCGGAAAGCGTGACCGGTGCTGGCAGGGTATCCAGCACCGACAAAACAACCTCAAGACCCTGATCTTGGATCAGGTCACTTAAGCGTTTCAAGCCAGTTGTATCGGGCATCGGTGTCACCTATTCAACGATTGACTTATGCTGGTTATATCATACCTTAGTTGACCGTCAAATAAGTAAATGTTTTCAGTCGTCATCTGCCGCCGGGAGTGGCGGCGCGACCCGGTTGATATTGTGCTTGACGGCGTAAATTGCCGCTTCGGCCCGGTTGCTGACGTTGATCTTGGATAGCACACTGCTGACGTAATTGCGCACGGTGCCTTCCCCCAGGAACAACCGCATGGCGATCTGCCGGTTGGTGAGACCTTGCGCCACCAGCGACAACACCGCTAGTTCCTGCTGGGTCAGGTCGGCAAAGGCACTGGCGTCTTCCGCTTTGTTGGCTTCGCGCACCTTCTGGAAGACGGCCTTGGTCATGGTCGGGTCGAGCGTGCCTTCGCCCTGGCTGACGCGCTCTACAGCGTGGAGCAATTCATCACTGCCGATGCGCTTGAGCACATATCCACTCGCGCCGGCGTCGATGGCGGCCAGCAATAACTCGTCTTCGGCATAAGATGTCAGCATCACCACCCGGCACCCTTCCACCGTGTTGATGATCTTCTTACAGGCTTCGATGCCTGAGAGACCGGGCATACGGATGTCCAGCACCGCGACATCGGGATAATACTCTTGCGCCTTTTGGAGTGCGTCTTCGCCGGTTTCCGCTTCCGCGACGACATGAAAGTTATCGCGGGTTTCTAAGAGGGCCTTCAAACCGGCCCGGACGACCGCATGGTCGTCGGCTATTAAGATACGAACCATCATTTCCTCACGTTCTACTTACTATAATCTGTGTATCATTGTATCGCATAACATCTAACAGATAACATGACAGGTATCATCTGTTTGTCATGATGATTGTGTTTAGACAATTGACGTGATGCCCGTGATAATGAGTGTATGAAGGCGATAAAGGATAACCCCATGTACGTATTGGACATAATGACGCAAGCCCCGGTGACTGTGCACCACAACGCAACCCTGGGGGATGCCCTGGAGACAATGGAACGGGTGGGGTGCCGCCATTTGCCGGTTCTTAGTACAGAAGCACATCTGATCGGGATCGTGAGTGACCGTGACTGCCGGCTGGCGTTGAACTCTCCCAATATCATGCGTGAACGTTGGCAAGATGAGCATCTAATCGATCATACATCAGTTGTCAGCATCATGTCACCCGCGCCGATCATCGTTGAAGGCGATATGCCGGCGCACGAAGCGGCTCGTTTGATGCTGGAACACGGCATCAGCGCGTTACCCGTGATGCGGGGCGAAACCCTCATCGGCATCATCACCACCTCCGATGTCTTGATGGCATTCGTCACGGCGGAAAAACGGCAAGAGCGCATCCAGAACATTGGAAAGGTCCCGAACGGCAGATGAGCGCGACACCACAATTCAACCCATCTTGAAAACGCCGATTAACGCGGCGTTTTTAGGTTGCAGGCTGTGTCACATTCTCATAGACATGTTATACTCTGCATTCAAAGCACATTGCAAACGGGGATGATCCATGCCAGATGTATCTATCATTATTGGTTATCCCATATGCCGCATGTGTTCCTTTTGAAGCTAGAAATGAGGAAACGATAATGATAAAACGACAGCTCTGGCTGATTCTTGCGCTCATGATTTTTGGTGTGCTGTTGAGCATACCGGCCAGCCCGGCCTCCGCGCAGGGCGAGCCGATTGAACGGACGGTCATCGTGCTTGACAGTAGTACCCTGATTGCTAGTTAGTGACGTTCATGCGGGTCTCGTTAGAATAAGGTTGTCAAACAAAATTCAGCGAGGCAACCGCATGAACGATACCTATATTGTAACGGCATATA
>DAOTTZ010000013.1:0-1655 GCA_034437535.1 Anaerolineae bacterium | reverse complement strand
GTGATAACCGTGCGATTACCCACGTCATCATAGGCGTACAGCGTCGTGCCGGACATCGCATCGGTCACGCTGACAAGGTTGCCCACACCGTCATAGCCATAGCGAGTCACGTTACCCTCGGCGTCGGTGATGACGGTGCGGTTGCCCACCGCGTCATAACCATAGGACGTTGTATGTCCCATCGGATCGCGTTCCCAGGTCAGGCGGTCAAGGGCATCGTAGCCATAACAGGTCGTGCCGCTGATGGCGTTGGTCACACTGATATGATTGCCGTTGGCATCATAGCTGTACCGGGTGACCTGGCCCAGCGGATCGGTGATCACTACGGTACGACCCAACAGGTCATAACCGTGACGGGTGATGTTTCCCATCGTATCGGTCACCACCGTGCGGTTGCCCTCAGCATCGTAGCCGTAGCGCACGGTCCCGCTGAGTGCATCCGTCACAGCCAAGAGGCGGTGGTTCCTGTCATAGTCCCGTCGCGTGACGTTGCCGTTGGCATCGGTGATCACAATCGTGTTGCCGACCGCATCATAGCCGTAGTGCCTGACGTGACCTAATGGGTCGATCACTGCTGTGCGACGGCCGGCGGGGTCGTACTGGTAGGTGGTCGTGTAGAACTCACCAGCCAGGGCATCATAAGGCTTCACCTCGGCGACAACCTGCCCTGCAAGATTGTAAGTGTACGTAAAAGGCTTGCCTAAAGCGTCGATGGTAGCGAGCCTCCGTCCCATGGCGTCATAGACTGTGCGTGTCTCTGCACGACGCGGGTCGAAGGTGGTCACCAGTTGATCCTCAGTATCGTAGCAGTACTCAGTGATGTTGCCCTCAGCGTCACGCGCATACTTGAGACGGTTATTCGCGTCGTAGGTGTAATGAGTGATGTTGCCGGCGGGATCGATCTCCCGGACCTTGTTGCCCCGTGCGTCATAGAAATAGTAAGTGTGTAGGCGTTCCGCACCGGATGTAGGCGCGGGGCCGACCTTCTCGACGAGATTGTAGTCCTCATCGTACCCATAATCCGTCTGATTGCCGTTGGGGTCGCGCATCCAGATGCGCAAGGTCATCTCATTGTAACCGTACTCGGTCACGCCGCCCTCAGCGTCAATCAGCTTGATCAGCAGGCCAGTGGACTCGGAGTACTCATACTGGGTGTGCGCGCCGTTGCGGTCCCATTCGTCTGTTAAGCGTCCATCACCGTCGTAACGATAGCGCGTACTGTTGCCGTAAGGATCAATGCGCTCGACCAACTGGTCACGACCGTTATAGCGAAACTCGGTGCGGTTGCCGTTCGCATCAACCTCCGCCGTCTTGCGCCCTAGTGCGTCGTATTCGTAGGTTGTTATATTGCCTAATGGATCGATGACCTTCCAAAGGTCCCCCGTATCAGGATAATACTCATAGGTTGTGGTTTGCCCATTTTGATCTGTGCGAGTCTTGATCTGTCCATCCGAGGTATAGGTATTGGTGATAACGCCGCCGTCGGGGAAATAAGTGTAGATGCGATTACCCTGTTCATCGTAAGCGTAGCGCGTGGTGTACCCTAGAGAATTAGTCATACTGATGACTTGATTCTCATCATCATAGCGCCAGAAGGTCTCATCAACACCGTCATAAGATGTGCCGTCCACCGGATCGGCGCGGTAGGTTATATT
>DAOTTZ010000012.1:0-13103 GCA_034437535.1 Anaerolineae bacterium | reverse complement strand
TGGCAGAGCGTGACGTGCGCATGATGAAGGTCAAGCAGAAGGTTTCGGGGACGTTCCGCACACAACACGGCGCGGAGATGTTCTGCGATTTGCGCGCTTATATTTCGACCGCTCGTAAACAGGGCCAACGAGTGATCCACGCCTTGCATCATGCCCTGCTTGGACATCCCTTCCTCCCTGCCTGAGTAGTTACCTGAAGTTTAACTACTATTTAATTTAGCCGTTATTTTTGAGCAAGATGCACAAAGGCGCGGCCCACACCTGGGCCGCGCTACATCCGTCTTTACAGCGGTTGCGGTGTGTTATCCAGGATGCCGCTGATGGTCTCCATCACATCGTCGGTCAGTTTGTCCTTGATCTCCAACGCGCCGAGATTATCTTCCACCTGGGAGATCTTGGTCGCGCCGGTGATAGCGGTGCTGACGTTGGGGTTCTTCAGCACCCAGGCCAGCGCAAGTTGGGCCATTGTCGCGCCCAGGTCATCCGCGATTTGCGTCATCTCGCGCACTTTTTCCAGCCGTTGCTGGCCTTCTTCACTTTCCAGCATCTCACGGAGCCAGCTATAGCTTTCCAGGGCCATACGGCTGTCATCGGGGATGCCGTCGTTGTACTTGCCGGTCAGCACGCCGGAGGCCAGCGGCGACCAGATGGTGGTGCCCAGGCCGATTTCGGTATATAGCCGGTCGTATTCGGCTTCGAAGCGTTGGCGATGGAACATATTGTATTGGGGTTGCTCCATGGTGGGCGGCACCAGGCCGTATTGCCGGGCGACGCTGTGCGCTTCCATCAGTTCTTGTGCGCTCCACTCGGAGGTGCCCCAGTACATCACCTTGCCCTGGCGGATGAGATCGGTCATGGCGCGGACGGTCTCCTCCATCGGGACTTCGCGGTCTGGCCGGTGGCAGAAGTAGAGGTCGAGATAATCGCAGTTCATGCGCTCGATGGCCTGATGGCAGGCGTCGAAGATGTGCTTGCGGCAGAGACCGCGCTGGATGGGGCTGGGATTTTCCACCGCGCCACCGAAGACCTTGCTGGAAACGATGTAACTATCCCTCCGCCAGCCGGTTCGTTTGAAGACCTCGCCCATGATGGTTTCGGCCTCGCCCCGGGCGTAGACTTCGGCGTTATCGAAGAAGTTCATGCCGCCGTCGTAGCATTTGGTCATGATCTCCTGCGCTTTTTCCACGCCGAGTTGGTTCGAGAACGAGACCCACGCGCCATATGATAACGCGCTGACCTTTAAGCCACTGCCGCCTAAGCGTCGATATTCCATGAAATAGAACCTCCTAAGGTTGGATTGGTGATTAGCAGTATACGTGATGTATGGGGCGATCAAAACCCAGGATCGCCCCGGTTGACGTTGAATTAGATGGTTTAGCAGTCGATGCCGTCTGGGATGTTGCTCTGGGCACGCATCCGGTCGTATTCGGCCAGGAATTGCGCGGCGAGAGCTGGATCACGGATGATAATCATGTTTTCGTCGTTGCTGGTGGTGGCGTTATCGCTGATGTTGAAGGATCCGGTCATGACGGTGGTTTCATCAATGATGAAGACTTTGTGGTGGAACGTCTCCGAATTGCCGTCTTGCACGACATCCAGCCCGGCACAGAGCAGGCGCGGCAGTTCGCTGAATTCGGTCTCGCTGGCGCGGGTCTCAAAGATGCCGGCTACATCAATGCCAGCGTTGGATTGACCTAACAAGGCTTGGCCGACGCTATCCAGCGTGAAGGAGAAGGTCATGAAGCGGATGCTTGTTTGGGCGTTGTTGATCTCTTGCACCAGAATTTCCGAGACGGGATCATCCGGGGAGAAGATGATGCGTACCGGTACGCCGTCCTGGTTGAACTGGACATCGTTGGGGGCATCCCCACGCGGGCCGAAGACTTCGGCCTCGAACATCTCGTTAAATTCGGTCTGGTAGGCTTGCACAGCCCGTTGGGAGCGTAACCGCACCAGATTGTTGTTGTTGGTGTAGGTGCCGCGTGGGGTAAAGTTCATGGAGCCGGTCAGCACGATCTGGCTGTCGATAATCATAAATTTGTTATGCATCAGGCCACTGCGGTCATCGTCTTTCCATTCTACGCCGCCATGATCGATGATGAATTGGAAGGGTGAGGGTTCATCCAGCAGGACGGCCTCTTCGTTTTCTTCCAGCACATGCTCATCGTCGATCACCATGCGGACGGTCACGCCACGATCTGCCGCCGCGATCACGGCTTCGGTGATGCATTCGTTCTTCCATTCGAAGGCGGCAATATCTAGCGTGCTTTGGGCGTTGGTGATGGCGGCGACCACCACTTCGTCAATGCCGCCCATGCAGGTTTCCGCCGGTTCGGCGTCGTTGCGGGTGGGGGCGGTGAAGAAGACCTGCCAGAAGCCAGCCTCTGCCCCAAATCCTTCGCTAAGGCCGAACTCACCCGTGCCCTGTAAGACGGTGACCGGCCCGGTTTGACCGGCTGATCCGGATTGCTCCGCCGGGGCGGGTTGGGCCGGTGGGTTGTCGGCAGGGGGTGCGGTGGTGGTGCCTTCGCCGGTGAGGTCGATGCCGAAATAGGCGGCGACTGCGATCACAATCGCCCCGATGATGCCCATCAGAAGTGATTGCGGTGTGACTTTTTTGCTCTTTTTCTTTGCCATGTTTTCCTCCAGGTTCAGTTGAGTGTTTACGAAAGCGGTGACGGTGCGGCCTTATTTTCGGTTGGCACCGGGGATGTCATCAATACCGGGTTTGCGTGGGGTATTGAGAGAGGTATTGCCGATGTCGCCGCCGATGGACCCTGGGGCGTGGGTACTGCCGGTTTCTACCAGGGTGAGCAGGGCGCGTACCGCCGAGCGGGTGTCGAGTTCTTCCAGGCTGGTGACGACTTGAGCGACCTGGCTTAATTGTGGCGGGTAGTTGGCCTCTCGTGCGCGTTCGATGATGCGGTGGATGATTTTGGTACGCTTTTCTTTGCTGGCGTCGTCTCGTTTGGCATACAGGTTAATGGTCTTGAGGATGCCGCGCAAGGTGTGGAAGCGTTCTTCGAAGATTTCTGGATCTTTACTCAGGTTGGCATAGCGTTGAAGCTGAGCTTCTGCCCATTGGTGCATAATGCGGGCCGTCGCATCATCGACTTCATCGGTGAGGCTGATGTCTTCGTAGAGCCGGACGATGGCGGACTCCAGGTTGATTTGTGTCATGGGTTTCTCCTCATGATGATCGTTTGCTGTGGCCTAACTATAGCATTGGATGAGGCCAACGGGGACTATCAAACCGGTGGGGTTGCATCTAGTTCCTAATTTTTTATGAAATTAAGCCTTTCCATTAAAAAATTAGTTTATAGTTAGCGTATACAAACCATGTTTATAGGGGGAATAATGACAACTAAGACTAGAAAAGCACATTCAAAGACTTACGGTGAGAAAAAACTTTTTCAGCTAATGAAAAGTCTGCCTGATGACTACCTGGGTTTTGAGGAACCAGCAATTAATGTGGAAAAAGGGGCGCGTTATCCTGATGCGATCATCGCTTGTTGGAAGCAGGGAATTGCGGTCATAGAAATCAAAGACTGGAAACGCATTGACGAGGACAGCAACCAGCAAACGTTTAACATCTGGACGGATAATGGAGATTACAAGCAGGTTACCAATCCCGCCAAAACTGCTCGTAATTATGGTATTGCGCTTTCTCGTCTGCTGGAAGAACAACCTGCACTTGTTACGAACCGAAAACGCCTCATCCTACCCTGGCAAGAGATGGTTATCTTCGCTAATTTGTCGCAAAAGAAGGTTAATCAATTCATGCGAGCGAATGTCATTCCTTCGGGAGTCGCGTTTGGCAAAGAAGTTCTCGACAGTGTGCAGAATCTGGAAAAGGCTTTGCGGAACTTACCATGGAAGTTTAAGCTTTCGATTCCACTAAAGCCCCATCAGCGTGATGCAGTTCGTGCTATCCTAGTTCCAACTTTTATCGATAAAGATGGCAGGATACTGACAGAAGATCAATGGTTACTTTCTACAGAAGCGGTTGCGGTACTAAAAAATAAATTTGCGCGACTGGTGCGTGGTGTTGCTGGAAGTGGTAAGTCGTTGGTGCTAGCTCATCGTGCCCGGCTCCTGCGCGAGCAACATCCCGACTTAAAAATTTTGGTAGTGGCGTTTAATAAGCGGTTGACGCAAGACTTACAAGATCGCATCGATAAGCCAGATATTGACGTGATGACGTTCCATAGCCTATGCAAAAATATCATCGAAGGTGCGAATCGTACCTGGCGCGGGCCGTCATCAATTGCAGGGTATCTGCAAAATCACGAACATGAGGCCCTTCACCGTGCCAGTTTAACCGCACAGTTTGTCGAAGAAGAAATTGAGTGGCGTAAAGAACTGAACTTGTGTAACAATGCGGATTATCTCACGGTCGAGCGCACCGGACGCGGCACCGCCCTTCAACGGGAAAAGCGCGTTATTATCAACGAAATTTTCAGCCGTTATTTAGAGTGGCAAGATGAAGTCAAAGCCAAGAATAACGGTGAGGTTTGGGAATCGTGGGCTGATGTACCGGCTTTGACACTTGATGCGCTCAACAAGAAAAAGAACCCATATCGGCGTGCTTATGATGTCGTCATGCTAGATGAGGCGCAAGACTTTGCGCCGTCCTGGATTCGAGTCATCAAGCGGGTGATTTCACAAACAGGATCACTCTTTGTTTCAGAAGATCCAACTCAGAGTATTTTCCGGCAATTTTCCTGGAAGCAAAAGGGAATCGAAGTACGTGGGCGCACGCGGATCCTGCGAGTTCCATTCCGTAGCACACGTCAGATTAGCCTTGCGGCCCATCATTTGATCGAAAGCGACGCCTTAACATTTGGTCGGCCTGATATCGTTGGCCCCTTGCTAGAGTCGGACGAAGTTCGTGATGGTAATATGCCACATCTAGTCTCACTGACCGACCAGGATGCCGAAGATTTCTTTGTCCTGAATAAGATTATCAAACTTACTCAGCAGGGTATTCCGGCCCAAGATATTGCCGTATTGTGTCAAGACAATTATGATACCGAACACTTCAAGGACATCGTTGGAAGTCAGGCACGCGTATTGTCATACCAAAAGATGAAGGGATTGGAATTTTACTGTGTTCTACTTCCTAGATTGAATCATGCCTTTATTCCGCGTCGGGGTGAAGAGTCAAGTGAGGAATTCATAAGTGAGCAGATACGTAAGGTCTTCACAGCCATGACACGAACACAAGAATACCTGACTATGACACATTATGATCGTCTACCAGTTCCATTGAAAGTGCTGAAAGACAAAATGTACTACGAAAAGTTGTCAGAGGCCGAAATCTACTGAGAGTGCTGTCATCTGTTTAGAGCAATGCGTTGTGTGAGTGTTTCCACCCCCAGCACGCTGAAAGGCTCATCCCGTCAACGGATCTCTTGCAGAAGAAAGTGGTGGGTGCGGGCCAGGGCGAAGCGGCGTACCCGGCGGAAGACCCAGCATAAGACGGGAACCAGAGCCGATGTGAAAAACAGCAACCGGGCATTCGGCAGGCCATCCGCACCGAGCGTAAAGACGGTGTACCCGGCCAGCAGAACAAAGGGGGCTTGCACCATCCATAACGAACGCCGCCAACCCGTAGAAGACGCGGGGCGTGGTACCGGCTGAGGAGGCAGAGTTCGACCCGATGAGCAAGCCGACCGCCGCCACTGCCTGGAACCGCCAGAGGATCGCCAGTGGATAGAGGATCGCCGCGCCCGCCGTCAGCATGATGACAGTCAGCGGGCCGAGGACGTTGGGATCAAGTGCCAGTTGGATGTTGACCCATTCGGATAGCGTGACGACATCGCCCTGGCCCAATAACGGCAGGACCAGCAAATTTAAGGCCGCCAACCCGACGACGCTTATTCTCAGCGCGAACAGATAGCAGAAAATGGGCCACAGGCGGGCCTGGGCGACGGCGTACTTAGCGCGGACGCGGGTGTTGGTATCCAGGTTGGTGATGGTGATGAGATCGTGATGGCTTTCGCGGGTGTCGATGGTGACGGTATCTTGCGCGGTATGGCTGGTGAGGATATCCAGGTAGAAGCGGTCGGCCAGCGTCAGCAGGAATAGTACAAGCGTGATGCCCCAGGCAACACTCACCAGGTTGGTTGCGCCGGTGAAGGCGAAGGCCCAGAACAGCAAGACCCAGCCGATTGTGACCGGAAGCAGGACGCGGCGTAAGGCCCGGTAGAGTACCTGCCGGGCTGTTTGACGGGGGAGCATGTGGTGGCGCTGGCGGCGGTTTTCGTAGGTCATCAGCGCGTCGTGGTCGGGCAAGATCCAGGCGTGGGGCAAGATTATATCAAGCGGATGGGTGACATCCTGGCGGCGGGGTAACCAGTTGAGTCGTTTACGTCGTCTTATCATATCGCTACTATTCTAATCCCATTGAGGCCAGCACACCGGGAGCCATCACCTGGCTGAAGCGGTAGGCCATTTGCTCCGGGGTGAGTGTCATCTCTGTATGGAGCCACCAGCGGGCCGCGCCCAGCAAGGCCCCAGCCAGCATCGGGGCCAGCAGGTCGGGCGGAACCGTCATGAAGGGGGCCATCTGCCGCAGGGTCTCATGCTTGGCGAAAGATTGCGCCGCGATGTAATCCCACAGGCGCAAGATAAACGGACCGTCGCCGCCTTCCGCCAGCATACCGCGATAAAAAAGCGCGTAATCCGCGATGTGTTGAAACACCGGATAGCTCAACGGCTTGCCGTCTGCCAGCAGGGTCTCCGGGTCGAGGGGGGCGGTGTGGACGGCGATGGCCTCAAAGCGGGATTCCAGGCTGTGCCACAGCAGATCATCTTTGCCGGTATAGTGGGCGTAGAACGTCTTGCGGGCGATGTCGGCGCGGTCGGCGATCTCGCTGACGGTGATGGCCGGGAACGGCTTTTCTCGAATGAGGGTGAGGATGGCATCGTTGAGGGCGCGTTCGGTACGGCGATAACGTCGATCCATAATCGGTAACACCTGTAACTTAAGTATCAGCGTGGATTGATTTAAGCCAATGTTTTTCTCTATTATGCATTTAACAGCCGTAAACATGCAAATTTTGGAGCAAAGGCAATGGTAACAGATCAAGCGTATTGGCGAAATTATCATGATGCAGAGACGCTGGCAGAGGCGGATCGACTGCGGGTGAGCCACCGGGTGGAATCAACCGGTGTGGGGCTGAACGTGGATACTTATGAGCAGGCCGATTCTGCTACAGCGGCGGGGCAAATGGCACCGGTCATCATCTTTAATCATGGTGGTGGGGGATACTCGCGGTTGTTCCTGCCGCTGGTACTGGCGTTATATGGGCGCGGGTATACGGTGGTGGTGCCAGATCAACGGGGGCAGGGTCTTTCCGAAGGGGATCGTAGCGACTTTGAGATGGGGCAATTTGTGCAGAATATCATCGATGTGGCGCGATGGGCGCGGGCGCGATATGCCGGGCCGTTGTTCCTGGCCGGGGGCAGTCTGGGCGGAGCATTGACGTACAATGCGGTGGCAGATGGGGCACCCGTTATGGCGGGGATCTGCCACAACCTGTATGACTTCGGGTGGGCTAAAGACACGCTGGCGGTGTCGCGCTTTGCGCCGCTGGCGGGGATTCCGGGCGTAGCGGTCACCTTCTCTGCCATCACGCGGTTGGCCGGGGCGGTCTTACCGCGTCTGCGCCTGCCGTATCGTCTGCTGGGTCGCTTCGATAAGATGGTTGATGCGCGGGCGGTTGGCTTTTATGAAACGTGGAAGCGGGATCCACTGCCGATCAAACGGGTGAGCTTGCGTTACATGGCGAGTACGTTCGATACGCCGCCGGCAATCCCGCTGGAGCAGAACAGGATGCCGATTCTGGTTATCAACCAGACACGCGATGAGATGGTCTCGCCGGCGGTCACCCGGCGCAATTACGAGCGCTTGGGTGGGCCGGTGGAATATGTCGAGATTGATTACGGTCATTAGGCGATGGGCGGTGGATTTGAGGCGGAATGGAGCGCGATTGTCGATGAGTTTTGCCGGAAAATCGCGCCAAAATTTGATTTTGGGCGAAGAACTGACTGACGTCACCCATCGAATATGCTGAATGTCACTTTTTAAGCTGGTTTTAAGGATATAAAGTCTGTGTCAACTGTAAACATATATAGGATTTAAAATTATGGAGCCTTTAGTAGCTGAATTTATTGGCACGATGATCCTCATCATTTTAGGTGATGGGGGTGTCGCCAATGTGATCTTAAGTAAGACCAAAGGTAACGGTGGTGGCTGGATCGTGATTACCGCAGGGTGGGGTTTCGCGGTTTTCGTGGCAGTCTTTATGGTTGGTCAATATAGCGGGGCGCACATCAACCCGGCGGTGACGCTTGGCCTGGCCCTGACCGAGAGCTGGGGTACCGACTTCTTTACCGGCTGGGGCGACGTCCCGACATACATCCTGGCACAGACAGCCGGTGCATTCGTCGGCGGTATTATCGTCTGGTTGACTTACTACCAGCACTACGACCAAGAAGAAGATGCTGGCACCATCCTCGGTACGTTCTCCACCGGGTCGGAAATCCGTAACCCGCTGTGGAACACGCTGACAGAGGCTATCGGTACGTTCGTGTTGGTCTTCGGTGTCTTCCTGATCGCGTCGGCGTCGCTCGACCTGGCTGGCTTGCAAGAAGGCGCAATCGAAGGTGCGGTGTATAACATCGATCTGGGTGCTGTTGGTGCTATCCCGGTGGCGTTATTGGTCTTCGGCATTGGTCTGTCACTCGGCGGGCCGACGGGCTACGCCATCAACCCGGCGCGTGACCTGGGTCCGCGTATCGCCCATCAATTGTTACCGATCAAGAATAAGGGTGACAGCGACTGGGGTTATGCCTGGATCCCGATTGTGGGGCCGTTCATCGGTGCCGCGCTGGCCGCCGTCTTGTTCCTGGCAATTGTCTAACAACTTGAGAATCGTTTTACAGGGGGGGCCATGCGGCCCTCTCTTTGATGTGCAATTGATGTTGCGCTACGTTATAATAAGAAGCAAAGACATCAAATTCTTTTGATAAATTAGATTAGGAAGGTAATTTTTATCATGGCGAAGTATGTAGGTGCGATTGACCAGGGTACGACCAGCACCCGGTTTATGATCTTTGATCATAGCGGTAAAGTGATCGCGGTGGATCAACGGGAACACGAGCAAATCTTCCCGAAGGCGGGTTGGGTGGAGCATGACCCAGAAGAAATTATCCGCCGCACCAAGCAGGTGATCGACGGGGCAATGAAGAAAGCTGGCGTCGGCAAAGAAGACCTGGCATCCATCGGCATCACCAACCAGCGCGAGACGACCGTCGCGTGGAATAAGAACACGGGCAAATTTTACTATAACGCGCTGGTGTGGCAAGATACCCGTACTAGCGACATCGTGCGCCGCCTCTCTGATGCGGATTCTGCCGGGGCGGATCGCTTCCGCGAATCGACCGGTCTGCCGGTCTCGACCTATTTCTCCGGCACGAAGATGATCTGGTTGTTGGAAAATGTGGACGGTCTGCGGGAAGCGGGCGAAAAGGGCGAAGCATTGTTCGGGACCATCGACACCTGGGTGCTGTGGAACATGACCGGCGGCACCGATGGCGGCGTCCATGCGACGGACATCACCAACGCGAGCCGGACACTGTTGATGAACCTGGAGACGCTGGATTGGGACGAGGACAACCTCAAGGCCCTGGGCATCCCGCGTGCGATGCTCCCGGAGATCAAGGCGAGTGCGGTGCCGGATGACGGCTTCGGCATTACCAAAGCCGGGACGATGGCCGACGGGGTGAGCATCAACGCCATCCTGGGTGACCAGCAAGCGGCGACCTTCGGGCAGACCTGCTTTAGCCCGGGCGAGGCCAAGAATACTTACGGTACCGGCAACTTTATGTTGCTCAACACCGGCACGAAGATCGTGCAATCGGAAAATGGCCTGTTGACGACACCGTGTTATAAGATCGGTGATGAAGACGCGGTTTACGCGCTGGAAGGGTCGATTGCGGTGACGGGTTCGCTGGTGCAATGGCTCCGCGATAACCTGGGCCTGTTCAAAGAGGCCCCGGAAGTGGAAGACATGGCGCGGTCTGTGGAGGATAACGGCGGGTTGTACTTTGTACCGGCGTTCAGCGGGTTGTTCGCACCGTACTGGCGCGACGACGCACGCGGCGTGATGGTCGGCATGACTCGTTACGTCAACAAGGGGCACATCGCCCGCGCCGCGCTGGAAGCGACAGCCTTCCAGACTCGTGAAGTTTCCGAAGCGATGGAAGCGGACTCCGGCGTGGAGTTGAAGGCGTTGAAGGTAGACGGCGGTATGGTCGCCAATGACCTGTTGATGCAATTCCAATCTGATATTCTGGGTGTGGCAGTGGTGCGGCCAGAAGTAGCGGAGACGACGGCCCTGGGTGCGGCTTATGCGGCGGGCCTTTCGGTCGGCTTCTGGTCGAACAAAGAAGAATTGCGGAATAACTGGATCGTCGGCAAGCGTTGGAACCCGACGATGAAAGAAGACGAGCGCGAAGCGATGTTCAAAGACTGGAAACGGGCAGTCGAGCGGACGTTCGACTGGGCATAAGCTCTGCGTTTATACGATTAAGATGGGGGTGCCTGCGGGTGCCCCCTTTTGCTTTGGATGGTCCGCCGCCGGCCACGTCGCCAGCGTTGATAACGGGCGACGGTTGGGTCGATAAATTTCGCCAGTACCGGCCCCCAGATCGCCATAATCAACACGTAGGCCGCCGCCAGCGGCACCAGGTCGGGTTCCCCCAGGCCGGCCCCTAACCCGGCAATGACGATGGAGAACTCGCCGCGTGGAACTAGGATGGCCCCGGCGCGAAAGCGGCCCCTCAGCGCGATGCCACTCCGTGAGGCGGCGACCCAACCGGTGATAAATTTAGAGAGGGTGGAGGCGACCGCCAAAAGAGCCGCCGCGCCCAACACAGGGGGCAAGGTCGCCGGGTCGATCTGCAAGCCGAAGAATAAAAAGAACGTCGCGGCGAACAGATCCCGTAGCGGCGTGAGTAAAACCCGCGCTCGCTCCGCCACCGGGCCTTCCAGCGCGATGCCGACCAGGAACGCGCCAACCGCCGAACTCACCTGCAAGCTCTGCGCGATGCCCGCCACCAGTAAGATCAAGCTCAGGGTGGTGAGCAAGACGACTTCATCGGAGGGACTGGCGAGTTGATCGCTAATGCGCGCGCCGAAGCGGATGACGACGATCAGCACGATGACAACGGTGGTGATGGCGGTGGCTAACGAGATCGCCCCGGCCAGCAGGCTCTCACCGACTAACAGGACGACCACAATCGGCAGGTAGACGGCCATCGTGAGGTCTTCCAGCACGAGAACAGAAAGCACGGTCGGTGTCTCACGGTTGCCGAGCCAATCGAGGTCATTTAAGAGCTTGGCGATGATGCCGGAGGACGAGACATAGGTCACGCCGCCGAGTAAGACCGCCGCCAGCGGCTCCCAACCGAGCAGAAGCCCGCCGACCAAGCCGACGGGAAAACTGGTGAGCAAGTTCAACACGCCGAAGGGCAAGGCCGTCCGCAGGCTGGCGGTCAGTTCGTTGGCGTTGTAGGCCAGGCCGAGCATGAACAGCAGAAGGATCACGCCGATTTCCGCCCCGATCTGCACAAATTCTGCTGGGAAAGCCAGCGGAAGCAAGCCGCCGCCGCCGAAGATCAACCCGGCGATGAGATAAAGCGGGATGGGGGAAAATTCAATGCGGACGGCGAAACGGGCCAGCATCGCCAGCAATAAGATAATGATGCCGAGTTCAACGAAGATACCGGCGATGTCTAACGCGCTTGACTCCACCGGCTAGGTGCCACGTAATAAGGCGATGGCTTGCTCGAAGTGCTCCGGTTTGCCAGCCAGCAGGACGGTATCACCCGAATAGAGGGTGAAATCTGCCGGGGGCATGGGGATAACTTCTTCGTTACGGATGGCGGCGATGACGGTGAGGCCAGTTCGGGCGCGGACGCCGAGCGCGGCGATGGTCTCGCCCCGGCACGTCCAATCCGGGCCGACGGTGATCCAGTCGATAGCCAGGCCACCGATAGCCTGCTGAATCGGGTTGTCGTTTTCTTCCAGGTGGGTCGCGCCGAGCAATTCGCCCAGGGTGCGCCCGTCCTCTTTGTTGAAGCGCATGGTCACCGCGCACAGGTCGGGGTCGTCTTCGTCGTAGATCAGCAGATCGCGGCGGCCCCCATGATGAGAGATCACGCCGATGCGTGATCCTTCTTTGGTCTCGAAATCGTAGCGGGTGCCCACACCGGGCAGGGGTGTTTCCTGAATATCGGCCATGGCTTCTTCACCATCACTTATATGGATAACAGATTATGGTCACGCTATTATTGTACCGTGCCGGTGCCCAGGTGCAAGCGGGATCAGTCGTCCTGGTTGACGGCCCAGATGACATCTTCTGGATCTGCACCTGGTAGGGCGACCGTCCGCACGCGCCAGCGGTCACTGATGGATGTTTCCAGCAGGAATAACACCGTCCCCACGCCTTCGACCTCGGTGGTGACTTCCGCGATAGGTTGGCCGTCGGCGTTTTCGTCAGTGGTCGTCTCGATGATCTCTACCGCCCCGCGTAGGTCGATGAGGAAGGCGTCGGCTTCTTCCGCGTTGCGCATGATGCTTTCTAGCAGGAAGATCATCAGCGACGAGCTGTGTTCCTGTTCGTCTAACACCAGGATATCGCCAGGATCTTCGAAGGCGTCTTCGTCAACCAGCGCACCGATATTGAAAAGTGCGATGTCCCGCCCGGCGATGTCTTGCGCTTCCGGCGAAAGCACCGCTATCACGGTCACATAATCCCCCCGCTGGAAGGCGTCGGTAAAGGTCTCGACGGCGGCGGCGGGCGAACTGAGATCAAGCGCATCGTAGAATGTGCGTGGCTCTGCATCATCCTGGGCCAGCATCATCATAGCCCCGATACCGGACAGAACAACGATCAAAACACCGAGGATCGCACGCATGATAAGCTCCTTGTCGTCGTAATAATTGACAGTCACTTTATTATACGCCAGTTGGGGCGGATCGCCCCCTATTTTTTGGGGGTTCTACAGAATTGGATGTTCGCTAGGATTCA
>DAOTTZ010000011.1:0-27372 GCA_034437535.1 Anaerolineae bacterium | reverse complement strand
TTTGATAATAATCTGGCAGAGCGTGACGTGCGCATGATGAAGGTCAAGCAGAAGGTTTCGGGGACGTTCCGCACACAACACGGCGCGGAGATGTTCTGCGATCTGCGCGCTTATATTTCGACCGCTCGTAAACAGGGGCAACGGGTGATCCATGCCTTACATCATGCCCTGCTTGGACATCCCTTCCTCCCTGCCTGAGTACTTACGTTTAACCTGAACAAGTTGCCGTTTGGCTTTGTGATGGGAATGCTCAATCCGAACGCATTGACGCGCCGTACCTTTGCCAACCCGCCGATGCTGGCTAATGTCGAAAGTTACAATGACCGGGATCTTTTACGGCTCGAACTGCCAGCGGCCAACGGTGTTGGTCTGGTGCGAGACATCGCCAAAGCCTACAGCGAGTTTGCAACAGGTGGCAATGTGTTGCAACTCCAGCCGGAGACGCTGATGGCCCTGGAGGAACCAGCTCATCCGCCGCGCGATGGTTTGTTCGATCAAGTGATGAAGCTGGATACAATGTTTTCGCTGGGCTACATCAAGCCATTTGATGGGTTACGCTTCGGTAAGGATACACGCGCTTTTGGCACGCCCGGTGCAGGTGGATCCTTCGCTTTTGCGGATCCTAAAGCCCAGGTCGGTTTTGCCTATGCGATGAACAAATCAGGCTTTTATGTATGGGATGATCCTCGCGAGAAAGCACTGCGTGATGCCCTTTATCGTTGTATTGATTAAGGTTGATGACTTTTAGCTTCATGCTTCTGGATGATGGCGCGGGCAGATTCGATGTCATCGACAAAGCGTACATTCGCCACCAACCGGGGGGAAATCGCCCGCCCGATGTTGACAAAAACCTGGGTAGGTTATGAGGGATTTGTAGGGGCCGTGCCAACGTGCCGGCCCATGTTTCGGGCGGACACATCGGCCCGCCCTATAGACTGCTTATGTTCTGCCCCAATTTTGTAGGATCAAGCCGGGATGCTCTGACGCCGTCCGCCGGCCTCTTGCTTGAATTGTTGCGTATACAGTTCGTAGTAATGCCCCCGCTGGCGCAGTAGCTCGGCATGAGTGCCGATTTCGGCAATTTGTCCGTGTTCGATCACCACGATGCGATCTGCCCGTTTGATCGTACTCAAACGGTGGGCGATCACGAAGCTGGTGCGCCCCTTCAGCAGATTATCCATACCTTGCTGGATGAGAGCCTCGGTGAGGGTATCGACCGAACTGGTGGCTTCATCCATGATGAACAATTCCGGGTCGGATAAGATGGCACGGGCGATGCTCAGCAGTTGCTTTTGCCCCACACTGAGCAAGACACCGCCTTCCCCCACCTGCTCATCATAGCCGTTTTCTAACTCCATGATGAAGGTATGGGCACCGGCCAGTTCCGCCGCCGCGATGATTTCCTCACGGCTGGCATCCAACCGACCGTAGCGGATGTTATCTGCAATCGTGCCGGAAAACAGGTGCGGCGTTTGCAAGACCATGCCGATCCGTGAATGGATCGCGTGCATGGGCATCGTCGTGTAATCTTGCCCGTTGATGGTGATCTGCCCGCCTTTCGGCTCGTAAAAGCGACACATCAGATTGACAATCGTACTTTTACCGTGTCCAGTCGGGCCGACGAAGGCGATGGTCTCACCCTGCTTGACGTGCAGGTTAAAGTCCTTGAGCACGGGCTTATTCGGCACATAATGGAAAACGACATTGTCGAATTCGATGTCCCCGATGATGGTGCCGGGATCGGTCGCGCCGGGGCGATCCACCAGGTCCGGTTCGGAATCCAGCAACGAGAAGATACGCTCGGCAGAGGCAATCGATTGTTGCATCTGCGCGTAAACACGGGCGATGTCTTGCACCGGCCACATCATAAACGTGATGTAGCTGATGAACGCTTGAATCCCGCCGATGGTAATGCCATCACCCGCTTGCAAGCCCCCGTACCAGACCACCCCAGCGACAGCAAACGCGCTGATGATCTGCACGACTGGCAGAAACAATGCCGAAAGCCACGCGGCACGGAACGACGACCGGTACATGGTGCCGGTCAGGCCGTCGAACTCTGTCAGGTTGGCCGCTTCTCGCCGGTGAGATTTGACGATGCGAACACCGGTGATGTTCTCGTTGTAACTACCGGTGATCTTCGAGTTGGTCTTGCGGGAAAGCCGGAATTCTACCAGGATGCGCCGCTTGAACCAGATCGCCACGAAGAGCAAGACCGGTAACATCAGCATCACCACCAGGGTTAGTTGCCAGTTGATGGTGAACATGAAGAACAACGCAGTGGCAATGTTCAGCAAAGCCCAGGTGATGTCGAGCATGCCCCAGGTCACCAGATCAGCGACTCGTTCCGAGTCTGACGTGACACGCGACATCAACCAGCCGACCGGTGTACGGTCAAAGTAGCTGAACGAGAGCTTTTGCATATGCTGGAACATGCCTTTTCGCATGTCATACATCACCCGTTGGCCCAGCACCCCCGCCAGGTAGATGAACGCGAACACGAAGATCACCAACAGGACGTGCAAGATGCCGAATTCGATCAGAAGCGCACGGAGCGCGTCTCGGTCTCCCGGTATCAGCGCGTCGTCGATGATGTTCATCGTGACCACGCGGAAGTAGGCTTCGATGATGGAGACGATCCCGATTGAGACCAGGAAGCCGATCACCCATTTCCAGTGCGGGCGAACCCAGTGTAAGATTCGCACCACGATCCCCCCGTTAAATTGTGAGGAAAATTCCTCTTCTTCAAATCGTATGTCATCAGACATTCGTCAATTCCCTTTCCAGGTCTTCGTCAATGCGAGATTGCATCTCGTAAGTCTGGCGATAAATGCCGTCTTGTAAGAGCAATTCATCGTGTGTGCCCATCTGGATGATGCGCCCGTTATCCAGCACCAGGATTAAGTCGGCGTGCATCAACGTGGTGACGCGGTGCGCGATGACGAACGTGGTGCGGCGTGTCATTTTCCCATTAAGTGCCTGCCGGATGGCCGCTTCGGTCTCGGTATCGACCGACGAGGTCGCGTCATCCAGGATGAGCAGGGGCGGATTCTTGAGTAACGTCCGCGCCAGGGCCACCCGTTGTTTTTGACCACCGCTCAGGGTCACCCCGCGCTCACCGACGAGCGTCTGGTATCCTTCCGGGAATTCCAGGATGACATCATGTACCGCCGCGGCGCGTGCCGCTGTATAGACTTCCTCATCGGTCACCTCACGCGAGACACCATACGTGATATTTTCCCGGATGGACCGTGAGAACAAGAACGGTTCCTGCTCCACAATGCCAATGTGTTCCCGTAAGAACGCACGCGGATACTCGCGCAGGTCGTGTCCGTCCAGCAAGATTAACCCGTCGGTATAATCGTAGAAGCGTGGTAGCAAGTTCACCAGTGATGTCTTCCCGGAACCAGTCTCGCCTAACAGGGCGATAGTCTGCCCTGGTTTCACCTGGAAGTTAATGCCATCCAGTACCGGTGTCTCATCATCGTACTGGAACGAGAGATCACGGAACTCGACATGGCCTTCGATGACTTCCACCGGCGCGGTCTGGTCTTCACCCAGGTCTTCTTCTTCCGCCTGGATGATCGCCAGGACACGCTCGTAAGAACCAAGTCCCTGGGCAGATTGCACCACCAGCCGGCCCAATTGCCGCATAGGTTCGATCACCGCGCCGATGATGCCAGCATAAGCGATGAAATCGCCTACTGTGATTGTGCCATCCAGCACCAGCAGGGCGGCTACCAGGAAGCCAAACACATATTGAAAGCCGGTCATGGCATCGGTCAGCGGCCAGTAGATCGCGTTGAGTGTCAGCAGTTCGCGCCCACGCTCGAACTTTTGCCAGTTTTCCTGCTCGAAGCGTTCGTCTTCATGTTCTTGCCGGGCGAAGGCCCGCACCACACGAATACCACTGAGATGCTCTTGCAGTGTGGTTGATAGCCGGGCGTCCTGCGCCTGGAATTCTTCGTATTTGTCCGAAATCCGCCCGAAGAAATAGAGTGATACGATTATCAGAACCGGTATCACCAAAACGGACATCGCCGCCAGTGTCAGGCTGATCCAGGCGATAGCGGCCATGTTTACGATGAACAAGATCATAATCCGCCCGATGCCGACACCCTGTTCGACATAAAAGCGCCGGATGGCTTCGACATCCGACGTTGAGCGTTGCAAGAGTTCACCGGTTTGCATCCGGTCATGGTAGGTGAACGATAACCGTTGCATATGATCGTACAGGTAATTTCGCAATCGCCAGGCGACTTGTTCGGCGGTGTAGGCCGCCCAACGCCCACTCAAGTAGCTGAAACCACCCTGGATAACTGCCAGTGATAGGAAGGCAAGTGCCACCAATGGCAAGATCGCCGCCAAATCTGGGTGGGCGACATCGATGGTCGGTAGACCCAAAGCCGCAAAGTCGGAAGCCGCAACGATAGTCTGTTGCGGGCGGAGCAAATCATCGACCAGCCAACCAACCAGTAACAGGCTGGCCGTCCGGGCGATGGCTGATGCCCCCAGGCCGAAGATCGCGCCGATATATGGCAGGCGGTATCCACGCATTAACGCCAGGATGCCCCCAAGCCGATTTTTGCTCTGTGTGACGTACTGTAAATTGTCCCTCAAAGTTTATGCCTCCTGTTTGATGAGACCACAGACAGCATAGCACATTGCTTACAGCCTGTAAAGGTTCAGGAGGGGTCAAAATCGTTCAATCACCCGCTTTACCCTTAAGATCGGGTAATTTGATCGTCATGCACAGTGACAACAACTAGGCCGGTGCCCTGTTTCGTGTGTCAAAATAGATCAAGATCAAATGAAATGATTTTGTTCCGATTTGTCAAATTAATCTTGCTTCGCTTTGAAATGTGTTACACTGGTACTATAGTACGCCATTGTGCCGTTTATCTTTTTATATCTGTACGGTGGCGGGCAATCTAACCATTATTGACGCATTCATAGAGAGGTTGTGCATGAAGTACCTTAACAACCGAGAGCGAGGGCAGGGGTTAGCAGAATATGCTTTTATCCTTGTGCTGGTTGCTGTCGCGGCGATTGTTGCGATCACGTTGTTCGGCGAGAGCCTGCGTGATACCTACGATTGTATGGTTCAGCAGTTCCGCGGGCTGGCCGGGCAAGAAGGGACTCATATCAGGGATTTTACCCTGGTTGACCCGGATTCGGATAGCGACATCGAGATGCTAACCTGTGGCAGTCAAATTTCCCTGGCAGAGGTAGACAACAACTTTAACATCACGGCTAATGTTGAAGGAGGCGAAGCCGGGAGCGTCGTGCTAGTTCTCGACGGTCCTGAATCACTGTCTCGAACTGAAAACGAGTTTGAGTATACGCTTTTCGGCAACAGCCCTGGGAATTATGATAACGGCACATTGCCACCAGGCCGCTATACACTCACCGCCACACCTTACGAAAATTCCGGTGGAAACGGTGAAGCTGGCGGATCGCTCAAGATCTACTTCCGTGTAGTAGATTAAGTTAAAGGCGGGATGGGAAGCAAGACCCCATCCCGTTTTTGATTCTAATCGAGGGCTTCGGCCTTCTGTGCGATGTCGTCGCGGGCCGGGGCTGGCTTCCACAACCAGGCGAAGATCGGATTCGTGCGTGATTGCAGGTGATCCAAAAAGCTGACCAATAAGAACCCGAACAGCATCAGCGCGGCGACTAACCCCCACTGGCCCATTGATAATTCGCCGGTGACACTGGCAATCGCCATACCGGCTTCCATTTCCAGCCAGATTTTATGAAGCGAGCCGAGCATGAAGCCGACCAATGCCGCCACCGTCACGTTCTCATAATGCTTGAGGAGCCACGCGATCACACGCGAAAAGGCGATCATGCCGAAGGCCGCACCCGCCGCGACTGCCATCAAACTGGGAATATCAAACGTGTTGACCGCACCCAGCACAATCGCGTATTGGCCCAGAATCAGCAAGATAAACGACCCGGAAATCCCCGGTAGGAGCATGGCACAAATCGCAATTGACCCGCTGACGAACAATACCAGCGGGCTGGAAGGCTGATACAGGGCCGCGTCTAGTTCGTCTTCGATGGGTTCTACATCACCATCATTGAGCACTGCCGCCGTCAGGGCTTCGACCTCTGCCGCCGCGTTCGCATATTCGATTGCTTCTAGCTCTGCCAACAGGGTTGCGCGTGTCGCGTCTATGTCGCCGCCCCGTTCCAGCGCGTGGATGTATGCTTCTAGCGGCGGTTCTTCTGGTTCTTCCAGGCCGGTGATAACAAACGCGACGACCGAGAATATCGCCAGCGCGGCCATCGCCGCCGCCGACCAACGAACCTTGATGCCGATGGCGACAATTGACGCGATAATCAACCCGGCGAAGAAGGCGAATAAAAAGGTCGGCTCTTCATCCAGTAGATTGTGTAGCAGGCTAGCCAGCAGGAAAATCGCGCTAATTACCCCCAGGCCGAGCGCAATCAAGAAGCGGAACGGCACCTTGTCAAACACAGCTTGAATGTCGAACTTGAGCGCACTTCGCACCACATCGAGGTTAAACGACTTGATCGAGTCGATCAGGGTGGTATAAACACCCAGGATGAAAGCCATCGTCCCGCCGGAAACACCGGGTACGATGTCGGAGGCTCCCATCGCAAAACCACTGAAGTACAGCCGTAAATACTCCCGCAGAGATTTCGGTTGAGAGAGATCCTCTTGGATCAGGTTCGGGTTATCCTGCATCAGATAAAAGCTCCATAAAATCAATGAACCATCGAGGGAAATCATGCCTCAGGGTATGATAGGCGTCAATCCCAAACTAATAGAGAGGAAATGCGCTTTGCCGGAGCTAAAAACATCCGAGGGGATGATTTACTATACCGATCATCGTAAGCGAGAAGCCCCACCGATGATTCTGGTGCATGGGGCGGGTGGGTCTCACCTGGATTGGCCGCCGGGGTTACGCCGTCTGCCTGCCGCCAACGCAATCGCGCTCGACCTGCCGGGGCATGGTCGCAGTGCCGAACCAGGCCGGGAGACGGTTGAGGCTTACGCACAGGCCGTTGTCGCCTTGATGGATGCGTTGGCGGTGCCGCGTGCGGTCATCGCCGGGCATAGCATGGGTGGGACCATCGCGCAGATGATGGCGTTAGAACATGCGGAGCGGGTGTGCGGGGTAATCCTGGCTGGTACCGGGGCCAAGCTGAGCGTACACCCTGACATTCTGGAACGGGTGCGCCAGGAGCCGGAAGCAGTCGCTGTGCTCCTAGGCGATTGGATCTGGGGGGATGCGGTGCCAACTTCCATGCGTGAACGGGCCTACGAGCAATTGATGGCGACATCACCGGCTGTCACCTATGGTGATTATCTGGCATGTAACCGCTTTGATGTGCGCGACCGGCTGGCCGAAATCACATCGCCTGCTTTAGTCATCGGTGGGACGGCAGACAAGATGACGTTCTTCAAATATAGTGAATATCTGCGCGATCATCTGCCGTCGGCCTCGTTGGTGCGGGTGGAAGGTGCCGGGCATATGATGATGCTTGAGCAATCTGATTTCGTGGTGGGGGCCATCCAAACCTGGCTAGAGGAGCAAGACCCGTGCAACGGTTAAATCAACTGTGGAACCTGGTCAACGCGGCATCTACCGTGCGCGACATCGCCACCCATACCAAGACCTATCACTTCGCGGTGCCAGATCCAAACCGGCTGACCTTTTATCTACAGACAGAAAGTGCGGCGGTACAGATTATCCGGTGGGCGCGGCCTCTGATCGAGTTGACGACTCATCTACAAGGTGCGTTTGGTTGGCGCGTGTTGACCGAGCAAGACACCGCCGGGGTCTATGTGGCGGCTGGCAGGCGGACGCTGGTCGGCGGGTTATCCAGCGCGGCATTTGAAGTGCGTGTACCCGCTGAGACTTATTGCATCCTGAAGCTCGACGGCTGTGATCTGTCCATCAACAACATTAACGGCGAAGTGCGGGTGCCGCCGCTGGCTGATAGCGGGACACTCCTGCTGGAAAGTGGTGATACGTAGGCCGCGAGCGTGATCTTCAAAAAGACCGATCACCGGGATGATCCCTGACCGCTTGTTGAATCCGGGCAATCAACCGGTCGTATTCGTCTCGTTTCGCGCTGATCGTCAGCGGTGGGCGCATCACACTGCCGTCTGGTTCACGGTCGCTGAACATCAGCAACAGTGTATGGATGCCAGTCAGCCGAGTCACCGTTAACACGGTCTTGCGCGGCTTTACGTCGATCTCGTGGATCTGGTTCCAGGTGACGGTGGTGACGATGCGGAAGGGGTAACGCAGGCGCAATCCGTCCGCCGTCGTGGTGATGGCCGGTGGTGCATTGACGAAGATCAACCCGAACACCAGCGGCAGAGTCAGCAACAGGAAGACCAGGAGATAGGTTGCCGCTTGTTCGGAAGCCGGATCATTGAGTGAGCGAACCACCCAGCCGCCGCTCAACAGGTAACCGACGGTTACAATCGCCATGATAATCTGCCAGGTATGCCGGGCGCGGGCGGGTGGTTCGCTGTGGATGGGTTGTGTCATGAGTCGTTCTCGAGTTGTTTCAATACGGCCTTGGCGACAGCCTTCGTCGATTGTGGATTCTGCCCGGTGATGAGTCGCGACTCCGACCGGACAAAGGGCGTGAACGGCAAGAAGGACTTCTTATACTGTGCACCCCGCGCTTTGAGTTCGTCTTCTAGCAGGTAAGGCACATCGTTTTTGACCCCGGCCAGTATTTCCTCGAATGTCGAATAACCGGTCACGGGTTGATCTGCGACCAGATAACGCCCGTCGGAAAGCCGGATATTCAACAGGCCCGCAACGCCATGACAAACTGCTGAGACGATCCCGCCGTTTTCATAAATTTGCCGGCTAATCGCCTGAAGTGACTCGGCATCCGGGAAGTCCCACATTGTCCCATGCCCGCCGGTATAATAAATCGCGTCGTAATCCGCCGGGTTGATGTCTTCTGGTTTGAGTGAGTGATTGAGCTTTTCCATAAACGCTGTATCCGCTTGATATTGTTTTTCCAGCTTGCCCATGAACAAGAAGCTAAGACTGCGTTCGTCCAGCGGGATTGCCCCGCCCTGTGGACTGATAATATCAATCTGGTAACCCGCTTTGTCCAGCGGATGGTAAAAATGGATCAATTCCCCGAACCACAAGCCGGTATGATCGTCACGGGTGGGGTATTCACGGTGGTTGGTGACGACGGCCAGGATACGTTTATTGGGCATCTGTTATTGCCTCCTGTTTGTGTGTGTGTTGCATTTTCTCTGCGATCATGTTATCTTCCAACCTATGAACAGACAAGCGCAGACTACCACGACAATCTGTATCTGCTGTACCAGCCCGCGTCATATTTCGCCGGGAGTGCGTCTGTTTCCCCTGTAGTGCCTGGGAAAATCAGTAAGATCTTACCTGACGTCAGCCTTCCGGCTGGCGTTTTTTGTTTGGAAAGGAGGAAAGTATACGTAATTTAAGGCCGATCTAACTCGTCTTTGGTAATGTGAAACTAGATTCTAAATTTGTGAGGAGAGAACAAAAATGTCCGATATTAATGCGCGGGGCTATATCAACCCGGAAGTGCTGGTCTCTACTGATTGGGTGGCCGAGCATCTGGATGATCCGACAATCCGCATCATTGAGAGCAACGAAGACCCGTTACTGTATCCGGCTGGACATATTCCGGGTGCGGTGCAGGTGGATTGGACGACCGATCTCAACGATCCGGTTATGCGTGATTACCTGAATAAAGCAGGCTTTGAGTCGTTGATGTCACGCATCGGCGTGACCAATGATATGACCGTTGTCTTCTATGGTGATAAAAATAACTGGTGGGCGACATATGCCTTCTGGGTGTTCAAGTTGTTCGGCCATGAAAACGCGAAGATCATGGACGGCGGGCGCAAGAAGTGGGAAGCGGAAGACCGCGAGTTAACCCGCGAAGTGCCACAATATGAGGCCACCTCTTACACTGCACCGGAGCGCGACGACAGCGCGATCCGCGCTTTCCGCGATCAAGTCTTAGCGCACATCGGGGAGAGTAGACCGCTGGTTGATGTACGTAGCCCGCAAGAATTCAGCGGAGAGAAGCTCCACATGCCCAACTACCCGCAAGAGGGCACGTTACGCGGTGGTCATATCCCCGGCGCGAGTAATGTTCCCTGGGGCCGGGCGGCCAATGAAGACGGCACGTTCAAGCCAGCGGATGAACTGCGGGCAATTTACGAGGCGGAACAGGGCCTCAGCCCGGATCAAGACATCATCACGTATTGCCGCATTGGGGAGCGGAGCAGTCATACCTGGTTCGTGCTCAAGTATCTGCTAGGCTATGATCAGGTGCGGAATTACGATGGTAGCTGGACGGAATGGGGCAATTCAGTCGGCTTGCCAATTGAAAAGACAGCAGACTAGATTTGCTATAATGTGGGTTGGCGGTTGCTTACTTACCGCCAACCGTTTTGAATCTTTACTGTGAGGAATGTATGAGCCAATTACCCGACGATCTTAAGGAATTTATCGAGGATTTTTCGTTCTTGACCGACCGCAGTGAGCGGGCCGAATACTTGATCGAGATCGCCGACCGCTTTGATGAAGTCAAAGTGCCGCCGGAGATTTCAACCGCGCCCCACCCGGAATTGAATCATGTCACAGCCTGCGAATCGGATGCGTATGTGTGGGCGGTGGATAACGAAGATGGTACGCAGACCTATTATTTTGACGTGCTGAACCCCCAGGGGTTATCTGCGATGGCGATGAGTGTCATCCTGGCCGAGGCACTTTCCGGCAAGCCGCTGGATCAAGTGGGTGGTGTCCCGTCCGACGTGGTATTTGATATTTTTGGTAAAGAAGTTTCGATGGGCAAGGGGCAGGGCTTGATGAGCATCGTTAACATGGTGGGGGCTTTCGCCAAGACTAAACAACAGCAGATCGACGAAGCCAGCGATGAATAGACCAATGCGACAAGGCGCAATCCGGTTGCGCCTTGTTCGCGGCTGTGGCTGTTGATTAGAAGCCCATCCCCCGCCCGACGAGTTCTTTCATGATCTCGGTCGTACCGCCGTAGATGGTCTCTACCCGTACATCGCGGAAGGCCCGCGCCACCGGGTTATTTTCCAGGTAGCCGCGCCCGCCATATAACTGCGAGCAATTGTAAGTCACCCGCTGGAGCATTTCCGACGCCCACCATTTCGCCATCGCCGCCTGGTCGGCGGTTAAGTCGCGGGTCAGGTGCAGTTTGGCACACTTGTCGATGAAGGCCTGGCCGATTTCGATTTCAGTACGCATCTCAGCTAGCTTAAAGCGCGTGTTCTGAAATTTGCCGATGGGGCGTCCGAAGGCTTCGCGCTCATGGCACCAGTCGATGGTGTGTTTGAGGATTGCGCGGGCCGTCGCCACATTGCCGACGGCGATGCCCAACCGCTCTTGTGGCAATTGTTCCATCAGGTAGTAGAAACCGTGTCCTTCTTCCCCTAGTAGATTTTGCTTCGGCACTTTGACGTTATCAAAGCACAATTCCGTCACATCACGGGCTTTATAGCCGATCTTGTCCAGAATTTGCACGGTTTCATACGGTTGTTGGTCACGTTCGAGCACGATCAAGCTGAGGCCGCTATGCCGTGCTTCGGGGTCGGTCTTGGCGGCGACGATCAACAGGTTGCTGAGTGCGCCGTTACTAATCCAGAACTTGCGCCCGTTGAGCAGGTAATGATCGCCCTGGTCGATGGCAGTGGTGGTAATGCTGGCGAGGTCGCTCCCGGTTTCGGCTTCGCTCATGCCAATGGCGGAAATCCATTCGCCGCTGACCACCTTCGGCAACCAGCGTTGTTTCTGTTCTTCGGTGCCATAATGCACGATATACGGTATGACAATATCGGTACCCAGGTTAAACAATGGCCCGTTTAACAGCATCGACGCCTGAGTTTCTGCCAGGATCATGCTGTAGCGGTAATCGTCCAGGCCCGGCCCGCCGTATTCTTCCCCGACATACATGCACAGGAATCCTTTTCCCCCGGCTTTGCGCCATAGGTCGGCATCGATGATACCGTCTTGTTCCCATTGGTCATGGTGCGGGGCGACTTCTTCTTGCATAAACTGGCGAAACGCATCCGCGAAGGCCAGATGCTCTTTTTCGTAAATATCACGCTTCATAAATTCCATCACAACACTCCAAAAAATAATCTAATGACCGTTAGACTCTAGCCAAAAAATATGAGATCACGGTGAGTTTTTATGGTTGCTGGCGACCAGAGCGGCATGATCGACTACAATAGTTTCAGGTAGAATTAAGTCCAATCAGGGCAATCCCTGTCGATAATAAGGAGGCATTTTATGGTAAGTACGGCAATCGGCCAGGACGAATGGCACGAACTTGACCCTATTCTGAAACCGAATAACGTCGCGGTCATCGGTGCTAGCGAAAAAAAAGGTAGCGTCGGGCGGACGATCATCACCAACTTGATTACCAATCCCTTCGGCGGGACGGTCTTCCCGGTGAATCCGAAACGCCCCAATGTCCTGGGGATCAAAGCCTATCCATCTATCGGGGATATTCCCGATCAGATCGACCTGGCAGTGATTGTAACGCCGTCCAAGACGGTGCCAGGCATCGTGCAGGAATGTGTGGATGCAGGCATCCCCGGTGCGATTATTATCTCCGCCGGGTTTAAGGAAATTGGTGCCGAAGGCATCAAGCTGGAGCAAGAGATTCTCAAGATCGCCAGAGGCAAAATGCGGATCATCGGCCCGAACTGCCTGGGTGTGATGATGCCCTTGCGCGGGCTAAACGCGACCTTCGCCGGGGCGATGGCGCGACCGGGCAATGTGGCCTTTATCAGCCAGAGTGGCGCGATCTGTACGGCGGTGCTGGATTGGAGCTTTGACGAGAACGTGGGCTTTAGCTCGTTTATCTCGATTGGCTCGATGCTTGATGTGGATTGGGGCGATCTCATCTATTACCTGGGTGATGACCCCAATACCCACAGCATCGTTATCTACATGGAATCGATTGGCAGTGCGCGGTCGTTTCTATCTGCGGCGCGAGAAGTTGCCCGTACCAAGCCGATTATCGTCATCAAGGCCGGGCGTACAGAAGCGGCGGCCAAGGCGGCGGCCTCACATACCGGGTCGCTCACCGGGAGCGATGAAGTGCTGGATGCGGCCTTCCGCCGGGTGGGTGTGCTCCGGGTGAACAACATCAGTGAGGTATTTTACATGGCGGAGGTGCTGGCGAAGCAACCCCGCCCCAAAGGCCGGCGCATGTCAATCGTGACCAATGCTGGCGGCCCTGGTGTGCTGGCGACTGACGCCTTGATCCAGGGTGGCGGGGAACTAGCGGAGATCTCCGACGAGACAATGAGTGAGTTCAACAGCTTTTTACCAGCGGCCTGGAGCCGGGGTAACCCGATTGATATTCTGGGTGATGCTGACCCGGATCGGTACGCGAGATCGCTCGAAATCGCGGCCCGCGACCCCAACAGTGATGGCCTGCTCGTTATCCTTACACCGCAAGATATGACCGACCCGACTCGCACCGCCGAAGCCCTCAAGGGTTATTCTGACCTGGGCAAGCCGGTGCTGGCAAGCTGGATGGGTGGATCGGACATCCGGGCTGGTGAGCGCATCCTCAACCGGGCCGATATTCCGACCTTCCCCTACCCGGATACAGCGGTACGGCTGTTTAACAATATGTGGCGGTACAGCGATAATCTACGGTCGCTCTATGAGACGCCGGTTCTGCCGGATGAAGGCGGGCCAGATCGCAGTGGCGTCAAGTCCATTATCAACAAGGCGCGTAAGGCCGGGCGGACGATCCTGACCGAGCATGAGTCCAAGCAGGTATTACGAGCATACGGTGTCAATACGCTGGATGATGCAGTTGCGACGACCGCCGATGAGGCCGTCAAGGCGGCGGAGAAATTCGGTTATCCCGTCGTGCTGAAGATCCACTCGCTTTCGATCACGCATAAGACCGATGTCGGCGGTGTGATCCTCAATATTGAAGATGCCGATGGTGTGCGGGAAGCGTTCGAGCGGATCAAGTCATCGGTCGAGGAGAAGATCGGCGAGGGCTTCGACGGGGTGAACGTCCAACCGATGGTTGACCTGGGCGAAGGTTATGAACTGATCTTCGGCAGTTCGGTTGATCCACAATTCGGCCCGGTCATCCTGTTTGGGACGGGTGGTTCGCTGGTGGAGGTCTTCAAAGATCGTTCGCTTGGCCTGCCCCCGCTGACGACTACGCTGGCCCGGCGCATGATGCAAGAGACAAAGATCTACGAAGCCCTGAAAGGCGTGCGCGGGCGTGAAGCGGTCAACATGGCAGACCTGGAGAAGTTGCTGGTGCGCTTCAGCCAGATTGTCGCCGAGCAACCCTGGATCAAAGAGATGGACATCAACCCGTTGTTGGCATCGCCGGAGCAACTGCTGGCCCTGGATGCGCGAGTCGTCCTGCATGAACCAGGCACCCTGGAAGAAGAACTACCGCAGACGGCCATCCGCGCCTATCCATCGCAATACATGGCGGAATGGGTATCTAAGAAGGGGAATAAGATCATCATCCGCCCGATCCGCCCGGAGGATGAGCCGATGATGGTTCGCTTCCACGAGACTCTCTCCGAAGAGACGGTTTATATGCGGTACTTCTCCCCGTTGAAGCTCCAACAGCGTGTCGCGCATGAGCGGTTATCTCGGATTTGCTTCATCGACTATGACCGCGAGATGGTGTTGGTCGCGTGTCGCCCCGGCCCGGAGCAAGGCGAACAGCAGATCCTGGGGGCGGGCCGTTTGACCAAGATGCACGGCAAAAATGAAGGTGAGTTCGGCCTGGTGGTCGGTGATGAATTCCAGGGGCACGGCCTGGGTACCGAGTTGTTGGCCCAGTTGATTGAGGTCGGCAAGCAAGAGCATCTGGATCGCATCGTGGGCTATATCCTGCCGGATAACAGTGTCATGCTCGGCGTGAGTGAAGAACTGGGCTTCAAGTTAACCCGGGGCGAAGACAATAGCGTGCGAGCCGTGCTAGAGCTTTAACGGGTCAACCGCATGATCTGATCGAGATCAATGCCATGCCGCCGGGCGATTTCTTGCGCATAACTGCGACCTAGCGGCAATCCCCGCTTGATCTCAAACGTTGGGTGGCCGGTGTTTTCATCGTCAAAGGTGATGCCGGCCACCAGACTACACACCCGGCTTTCGCCGTCAACCGTCGCTTCGATTTCTTCGATCTGGCGCGTCAACTCGGTCAGATGGGTGGCGAAGATCGCCCGCACGCCGATCATCCGCAAGCCACACATCACATCTTGTGCCAGGTAAACGGCTTCACTGGCCGAGGTAGTGGCAAAGGTCTCATTGAGCAAGACCAGGCTATGCCGTGTGATCCTGCCGAAGATCGTCTTTAAGCGGCTGGCTTCTTCGGCCAGACGCCCTTGTTTGCGTGTTTCCAGCGCAGGGAAGTGCGTGTGTATGCGGTCAACCGGGCTAATCTGGGCGGATTCTGCCGTGATGAATAGACCAGCCTGGGCCAGCACTTGCGCCAAGCCTACACTGCGGAGGTAGGTCGTCTTGCCGCCGCTGTTCGGCCCGGTGAGGATGGCAATGCGCCCGCTATCGTCGAAATCTGCCCGGCTGGGGACGGCGGCATGATCCCCACGCAGTACCAGCCCGACATTGATCAGGCCGTCGATGGTCGTCCTACGTTCATCAGGCGGCAGGATCTCCGGGCGGCACAAGGATATACCGCGCTCATGCAGACGGTCAAACAAGCGTAAGGCCCCCAGGAAAAAGCCGAATTCGTATTCCAGGTGGATGATGGGGGCGGTATTGGTGTTGGTATATTGCCGCAAGAACCGCTCCACTGGCTCCGCGACCTGGGACATGAGTTTCTCCAGGTCTTGATACAGGGGGGATAGCGGCTTCTGGCGGGCATCTGCCGGGGTGTAATGTAGCGGGGCGATGCCAGTGCGTTCGTCACCTGTCGGGCGCGTGCCCAGGGCTTTTTCCAGGAAGGACAGGGGTTCGCCGATCTCAAAGTCGTTGATCGCCATCAACACCGCAGACCGGGGCCGGAGTTCTGTGTCCAGGTTAATGCCAATGGTCAGGCTGGTGATGCGTTGTAGGGGCTGGCGTAGTTGTGGCAATTTGTCTTGCAGATGTTTGAAGTTGGCGTCGTTAATCAGCGTTTGGATGGCTTTTCGTAGATCTTGTAAGGCGACTGACTCCAGGCGGGCGGTGTGCAGGGCAGTATGCAGGGCGATGACGACATCGGTATAAATTTCGAGTTCGGCCAGTCGTTCTGCCGTGCGGGTGAGCACGCCGCGTTCCCGGTTGCCGAGTAGCGAATTATCCTCTCGCATATCCGCCAGCCGGGGGAGTAGCGCGTTCAAGCCAGCGACTAATTCCGGGTTGTTACGCAGGTCATCCAGCACGGCTTGCCGCCAACGGATGACCTCAACATCCGGCGTCAGCGCGGTGAGTACCTGCTGGACGAAGGCTTGATGCCCATGATGGTAGGCAATTTCCCGCACCAGATCCCGTAGGCCGAGGTCATTTTGCCAGGTGGTATCATCCGATGCTGGTGAAGGCGTGGCTTTCGGCCAGATCAAGCTGGCGAATTGAACGTTAAATGTCGAGCGGTCTGGGTCTGGGGTCCGGCGGGAGAAAGGCCAGGTGGTCATAAGGATTTTACTTTGTTCGGCGGAGAAAGAAGGGTGGCTTTGCCCCGGCAGGACAAAGCCTGAATTTTGATCACGCCCTTAGCTCAGGCGTTTTTTGAGTTCTTCCGTTAAAGCTGGCACGATGTCATAGACATCACCGACAATGCCATAGCTGGCATGACCGAAGATCGGTGCTTCCGGGTCTTTGTTGATGGCAACGATCAGCTTACTGGTTCGCATCCCGGCTAGATGCTGAATCGCCCCGGAGATAGCATTCGCGATGTACAGGTCAGGGGCGACGGTCTTGCCAGTCTGGCCGACCTGATGCTCATAGGGGATGTACCCGGCATCAACGGCGGCCCGGCTGGCCCCGACGGCCCCGCCCAGCGTATCCGCCAGCGGGCGCAGGACATGCTCAAAGCCGTCTTTCGCCTTCCAGATGGTGGCGTCTTCGGCGTCACCGGGGGCATCTTTGGGGTTATTTGCCATACCCCGCCCGCCGGAGACGATAATCGCGGCGTCAGTCAGGTTGACGGTGCCGGTGGCGGCCTCGAACGATTCGACCTTCGCCACGATGTCATCTTCACTCAATACCGGGTCAACCGTCGAGACGTCCAGGCTGGCACTTTCGTCCTTGTCATTCGGCTTAAAGGCCCGGCCACGAACGGTCAGGAAGAGGGTGCCGTCGCCGGTACTGGCTTCTTCACTCAAGATCTTGCCTGCGTAGACCGGGCGGATGACCTGCACTTTATCCCCATCGACCGTCAGATCGGTAGCTTCGGTCAACATACCGCTGTCGGTATCAGCGGCGGAGGCGGCCAGGAGTTCACGGGCGCGGCTGGTGCCGACGGCCACCACAGCTTGCGGGCTTTCCGCCTGCACCAATTGGGTGAGCAGGGCGGCATACGGCTCCAGGCGGAATTGAGCCAGCGTGTCATCGTCGCAGATCATGGCTTTAGTCGCGCCATAATGACCGGCTTCTTCCGCGATGCTGGCGGCATTCGGGCCGAAAACCAGCGCGACCAGATCTCCCCCCCAGGCATCCGTTAACATCTTGCCCACGCCCAGGGCTTCCCAACTGGTGGGGTTAACGTCGCCTTCGATGGCGTCGATATAGACGAAAACACTCATAGCACTTTTTCCTCCAGGAGCTTATCAACCAACTTGGCGGCTTTTTCTTGCGGGGTGCCTTCTAACATCTCGACCTGTACATCACGCGTCGGCGGATTCTTCAGGGCGACGGTCTCCGCCTTCTGGCCGGGGACTTCTGCACTGAGATCGGCCAGCGACCACACCGGGATCTTGGCTTTATTGGCCTTACGAATGCCGATGAAGGACGGGTAGCGTGGCTCGTTGATGTCTTTCATCACCGTGATGACGGCGGGTAGCTTGGCGGTGACGACCTGTTTGCCTTGCTCATACATCTTCTCAACTTTGATCGTCCCGGCGTCGTAATCGGCTTCGAGGATCTGCGAGACATAGCTGAGCATCGTCCAGCCGAGCTTACGAGCGGTCATATAGGCGTGTTGGTCGGTGCCGACATCGACACTTTCCTTGCCAAAGATGACCAGATCAACATCACCGACCTGCTGGACAGCGGCGGCGGCGGCGGTGGCATAAGCCAGGCTATCGTTAGGGTTAAGCGCGTCATCTTCTACACGAGCGGCCTCATGGATACCCATTGCCAGCGCGTGCTTTAATGCGTCTTCGTGCATTGCCGGGCCGATGGCGATGACGGTCGCCTTACCCCCACCGTTTTTGGCCTGTAAAATGGCTTCTTCCAGTGAATATTCGTCCCAGGGGTTGACGACGGTAGCCGCATCCCCCCAGGAGACCGCACCGCTACCATCCACTTCGACTTTCGCGGCGGTATCCGGTGTGCTACGGGTGAAGGTTACAACATGCAAGGGAAAACCTCCTATTCAAAATATTATATAGTTCATATTGTTGCCAGCGTATTGTACCGCTAACCGAATTAAGATTCAATTGATTGCATCAAGTGTATTGGGTGATGTCGTGGCTTTCTGTCCAACGGGTGCCATCCGGCATGATGGTATCAATATCGAAGTGGGTGCGTTCCAGGTTGGCGAAGCGCAGGTCAGCCCCTTCCAGGTTGGCACCATGTAGGTTGACGTTCCACAGGTTGATGCGGGTCATCTGGCATCCACGCAGATCTGCGGCCCACAGGTCAGCATCCGCCAGATGGACGTCGATCAAATTTGCGTTGGAGAAATCTGCCTTGCGAAGTTTTGCTTCGCGCAAGTTGGCCTGGAATAAGTGGGCCTGGGCGAAGTTTGCGCGGTTTAAGTTGCACCCGGCCAGATAAGCATGGCTCAGGTCGGCCCCGGTGAGGTTCACACCTTCCATCTCAGACATCGCTAACCGGGCGTATTGCATCTGCGCCCCGGTCAGGTCGGCCTGCTTGAGTGTACCATCCTGGAGTACCTCGCGCTCCTTGAGGATCTTTAGGATTTCCAGCGCGGTGATGTTGTGCGCGGTCTTTAAGTTTGTGATCAGCCGGGGTGTGGTGCGGTTTTTCATCAATCGCTTGGCGATGCGCTGGCGCATCCGCTGTAAAAAGGTCAATTCGCGGTTACTCATTACTGATAAACCTGTGAATACTGCGGGCAAATTCTTTGGCCGTCTGTGGGGTGATGTGGATACCATCGAAAGAATAGGTAAATCCCTGACGTTTGCGTTCCGCTTCGTAATCATCCCACCCGCTGGCGGTGCGTTCCCCGATGACGGTAATCAGGCCGATGTCGATAGGGGGGCGGCTTTCTATTTCTGTCGGGGCGAATTCTGCCATGAGATCAAGAACGGGAATGTTTACCGCCTGGGCCACACGCGCCGCGATCTGATTATATTCGCGCTGAGATTGCATCGTCTGGGGATTATATTCATTGGGGGGCAGACCCACCCAGACTTGAATATGTGCCAGTTGTAATTCACTCAGTAGATCACGGTATGTCTGCTCGAACTGAACCGGCGTGACGACGCCATCCGGGATGGCTTGTGCTTTTTTGTAGTAAGGCCGGGTGCTGGTCTGGCTGTGCGAAATTGAGTCGTTGCCACCAACCATCACGAACACACCATCTGGCTCTTGTTGGATGACGTCTGCTTGCAGACGGCGGTGAAGATTGATCACCGTGTTGCCGCTTTGCCCGGCGTTGATAATCGTGTCATCGGGGCGCAACCGGGCGACCTCCGCCACAAAATCACCCCCATAGATGCCTTCCGTCAGGCTATCCCCTAAAAAGATAATCTTCATTGAAATCTTTGAAATCTTTCTCTTGCAAACAAAATCAAAGTGGGCGGGATGACGCCCGCCCACGTCAGAGTTTAGTCGCCGGGCACTGGCTCGGCTTCACTCTGCCAGAAGTCCGGGTCGTAAGCCGGGGCCTCGTGGCTGAGTGACTTATCTTGCCGGTAACCAAGTGCGTAGTCCGCCTGCATCAGTTGGTGAATTTCGCTGGTGCCTTCATAGATGACCGCGCCCTTGCTGTTACGCAGGTATCGCTCTACCGGGTATTCGTCGCTATAACCATAAGAACCAAAGAGTTGTACAGCTTCCAGCGCGGCTTTAACGCTGTGATCGGTCGCATACCACTTCGCCATGCTGGTCTCACGGGTGTTGCGCTCTCCCTTATTCTTGAGATAGCCGACCTTCATGCATAGTAGATACGCGGTATCGTACCATTGTTGCATGTAAGCCAACTTTTGCTTGATGAGCTGGTGTTGGCCGATGGGCTTACCGAAGGTCTCACGGTCGTGGGCGTACTGGATGCTATCTTCCAGGCATGCACGGATCAAGCCCGTTGCGCCGCAAGCGACGGTATACCGCCCGTTATCCAGGCAAGACATAGCGATCTTAAAGCCGTCACCTTCTGCGCCCAGGCGATTCGCGACTGGTACTTCCACATCTTCAAACTTCACCCAACCGGTAGACCCAGCACGAACGCCCATCTTGCCGTGAATATCGCCGGTAATCACGCCGGGCATATCGCTGGTGACGATGAACGCACTCATGCCGCGATGGGCCGGTTGGGCGTCCGGGTCATGCTTGGCGACGACCAGGAAATGGTGCGCTTTAGTCGCCAGGCTAATCCACATCTTTTCTCCGTTCAGGATGTACTTATCACCGGCCTTGCGGGCGGTGGCCTGCATCGCGGCGACGTCACTACCTGCGCCCGGTTCCGTCAGGCAGAACGCGGCGTATTTCTCTCCGCGTGCCTGGGGTGTGAGGTACCTCTGCTTTTGTTCTTCGGTACCCCATTGCAAGATCGCTTGACTGTTCAGCCCATGATGTACACTCATCGCCACGCGCAAGGTCGTATCACCGCGTTCCAGTTCCTCACAAACCAGACCGAGCGTGGTATAGTCGAAGCCCTGGCCGCCATACCGCACGGGGATGCTGATGCCCAAAATGCCGAGTTCAGCCATGCGCGGCAAGATCTGCGGGTTCATCTCTTGCTTACGATCCCACTCGCCAATGGTCGGGATGATCTCTTTGACGACGTAGTTCCGCACCATATCGCGGGCTTGTCTTTGCTCTTCATTCAAGGAGAAATCCATTGTTGCCTCTTCAAAGTCTAATTTGCTAAAAATACACACTATGATTATACCATTGGGGCCAAGTGCTATGTCGATACCTGATACCTTAATTACGACCTATTTGCAGATGGAATCACTGGCAGAATTCGTCCCGGCATTCATCGAAACTGACGCACAAATCCTGCCGTTGACCACGCCCGATGTCACTTACTATCGGTTTTTATATCGAACGGTGGGCGAAGCGTGGCGTTGGCGTGACCGGCTTACGCTCGATGATGCGACATTGCACGCGGCGTTGGCGCGGGATGCAGTCTCAATTGATGTGTTATATGTCGCGGGGGCACCGGCTGGCTACATTGAGTTAGAACGCGCTGGTTCCGCCGTCGAGATCGCTTATTTCGGCTTGAGAGACCGCTATTTTGGGCAGGGCCTGGGCAAACACTTATTGAGTCATGGCATTCGCCGGGCATGGGATGGGGAAGGCATCCAGCGGGTATGGGTGCATACTTGCAACCTCGACGGCCCGTATGCCCTGGCAAATTATCAACGGCGCGGATTTACAGTTTATGACGTTCAGCGTGACCCTATGCCAGCACGCTATCGTTAGGTGTCTTCAATGCGGAAGACCGCATCATCAAAGGTCGGATTGCTTTCAACTGCTTGTGGTTCCAGCTTAGAATTGGGTTGACCGTTCCAGGCCATCTCTAACCGCGTGGGGAGCAACAAGTTATCTAGTTGGGTTTGCTCTTCGGAGACAGTAATGGTGTAATCTTGCTTTTCGCCAGCATCCGGGTTGAGGCAATGCACTTTTACCGATGCAATCGTGTGATTATCCCGCAGGAATATTTCTGCGGAGTCGTCTAATTTGGTGTTGATGGCCTCCAGGCTATGTTCGCCGGTCGTCTGTAGTTTGACGAACATATCACTCAGCGGTGTTAGCAGGATGGACGCAACCGCCCACAAACGCCGCCGTAAAGTGTGAGTCTGGGCTTCATCATCAATGACTGTGGGGTTTTTAGAACCGCGCAACATGCGGAAGACTTCCCCATCATACGCTTCTACGCCGCGTTGAACGGGTAATCCCATTGGCTTGGCGACGAAATCCCATCGCATCGCAGTTGGGAAGTCAAAGTAGGCGGTCACTTCCAGCGGAACCCAGGTCTGCACTGGGCCAACCTTGACCCGGGCTTTACCATTGAAATCGATTTTGAGGCGATCAATAGCTGGCGGACGTAAGCCATAGCGTGCTTCAATCGCATTGCGGAGAAGATCTTTAGCAGTTGCATCACCCTGAGCGAGTAGCAAAACAGGCATTGTGGAAACTCCAATATCAAAATGCGTGTAATATAACAGTCTTTAAACCTCTCTATTTCTATTGTACCTAATTTCTTGGTGTGAGTTATGAAAAAATTGTAACTTGCGGGCAGAAACATGAGAAATTTATCCCATGTTTCTGCGGTTTGGCGGGGGAAGACTCAGTAAGTGGGTAAGGTCGGGTCAATATCGCGTGCCCAGGCCAGGATGCCGCCTTCCAGATTTTTGAGATGATCTGGATCATACCCGATGTCGATCAGTAGGTTGATGACATCGGCACTGCGCTTGCCAGAACGGCAGTAGACGATGACTTCTCTATCCTGTGGAATGTCTTTGAGCACCGTGTCGTCACGGTTTGCACGCCCCGCCTGGATGGCTTCGCTAGCCCGTTCGATCTGACCTTTCGGGATCTGCAAGGTGTCATCTAAGCGGGCGATTTCCCATTCGTGCGGGTCGCGCACATCCAGTAAGATCAGCTCTGCGTCGGTCTGCTTGCGCTGGCTAAGTGTCTTGACGTCAATCACGTTGATTCCGTCCAGGCCGGCGTCTGCACTGGCAAACGTACTGTGATCGTGGGCGGGCATCCCGCAAAATTGCTCGTAGTCGATCAATTCCACTTCCTCCGGCGCGATACTGCATACCGGGCACTTTGGATCTTTCCGCACGTTGATGGTGTGGAATTCCATGTCGAGCGCGTCATAGAGCAACATCCGTCCGATCATCGGCTGGCCAATGCCGAGCAAGAGTTTGATCGCTTCGGTGGCTTGCATGGTGCCGATGGTGCCGGGCAGAATGCCAAGCACGCCGCCTTCTGCACAACTGGGCACTAGCCCTGGTGGGGGTGGCTCTGGGAACATGCACCGATAGCAGGGGCCTTCCGCCGCGTAAAAGACGCTCAATTGGCCTTCAAAGCGGAAGATACTGCCGTAGACGTTGGGCTTGCCGAGCTTGACACAGGCATCGTTGACCAGATAGCGCGTCGGGAAGTTATCTGTACCGTCGATGATCACGTCATATGGTTCGAACAGTTCCAGCGCGTTATCACTGGTGAGCGGGACATTGTACTTGTCGATCTGAATGTATGGGTTGATGTCCTTGATGCGCTTTTCTGCGCTATCCAGCTTGGGCTGGCCGATCATGCTTTCGCCATGAATGACCTGCCGCTGGAGGTTGCTGGAATCGACCGTATCGTAATCCACCAGGCCCATACGCCCGATGCCCGCCGCCGCCAGATAGAGCGCGGTCGGGCTACCCAGGCCGCCCGTGCCGATGAGCAGGACGCTGGCGGCCTTCAGCTTGCGCTGGCCTTCGATCCCGACTTCCGGCATGATGATATGCCGGCTGTATCGTTCGATCTCGTCGTTTGATAGCTCTGCTGAGTGATGAATTAAAGGTTGCATAAGATCGCCTTTCTTCTGCGCTTGATTGTGTTATCCACCCGCGATGCTGGGGATGATCCGCAGGTTGGCGTCCGGCTCGATCTTCGTATCCAGACCATCGAGGAACCGGATGTCTTCATCCCCCAGGAAGACGTTAACGAAGTTACGCAGTTCACCATCCTTAAACAGATGCCCCTCTAACTCCGGGAATTGCTCGACCAGGTGCTTGATCGCCTCGTCGATGGTGCCGCCGTTGACAGTGACCGTGGCGTTGCCGCCGGTATAATTACGTAGCGGAGTTGGGATTTTGATACTTGCCATGTGTTGGGTGTTCTCCTTGTATGTCTATCCGTATCTGTTATTTATGATGATGTGGATGATAAAAACCTTACGTACGCTTCCAGGCCCGTTCCAGGAAGCCGCCCACGATTTCGTTCATCGTATCGACTTCGACCAGGAATGAGTCATGGCCGAAGGTCGCTTCGACCCGGTGGTATTCAAAATCACATTTTAACCGCCGTAGCGGATCAACCAGTTCGCGGGCTTGTTTATCGGTATAAAGCCAATCACTGCTAAAGCTGATGACCAGGACATTTGCCTGCACCCGCCGGAGCGCGTCATAAATCGTGCCGTAATCCTGGGCGACGTCGTAATAATCTAAGGCTTTGGTGATGTATAGATAACTGTTGGCATCAAAACGTTCGGTGAACTTAAAGCCCTGGTAATGCAGGTAACTTTCGACGGCGAACTCAGTATCGAACGTATATTTGATCTGGGTATGATCCTGTAGCCGCCGACCGAACTTTGATTCGAGCGATTGTTCGCTCATATATGTGATGTGGCCGATCATCCGTGCGACGGCCAACCCGGCATCAGGCCGGTTCGGTTGATCGTAATATTTGCCTTCGTTCCAGTAGGGGTCGGCATAGATGGCTTGCCGTCCGATCTCGTTAAACGCGATATTCTGGGTAGAAGAACGTGGCGTGCTGGCGATAAACAACACATTTTGCACCCGGTCGGGGTAATCCACCGCCCATTGTAGGGCTTGCATCCCGCCCATGCTCCCCCCGCCGACAGCGAACCAGCGGGCCACTCCCAGATAATCCGCCAGATAGGTTTGTGCGGCGACCATATCCGCGATGGTGATAACCGGGAACCGCAGACCATACGGCTTGCCATCCGGGGCGATGGAAGGCGGGCCGCTACTGCCCCGGCACCCCCCCAGTACATTGGAGCAGACCACGAAATAGCGGTCAGTGTCAAACATCTTGCCGGGGCCAACGGCGTCATCCCACCAGCCGGGCCGTTCTTCCGGGTCATCGGTATAATATCCGGCGACATGTGAATCACCTGATAGGGCATGGCAGATCAAGATAGCGTTGGATGCCTCCGCGTTGAGTGTGCCGTATGTTTCGTAAGCGATCCGAAAGCCGGCGAGGGTCGCGCCGTTCCGTAAGGTCAGCGTCTCGTTGAAATCGACGTGTTGGCGATCAACCACACCGACGGAATGCGGATCACGCATCCGCACCTGGCGACGCGGGAGCATTTCGCGTAAGTCACTCACAACCGAGTCCTTTCAAAGTTACAAACAAGGCGGCCCACCAGCAAGACGGGCCGCCTCAAGAATGAGCTTATGCAGGTTGGCCCTGGGCTACGCGCAAAGCCTGGTCCAGATCCCACAGGATGTCGTCCACGCTTTCGATGCCGATGGAAAGGCGGATGTAATCATTGGTGACACCACTGGCATTTTGCTCCGCTTCGCTGAGTTGCTGGTGCGTGGTCGTCGCCGGGTGGATTGCCAGCGAACGTGCATCCCCGACGTTTGCCAGGTGACTGAACAACTTCAGATTGTCGATAAACGTCGCGCCGGCCTCTTTGCCGCCCTTGATGCCAAAGCCGATCATAGATCCGGCTTGACCATTGAGATACTTCTGGGCGCGGTCGTAGCTTTTGTGGCTGGGCAGGCCGGGGTAATTGACCCAATCGACCGCTGGGTGTTCTTCCAGATATTCCGCGACTCGTTGCGCGTTGCTGATGTGCCGCTCCATGCGGAGAGCCAGTGTCTCCAGGCCGATGATATTGAGGAAACTGTTAAAGGGAGATTGGCTCGCGCCCATATCGCGCAGGCCGACGACCCGCGCACGGGCGATGAACGCCGCCGCTTCTGCAAAGTCCGCAATGACGACATCATGATAGGCCGGCTCCGGCTCGACCAGGGTCACATGCCGCCCGGATGCCTTCCAGTCGAACTTGCCGCTATCGACAATCACCCCGCCGATGCTCAGCCCGTGCCCGCCGATCCACTTGGTGGTGGAATACGTGATGATGTCTACGCCATGTTCAAACGGACGGAAGATATACGGGGCGAAGGTGTTATCTGTGACGACTGGCAGGCCGTGCGCGTGGGCAACCGCCGCGATGCCTTCAAAATCCGGGATCTCTAGCTTGGGGTTGCCGATGGTCTCCAGGTAGATCAAGCGTGTCTTCTCGTTGATGAGTTTTTCAAAGTCGGCGGGGTCGTCACTGTTGACGAAGTGCGTCTTGATACCCAGGCGGCCCAGCGTGTACTTGAGCAGGGTGTAGCTCCCGCCATAGAGTGCGCTGGTGGCGATGATCTCGTCCCCGGCCTGGGCCAGCGTCAGGAAGGTGAGCAGTTCGGCGGATTGGCCGGAAGCGGTCGTCAACGCCCCGATGCCGCCTTCCAGCGTGGCGATACGATCTTCAAACGCGCCGTTGGTCGGGTTCATAATGCGGGTGTAGATGTTGCCCGGTTCGCGCAGGGCGAATAGATCTGCCGCATGTTGTGTATCGCGGAAGGTGTAGGATGTCGTCTGGTAGATCGGGACGGCACGCGAACCGGTCGCGGGGTCTGGTTCATAACCAGCGTGGAGGGCTTGCGTCTCAAAACTGAATTGGTGTTCCTCGGTCATATGTTCTTCTCTCCTCAACTAATCATTCAATGGTCAGGGTTTGCACATCAAACTCGGTGCGGTCTTCGCGCAGGGTCCAGGCGGTCATATCCACCGCTTGCCCGTCTTGCACCGATGTGATGATATACACGAAATGGGGTAGTGCGTGTTCCCGGTCATAATCGGATGGAATGGCCGGGGCGTTGGGGTGGCTGTGATAATAGCCTACTATCGACAGGCCGCGTGCATCGGCTTCGTCTTCCATTTGCATCCAGTTTTGCGGCGTCATGGCATAGCGGTGATATTGTTCTTCGGTCTCGAACACGTTGTCTACCGCGATGACAGCTTGAACGTGAACGGTGTCTGCTTGCCATGCTCCCAATAGGAAGCCGCCGCCTTCGTTAGGAAAGGTCGCTTCCATCTGCTGGAAGATGCGATGTTGCAGGTCTGGGTTGAGCTTAACGATCATCAATGTCCTCTCTCAAAACAAAAAACGCCAACCGTGTGGACGATTGGCGTAGGACTGGCAGGTCTTCGGTGAGTGGGTATGCTCAGATCGTCAAACGTC
>DAOTTZ010000010.1:0-6456 GCA_034437535.1 Anaerolineae bacterium | reverse complement strand
CGATGGGCATCCAACGACTTCATGCCCGGACTAATTCTGGTATTGATCTGAAAGCCTGGGCGAGCTTGATTGCTCTCGCCTTTACCAATATCATCGACTAGCAATCACGGTGGATATTATGTCTAACTTTGAACACGCAATAGATGTCAACGTACCCGTCAACACAGCGTATAACCAGTGGACGCAGTTCGAAGACTTCCCGATGTTCATGGAAGGCATCGAAGAAGTAAAGCAGTTAGACGATAAGCGTCTGTTCTGGAAAGCCAATATTGCCGGGATCAACCAAGAATGGTATGCAGAGATCACCGAGCAACTACCTGATGAGCGCATCGCCTGGACCAGTACATCAGGGGCCAAGCATGCCGGTGTCATCACCTTCCATTATGTTGATGAGACCACGACCCGCATCATGTACCAGATGGACTATAACCCGGAAGGCTTCATCGAGAACGTCGGCGACGCCCTGGGAATCGTCAAACTGCGCGTTAAAAACGACCTGGAAAACTTCAAGCAGTTTATCGAAGAACGCCACGAGCCAACCGGTGCCTGGCGCGGCGAGATCGAAAAGTCCTAGCATAACCATTCAACATGGATGATCACCCGGTCATCCATGTCACACAATCCCCCCCGGCGCGACCTGTAAGCCAGCGTTTGAGTTTCGGCTTACGTCGCGCTATGCTTATATCACTGTTACATACCCTGCCAAATAAGGAACCTACAATGCAATACACCACACGCAACGATTGGACACTCTCCCGAATCGGCTTCGGCGCATGGGCCATCGGCGGGAGCTGGGGCACTGTCCCTGAATCCGACGCCATCGCCGCGCTCAATACCGCCATCGACGCCGGCGTGACCTTCATCGACACCGCCGATGTCTACGGTGACGGACGGAGCGAACGCCTCATCCGGCAGGTCTTACGCAACCGCTCGGAGGATGTGGTCGTCGCCACCAAGTTAGGCCGCCGCCTGGATCCACACACCGCCGACGGCTACAACCGCGCCAACATGCAGGCCTTTATCGAGCGCAGTCTGGAAAATCTCGGCGTCGATCAACTCGATCTCGTCCAACTCCACTGCCCGCCCACCGAAGTCTACTATCGTCCGGCAGTCTTCGCCGCGCTGGATGACATGGTAAGTCAGGGCCTCATCAAACAGTACGGCGTCAGCGTGGAAAAAGTCGAGGAGGGCATCAAGGCGTTAGAATATCCCCATCTGGCATCGGTGCAAATTATCTTCAACATCCTGCGCCAACGCCCGGCGGAGGTATTTTTTGATCTGGCAGAAGAGCGCGACGTCGCCGTGATCGTGCGCGTCCCGCTTGCCAGCGGCTTGCTCACCGGCAAGATGACCCACGAAACCACCTTCGACCAGGACGATCACCGCCACTTCAACCGCGAGGGACAGGCTTTCGACCGGGGCGAGACCTTCGCCGGGGTAGATTACGCCGCCGGCCTGGACGCAGTAGAGCAGATCCGCCCGCTGGTGCCGCCAGGAACCACAATGGCCCAATTCGCGCTCCGCTGGATTTTGATGCACGATGCGGTCACAGTCACCATCCCCGGCGCGAAGAACCCCGACCAGGCCCAGGACAACGCCAACGCCGCAGATTTCCCGCCGCTGAGTGACTCCCAGATGGCCCGCCTGCGCGAAATCTACCAGACCACCGTTTACGATCCCGTCCATTACCTGTGGTAAGGCTATCATCATGACCCGCATCGACTACACCCACCATCTACCGGAAGACGTGCATAGTTTCCGCTTTTTGCAGGCAGACCGCCAGGCGTGTGATGATTACATGGCACTTCAAATCAAACTCATGGCAGATTTCCGGCAGGCAGGGGATATGCCAGCTATCATCCGCATCCTGCTAGATCTGACGCCAGCCGGCCTGTATCCCTTCCGCTATATGATCGAACGCACCCGCGAGTTCTTCAAAGATTACGATGATCTCCCCCAGGCTTACGTCGCCTATCTGCTCAAAGATCAGCGTGATGTGGCAATCATCAACGGACTGGCGTTCAACACCGCCACCCACCAGCAAGATACCCGCCGCGTGTTCCGGGCGGATGAAAAAGCCGCCGCCCTCCAATAGTTGGCGAGTAAACCCACCGCGTGATAGCATAACAGGTATAACGATAATCCTACGGAGACATGACCGATGACTGCTTCAACCACAAACCCCCAGCCCCCCGCCGTTGATGGCCTGCCGCTGATCGGTAGCAGTCTGAATCTGCTCTATGATCCACTTTCCTACCTGGTGGAAAAATACCACGAACTCGGCCCGGTGTTTCGGATGCAAATGGGCTTTACGCACTATACCGTCATGGCCGGGATCGACGCCAACCGCTTCCTTGCCACCGAAGGCGAGCGCGTTTTCAGCAGTGAGTCGCTCTTCGGCGGGCTTGCCAAAGAAATGAAGACCGATACCATGCTGGTCGCGCTCGATGGCCCGCCGCATCGTCACATGCGACGCTTGCTCCGGCCCGGTTTCGCCCGCTCGGCGGCTCATCCCCATCTGGCCGCCATGCTGGATGTCGTCGCGGAATACGCCGCCACCTGGCAAGCCGGGGGGATGATCCCCGTCATGGAGACCATGCGCCGCATCGTGGTCGATCAAATCGGCTTGATTACGACCGGCTTTCGCACCGGGGAATACTTCGAAGATATTCTGACTCTCATCAACACTCAGCTTAACGTCGAAGCCTTGAAGATCTGGCCGCGCATCATGATGAAGCGACCGACTTATCAACGTGCGAAAAAACGGGTGCAAGTCTTCGGGCAACAGATCCTGCAAGCCCACCAGAACGGCGACCAACAAAACATGGTCGGGCATGTGCTGGCCAGCCAGCGGCCCGATGGCGACGACTTCACCGAAAATGACTTAATCTCGATCATCGTCGGCGCATTCTTCGCCGGCATGGATACCGTCGCCAGCACGATGGCCTTCTTCATGTATGCCCTGCACAAGCACCCTGATGCCCTGGCAGAAGCCCGCCGCGAAGTCGATGCCCTGTTCGCATCCGGCACACCCGCCGTCGAAGACTTCCACCAATTGCCGACGCTGGAAGCTATCATGCTGGAGACGTTGCGCCTGTACCCGGCCACCCCCTTCACCCCCCGCATCGTCGCACAGCCGTTCACCTTCGCCGGGTACGACTTCCAACCGGGGCAGGAGGTCATGATCGCCCAGACCGTAACCCACATGCTCACCGAATATTACCCCGACCCGACCCGGTTCGACATCCAGCACCACCTGAGCGGCGAAAATTCCCGCATCCCGCACGTCTTCACACCCTATTCGCTCGGCAACCATACCTGCCTGGGGGCCGGCCTGGCGGAACGGCAAATGCTCATCACGGCGGCGGCCCTGCTCCATCACGCAGAATTCGCCCTTGAACATCCTGATTACACGGTGAGAATCCACACCATGCCGTTGCCCAATCCTGGCAAACGCTTCAAACTGCGCGTGGAGTCCATCCGCGACGCCTGACGATAACCATATAGGATCGTGTGATGTTCGATCATATCCGGCAGGAACCACCCACCGCGTTGTGGGCAGTCGGCCTGCCGATGCTACTCATTGGGGCCTATCTTCTGCTCGTCATCCGCCACGCGCTGATCTTCAACGACGGCACTCTCGGCGCGGTGCTGGATGACACCTGGATTCACATTCGCTTTGCGGAAAGCCTCAGCCAGGGGCAGGGGTTGAGCTATAACCTCGGCGTCCTCACCTCCGGCGCGACCAGCCCGTTATGGGTGCTGACGCTCGGCGCAATCTTCGCCGTCCTGGATCCACCGCTGATGGCCCAGGTCGAAATCGCCCTGATAACCAGCGCGGTCTGCGCGGTGCTGGCGGTCGGTGCGGTCAGCGCATTCGGATGGTGGGTCAGCCGGCGGGCATGGGTCGGCCTGCTGGCCGGCGTCCTCACCGCACTGACCGGACGCTTTATCTGGGTCGGCCTCAGCGGGATGGAGACGACTCAATTCACCCTCTTGGTAATCCTGGCCGTGTGGAGCCACACCGCAGACCAGCGGCCCTTCGGCTGGCGCACCGGCACCCTGGCCGCCCTGGCGACTCTAGCCCGCCCGGAGGGCTATCTGCTGGCGGTCTTGCTCGGCGTAGACGCGGTTTTCATCCGGCCTTATCTCCGTAAAACCCGGCCCTGGTGGCCGCACATCCGGCAGGCGTGGCGCGGTGTGCTGGCTTATCTTCTGCTGGCTGGCACCTACCCGCTGGTCACGCTGGTCATTGACGGTCACCTACTCCCGAATACCTTCCGCGCCAAATCCAGCCTGGGGGAAGCCGCCCCGGACCTGCTCTATGGTTATTTCTGGACGCCGCGTGTCGATCATGGCTGGCCCTTGATCCTGCTGGCCGGGGTCGCGCTGGTGAGCTTGCTCCGGCGTGCCCGGCAGAACACACACGGCATCGCCTGGATCGTGTGGCCGGTGGTCTTTGTGGTCGCCGTCCTGTATCTCGGCCCGTTGCATTACAGCATCAACAATGGGCGGTATGTCGCCCCGGTCATCCCGTTTCACGCTCTGCTGGCCGCCTGTGGCGTGTGGATCGTGGCCGCCTGGTTCCGGCAGGGGCGCGTCCGGCGGGTGATGGCCGTCACCTTAAGCGTGGTGTTGGCCGTCTTCGTCGTGGATAACGGCTTACCCCAGGGGCACGCCGTCGCCCGCGATATGGCCCAATTGCAGACCATGCATTACAGCGCGGCGGGGTGGCTGGCGGTCGCATCACAACCCGATGACTTGATCGCCCTGCACGATGTCGGCGCGATTGTGCATCTGACCGACCGCCCGGTGTTGGATCTGGTCGGGTTGGTCTCACCAGCCGTCATCAGCGCGACGACAGCCACCCGACCACGCACCTGCCCGCACGATGTCAACTTATTGCGCGTCATGTTGAACCATCCGCCCCGTTATGTCGGCATCTTCCCGCCCGTCTTCCCCTGTATGACCGGGGTCAACCTGGCAGGATTTCAGCAATTATTCCAGCCGGAAGCCGTGTTTTCCATCAGCGGGCCGACTGTCATCGGCGGTGGAGAGATGGTCTTCTACCGGCCACTGTGGGAGCAATGGCCGCTTCAAACGACTTTACCCGATGATCTCATCCCAACGCCTGACGCCCACTGGCCTGGGGGCATCACGCTGGCCGGGTACACGCTCGATACCACCGGCACCCTGGCCGTAACGCTCTGGTGGACGCCCACTGGCTCACCCACCGCCGACCTGACCGCGTTCGTACATCTGATCGACGCCGACGGCACAATCCTGGTGCAGAGCGACAGCCGACCCCACGACGGCATCTTCCAGACGGACTGGTGGCAAGCCGGCGACATCATCCCAGACCAGCGCACATTGACGCTCTCGACGGAGCATCTAGCCTCAGCAGACGCCCTCCGCCTGGGCTGGTATCCGACCAGCGGCGGCCCACCCCTCCCGCTGGCCACCGGCGAACCGTTCCTACTGGTGCCGTTGCCTTGAGCCGTGCTTCTATACATCCGGCACGAACGCTATTTGGCATCATGTTCCTTTTTTCTTTGCTGAACTAGAAGCAGAAGCGAGACCAAAAAACAGGGCAATAACGTTAGCACCTACGAGTATCCATAGCATCGTGTCATTGTAAAACACAGTAGCGGCATAAGCCGGTGGGCCAACGAGAATAATGTAAGCTGTTCCCATACTAATAAGATCGTTGTCATCTGCAAAAACAAGTGAAGTTGATCCCGTAAAAACTGAGGTCCATCCAAGAATTAGAAGGTAAATGATCACATTAAGCAACCAATGGGTAGCAAGTGTATCTTCCACACTTCGCCACCAGGCACCGGAAAGCAAGTTGAAGCGAGGTGTGTCATTTGGGGCGGAATTAGCAACAGCAGGAGGTTCTGGTGTCGGTGTCAAAGTCAAAGTCGCCGTTGGTTCAGGTGTAACTGTAGCAGACAGAGCAAGTAAGGTTGCTCCAGCAGCTATTTCTGTTTCATTAGCCTCAGCAGTGAGGCGGGAAGCTGTCTGTGTTGCGCTTTCGAATGTTTCTTCTGCCTGAACAGTCGCCAACCGTTGCTGATTACTTAAGGTGGGTGTTTCTTCTGGTTCCACTGTCTCACTAGGTGATGGACTTGCCACTGTGTTTACGGTACTGCCAGACCTTAAATCTACAGCATTACTGACGAGAAACATAACACCGGCTACGAATGCGAATAGGATGAAAACGGCTAACCAAATCATTAAACGTTTACGGGTCGGTGGATCAACCGTTTGCGGCTTATCTTTAACCTCTAATGGTGGCGTGTCAATGTCGGGGGCATCGGCGCCGCGCGTGGGGGTATGTTCATCTTGGCTCTTTGGGATCTCGCGTGGTAAGCGAGAAATGTAATGTGTTTCGTTAGGCGAACAAGTGAAAGCCTTCAAGGTCAAGAAAAATGCGTTGAAAGACCCGCCGAACAT
>DAOTTZ010000009.1:0-6250 GCA_034437535.1 Anaerolineae bacterium | reverse complement strand
GTTCTGCTTGGCTTCGCGCTGGCTCCGGTCTTCCCGTTTTTGGTACAGGGGACTCTGGGACGGGTCGGCCCGGCGCACGCCGCGAACGCCATCAGCTTGCAGATGGGCGGGGCCAGCCTGGGGGTTGGCATCCTGCCGGCGGTGGGGGGCGCGTTGGTGATGGTGCCCGCCCTGGATGTGATGACGGCGCGATTACCGGTGCCGGTGGAAGCGGTGACGTATGCGCCGGGCCTGGGCGTGATCGGCGCGTATGTGTTCGCGCTGGCGGTGTTGATGATCGTAATCTATGAGGGGATGCAGATCATCCAAAGCAGGTATGCAGAAAATCTGCCGCGTGCTGAAACACCAGCGCGTGATCGTGATCCTGCGTGAGGATGTGGCCGCTCTGCTGGACGGTGACGGCCTGTACCGGTGCGTTGCTCAGGCCATAGGTGAGCCGTGTCTGGTTAAACAGGGGCACGGTCTGGTCGTTCTCAGAGTAAATCGTCAGCGTGGGGGCGGTGATCTGCGGCAGGAGGGCATCCGCTACACCCATGATGGTATGGAGTTCTTGCGCGGCGCGCCCGGCCCAGCGCGAATAGCGCACGCGCCCGTGTGGTCTTTCTCCCCGTTGGGCCTGGGTTGATTTCAAACGTTGTGGGAAGTCGGTCTTGTCTTGCGCGTCGAAGAACGGGCGCACGAACTTAATCCAGCGGGCATGAGGCAATAGGCGGGCGTCTGGCAGTGATAGTGGTGCGGCCATGACGATCAAGGCGTCTGGCTGGTGCCAGGCCCCCAGCAGAAGCGTCAACAGGCCGCCCAACGATAACCCGGCGACGGCGACTCGTTGGCATTGGGCGCGGAGTACGGTCAGGCCGTCGTAAGCGGCGCGGTACCAATCTTGCCAGCGGGCGCGGCGCATATCGCGGAAGTCCCCGCCGTGTAACGTCAGGCGTGGACCATAGACGGTGTAGCCGTGCGTCTGGGCGAGATGCTGGCCGAACCAGGCGACTTCGTGCGGGGCCGCCGTCAGCCCGTGCAGGCATAGGACGCCGGTCTGGTTGCCACGATAGAAGAACGGCTCTGCGCCGTCCAGGTAGATAGGGGGTGAGGTCATAATCGTCAAATCGTCTCGTTTGGATCATCCCGGTATGATAGCGTGGTCTTACGAGGCGTGCCAGTCTGCGATGAAGGCCAGGGCTTCTTCCAGCGTCTCGACCATGCGCTTGCGGTCGCGCCCAGGGGTGGTGTTGAGTGATGTTCGGACGATCTGCTGTTGCAGGGGAGTCGCTACGATGACACTGACTGGCAAATCGTCCATCGGCACGGCAGAGTTCAGGCGGTAACTTTCGCTCTGTACGGTGAACAGATTTTCCCGGTGGAAGCGGGCGACCTGGCGGAAGTCGAGGATCAGGCCGCGTATGGACTCGATGCCGAATTCTGTGACGATCTGCATGCCGGCCTGATACAAGGCCGCGACCGAATTCGCGGTGACGTAATGACTATATGCGGCCCGCATGATGCCGGTTTCGGGATCAAACTGGAGGGAGAAGCCGTCGCCTTGTATTTTTCTCATGCTATCGTCCTGTCTCGCTAGCTCCTGATTGATGTGCATATAGCAAGGCCATAATCGTATTTTAACGCAAAAGTTGGTCGTCACCTAGGCAAATGGACTCAACTTTGATGCGGGGATGGGTGGGTGGTGTGTGCTGGATTATATCACTTTCCCGGATGTCGCTTTCGTGCCATAATCAGCCCATAATGATCGTTCATTAAGGAGAGGGCATATGCTTCGACGGCTGGCCCTGTTGATGCTGTGTGTGTTAATCCCGGTGCGCTTGCAAGCCCAGGGAGATGGACTCAACCTGCCGACCGACCTGTATATTTTGCTCAACGCCGGGACGGTCGAGCGGTATGGGGTGGGCGCGGTCGGTGTGACGGGCGTCACACCGGCGGATACCTTCATCATTGATTTTTCGGTGTCGCCGGATGGCGAATGGATCGCCTATCGCACACAAGATGGGTTGTTCCTGGATGATATGACGCGGGCAGACGATGAGCCGGTCCAGCTTGAGGGGGAAACGGCCAGCTTCCCGCCGTTGCGCCAGGGCGGGCAGACGCTCACCTGGGGGCCAGGTGGTGAGACGCTGGCTTATACGACCGAAACTGGCTTGCGCCTGTTGCGGGATCTCAACCAGCCGACATTCGCAGAGGTCAGCATCAGCCCGTTGCGCGATCTGGTGTGGTCGCCGGATGGCACATACATCGCGGCGGCGGCGCAGGATAACGTGTGGTGGGTGTACCAAAGTGGGACGTTGGAATTGACCGGGGCGATTCCGTCGTCGGTGGGTGTGGCGTGGCGTGATGATGCCCGCTTGATCTTCGCGCCGGTGGCGGGGGGGCTGTATCAACTGGATTTTGCCAACCTCAACGAGCAGACCGAATTACAACCGCCGCCGCGCCTGTACCGCTATCCTTACGTCAGGCCGGATGGCCGGCTAGCGGTCTTCACGCGCAACGTCAACGAGCCGGACATCGGTGAAGACGGTGCGTTCTTACGGGAGTTAGCGTTAGAGGGCGATGCGGTGACGGTGGAAACGACCAGTGAGGCCGATGTCGATCTCACCGGGGTGCGGTGGGCACCGGGCGGGGAGTTGTTGATCGCGTTGCGGGGCGGGGTGCTGGTGTTGGTGCGGCCCGCAATCGGCGATGGATTCACGCTCCCGGTGGCGAATGCGGTCGGCTTTGGTTGGGGCGGCCTGATGAATATGAGCGCATCGCTGGCGGAAGGCATCCCGGCGGGGGAAGTGGCGTACTTCCTGGCGGTGGATACGTTCGATGTGGTGCAGGTGTGGCGGCTCCCGGCGGATGGTGCGACGCGGGAGCAGGTGACCGCGACCGAATTCGACGTGGAAGGTTACGCGCTCAACCGGGCGGCGGATACGCTGGCTTATGTGAGCGAAAACCGGTTGTGGTCGCTTGCGCTGGGGGATGAAGCCGCCGAGCCGGTCGCCGTCGCCCAGGTGGGGGAGAACGCGCTGGATGTGACGTTTAGCCCGGATGGAGCGACGCTTTACTACACGACGGCCAGCCAGATCGACGGTGGCTTGTGGCAGGTGGCGGCCAATGTGACCGCCGACCCAGAAGGGGAACTGACGCCCAATATCGCGGATCGCATTTTGCCCAACCCGGACGGCCAGCAGATCCGCCGACCGCGTTTCGCGCCAAACGTTAACGCGCTCCTCATCGAGACGGGGGGTACAGCCCGTGAATTTAACTTCTACGACCCGATTTCTGAGGCCCTACTCATGCTAGGATCTTATGATAACATGCTGTGGATACGTGACGGTCGGTTGTTGGCGTGGCGTGGGGATGGCAATGGCACGCAGATTGACCTGATCGACCCGTTGACCGACCCTATCGCGCTGACACCGTTGGCAACGGTCGGCGGCCAGCGGGTGTTGGATGTGGCGCAGATCGACATCGCCGGGTTTCATTTATTGGTCGAACCGATTAGCGGAATCGGCCCGTTGAATCAGACGGTCTTGCCGTTGACCCTGACGGGCGAAATCGGTGATCCTGTCGTCGCGTTCCCGGCCCTGCGTGGTGCCCGTTTGAACGCGGACGGACGGTTGATTGGCGGCCAACAGGGGATCAGCAATCGGGCGGCGGTCGTCACGCTGGAAGGTGAGGAATTCCGCTTAAATCAACCGGCAAATACCCAATTTTTCCGGTGGGAAAGCATGTTTAGATAGCTTTAATGGGTAGCATGTACCCTACTCATTATCAAGGCTTAAAATTCAGACTAACACAGAGGATCAATTTTATGTCTGGTGAACGAATTCTTGTCATAGAAGACGAAGCAAGAATAGCACAATTTATTGAACGCGGCTTGATCTATGAGGGTTACCGGGTGAATGTAGCGCGTGACGGCCAAACCGGCCTGACCATCGCCCGCGACAACCCGCCAGATCTGGTCGTCCTTGACTGGATGTTGCCTGGCCTGGATGGCCTGGAAGTGTGTAAACGCTTGCGGGCGGCCAGTGAGGTACCGATCTTGATGTTAACGGCTAAAGACGACATTACCGACCGGGTAACCGGGTTGGATGCCGGGGCTGATGATTATCTCGTCAAGCCATTTTCCGTCGATGAACTAATGGCCCGTGTACGGGCTTTGTTCCGCCGGATCACACCGACTTCCAGGCCGGAAATTTTACGCTTTGCCGATTTGACCCTCGACACTGGCACGCACCGCGCCCACCGGGGCGAACGTGCCATCGACCTGACCGCAAAAGAATACGAACTGCTGGAACTCTTCATGCGGAACCCACGCCAAGTGCTGACCCGTGACGTGATCTTTGATCGCGTGTGGGGGTATGATTTTGGTGGCGAAAGTAACATCATTGAGGTTTATGTGCGCTATTTGCGGCAAAAAACCGAAGAAGATGATGAAAGCCGCCTCATCCATACCGTCCGCGGCGTTGGTTATGTCTTGCGTGAGGAATAAACCTAGGCTTCACCTGTTATGACCATTCGGAAGCGGCTCACGCTGGCGTATGCGACGTTGTTGACCGTTATCATTGTGTTCTTCGGGGCGACAACATATGGCGTGATGCGCTTCACTATGCTCAGTGACATTGACAGCGGTCTTGCAGAGACCGCTAGTTTAATTACACGCAACAGCCGCGTGTATCCTGACCCGACGTTCGGCGCAGAACCGCGCATCAACATTGAACTGGCATCGCTGGATACACTCCGCGCCCCTGGGGTTTACGTCCAGGCGTGGGAGCATGTAGGCGGCAATTACGAGTTCAAACAGGCGTCTTTGACGGCGGAAGGCCTGGACGATACCGCGCTGGATCCTGAATCGTTGGGGACGCGCCAGGATGTCATCCGTTCGACCACGGTCGAAGGGTTGGATATGCGCGTGCTGACGAAACCCATCGCGGCTAGCGGCGGTGGAGATCGGGTTGTGGGGTATATTCAGGTGGCTGTCGGGCTGGAACAGATCAACCGGGCGACCGATACCTTATTGGCGGTGATGGTGATCGCGTGTGGGGTGGCGATTGTGGGCGCGGGCTTGCTGAGTATGATCTTCTCCGACCGGGCCTTGCGTCCTATCGAAGACATTACCGGGGCCGCGGCCAGCATCGCCAACACCAACGACCTGCAAACTCGTTTAGAGTGGCGCGGCCCGCCGGACGAGCTAGGCCGGCTGACCAACGTGTTTAACCAGATGATGGAGCGTATCGAGCATTTGTTTTCCGTTCAACAGCGTTTTGTGGCTGATATTAGCCACGAACTCCGCACGCCGTTGACCGCGATCCAGGGGCATTGTGACCTGATGAAGCGGTATGGGCTGGATGACTCTTCGATGGAAGCGATTGACGCGGAGACGACGCGCATGGGGCGGTTGGTCAACGACCTGCTGATGCTGGCGCGGGCCGATTATGGCGGCATCCAGTTTGAGCGGTATCCCATCGACCTGGATACGCTGGTGATGGAGACCTTCAGCCATTGTAAGGGGCTGGTGGGAGAACGCAAGCTAGATATGCGCCTGGGGTTGTTCGAGCCGGTGCGTGTGTATGGCAATAGCGACCGCATCAAGCAGGTGCTCGTCAACCTGGTCAACAACGCGATTAAGTTTACCGGCGATGGGGGCGAAATCGTCATCGGGCTGGAAAACATCAACCAGCACGCCGTCTTGTGGGTGAAGGACACCGGCATCGGCATCAGCGAAGAAGACAAGCATCATGTCTTCGACCGCTTCTTCCAGACGGAGACTTCGCGCCATCACTTTGACGATGAAGGCTTCGGCCTGGGGTTGTCCATCGCCAAGTGGATTGTGGAAGCGCACGAAGGTACCATCGGCGTGAACAGCGTCAAGGGCGAAGGGACGACCTTCACCGTGACCTTGCCGGAGTATCAAGACGGGGCGGAAGATGCGCCGGATTTCACACGGGCGACGAGACCGCGCATCCCGATCATCGGCAAGGCCGACAAACAACGCCCGGCTACCAAAGAGCTACACATCGTCAAGCCGGATACGCGGTCTCGCAAACGGGGCCACCGCGCCAACTCCCGCCAGGAACGGGAAAATCGCCAGAACTAAAAAAGCCAGCGCACCGATTATGACGCGCTGACCTTTTTCATCTATCAAGGTGGCTCTTTGGGATCTCGCGTGGTAAGCGAGAAATGTAATGTGTTTCGTTAGGCGAACAAGTGAAAGCCTTCAAGGTCAAGAAAAATGCGTTGAAAGACCCGCCGAACA
>DAOTTZ010000008.1:0-7921 GCA_034437535.1 Anaerolineae bacterium | reverse complement strand
ATGTTCGGCGGGTCTTTCAACGCATTTTTCTTGACCTTGAAGGCTTTCACTTGTTCGCCTAACGAAACACATTACATTTCTCGCTTACCACGCGAGATCCCAAAGAGCCACTTTTTTTAGTGTAGACGAACTCTGACTGCTGGCACCCTTAACGTTCGCTTTATCCGCCACTTTGCGTCAGGCGCGGGTCTCCCGGCGCGACCTCATAGACCGCTTCCCAGGGGAGATAATGAGTAAAGACTCGGTCGGTACGGGTGTCGCCGTCCGGGTCGGTGACGAGCCGCACGATTGTTACATCCATACCATCCGCGCTGTAATCGACCTGAATCGACTGGCCGGGCTGTAAATCCTGGTTGGTGATGAACCGGGGCGGTGGCGCGGCGATCTCGTTACGAACAACAGGTTCTTGAATCTCCACCTGACGGCCAAAATCGGTGCTGTACAACCGGAACTGAAGCGCGTCCTGGGCCGGGTAGACCGACACCTCGATCAAGACATGGTGCGGCGTGTCGTTGATGAACTTAAAGTCACGCTCTGGCGACCAGATAGCGGCATCCAGGCCGGGTGGTGCCCCGCCCAGTTCATAATAACCGACGCGGTAAGCGTGGGTATTACGTTCGCTGATCCAGTAACCGCCGAACAAGGCCGCCCGGAAGGCAGTGGTGCTCACCTGGCAGATGCCGCCGCCGATACCGTTGACGGTGCTACCGCCGACGATCACCTTGCCATCACGGAAGCCACTCTCATAACTGATGTCGCCCAGATGTTGGTTGAAGGAAAATTCTTCTTCCGGGGCGATGATGATGCCGTCAAACCGGGAAGCCCCCTCCGCGATGTTATGCCGCCGGTTGGCCTCCGACCCGGTAAAGTAGGTGGTCGCCTCGCCGACTAATTCTGTGATGCCTAACGCCTCCCCGCTGACTCCTTCCGGGTACCGGGGTTGAGTCAGCGTAAAGGCCATGCGGATGGTGCGGTTATCCGGTTGGAAGACGGCCTGTTCCAGCAGGCGCAGGGTGGTGTCAATATCAAGCTGACGACCGGGTACCGGCGGGCGCGTGGCAATCAGCCGCCCGGTGGCTTCCTCAAAGTTAAAGCGGCCTTCTTGCGGCAAGGTTCGCAGGCCGGGCGCAAGGTCTTCCAGGGCCTGCCGAAAACCACTCATGTCGATCTGCGTGATGTATTGTACCGTCCCGTCAGGATTTTGTTCCTCCCGTACATCCAGCAAAGCGGCGATCTGCTCGGTACTGATCGTCCAGGGGCCGATGACCTCCCCGTTGGGACCGGGTGCGACCAATTGCAACGGCCCACTGAGCGCGACTTGCATCCGGTCGGCGGCATCGGTCACATCGAGCGTGGCGGCAGGGATCTGGTTGATAATCAGCGGCACTTCACCACCGCCCGCCAGCGTCAGCATGATGTTATCCAGTTGGGTCAAGGTGGTGCTTACATCCAGCGTGCGACCGGCCTGGGCGGGCGTGGTGACGATGCCCTCGGCGGTACGGGTGGCGGTCGCGTTCTGCGGCGGTCGGTTGATCTCTTGCGCCAGGGCCGTTAAGCGGGCGACTGCCATGTTCTGGTCATAATGGATGATGGGCGCGACGGCCTGACCGTTAAACCATGCGCTGGCCTGGTCGAGCAAATCCCCGGTGAGATTGCCCGCCCGCCCGACAGCGAACGCCGCATCAACCGTCGCGTTGACATCGAACGACAGCCCTAGCTCTGCGGCGGTGAATTGCCAGGCGTCATCACCATCGCGGAAGGTAATCACGGTCGAGTCGTCATAGGTGAAGCGGTCGTCTAAGGTCGCTATGGCCTGGTCATAGGAAAGGCCACCCAGGTCTACGCCGAAGACGGTTACCCCTGGGCTGATCGTATCGGCATAATTAGCGCGGAACGCACCCACCAGCAAAGCCAACAGCACCAGCAAGAAAATCGTGCCAAGAATCATCAAGACTGGCAGGCGTAACAACCAGACCAACGACGATTGCTTTTCCTCATACATCATCTGTGCGGTCGCCATCGGCTATCCTCCCGCTTCGTATTGTTGGACGATCTTTTCGGCTTCTTTGTACTCGTCGGAGCTTTTATCCGCCCCCTCATCTTCGAGCGTGTTCAGCGCGGCCAGATAATCGCCAATGCTGACGGTCTCGGTCTTCTGCGATTTTTCCATTTGCAGGCGGTCGGCCTCTAACTGCATGATCTCTTCGTCGGTCATCTCACCATGCGCTTTGATAGCCGCATCGATTTCGTCCTGGCTGAGTGATTTCTGCTCGGTGAGTTTGGCCTTCAGGTTGTCAAATGTTGCCGTCATACCACTAAATTCTCCGGTTGATCTTGATGCACTTCATATTATAACCGGAGATTGTCTACGCAAAAGGGGATTATGGGTTGGTGGGGGGCGTGAGGACAAATTTCACCAACCGTTAGAATAAGTAAGCCTCAGTCGCACACAGTATCCATGACTGTCATCAGATAAGCCAGAACACGATCACGCAGTGTTACGTCTTTGAAGATCAGCATAAAGTCGTAGGTATCGACATCGAGAGAAACCCACTTGCCCGCAATCTTGAAATTTGCGAAGTATCCCGTTATGCGATCCGTGACCGGAGGCATAGGGAAATGATAACTCCGCGTGAGATGAAGCAATAATGGCATAAAACAGCTTTCATCAACCGGGGTAATGTCGATGATGGGATGGGGTCGTTGGAACAAGCCCCGCCTGATGGTCATGGCTGTCAGTTGCATGCTTATCTCACGAGCTTACTTGAGATTTTCCAGAATAGCGTGTTGAAAAAGCCTCAATCGGTGCTATCCGGGGTATTGGCCGCGCCGACCGCTGGCGCACTGGGCCGCACAGGTGCCCGCATATCCGATTGACGGTCGCCGGTTCCGGCGGATGCGGGATACTCAAGCGGATCTGGCAGGATATTATCCAACGTTTGCCCGCTGAGGGCCACCCCGTTGATCGTCAACCCGTCCATCAAATCAATAATCTCTGTTCGGATGCGTGCTGATTGATCGACCGGTGCGCTGATACTGGCCGCGACCAATTCATCGACTGTCGGCGCGATCACACCGAACACAATGGTTACGGTGCCTTCACCGTTGTTCATGAGGTAGTAGGCCGCGCTGGCATCGCCCCATTCAAATGAATAAGGCACACTGACTACCGACGCGCCGACATATTCCGGCGTCTGGATGATCCGGCGCAAGATGCTATATGCCCGGTTGCTATCTGCCGCCGAAAAAGAGAAGTCGTCGAGCGGGGGCACCCAGATATGCGTGAACAACCCGCCAAGCTGGCCTTCCTGCGCGACCGCACTCAGATATTCAGCGACGACAACGCCATAATCTGTCGGGTAATATTCCCAATCTGCGGGGCGGTTTGCTTCCAGTTCAATATCACCAACGGTAAAAGCGATACGATCTTTTTGAGAGGTATCGATCTGTGGTGTTTGTGTTTTATCGAGAATGTCTAAATCACGATCATTGTTAGCCGGGCTACACCCTACTAACATAACAATTATTACGAAAATCAGGATTTTTGATCACTTATGACCCAACCTAGACATCTTGGATTTATTAAACATTCATGATGATGCCTTTTATGAGCTTATGCTATACGTAGCATAACACAAACCCTTAAGGAAATACAGCAAAACGGCACAATGTTTATCTAATTATTCACCACGTCTCAGAATAGGCGTTGCTTGACCACGCGGAACAACCAGCGCCATTCTTCCAGCCGGAGCAAGATCGCCAGCGCGATGAAGACCGCCGCGCTAGCCCCACCCACGCTGACCACAATCAAGAACTCCCGCAGGGTGCCTTCCGTGCCGATGACATCATTCGCTAGCGGCAAGAGTACCCACGCCGTCGCCGCCATGACGACCACCGCCAGGCTGCTTTTGAGGGTGGTGACGATCAAACGTTGAGAGCCGAAACCGTTCAAGCGGCGGTTGAGCAAATAGGCACTCACGCTGGCATGGACGATATGCTTGACACTATCAGCGATCATCAGGCTCAGCAAGCCGAAGGACGGCAGTAAAAGCAAGGCAACCACCATGTAGACGATCAAACTACCGAAGCCGATAGCCGCCGGTGTGAACGTATCTTGCCGGGCATAGAAAGCATACACCAGCAAGAGATCCAGCGCGGCAAAGGGTAAGCCGATGAGATAAAAACGAAGGACGGTAGCGGTAGTGGCGGTATCTTGCGCGGTGAAGGCCCCGCCTTCCAGCAACAGCGCGATGATGGGGGTTGCCAGCACGAACAAGCCAACCGTCGCCGGTAAGATCAACGAGATGGTCAGGCGCATCCCCTGGCCCAGCGTCGTCTTATATTGGGCGTCGTCATCATCCACGATGGCGGCCTGCCGCGCCAGTGTAGGCAAGATCGCCACGCTGATGGCCGTCGCCACCAAGCCTTGCGGGAATTGAATCAGCGTGGTGGCCCAATCCATATAACTGATACTGCCCTCACCCGTCTGGCTGGCGATGTTGTAACTAAATGGCCGGATGATGAGCGTATCCATCACCAGGCTGAACATTACCGGCAGGTAGAGCAAGCCAATCCGCCGCAGGGCAGGATGCCGCCAGTTGCGCGTAAAGCGCAGACGCGCCCCACGTAAACCGGGCAATTGCAACAGCACATACGCCACCGAGCCGAGCAACCAGCCGACCGCCATCACGGTGATGCCGCTTTCTGGCCGGGCGACGACCGCCGCCACCCGGTAACCGTCTTCGATGCGGAGGATAAATTGTGGCGGGGGTGCAAAGAGCAACGCCACAATCACAATCACGCCGTTGAACATCGACGTGGCGAAGGCCGGCCATGTAAACACCCGCAACGCATACAGGGTGCCGCTGAGGATGGAGAATAGGCCCATGAAGATCAACGCAGGCGATGTCAGCCGTAGCAGATCCACCGCCAGGGATTGGGTGTACTGGTCGCTCCCGCCGCCGAAGATGCTGACGACCAACGGGGCGGCGGCCTGCAAAGCCAGCACCAGCACCGCCATCCCGGCTGTGATGATGCTAATCAAGATGCTGACCAGCCGCCACAACTCCGCCCGGCCTTTTTTCTCCACGACTTCGCTCAACACCGGGATGATCGCGCCATTGACATGACCGGCGATCAACAGATCGTAGATGGTTTTGGGGGCTAAGGTGGCGATCTTAAAAGCATCGGTCGCGGCGGAAGCACCGAACAGGTTGGTCAGCACTATTTCCCGAAATAAGCCGAATATCCGGCTGATGATATTGCCCAGGGCCAGTACCCCGGTCGCCCGTGCGACGCCGGCGGTCGTCTCGTCGATAGGGGCCGGTTCCTGTTGGGCGATGGGTTCCGCCGAACCGGGTGCGGCTTTCTCTAAACCCATCAGGGTAGTGCCTTGATCTTGCGAATCAGATGGGTGGTGCTGTGGTCGGGCAGATAGTCGATCAGGACGACTCGCCCGCCCATCGCCTCGACCTTTTCTCGCTCCGGCAGGGGTTTATGGGCATAATCGCCGCCTTTGACGTAAATATCAGGGCGCAGAGCGTCGATCAACTGGTGGGCGGTATCGGCCTCAAAGATGACGACAGCCGAGACCGGGGCCAGCGCGGCCAGCAGACGCGCCCGCTCAACCGCTGGCACGATGGGGCGGCCTTCCCCTTTGAGCCGCCGGGAAGATTCGTCTCCGTTCAGGCCGACGATCAACGCAGACCCTAACGCCCGTGCTTTTTCCAGATAATCCAGATGACCGATGTGCAACAGGTCGAAGTGGCCGTTGGTGAGTACAAGGGGCTGGCCGTTGGCGTGCAAGGTGGCCCGCAAGGCGCGTGCGGCGGCCAATGAGAGATGTTCGCCCAAGGTGTCTGCTCTTTTCGAATCGCTCAAATACGCGGGTACCATAGCTTGCTATCGTTTGATTTTCAAGTTGCGGTCTGGATGAATCGTCATTGTCTGCTAGCATATGACACGACCTTAGCAATAACCGTTCCAAACCTATCAGGAAGAGACCATGCAAACCAACCAGAAAGACGCCACCCTGATTACGCCCTATGGCGGCGAGTTGATTAACTTACTCGTGCCATCTGACGAGCTGGCGGAAGCCACCGACTACGCCAAGACGCTCCCGGTCGTCAACCTCTCCGACCGTTCGATCTGCGACCTGGAACTGCTGGCGGTGGGCGGTTTTTCGCCCCTGCGCGGCTTCATGAACCAGGCCGATTATCAATCCGTGTTGGATACCATGCGCCTGGCTGACGGCACACTGTTCCCGATGCCGATTACATTACCCGTCGGCAATGATACCCGCCTGACATTACATAGCGATGTCGCCCTGGCCGACCAGCGCAACAATCTGCTGGCGATCATGACGGTGGAAGACATCTACCAGTGGGATCTGGCAGAACTGGCAACCAAAGCATTCGGCACGACCGACACCCGCCATCCGATTGTGGCGGAAATGCACCGCTGGCCGTCGCGCTTCATTGCCGGGAAGTTGCGCGTGTTGCAATTGCCAGTTCATTATGACTTCGCCGACCTGCGCCGTACCCCGCTGGAAACCCGCGCCCGTCTGCAAGAAGTCGGCGCGAAGAACGTTATCGCCTTCCAGACGCGCAACCCGATGCACCGCGCCCATGAGGAGATCACCAAGCGGGCAGCCCGCGCCATCGACGGCACCTTGATGATTCACCCGGTCGTCGGCATGACCAAGCCCGGCGACGTCGATCATTATACCCGTGTGCGGACGTACCGCGCCCTGGTCGAAAATCATTATCAAGAAAATGAGGTCGTGTTGTCGCTCTTGCCGCTGGCAATGCGGATGGGCGGCCCGCGTGAAGCCTTATGGCATATGATTATCCGCCGCAATTATGGAGCCAATCATTTTATCGTCGGGCGAGACCACGCCGGGCCGGGCAATGATAGCCAGGGGAACCCAATCTACGGGCCGTATGATGCACAAGAACTGGCGGAAAAGCATCAAGACGAGATCGGCGTGACTGTCGTCCCGTTCCGCATGGTGGTTTACCTGGCAGATGAAGACCGCTACGAGGAGATCAGCAAAGTCCCGGAGGGCGCGAAGACACTACAGATTTCCGGCACACAGGTGCGCGAAGATTATCTGGCGAAGGGCACCCCGTTGCCAGCATGGTTTACCCATCAAGAAGTGGCGGAAATCTTGAGGGAGAGTTACCCGGCCCGTACACGGCAAGGACTCTGCCTGTGGTTTACCGGCTTAAGTGGCTCCGGCAAATCCACCACCGCCGAGGTGTTGGCATCACTCTTGCTGGAACATGGCCGGCAGGCGACAGTGCTGGATGGCGACATCGTTCGTAAGCACCTGAGCAAGGGCCTGGGCTTTAGCAAAGAAGACCGTGATACCAATGTGCGCCGGATCGGCTTTGTCGCGGCGGAAATCGCCCGGCATGGTGGTACCGTCGTTTGTGCCGCCATCAGCCCGTATAAAGCCACCCGCGACGATGTACGCCGCATGGTGGGCGAAAACTTCATCGAAATCTTTGTCGATACACCGCTGGAAATCTGCGAAGACCGCGACACCAAAGGCATGTATGCCAAAGCCCGCGCCGGGGAGATCAAGAACTTTACCGGCATTGATGATCCGTATGAGAAACCAGAACACGCGGAAATCCGCCTGAAGACGACCGACATCACGCCGGAAGAAAACGCGCATAAGATCATCGATTACCTGTACGAAAATGGTTACATCTACGCGCAATAGCATATGCAAGACTGCGGGGGTGAGCCAGGATGCCACCCCCACCACATATAGCGAAGACAGCACGGGCTTGTTACATATAATTACCCTGATTGCTAGTTAGTGACGTTCATGCGGGTCTCGTTAGAATAAGGTTGTCAAACAAAATTCAGCGAGGCAACCGCATGAACGATACCTATATTGTAACGGCATATA
>DAOTTZ010000007.1:0-27900 GCA_034437535.1 Anaerolineae bacterium | reverse complement strand
ATGTTCGGCGGGTCTTTCAACGCATTTTTCTTGACCTTGAAGGCTTTCACTTGTTCGCCTAACGAAACACATTACATTTCTCGCTTACCACGCGAGATCCCAAAGAGCCTTGTTTACTTGAGGAGTTCTTACAAAATGCACGGTTTGATGATGCACTACCCCCTCACGATGGATCGCATCCTGGAACATGCCAACAAGATGTTCCCCTACAAAAAGATCAAGACCAAACAACCGGATGGCAGTCTGCATGCCTATACCTATGCCGATTTTTACCGCCGCGTGAAGATGCTCGGCAACGTGTTGACGCACACGCTAGTGCAAGGTTTTGGCTGACAGTTTGAGTGTGGCAAGGAGTTTCTCCCTCAAAGTGCGATATCATTCCAAGCCACTGCCTCATTCCTGCACTAGGCGTACAACCGGGTGACCGCGTGGGTACCTTCGCCTGGAATAATTACCAGCACATGGAATTTTACTTCGGCATCCCCGGCGCGGGCGCGGTCTGCCACACGTTGAACATCCGCCTGTTTCCGGAGCAGTTGGCCTACATCGTCAACCATGCCGAAGATAAGGTCATCTTCGTCGATGGCACCCTGCTGGATCTGCTCACGCCGATCATCGATGACATTAAAGATACAGTCGAGCATTTCGTGTTGTTCAACGTGCCACCCGGAACCGATGTCAACCTGCCGAACACGGTCCAATATGAAGACCTGATGGCCGATGTCGATGACGATTTCACCTGGCGCGTAGACGATGAAAACACCGCGATGGGCCTGTGCTACACCAGCGGCACCACCGGCAACCCCAAAGGCGTGCTTTACAGCCACCGCAGTATGTTCTTACACACCCTGGGCGAAAATCAGGCCAGCGCATTGGCCCTCACAGAGCGCGACGTCATCCTGCCGGTTGTGCCACAATTCCACGCGATGGCCTGGGGCCTGCCTTACGCGGCGGCCATGAGTGGCGCAGAGGTCGTCATGCCGGGGCCACACCTCAAGCCGGAGCCGCTGGCGGAGCTAATCGAGACCGAGCGCGTGACCGTCGCCGCTGGGGTGCCCACCATCTGGAACGGCCTGTATCATGACTTGAAGAACAACCCGCGTGATACTTCCTGCGTGCGGGCCTTAGTGGTGGGTGGCTCTGCCATGCCCCGCAAGCTGATCGAAGCCTACGAGACCGAACTCAACGTGAACGTGCTCCACGCCTGGGGCATGACCGAACTCTCCCCATTGGGCACCGTCTCCCGCTTGATGAGTATCCACGATGACCTGAGCGACGCGGAAAAGTTTGACGTCAAAGCCACCCAGGGTTACACCCTGGCCGGCGTAGAGATGCGAATCGTAGACGCCGACGGTACCGAACTCCCCTGGGATGGCGAGACCATGGGCGAACTTCAGGTGCGCGGCCCCTGGATCATCGGCCAATATTACAAGGTAGAGCGCGGCCCGCAACACTTCACCCAGGACGGCTGGTTCCGCACCGGCGATGTCGTCACCATCGACCCTTACGGCTACATGAACATCACCGACCGCACCAAAGATCTCGTCAAAAGCGGCGGCGAGTGGATTTCCACCGTAGAGTTAGAGAATCTGCTCATGTCTCACCCGGATGTGCTGGAAGCGTCGGTCATCGCCATTCCCGATCCGCAATGGTCAGAGCGGCCAATGGCGATCATCGTCCCCACGCCGGAAGCCGACGGCCTCACCGCAGAGAAACTGACTGAATTCCTCAAGCCCCAGGTCGCCAAGTTCTGGTTGCCGGATCGCTACGCCTTCATCGACGAAATCCCGAAGACCAGCGTCGGCAAGTTCAACAAGAAAGTCTTACGCAAGCAATTTGCAGAGGGCCAACTAAGCGGAGATTAGAACAATAATCCGGGCCGACGTGGAGTCGGCCCGGCGTCACTTTCAGGTACCGGTGTCACTTTTAAGTGACGATGCCTTGCGTCACACCCATAAACAGCGATTCCAGGTCTTTGACCTCTTCGTTAAAGCCATAAATCAAGATATCGGCCTGGTTCAACTTCTGGTTGATGGTCGCCACGCCGTCATCATCCCCGCTGAAGTCAATCTGCACGCGGTGCCGCCCGCCTTTCGGCTCCAGGAAGACGATATTCAGCACCCCTTCGATGCCGCCCACCGTCGCCTTGACCTTTTCCGCCGCTTCTTCATCCTTCACGGTGACCACGATCTCCCGGTGCGGCGTCAGTTGCGCTTTCATCTCGTCCATGCTTCCCTGCATAATCATCTTGCCCGCTTCGATGATGCCGACGTGCGTGCAGATGTTTTCCACATCCGCCAGGATGTGCGTCGAGAAGAAGATCGTCTTACCCATCTTCGATAACTCGACCATCAATTCACGGATCTCAATCCGCGCACGCGGATCCAACCCGGAGGCTGGTTCGTCCAGGATCAAAATCGCCGGGTCATGCGCCAGCGTGCGGGCCAATGACAACCGCTGTTTCATCCCCTTACTCAGCTTATCCACCATATCATCCCGCCGGTGGTTGAGATCAACCAATTCCAGCAGATCGTTGATGAGTTGGCGGCGTTGGCCTTCCGGGATGTCGTAGCACGCCGCGAAGAAATCCAGATATTCCCACACACGCAAGTCATCGTACACGCCGAACTCATCCGGCATATAACCGATGGCGCGGCGCACCGCCCGCCGATCCTGGGTCACATCATGCCCGGCGACATACGCCTGCCCGGTTGAAGGCGGTGTGAGCGTGGTCAAAATCCGCATGGTGGTGGTCTTACCGGCTCCGTTCGGCCCGACAAAGCCATAAATCGACCCACGCGGCACCTGTACCGACAGGTCATTGACCGCCGTAAACTTGCCGAAGCTCTTACTCAGGTCTTTCGTCTCGATTATATAATCCATCGTCTTCCGTCTCTCCTCCAACGGTATCATCTCTATGATAGCCGATTTAACCGTGTTGCTCAAAGGCGATGCGTGACAAAAATGACGTTCCCCCTTCAGAGCGCGGCACCGTGCGGACTTCTATCGCGTTTTGCGGCCCCAGGAAGCGTTCAAAATCTGCGATGCTATGCCGTGTCGCGGTATCAAACGTAACCGTCTCCCACGTTCCCGCCGCCCAATCCCACAGGTCAACCGCGCCGCTGGTACGCGCATTCGTCCCCCGGTCGGTAATCATAATCAGTTCTTCCACCTCATCCAGCACCGCCCCCGGCACCGGGGTAAAGCGGAAGGCCAACTGATTCTCGTCAAAGCGTTCCATCTCCACCGGGCCGATGTCGGCCACGCCATCCCGTTCCAGCGCGATCCAGGTAAATTGATCCGGCGTAATCACCCGGTCGGCACCGAGCACGGTGCTGTTTTCCAGTTCCAGCGCGACGATATACAACGTCGTATCCACCCGGTTGATCTGCTCACCCGGCACCGCCTCGCTAAACGGGGCCAAATCTGCCCACCCGATGAGATAGGCCCGGTTGCCGCGTCCATCGGCGGCGTAATCGTCAACGATGAACGCTTCCAGCAATTCACGGCGGCGGTTCAACTCTTGCTCGCCGTCTTCGGTCTCATCGTCAGCCCGGTTCCGGTTGAAGTACGCATCCGGCCCGATGATCTCCCGCACGTTCAAGGCCGGGTCGGTGCGGGCAGAGCCACTCGTCAGGCTGATGGCAGACACACGAGCCGAACTACGCGGACGCTCCAACACCGCCGGGGTCGCGTTGTTGGGCCGGGGTGCCAGGCCGTCTACGTCGAAGTCGAGCAATTCATCGCCCAGTGTCTCCCCCAGCACATAGCGTGTCCCGCGTACCAGCAAGGTCGGCTCCTGTAAGATAATCGCGCTATCATTACGGACGAAACCGCGCAGGTTAAGGTCGCCATCTTCCGCCGTGCTGACCGTCACCCGCCCGCTGATCGCCGGTGAGTCGATCACCCCGCTGGCACTAAAGGCCGCGATGAAGCTGGCATCAACCGGGAAGTCTTCCGCGCTGAAGTCGGTATACTGGCGGATCTCAATATTGGTCGTGCGCCGTTCCAGCGAACCAAAGGCCGTCGGATCTTCGCCAATAGGCCGCAACATCCGCGCTTCGTCCACATGCAGCGTATAATTCCCCCGCCGGGGGGCCAGCAGACCGATCAACTGGTTGACCTGTGCCGTCTCTGCTTCCGGCCACACCTGCACCACGCTCAACCGGCTGAGCGTGACCGCGTTGCCGCGTAGCTCAAAGCCGACCGTGTACGCCAGCACGCTGAACACCCCGATCAAAATCGGAATCGTGATCCAGGCGTAGCCCTGCCGGTTGATGCGCGACAGCACGAAGTAATTCAACGGGCCGATCAACAAGATATACAAGCCCAGGAACGCCACCAACGACAGGGCCGCCGGGAGCAGGTCAATCCCCGGCAAGATCTCGACCGCATTCTGTGCGCTGGACCAATCTCGCCAGCCCAGGCTCCAACTGGGGGTTGCCCCGCGTGAGGATGCCAGCGTAAACCACACCTGATCCAGACCGTCCCAACTGCGGAGTGGTTGCAAATCCGGGCTGAAGGTCACCACATCAACCGTGCCATCGCCCAGTTGGTCACGCACAATCAACGGTAAGCCCGCCGCCGTCTGGACGAGAGCTTGCGCCCCCTCGCGCACATCCCCCGTCAGGATGTCCGTCTCGCCATCGAGCATGTCATCGGCTGGCACCCCGGCAAAATCGAGCAACGCGGCGAAGTCGTCCGCAGTGGTGGTGCCGGTCGGCTGAAGCGGAGCCAACGGCCCCAATCCCGCCGCCGTGAGGGGATCACTACCCACGATGATGAGATGCCCCCCCGCGATGAGCCATTCTCGCAAGGCGTTAAATTGTCCCTCGCGCAGTTGAGAGGTATCAACATCACTGAACAGAATCGTATCGACGGCTTCCAGCGCACCCCCGTCATCCGGCAGGTCATCCAGGCCCCAGCCCACCTGCGCGGCAGAATATCCCGCCGCCCGCACACGGCTCAGATCCACGTTGGCGTTGCCCGGCACCGTGATATGCAACCCATCACGCGGTAAAATATCACGCAGGATCACGTCCTCACTGGTGACCACGCCGCCATCCGCGTTAAGCAGTTCCACCCGCAGGTCGATGTCGCCACTTTCCGCAATCAGGTAAAGAAAGAGGGTTTCGGTCGTCTCAGTCGCCGGGGCGATGGGCCGCGCCAGGTCGATGATCTGGGCACTGTAGGTGTCATTCAGGCCGGTGCCGGAGGTCTCCGGTCGGACGATTACACGCCCGTTGAAGGTGTCGCCCCGGTTGGTGACCGTCAGCTTGAGGGGAACCCAGCGGTCAGGCCGGTAAAAACCACCAAATCCGGCTTCTTCGATAGACAGGCTGAGCAATTCTGCCACCTGTTCTTGCGAGCGGGCCGGCTCCTGGGCATGGGTAAGGGTAGTCCCACCCATCCAGACGCCAGCCATCACCAGGGCCACCACGAACCGAAGCCATTTCCAATTCCACATAGGCGCAACCGTTAGTTTTCGTTCAGCAGTCCGCCTATTGTATCATGGCCGCCAGGGGATATGCGGAGAAAATATGGGAAAACGGTTAACTTTTGTCGTCGAGCAATTGGCGTGCATCCTGCACCACATTATCATACTTGGCCTGCCACAGTGCCAATTCTTCCTCAGAAAGTGTGTCGATGATCTTGGTGACGCGCTCAATCGCCGCCATCGTTCGGGCGGCATAATTCGGTTCAAGCCGATTGCAATGCATCGAAATAATGCTGAGGTTGTTACGAATCGTGTCGGATAGCATCAGCCGCACATCGAATAACAGTTCCTCCCGGATCCGTGCCCGATGATGCGCCAGCAAAAACCGCCCGGCGATCACGCCGACGACTCCCACCAATAATATCAACAACGACAACGCAATCATCGGTGGTAAGACCAACATGACAACCATCAGCCCGGCCAACCAGATTATCATCCAGGGGACTTGAAACGGCACCACAATCATAACCTTGTCCTCCTACGTTAGTGACTTTATTGTAGGGGATGATGATGGCTAAAAACCCTTTAGAATTGATCCCAGGGTGTTTTATTCACGCCGCGTTAATTTTTAATTTATTCTCTGGTGTGGATTATTCCGTGTCGGCTTACTGGTTGGTCAGCGTGGTCTGCCGCTCTTTAAGCCAATCCAGGGCCGCGTCATAATCCGCAAACACCTGTTCTTCATGGTTGGCTCCACGCCCGCGCAACGACCGCAAAAAGAACGCGATCACCGTGTTGACGAAGTTATTCCGCAAGACGACGGCGGCATAAGATGGCCGGTCTTTCGGCACGGCATTCGTCAGATCTTGCGCCCGCTTGCGCGAGTACGGCGTAAAACCCTGGTTGGGATGATCCAGCTTATGCAAGACGAAGATCGGCTTATCTTCCGGCCAGGCGTCCAGTGCCAGCAAGATCGAATTCGCCCAGGAGTCAATCGCTTCGCGCCGCATATCGCCCTGCGCCTCCACCTGGAGGATCGACCCATCCACTAGCCAGGTATGTGTAATTCCGTAATCAAATGTATGCTTTACCATAAAATTGATGCCGCTATCCTATTCGAATCAGTAAAATAAGTATACCCAATCGACGCCAGCACAATGTTAAGTCTTCTTCAAGGTCGGCAGGCATGGCAGACGATGTTTGTTATACTCCCAGTACTGTTATAGCCATATCAAAGAGAGGAACACACCTTGATTGCTACCGCAACCGACCTGCAACAGCAGGCAATTAACACCATCCGCACCGTGAGCATTGACGCCGTACAACAGGCAGAAAGCGGCCACCCCGGCTTACCGATGGGCGCGGCGGCCATGGCCTATACGCTCTGGCAATATCACCTGCGCCATAACCCGCAGAATCCCGCCTGGATCAACCGGGATCGCTTCGTGCTGAGTGCCGGTCACGGCTCGATGTTGATTTACGCCCTACTTCATCTCACTGGTTATGATCTGCCGCTGGACGAGATCAAAAACTTCCGCCAGATGGGGAGTAAAACCCCCGGCCACCCGGAATACGGGCTGACCCCCGGCGTAGAGACGACCACCGGCCCACTCGGTCAGGGTGGGGCGAATGCCGTCGGTTTGGCCCTGGCGGAGGCTTTCCTGGCCGATCACTTCAACCGGCCCGGCCATCCCGTCATCGACCATCGCACCTATGCCATCGTCAGCGATGGCGACATGATGGAAGGCGTCTTCATGGAAGCCTCCGCCCTGGCCGGGCATTGGGGCCTGCACAAGCTCACCTTCCTCTACGATGCTAACAAGGTGACGCTCGACGGGCAGGCCGATATGACCTTCACCGAAGACATCGCCGCCCGGTATCAGGCGTGGGATTGGCACGTCTTGCGTGTGACGGACGGCAACGACACCAACGCGGTCGATGATGCGCTCAAGGCGGCCCAGGCCAACACCGATCAACCCACGCTGATTATCGTCGAAACCGTGATCGGCTATGGAAGCCCCAACAAGGCCGGCAAGAGTGCCGCTCATGGATCACCACTCGGCCCGGATGAAGTGACCGCCACCAAACAAGCCTATGGCTGGCCGACCGACACACCCTTCTACATCCCCGACGACGCGCTGAATCACTTCCGCGAGGCGGTGGCGCGGGGCCGCGAGCAAGAATCCGCCTGGGAGGCGACCTTCGCCGCCTGGAAGACCGCCCACCCGGATTTAGCCTACGAATGGGAGCGAGCCTTCGCCGGCCATCTCCCCGAAGAATGGGATGACTCCCTGCCGGTTTTCACGCCGGATGACGGGCCGATTGCCACCCGCAACGCCCTGGGGGATGCCCTTCGCGCCATCGCCCGCAATGTCAAGACCTTGATCGGCGGGGATGCTGACCTGGCCGGAAGTACCAAAACCCTGATCGACGACGCCGACTCCACCGGCAAAGACCGGCCCACTGCTCGCAATCTGCGCTTTGGCGTGCGCGAGCATGGCATGGGGGCCATCGTCAACGGGCTGGCCCTGCACGGCGGCATCATCCGCCCCTACAGCGCGACCTTCCTCACCTTCAGTGATTATATGCGCCCGGCGATACGTCTCGGCAGTCTGATGGAAATCCCGGCTACCTACATCTTCACCCACGATAGCATCGGCCTGGGGGAAGACGGCCCGACACACCAACCCGTCGAACACGTCATGAGCCTGCGCTTGATCCCGCATCTGCACGTCTTCCGCCCGGCAGACGCCAACGAAGCCAGCGCGGTCTGGCGCACCGTCATGGCGCTGGATATGCCCTGCGCCGTCATCGGCACCCGGCAAAAGCTCCCGGTGCTGGCAAATCACGAGATGATCCACGAAGGCGTGGCACACGGCGCGTATACCCTGGCCGACTGCGAAGGCACCCCGCAGGTGATCTTGCTGGCGACCGGCAGTGAAGTCCACATCGCGCTGGAAGCCCACCAGCAATTGCTGGCCGATGGCATCAAGACGCGGGTGGTTTCTATGCCCTGCTGGGAGTTGTTCGAGCAACAAGACGCTACCTACAAAGAGAGCGTCCTCCCGGCAGATGTCACCGCCCGCGTCAGCATCGAAGCCGGTGTTACCCTCGGCTGGGAGCGGTACGTCGGCATGTATGGCGTCACCATCGGCGTTGATCGCTTCGGTGAATCCGCACCCTACCAGGAGATTTATCAGGCGTTCGGCCTCACGCCAGAGCGCGTGGTAGAGGCGGCCCACGGCCTGCTGTAAATGATCTGATCCGTTAGTAATCCGGGTGGGCCAATCCCCGCCCGGTCATACAAGATAAAGGACTCCACCCATGACTCAACAAGGTCTTGAACTGGCACAAGCCGTCCTGAAGAGCCAACCGTTCAGCGTATGGCTCGGCGCGGAGATCACCGCGTTTACACCCGAACACACCGAACTCCACCTGCCAATCAAAGACGAGTTCCGCCAGCAAAACGGACTGGTACACGGCGGCGTGCTGGCCTACATGGTCGATAACGCGCTGACCTTCGCCGGGGGGACGGTGCTAGGCGCACAAATCCTCACGGCAGAGTTCAAGATCAACTACTTGCGCCCGGCAGAAGGCGACCGGTTGATCGCACGCGGGCAGGTGCTCCACGCGGGCAAGCGTCAGGCCGTCTGCCGGTGTGAGGTGTTCACCCGCACCGGCCAGGCCGAAACCCGCGTCGCCGCCGCCCAGGGTACCATCGCCCGATCATAAGGGGCGGGCCAATGTGTCCACCCGAAAACATGGGCCGGCACGTTGGCACTGCGTGGGACTTAATCCGATCACCCTGACGCCTAAGTTAACTTAGTTGAAAAATGTCTTAACTTGTGCTATAATTATGATTGTCGTTAAAAAAACAAGCAGGTTTATTTTCTAACGCTTCCCCCTCGACAACCTGCGCTGACGCATAAAACCGAAGGAGTGAAACGAATGTCTTACGACACAGGTGACACAATCGTCCATGCTCGTTATGGTGCCGGTAAGGTGTTGGAGACCCGGACACTCGCCTTTAGTGGCGAAGAAAAGTCCTACGTCTGCATCGAACTGGCTGATGATCGTGGCACCCTGATGATCCCACAAGAAGAATTCGAAGAAGAAGAACTCCGCCCCGCCATGACCGACACCCAGACGATCCGCCGGGTTTTCGAGAGCGAACCACAACCGCTCAGCGACAATCACCGGTCGCGTCAGGGCAAAATTGACAAGATGATTAAGAGTGGCAACCCCAACAAGATCGCGCAAGCTCTGCGTGACCTGGCCTGGCGTGAAGCAATTCATAAGCTCACCGCCACTGATTCCCGCCTGAAGGGTGACGCCATGAAACGCCTGGCGGAAGAATTCGCCCTCAGCCCGAAGGTAACCATCGCTGGCATTCGTAAGCGGATTACAACCCTGCTCTCCGAAGCCATCGACAAGCACCAAGCATCAGAGCAGGCCCAGCCCGCTAGCTAATCAATTTACCCCTGGGCGATCACTCAGCGACCACCCGCACCGTCCCGGCATAAAAGTAATCGCCCAGGGTTTCTCCATCTTCCACCAGCGGGTACCGCTCACCCGTCGTCCAATCATACAAGCCGATTGCAATCCGGTAATCACCCGGCGGTAATTCTGGCGGGAACGGAATATAGTTCAACTGCACCATGATCGACCGCGTATCCCATTCTGCCGGGGCTGTCCCCATCAGATCGCGTTGAGCGCGAACCGTGCCGTCGGCATCCAGCAGATGCGCGAAGATCTGCGCGTTGATGGCCGGACGGTTGACCAATGGCCGCAGATATAGATCCAGGTTCACACCGCCCCGGCTTCGCGCCACCGTTTCTGTTGGCATCACCACGCCTTCCACCTGCAAATACCTGTCAAATTGCGCCGGATAAGCGTAATCGACATCGCCGACCTGATAAGCCGGTTCCGCCGTGTCGAGCAAGACCGCCCGCAGAGCATCGACGGTAGCCGGTGTCTGCCGGTAGACCGTATAAGCCAGCGCACCATCCTGCCGGTTAAGTGTCTGATCTACCTGCATACGGTCCAACCAGCGGGCATTTTCGTACCCGATGGGAGCCGTCGGCGGTACAAAAAGCCGGGGAGAGCCGCTGTCGTTGAGCAAGATCGTAAACAACCCGTCGAAGAACACCGCTTCGGTCGTGTCATCCGGGTGACGATAATAACTATAAATCAGCGGATCAAGCTCCGCGTTACTGGTGGAGACAAAGATCACCGGCTCGTCACTGTCGGCGGCGGCCTGTGCCAGTTGTGCCAGGTCATCACGGTAGATGGCGTTCACCGTGTCATTCTGCGGCCAGGTCACCCGGAGCGCGACCGCATCCACCAGGGCCGTCACACCGAAGATCAAGCCAGCGGCCAGCGCGAACGCCCATCCCTGATACGCACGCGGCAACCAGCGCGTGAGCCGCCATGCACCATACGCCACCAGGAAGAAGATACCGGGCAGGGCCGTCACCACACGCAGATAAGCCGGTGCGTCTATCGTCACCACGCTGGGCACCAGCCCGGCCACCACCACCGCCAGCACGAACACGTTCACCCGCCAGCGCGAGCGCGACCCCAACAAAAAGACCGCCCCCAGGTAAACCAGCACCCCCACCGGTAACACAAATAACGGACGCTCCGCCACGTTATACCGCCATAACGGATCACCCGTGAAGGCCGCCATGCCTAGCACCTGCCACACATTATCCACCAGCAGATCCGGCTGACCGGCGCGAAATTCCGTCAGCGGCGCGGCGACATTACTCACACGCGCTGTCCCGGCAGGATCGTCTAACCGCGTCAAGACCATCGGCAACGCGATGATCCCGGCCAGGGCCAGGGCCAGTGTCGCCCGCATCAGGGTCAACCGCCGGTCAGCATCCAGCACCAGCCACACGCCAATCGTCAAGCCGAACGCGGCCACCAACGCCAGCGCAGATGTATACACGTAGACACTGGCCCCCAAAATCACCCCCACGCCCACCGCCGGCCACCAACCACGCCGCCAATCGCGCATCAGCCAGATCAAGAGCAGTGTAAGCGGCAAGAGCAACATCGCCCGCAACCCCCACCGGCTCAACAAAATCGGGAAGAAGCCCACCGCCAGCAGGGCCGCCGTCAACGTGCCCACCGGCCAACCGTATATGCGGCCAAACACACGATAACTCAACGCCAACGTGAGCATCCCGACGAATAACGACGGCAAGCCGATCATCAACCAATGCCGCCCGAACAACCCATCCGCCAGCCCCAACAACCAGATGTAAGCCCCTTCGCGCCCCTGGTTGCTGGCATAAAATAGCTGGAACTCCCCCGCGATGGCCTCCCGCGCATTGAATACCTCATCGTGCTGAAGCCCCGGCGGGAAGGTGTCCATCTGCCAGATCCGCAAAATAGCCCCCAGCAGAAGTATCCCCAACCCGGCCCATATGATGCGTTGTCTCATCCGTACTGATCCCTGTCGGTCGAATTCGGGATATTGTAGACGCTGGGCAGGCCATCGCAAACACCCTATTTCACAGTCAATTAAAGATGTAGTATCATCTAAACTGCGATACTCAAACATAAACTTCTTAAAAATCAGCCTTTGAACAAACAGGGGGTCCTAATATGGCAAACTTAAAAGATGCTATGGTCTTGGTCACGGGGGCCAGTGGCAATGTCGGCGCGGCGGTCGTCAAGGCGTTCGCGGCACAAGGTTCCCGCGTGGCAATGGTAGACCGCAGTGTAGACCGCATGAACGACCTGATTAAGAACGAGCTAAACGGTGATACAGAACGCTTCCAGGGCTTCCCGGCAGATCTCAGCGAAGCTGGCACCGTAGAACAAACCCTTTCCCGCATCGAAGAAGAGATGGGCATCATCCAGCACGCCGTCCATGCCGTCGGCGGCTTTGCGATGGGCGATCCCGTCCACGATGGCAACATCGGCGTCTTCGACAAGATGATGTTGCTCAACGCCCGCATCACTTATCTGGTCTGCGGCAAGATCGCATCTCATATGCTGGATAACGGCGTGCAAGGGAGCATCAGCATGATTATCGCCCGCGCCGCGCAAAAGGGCGGCCAGAACAACGCCGCCTACGTCGCCAGTAAAGCCGCCGCCAAACGCATCATGCAGAGCATGGCCGCCGAACTCAAGGCCGATAAGATCCGGGTCAACGGCATTTCGCCCTCCCTGGTCGATACCCCGCCCAACCGCGAAGCCATGCCCGATGCCGACTTTGATAAGTGGGTCAAGCCGGAGCAAATCGGCCATCTGGCCTGCTTCCTGGCCCAGAACAACGCCATGACCGGGGCCGATGTGGAAATTAGCGCGTGGTCGTAAGCTGGCAAGCGCGTTTCAACACGACGAGTTTCACCGCCCAGCTTGCCGCCCGCCAGCCGGTACGCGGCCTGGTCGCCTCTGATTTAAGCGGAAAACCCCAACTTTATGCCTGGGAGCGTGAAAGCGACACATTACGCCCCATCACAAACGCGCCCGGTGGCGTCAGCTTCGGCGGCATCAGCCCGGATGGTCGTTTTATCTACTATTACGATGGTCTGCGTTGGGTGCGCGTGCCGTTTGACGCCACGCCGGATACCCCCCGCGAAGCCCTGGGGCAAGATCTGCCGCCCTACGACACCACCAGCCTGAGCATGAGCCTGGATGGCTCGCGCCTGGGCTTTACAGTCAATGTGCCGCAAGGCGTCCGCGAATACGTGATGCTGGTCGTCTCATTAGCGGCGGATGGCACACTGGGCGACCGCCACACACTTTACCGGAGCCGGTCACTCTCGTTCGGGCCGATGTTCAGCTTTGACGGTCGTTATGCTGTCGTCGTCACCACAGAGCGGAGCGACGCCCGCGAATACGCCTTGATCGCCTTCGACCTGACACAACCAGATGCCGAACCGCGCATCCTGCAAGATGTGGCCGCCAGCATCCGGGCGTTGGATTTCGCCCCGGTCGATGGCTCCGCGTTGTTGCTCGGCTCGACCGATAGCGAAGGCGTGGCCCGCCCGCTGGTATGGGATCTGGCGACGGGCGACCGCATCGACCTCCCGCTGGGCGATATGCCCGGTGATGTGCGCCCGCTGGCCTGGTACCCGGATGGAATCACGCTCTTGCTGGTGCATACCTACCGCGCCCGGCAGAGCTTCTATCGTTACGATCTCGACCGCGCCACCTTCACCGCACTCGATCATCCCACCGGCACCTACCGCGCCACCAGCATCTTACCAACCGGACACATCCTCACCCACTGGCAAGACGCCGAACACGCCGAACGTGTCATCGTACTAGACGGCAAGACCGGCACCCGCAAGCGCACGATCTTCGCGCCAGAGTCCACGCCACCGGGCCGGGCCTGGCGGTCGGTCGAATTTCCTTCATCCGGCGGCGTGAGCGTGCAGGCCTGGCTCTGTACACCGCCGGGGAACGGGCCGTTCCCGCTGGTGGTCTACGCGCACGGCGGGCCGACCGACGCCCTGACCGAAAGCTATGATCCGGTCGCGCAAGCCTGGGTAGATGCCGGGTATGCCTGGCTGGGTGTGAACTATCGCGGCTCCGCCACCTTTGGCGAAGAATTCCAGGTCGCCATCATGGGGATGCTCGGCCACCGGGAAGTCGATGACCTGGCCGCCGGTGCGACCTGGGCCGTCGAAGCCGGCATCGCGGATGAAACCCGCGTGATCGTCAGCGGGGCGGGTTATGGCGGCTTTCTGGCGTTGCAGGCCGCCGGCAAACGCCCGGCGATGTGGTCAGCGGTCGTGGCAGAATCCGCGATTACCGATTGGCGCGTCTTTTACACCCTGGCGGATAGCAACTTGCGGGCTTATCATCGGGCGTTGTGGGGCGGCACGCCGGACGACATGCCAGAAGTCCATCGCACCGGCTCACCCATCAGCTATGTAGACGCGGTAGAGGCCCCCGTCCTGCTCATCCAGCCGCTAGACGATCCACGCTTACCCACCGGGAGCGACGAAGCCTATATCGACGCGATGCAGGCCGCCGGGCGTGATCTGACCGTTCATCGCGTCGAGTCACAGACCGACGACACCGAAATTATGACGATAATCCTGGACTGGTGCGCTAGATCATAACCAATAATGACAAAGCACACTATGGGCGGTGGTCGCTTATTATCGAAAATAGGGGTAATGAAGCGTTAACATGAGGCCAATACCCTATGCGACACATAGTCTTATTTTTGATGATCCTGGCGGCATGGTCGCCGTTGACAGTCCACGCGCAAGAGATCCCGGCGACGGTGCCGGATGACGCAGTGTATGCCGTCTTGTTCTATCTGCCCACTTGCGGCCATTGTCATGATGTCATCGACAACCACATCCCGCCCATGCAAGCAGAATTCGGTGATTCCTTCCAGGTACTCTATATCGACTCCAGCACCCCGACCGGGGCCAATCTGCATTATGCCGCGTGCAACAGCCTGAACGTGCCAGACCATAGTTGTGGCCCGGTGCCGTTTATGGTCATCGGGGAAAATTATCTGGTTGGATCTTATGACATCCCCAACGAAGCCCCCGGCTTGATCCGTAATGGCATCCAGGCTGGAGGCATCGGCCTGGAAGCGGTGCCCGATGTTCAACAGGCTTATCAAGCCTTCTTGAATCAATCCGCAACCGGCACAGAGAACGGCGTTGCAGTTGATGAAGCCAACAACAGCACCTTGACCGTGCTAGACCGTCTGACCGCCGACCCGGCTGGCAACGCGCTAGCAGTCGTCGTCCTCATCGGGTTGAGCGTGAGCGTCGGCCTGATCGGGATCGCGTATCTGCGCCGTCTGCCCATTTCGGCCAGGCTCGGCCAGCAGGCGGCCACCGCGACCGTCGCGGCAGGGGCCGGAGTCGCCTTGTTACTCGCCCTGGGGGAGACCACCGGCGACTCGCTCCCGCGTCTGCTGGCAATCGGCGTGATGGGCCTCTTAATCGGCGCGATGACCCTGCTTCAAAATCAAGACGCCCGTTCTTATGCCGTCCCGGTCATCGTGCTGGCCGGTGGCATCGTGGCCGCCTACCTCACGCACATCGAGACGACCGAGACCGCCGCCTTCTGTGGTGCGGTGGGAGATTGTAGCGCGGTGCAGGCCAGCCCCTACGCCACCCTGTTCGGCGTGTTGCCGGTCGGTGTGTTGGGGTTGATCGGCTACGGCATGATCGCCGGGGCCTGGCTGTGGGTTAAGCAAACCGGGGAGGATCGCGCCAAAGCGGCTCTGTTTGGCCTATCCGCCATCGGCGCGGCCTTCTCGATCTACCTGACCTTCCTGGAGCCGTTCATCATCGGCGCGACCTGTGCCTGGTGCGTCACCTCCGCGCTGACCATGCTCGGCCTGCTGTGGATCACCGCGCCGGAAGGCATCCCAGCGTTCCGCCGCCTGACCGGCCGCCGCGCCTGATTCGACTCATTGGGCATCATCGTGCGTGGGGTCATCGTCCACCTGGATCTCGATCCGGTGGCCGTCATCCTGGAGGACATCGTTGTCATGTAACTCACGCACGATTTCAACTTTCACACGGGCCAACGCGGCCACACCGGTCGTAATCAGCAGAAATGGCAATGATCCCAACACCGCCAGCGCACCCGTCAAGCCCACGCCCACCGTCAGCGGCGTGTCGATCAAAACGCGGTCTTCCGGCGTCTTGACGATGATACGGCGTACATTGCCCTGCTGAACCAATTGCCGCACCTGGCCCAACACCTGATGACCGGCCATTTCGAGTTGTTGGCTCAGTGTGTAGGCCGGATCATCCTGGATTTCTTGTTGAGGTTGGTTATCATCCATGAGCATGACTCCTGATTTCATATTTTCTTTATTCTAACATCTTACGTACAATGGGATTCAACAGTTGCAAAAGGAGATCTCTCTTATGAGGCGATGGGCATTATTGGTCATTTTAGCACTATTCAGTTTAATCGGGCTGGCATCTCAGCCTCAGACGGCGGTTGTCCAGGCACAGGGAGCTAGTGCGCCCTGGACGGCGGTCTATTTTAGCGACTCAGCATTCATCAGCCAGATCCCACTAGCCACGACCCCGACCTACACCACCCTCAACCTGGATTTCGGTCTGGAAGAACCGTTCTATGAGGGCGGCCAACGCATCGTAGAAGCCGGTGTGGATAACTTCTCGGCCATCTACACCAGCACGCAAAACCTGCCACCGGGCGATTATGACTTCGTGCTGGCCGCCGATGACCGTGCTATGGTGGAGATCAACAATGTGCCGGTCTTCGGTGTGGACGAACCCAGCGATGGGCTGGCTCGGCGCATCACCGCCCCCAGCGGGCCGTTCACGATCACGGTGCGCTATCAAGAACTGGGCGGGCCAGCCTTCATCAACCTGAACTGGGTTTATGCCGGGCCACCCACTAATGCCGGTGGCAGTGGCGGCAGTTCGCCGGTTATCGCGCCCACCGTTGTCCCTGGTGGCACCGCCGCCCCCATCGCGCCAATCGCCCCCGGCGTCCCCGGCGTCCCCGGCGTCACCTGGAACGCCACCTATTACAACGACACCAATCTGCAAACCCAGGTAGCCAGTGCCAGCTACCCCGCGCTGAACCTCAACTTCCCGGCGCAACCGCTGGATGGTGCTAATAACCCCATCCCCGGCATCGGGGCAGATAACTGGTCGGCCCGCTTTACCAGCACCCAGAACTTCGGCGTGACCGGCACTTACACCTTCTCCGGCGTGTTTGACGATCAAGCATTGGTCTCGGTCGATGGCATTCTGGTTCACCAGCAGAACGCGGCGGGCGGTTTCTCCGTCAACGTGGCGATTGCGGCAGGGGCCAGGACGATCCGCGTTGATTTCATCGAGTTGAGCGGCACTGCCATCGCCCAGTTGAACATCACATCGGTCGGCGGCGGTACCGTCGGCGGCCAACCGGGTGTCGTCGGCACACCCGGCGTCGTCGGCACGCCTACCCCGGTAGGCCCCACCGGGCCGATTGGGCAGGTGGTCAACGTGGCCGGGTTATCACTCCGCACCGGGCCATATCTAGGGGCATCATTCGTCGGGGTGTTGCGTCCCGGCATCAGCTACCCGGTGCTAGCCCAGAGCGACGAAGAAGGTGGCGGCTTCACCTGGTACAAGATCCAGAACGGCGAACAAATCGGCTGGACGTCCGGCCGGTTCTTCCTGGTGACCAACGGCATACCGCCCACCCAGGTCTCAGAATTCGCCAACTTACGCACCACAGCCCCATCAACCGGCGTGATCGCCGCCCCCAACGCCTTTATGAACCTGCGCGTTGCCCCCAGCGAACGCGCCCCCACCGTCAATGATATTCAAATCCCCTGGGGCGGGGAAGTCGAGGTGTTGGCCCGTACCATCCAGGGCGGGCGCAACCATTGGTTGCTGGTGCGCTACGAGGATAACGTCGGCTGGGCCTTCGGGCCATACTTCCGCGTGCGTAGCGGGTTCATCCAGCAAGTGCCGATTTACTAACCACACCCAACACATCAACGTATAGATCGGGCGCGAGTCGTCGCGCCCGATGATCGAATCCACGCGATTGTGCAACTTGTCGATTTATCTTGCGTATAACATAATGAACACCGTTCATAATATAAAAGTAAGTCAATCATGAGTAACAAACGCTTTCGCAATGTCACCCGCATCTTTCACATCATCGCCGGGTCGATGATCGCCGCGTTGGTCTATTCCTCCGCCTTGAAGGAAAGCGATGTCTATCTCGCGTTGATGCAATTTGTCATCATGCCGGGGTTAATCATCAGCGGGGTCGCGCTGTGGCAACAACCGAAGATCATGAAATTTTTGCGTCGTAATGAACACCGTTCATCAAACAACTAATGTTTAGATACCGGGGTCTTCGTTGATCTCAAACGTCGCCAGCATATCCAGGATCAAGCCTTCGTAAACGGCCAGATTCACCTCGTCGTTCAACGTGACGACATCAAAATAACCGTATGGGCCGTCGCTAGCCAGCAGAATGCTATACAGGCGGCCTTCGGTCTCAAAGGCCGGATTCTGGTAGATCAGTGTGGCGGCGGCCCGCTCATCAATGCGGAGTCGTTGCGCCGGGGTCGCGTCCCACGCCACCGCCGTGATGACTGCTTCACACAGGCTCACCGGGTCGTCATAAGCGGGCAACCCTAGCGCGGTGATGGCATCCGGCCCATACACATTGATGGCGATCTGCTCGTCCGCGTCTGTCACCGTGATGAACGCGCCGGTTTCCGCCGGGGCCGCCGTCCACTCCGCCGGGTAATCAAACTGATACGACAGATCCCCGGCGACAAATGTCTGGTCGAGATCGGCCACCGTCACCGGCGCGACATCGAACGAATCCAACATCGGCAAAATCTCCGCCTGGAACAAAGCCGGATCATCATAGATGATGACCGACAACCCCAGGCGATCATCGCTGAAGGTCACCGCGATCACCGTCACCGGCTCGCCTGCCGCGTTGATCGTGTCGATCTGCACAGCCGGTCGCCCACCCGCCTTGACGAGAAGCGGCTCCGCTTGTGGCGTCAGGTCGAATTGTGCCACCGCATCCTGCGCCAACTCATCCGGCGTGGGCAGGCCCGCCAGGTTGAACTGGCGCAACACACCGGGGCTGTAAAATGTCATGCTGGCGTCTTCCCGGCTGGCGATGACTTCGCCGCCCTCCGCGATGGTCGTCTGCCACACCTCCGGATAGCCAAAGGTGATGGCGACTTCGTTCGTGCGGAAGCTCAGGTCTAGCGGGCCGTCTTCGGCTTCGGCCATCTCACGTCCAGCGGCGGCCCGTCCACCGGGCGGCGGCGGCAGGGCCGGGCCAGCGTCCACCACGTCATTATTAAAAGTAGCGGCCACATCCAGCAACAGCGCGTCATCCAACGCCGCAGAATCCACGCCGGATAACCTCACCACGCCGTAAAGCGCATTGCTAAACGGCACATGCGCCCAACGATACGCGCCGGTCTCGTCGTTGTGGTCATAGAGCGTCACAGTGCGGTCGTTGATCTGCGCTGTTCGTATCCCGGCAGGATCAAAGGCTTGCTTGGTATCCAGGATGAGCACATTAAAGAGTGTTTCCAGCACGACGGACGGGGGGGTGGTCGGGCCGGTGCCCTGGGCGCGGAGATAATCGTAATCATACGCGGTGAGTGTGCCCGCCGGCATCTGGAAGGTGGCATAATCGCCCAGGTCTTCCAGCATCCAGGCCGGGTCATAATCGACCGTCGCCCCGGACTCAAAGGTAAAGCGTTCGATGAGTGTTGGTTGTGCCCATACCACCGTTGTAGTAAAAATGATAAGAAGTATCCAACGTACCATCGATCACCCTCGCGCAAACCCGCATCCAACTTACACTCTACAGCATAACGAGGTTAGTAGCGAAAAGATACTAAAATTTATTTATATTCTTCGATCACGAGGAGCTATGCCTTACCTTTACAATTCCGCCACCGCCCAGGCCGCCATCTATGATTGGTACGACGACGCCCTGCAACAGCTCACCATCCCGGCCCATACGCGCACCGTCCGCACCGATTGGGGACGCACCCATGTCGTCATCACCGGCAACCCGGCTGGCCCACCGGTTGTACTGGTACACGGGCTGAACAACAACGCGCTCATCTGGCGGCCTCAACTGGAAGGGCTGACCGACTTCTGCCTGTACGCGGTCGATATTCCCGGCCAGCCAGGGCGTAGCGAACCCAACGCCCCCTCGCTCCACGGTGATGCGAGTGCCCGCTGGCTTCTTCAGACCATCACCGCGCTGGATTTACCGGCACCGGCCCTGGTCGGCTTATCGTTGGGTGGCTTCATCGTCACGCGGTTGGCGGCTTATGCCCCGGCCCATGTGGGCCGCCTGGCGTTGATCGCCCCGGCAGGATACGCGCCCTTACGCCTGCGGATGCTCACGCAGATCGCCGCCGCCAACCTGCCGCTGAGAGATTACAACACGGTCATGCGCAACGTCATGCGCCAGATCTTCATCACACCGGGCCGCGAACCAGAAGACACCGGCGACGACGCGATGCAATTACTCCGGCTGGTCAACCGTTACGAACCACCCATCCGCACTCCCCAGCACCTGCTGGAAGCCATCCGCCCGGCGTGGCCCTTACCCAGTACCGTGTTGAACGCGGTCAACCTGCCCGCCCTGCTGATGATCGGCGCGGAAGACGCGCTGTTCGACGCGACGACCGTCTGCCAGCGGGCACAGGCGAATCTGCCTCATCTGGTCGCCGCTGAATGTTACCAGCGGGCCGGCCACGCCATGACCTACGAAATCGCCAGCATCGTCAACGCCCGCTTGAGCACTTTTCTGCGAGATGGCACATGAGCGATTATCCCGATACACTGTACAAATCTGAAGCCGGTTATTACGCGGTGATGGCCGAATATGACCGCCTGCTAGAGTCGATCCCGGTCGATTACCAATCCCACACCGTCCAGACCGGCATCGGCCCCACCCATATGCTGGTCTGCGGGCCACAAGACGCGCCGCCGCTGGTGCTGGTGCAGGGGTACGGCGTGGCCGCCCCACTCTGGAAGAATCAACTTGCGGGCTTCGCCGCCCATCGCCGCGTCTACGCGCTGGATATTCCCGGCCAACCGGGACGCAGTACGCCCAACGTGCCGGACATCTTCAACGATGGGTACGCCCACTGGTTGATCGACGTGCTAGACGCGCTCGACCTGCCACAGACCGACATCGCCGGGGTATGCCTGGGCGGTTACAGCGTGATGCGGTTATCCGCCCACGCACCGGGGCGCATCCGCCGCGCCGTCCTGCTTTCGCCGGTTGGCATCGCCCGCTTCAAGATCTACCTGCGTAGTGGCATCCCGCTGGTGTTGAACTTCGGCAAAGACACCAACGACGCCGGCCTGCGCTTGCTCCGCATGGCCTTCACACCGCCCGGCAGTGGGTTAGAATTCGACCGTGAGATGGCCCGCGCCTTGATCCCGGTCATCAAGCATTACCGCGTCGGCGTGGTAGCGGGCATCTACAACCAGCGGCCCAACCTACGCGAATTATGGCGCGGCGCACGCGCCCTGTGGAAGTTCGTGCGCGGGGAACCCAGGCGGGAACTACAACGCATGACCGCGCCCACCTTGCTCCTGGTCGGTGAACACGAAGCCATCTACGACCCACACCGCGCCGTAAAACGCGCCGCAAAACACATGCCACACACCATCACACAGGTCATACCGCAGGCCGGCCACGCCACCATCTACGACCGCCCGGATTTCGTCAACCAGCGGATTTTGCATTACCTGGAGACCGGCACATAACCTCCCCCCGGTCGGCGTGGCATATGCTATAATGCGCTACAGATTATGACGACCATACGCGGGGAATTTATGACGGAACTAACCCAACTGACCCTCAGTGCCGCCCTGGAAAAACTCGACTCCGGCGCAATTAGCGCGGTCGAACTCACCCAGGCGCATCTTGACCAGATCGACCGGCTCGACCCCCAGGTGAAAGCCTATCTCACGCTCACGCCAGCCGCCGCCCTTGACCAGGCCCAGGCCGCCGACCAACAACGGGCCGATGGCATCACCAGTGCGGATAAACCCCTGCTCGGCATCCCACTGGCGATCAAAGATGTGCTTTCTACCAAAGGCGTAGAGACGACCTGCGCCTCCAAGATCCTTAAGGGCTACGTCCCCACCTTCGACGCGACCGCCATCGCCCGGCTAAAAGATGCCGGCATGGTCATGCTCGGCAAGCTCAACATGGACGAATTCGCGATGGGATCTTCTACCGAAAACAGTGGCTTCTTCCCCACGCGCAACCCCTGGGATCTGGAACGGGTGCCGGGCGGTAGCTCCGGCGGGAGTGCGGCGGCAGTCGCCGGGTTGATGTGCATGGGCGCACTCGGCACCGATACCGGCGGCAGTATCCGCCTGCCGGGGGCCTTCTGCAATGTGACCGCCCTCAAGCCCAGTTATGGCCGTGTCTCCCGCTACGGGTTGATCGCCTATGGCTCGTCGCTGGATTGCGCCGGGCCGATGACGCGCACCGCCGAAGACGCCGCCCGCATCCTGGGCGCGATGGCCGGCCACGATCCGCTTGATTCCACCACCTTGCCAGAACCGGTGCCGGATTACGTGGCCGCCCTGACCGGTGACATCAACGGCCTGACCATCGGCGTCCCGGCGGAATACTTCGGTGAGGGCCTGACCGAAGACACCGAAAAGGCCGTCCGCGCCGCCATCGCCCAACTCAAAGACCTCGGCGCGAAGGTGGTCGAGATCAACCTGCCGCACACCGAATACAGCCTGCCGGTGTATTACATGGTCGCCACGTCGGAAGCCTCATCCAACCTGGCCCGCTATGACGGCATCCGCTACGGTCAACCCGTCGCCGGGGATGATATGTGGGATACCTACCGCAAGACACGCGGCCAGGGCTTCGGTGCGGAAGTCAAACGCCGGATCATGCTCGGCACGTATGCGCTGAGTGCCGGGTATTACGACCAGTTCTACGGCAAGGCGACCCAGGTGCGCACCCTCATCAAGCAAGATTTCGACCAGGCCTTTGAGCAGGTCGATCTCATCGCCGCGCCCACGTCCCCCGCACCGGCCTTCAAGCTCGGCCAGAAGACCGACGACCCCATCCAGATGTATCTGGCTGACGTGCTGACCATCGCGGCCAACCTCGCCGGCATCACGGGCATCAGCATCCCGTGTGGCTTCGACCGTGACGGCCTGCCGCTCGGCCTGCAATTGCTCGGCCCGGCCCTCAGCGAAGCGCGGGTGCTCAACGCCGCCCATGCTTACCAGCAAGTCACAGATTGGACCCATCAATTCCCGGCATTGGCAATATAACGTTACATTATGGGGCGCGTCGGCCATCAATCGACGGGCGCGTCTCATATGATATTCATATTTCTTTCATAAAAATGCTATTTCTCGTTTAAGTATAAAAATTACACCAAATATTCTCATTTAGCTTGTCACTCCCCCCGTAGGAAGGGTAAAATAAAGACAATGGTGCGTTGTTAAAGCAGTAAGGAAAAATTGTGAAGCGACAGATCGCATTGATCGATTCAACAACACACATTAGCCATGCCTTAACCGATTACGCCATCCAGGTAATCGACAATCTGGCTGATTTTGATTTTCATGGTCAATTTGATTTAATCATCATCGGCCCGGCGCAAGACCCGGAACAGGTCGCGGCAATCCGCGCCCGCACGCCAGAACCCATCCTGATGGTATTGCCCGACGAAAGCGACGCATCGTTAGATGCCTTCGACCGATCACAGGCCACCGATTACATCGTCGCCCCGGTCAAGCCCCGTCCGCTACAACATCGCGTCAGGCACTTGCTCCGCACCAACGACCTCAACGCCCGGCAAGCCCGTAACCGGCATATCGTGCGGATGTCTTCCGACTTTATCTACACTGTGAAGATCGACGATGACGGAGCCGCTATCACCGATTGGGTTTCAGACACAATGGAGTCGATTCATGGCTATCCAAAAACAGAGTTGAACCAGCCCAACATCTGGCAGAAGTTAATCCACCCCGCAGATCAAGCCATCGCTGATGAACGACTACAAGACCTGATGAACGGCCAGGCCCGCACCGATATCTTCCGCATCATCAGCCGCAGTGGTGAAACCCGCTGGATCGAAGAACACGCCCAGCCCGTCTGGAACGAAGCCAAAGACCGCGTCGCGATGATCTACGGGGCCGGGCGCGACATCACCCACATCCGCGAGACCGAAGCCGCCCTGGTCGAAAGCCAGGAGACACTCAAGCTGGCCCTGGAAGCCAACGAAATCGACACCTGGGATTGGGACATCCAGGCCGATTGCGTCCGCTATAGCCCCGGCGGGCTAGAGCGACACGGCTACACCCTGGCAGAAATCGGCCAGCCGACGCTCAACACCTGGTTGAGCCGCGTCCACCCGGAAGATCTGGCGCGAGTTCGTGCCCGTATTGACGCGCATCTGGCCGGGGAAACCCCGCGCTATGAAGCCGAACACCGCGTCTTAGCCAAAGACGGGCAGTATCAATGGGCACACGCGCACGGCCTGGTGGTAGAACGCACCGAAGACGGCACCCCGCTTCGCATGGTCGGCGTCCAACGCAACATCAGCGATACCAAAGAACTGGCGGAAGCCCTGCGTAAAAATGAAGAACGCCACCGCATCATCTCAGAGATGATCTCCGACTTCGCCTATTCTTACATCGTCCAGGAAGACGGCAGCCTCAAGAAAGATTGGAGCACCCAGGCCTTCCACGACATCACCGGCTACAGCTTCCACGAGGTCGATCAAGACGGCTGGCGGATGCTGATCCACCCCGACGACCGCCAGAAGGCCACCCACCGGTCAATGCGGCTGATGGCCGGCGAGTTCGACGTGACCGAGTTTCGCATTATCTCCAAGCATGGCGATGTGCGCTGGTTGCGCGATCACGGTCAGCCGGTGTGGGATGACGAACAGGGCCGCGTCGTACACATCTACGGGGCCGCCCAGGATATTACCGAGCGCAAACGGTTTGAAGAACAACTCCAACGCCAGACGGAAGAACTACGCGCCCGCAACGAAGAACTTGACGCCTTCGCCTACACCGTCGCCCATGACCTGAAAAATCCCATCTCGTCCATGATGGGCTTCGCCAGCCTAATCCAGACCTATTATTCCCGCATGGATGATGAAAAGATCCAGGAATATCTGGAACTCATCATGGAATCCGGTTATAAGCTCAAAGAGATCATCAACGCCTTGCTGATGCTGGCCGGAGTGAACAAGATGGAAACCGCCGAAGTCTCCGACCTGGATATGCAGATGATCGTTGATTCCGCCAAGCAACGCCTCGTCACCATCATCCAGCAGAAAGAAGCCACCATCACCATGCCGGATGACTGGCCCTCCGCCGCCGGGTACGCCCCCTGGGTAGAAGAAGTCTGGACGAATTACATCAGCAACGCCTTAAAGTACGGCGGCCACCCCCCCAAGATAGAACTGGGAGCGCGGCAAGATAACGGCATCACCCATTTCTACGTCAAAGATAACGGCGATGGTCTCTCTCAGGAGGAGCAAGCCCGCGTCTTCACACCGTTCACCCGGTTTAATCAGGTCAAAATCGAAGGACATGGGTTAGGTTTATCCATCGTCCAACGCATCGTTCACCGGCTCGGTGGGGAAGTCACCATCGAAAGTGAACCCGGCAAAGGTAGTATTTTCGGCTTTACCCTACCAACGCACACACCATCAACATAATAGAGGCTCATGATGCCCACACTGATGATTATCGAAGATGACCCAGCCAACCGTGAATTGCTCATCGCCTATTGCAGAACATATGGCTACGATGTTGAAAGCTTCCCCGATGCCGAGCAAGCCCTGGCAACCCTGCCCGATGCAACGCCAGATATTTTCATCGTGGATCTTCTGCTACCCGGCATGAACGGGGTCGAATTTACCCGCCAGGTCAAGGCCGACCCACGCACCGCCCACATCCCGGTCATCGCGATCACCGCATCGCAAGGATGTATTAAAATAGAGGAAATCCGGACGTTTGATTATATCCTCTATAAGCCGGTACGCATCGTAGACCTGGGCGACTTACTCGCATCACTCAGTTGACGGACTCAAGGCCACCCGCACCACCGCATCCAACGCCTGGAGCGTGAGCAGGTTTCGCACCACATAGCCATATCCCAGGTTCTCCGGGTGGAAGTCAGCGGCGGTCTCATACCCCGGCGACGAAAGATGCAGTTGATCCCACGCCAGGCCATAAGCCGGGGTACTCACCAGCACATCATACAGGTCGATCACCGGCAGATCATGCCTCTGCCCGACTTCCGCCACGATCAAGTTAAACGTCGCCGTGCGCGATAGCAACTCAGGCCGGGGCGGGAACGTGCTCAAGATCGGCACCACCCCCGCCGCCGTGCTGATCTCCACCACCCGCGTTAAATCAGCGCGGAATTGCGCCGGGGTGCGGTAGCCCACATCATTCGTGCCGAACATAATCACCGCGAAGGCCGGGCGCACCACCCGGTACTCACACGCCAGCGGGGCTTCCAACGGCAGGCAGGGCGGGCCACCCGCCAACGCCGCATCCAGCGCACCCCACGCGGCCCAGCCTTCCCCCGCCGCTAAAGACACATTGACGAACGAATTGCCACTGCGGGCCGCCGTCCGGGAAAAATAAGCCACAATCGATTGCAAATGCCCATACTCCCGCAGATCGTAAACCCCCTCACCGACCGGGGCCAGGAAATACCGGCTCACCGTGATGCTATCCCCCACCTTGCTAAAGACATCCGCTCGATTGCCCATCGCCTGCCCGCTCAGATAAATCGCCCGGATGCGATCCTGCACCGCGTCAGAAAATGGTGACTCCGTCACCGCACCCGGCGTGCTGAAGAACGGAACCGCCGTAATCTCCGGCGGGCGATCTTCCACCGGCCCACCCACCGAACCAAGTGCCAGCGTACACCCCGCCAGCCCCAGGGCCAGAAGAACCAAAAAAACGATCAAGCGCATCAAACCCTCTATGATGGTTGTTATCGTATCTGTAGGGGCAATTGTACCGCAGAACGCAGTCAAGAGGCCATTTCAGGGGTAAATAAATGGCCTCTCGAAATCAGGGTGGAAATGATGCTTTAGAACGGAAGAATCGTAACTAACGATTCAATGTTCTCTAAACTATCACTGGACGCAAGATACACCCAGTTTTCATTCTGCCACACGAACATCACACTATCACGCCGTGTCGCGAAGAAATAACCGTAAGGCGTAGACGAACGCACGTTAAAATCGCCCAGGTTCCCCCGGCTATATGCGTTATCGGTCAAGCTGAACATCGACTCATACGCCTCGCCCGGTGTTTCGAGTGCCATCACAGACATGCGAATGACCGCACCATCTGCATCACCGACATAATGGGTGGTTTCCACAAAGACTGGCTCTGCATTGAAATCACACCCATAATCCGGGCGGCTGACAATGCTACCATTTGGCAGTTCGATTGGTTCATCCAGGTCAGCATCGAACGACCAGGCAACGGCACACATAGATGAAGGATGAAGTGCGCCAGTCGCCGTCTCACGGGTCACCTGGCGGGTGAAGCCCGTGACCGGTGGTAACACCGCGAAATACTCAACATTGAAATCTGGTACCAATTTTGCCAGGATTTGCTCATCAGTGACTTGCGCCAGATACGGTTCCAGCGGGTCAACCGCTTCTGCCTCTGCCGGGACTACTTCTGCCTGCTGTGCGGCAGGATCTGCTTCCATTAAAGCGGTCGCCAGTTGAACCCGGACTGCATCATATTCCGCTTGGTAAATGACCGGAATATCCCGGCCCTCATATCGCTCAGTATCAATCGCCGGAATCACGCGCTGGTCTACGTTATACGGTACGCCTGATGTGAAATTAAAACGCAAACTCAATTGAGCCTTGAAAAGATTGGACATCAATGCCGAAGCGAGTCCGCAACAGATGTTTGAGCAAATGAGCGGTAACTTTG
>DAOTTZ010000006.1:0-13828 GCA_034437535.1 Anaerolineae bacterium | reverse complement strand
CGATCTGCGCGCTTATATTTCGACCGCTCGTAAACAGGGCCAACGAGTGATCCACGCCTTGCATCATGCCCTGCTTGGACATCCCTTCCTCCCTGCCTGAGTAGTTACTGTATTCTATTGAAATTGGGAAGTCTTTATCTTTATGCATAGAAAGTTGGTTATCACGCAATTTATAGTATAGGGGCATGATGCGTAGTAGTCGCCGTAGTAATCCAATTTCCAACATCTTCATATTGATCGCGCTCGGTATTTTTGGTGGCATCGTCTATTTGGTATTTACTGGCTTAGGTGGGGATAGTGACCCGGAACCGACGCCTGTCGCCCAGGTGGATGACGCGACACCCACCGTCACCGCGACCCTGGCACCCGATCAACCTACTTTTACCCCTCAGCCAACGCCCACCCTCGCGGCAGGACTCTATGAACTTAGCTCTGCGCGTATCAATATTCCAGAGGCGGCCATCAACGCGCCGATTGTCCAGGTCTATCTGGAGGACGGTAGCTGGGATGTGGCAAATCTGGGGATGAACGTCGGGCATTTGCAGGGAACTACCTGGCTGAGTGGCGTCCCAGGCAATATCGTGCTGAGTGGACACGTCGAAATGCGTGATGGTCGGCAAGGGGTTTTCGCCGGTTTGGATGAGTTACAGATCGGCTCGTTGATTATCCTGGAGCAAGGCAACCAGGAAATCCTCTATGCCGTGACCGAAATTATGGAGGTCGAACCGACCAACCTCGACCCGGTGCGCCCGACGACATCCGAACGCCTGACCTTGATTACCTGTGATGATTATGATTTCTTCGCCGACGAATATCAGATACGAACAGTCGTCGTGGCGGAGCCATTCGGCGCATGAACGCCTCCCGCCGGGCGCGTGTGGGGCGATGGTTGGTGCGTCATCTGTGGTATGTGCATGTGCCGGTCGCTCTCATGCTCCGGTCGGAGCCAGCCCGCGTGGTTGCAGTATTACGAACTGCCGCTAAACCGAGTACAGAGCGGCTTCACCTGCGGAATCTGTTTGCGGAAGGGCGGCGGTATCACATCGAGCCGCGCCGGGACGGCTTCCGCATGATGACCACCAGCAAGGACGGCTTACGGTACCGGCGGCGCACATCTTCGACGGCGGTTTTGCGCGGTCGCATGGAACCCTTCGGTGATGACGGCCTGACGCGCCTGCAAATCGCCACCCGCATAAATACCGGCTATCTGCTGGATGTCTTTCTACTTCCTACCTTCATGGCTTCGATCTTGATTTTTGTCCCCTGGCCGCCGGTGATAATCATCCTGGTGTTGGCGGCCTTATATCTATTTTCCTGGTTTGGACATCGCTACAACGCCCGCCTGGAAGCCAATGAGATGATCTGGTTTGTGCAAAAATCACTAGAACCCATCGCCACTGCGGAGGTCAAGCATCTGCCCGCCCAACATCATGATGTGATTGACCTTCAGCATGATTTCGAGAGCGAATGGGAGAAGTTTTTGCAACAGATGGAGGAGTGACGGGCGGCGGCCAACCACCGCCCGCTAAGGATGTGGGGCTTCTTAATCTTGTTGCGGCATGTCGATCACATCCCCGGCTTCGGCGGGTGGAGCTTCCATGCGCGGTGCATTGGCAAAATCCAGCGTATCCAGCGCGGTGCCGGTGGCCGCCTGCATGAGCAGGGTTAACCGTTCGGCCATCGAGGCCGGGTCCGGGTGGATGCCGTCCTGGAGCAAGGCCGTCTCAAAGATCTGCTCGACCACTGCATCCACCACCGGCTCTTTGCCATCATCCAGCAGACCACTCAGGTTATGTAGAAGCGGGTGGCGCGGGTTGAGTTCCAGGATCTTGACGGGCAACTCGTAATCTTTTTCCAGCAGACGATTGATGCGGAACATCTGCCGCTGAGCACCGGCCTCATCGCTGACCAGGCGTGATGGATTGCCGGTCAGGGTCTTACTGGCGCGGACGTCGCGCACCCGCTCGCCGAGAACGGCCTTAAAGCGGGCGATCACATCTTCGAATGTGCTTTCCGGCAGGGGATCGGGTTGGTCGGGTTGGTCGTCTTCGCGGGCTTCGCCGATCTCACTCAGGTCGATGTCGGCTTCGTCCACATTGCGGAAGGAATGCCCTTTGTATTCATCCAGGCCCATCAGCATTGCCGCATCTACTGGATCTGTGAAGTACAGCACTTCGATATCCCGCTGGCGGAAGGCATCCAGGTGTGGGCTACGCCGCGCACTGTGCCAGTCATCCGCCACGATGTAATAAATGTCGTTCTGGTTATCGACCATGCGCTCGACATAATCATCCAGCGAATAATAAGCTTCTTGATCGTCGTCATAAGTCGTCTGGAAGTAGAGCAGGGGCAAAATGTCGTCTTTATCCTGCGGTGCGACAGCGATCCCTTGTTTGATATATCGGGAGAATGTCGCGAAAATATCCAGATACTTCGCGGTGTCCTTCCGCGCCATCCGCTTGAGTTCGCTGAGGACTTTGTTGGTCAGCGTCTTGCTCAGGTTGGCGATCACGCGGTTGGCTTGCAGGCTCTCCCGGCTGACGTTCAGCGGCAAGTCTTCGGTATCAACCACCCCCTGAACAAAGCTCAAGTATTCCGGCAAGAGATCTTTGTTGTATTCCTGGATCAAGACCTTGCGGGCATACAGCTTGAGTCCCGGCTCTTTGCGTGGGCTGAACATGGTTGGTTCTGGTGTGGAGGGGAAGTACAGCAGAGCATAAACCTGGAGCGGGACATCGGCCCGCATATGGATATGATGCAATGGACCGTTAAAGTCCATCGTCATCATCTTGTAGAAGTCGGCATATTCGTCGTCTTCGACGTCGCTCGGTTGCTTGCGCCAGATGGCGGTCTGTTTGTTGGTCGGCTCTTCGTCATCACCCACGTAGATCGGAAACGCGATGTAATCTGAATGCTTACGGATGATCTGCTTCACACGCAGGTTGCTAGCATATTCTTTGTCATCGTCTTTAAGGTAAACGATGATGTCGGTGCCACGTTCGGCGCGGTCGGCTTCTTCGATCTGGTATTCTTCGCCGCCGGTAGATTCCCAGGCGACTGCTGGCTCATCCGGCAGGTAAGACTTGCTCACCACGCGGACTTTATCCGCCACCATAAAGACGGAGTAAAAGCCAACCCCAAATTGACCGATGACCTGTTGGGCACTGGTGCCGCTATCCCCGTTTGATTTCATGGCTTCGATGAAGGCTTTTGCGCCACTGCGGGCGATGGTACCCAGGTTTTCGATCATGTCGGCCTGGTTCATGCCGATGCCGGTATCACTGATGGTGACCGTCCCGGCGTCTTCATCCACCGTGACGTGAATCTTTAGCTCAGCCTCCGGGCTGGTGATGTCCTGATTGGTCAGTTGTTCGAACTGAACCCGGTTCAGTGCATCGGAAGCGTTCGAGATTAACTCCCGCAGGAAGATCTCACGGTCGGTGTAAAGCGAATGAACGAGAATATCGAGCAGTTGTTTGATCTCTGCCTGAAAAGTATAAGTCTGTGACATGGGTTTTCTCCGTATTATGGCAATACGATGCGACAATTGATTTTAGTTTTAGCACGAGCCTGTAAGAAAGAGGTAAAAATCAGAGCAAAATCAAGCCCAGTTGGGCCGCCCGGACGACGGCTTCGGTGCGGCTGGTCACGTTCATCTTAGAAAAGATCGCGTTGATATGAAATTTGACGGTGTTCGGGCTGATGCTCAATTGGGCGGCGATGGCTTTGTTGGGCAGACCTTCCGCCAGGGCATGTAAGACTTCACGTTCACGCCCGGTCAGGTCATCCAGCAGGGGTGGGATCTCGGTTGAGACTGTCCTGGCTGGCAACACATCGGCAAAGGCCGGGTCGATGACGATTAACCCGCTGGCGACGGCGGTGACGGCCTGCATCATTAGATCGCGTGATCCACCGCGCTGAACCAGCCCATATGCCGGTAAAGCCGCCAGCAATGGCAAAACAGACGACGCATGAGCGTCATCTGGCAATAGCACGACCAACGGCAGATCCAGCGCGGCCCAGGTGTTTAAGGCTTGCAGGTCGGCGTTATAACCCACCTCACAAACTATCAAATCGGGTTGGTAGATGTCGATGTCGAAGTTGAGTGTTTCCCCACCAGCAGATTGACCGACGATGCCGAAATCGAACGACTCATCGAGCAGGGCGGCCAGCCCGGCGCGGGTTAACAAGTCTTCTGCGATGATAAATAAGCGATCCATGCGCCTATCTTAGCAGAGACTATGTTAGAGCGGCGTAGGTTGGGCGTGCCAGCCAGCACGCCCCAGGGTTTGTGCTATGAGATGGGTGTCAGGTCGGTCTGGTCACGAATTTCGATAGCCATCTCCGGCATGTTGACGATGGTCTCGTGAACCGGGCAACGCTCCGCAACCCGGCGGATCGCCGCATCTTTTTGATGAACGGTCGCATTCGGCAGGGTGACTATCGACCGGATGTTTGTCAGCCGGGTCGGATTGCTGATCTTTTCGAACTCGATGTCCACCGTAAGTCCGGTCGCGTCGATGTTGTGATGTTCACAATACTCGGTGACGAGTGCGGCGACACAACTCCCGATGGAGGCGATGAATAATTGTGGCGGCATCGGCCCTCGGTTCTTCCCACCCATACCATCCGGCACATCAATCGCGATGGTATGCTCACCGATGGTTGACTCGAACAGCATATCGCCTTTGTAGATGGTTGTGATCTTCGCCATGAGGAATCTCCCGTGATTATTGGTTGTTCTTTGATCCTATCTTACGCCTTCTTTAACGATCTGAGGTAGTGACAAAAATCACAAAGTTTGAGCAGGCGCAACTGTATAAAAATTTCCGACAGATTGTATCAGAATCTATGGTCTTTTTCCGACATCATGTACAATAAAACGAAAATCTGAATTCATTAGAAAAGGATTGTGTGCTGATGATTGTGGGCATCCCGAAAGAGGTTAAAACAGACGAACATCGGGTCTCTCTGCCGCCAGCCGGTGTGCGTGAACTGACCGCACGCGGTCATCGTGTGCTGGTCGAAAACGGAGCCGGTGCCGGGAGCGCATTCAATGACGCGGAGTATGTAGCCGCTGGTGCAGAACTGGCCGAAACGGCAGAGGACGTCTGGCGTGGGGCGGAAATGGTCGTCAAGGTCAAAGAACCTCAGCCGTCTGAGTATGGGTTCATGCGTGAAGACCTGGTGTTGTTCACTTATCTGCATCTGGCGGCGGCGGAAGAGCTGACCCATGCGATGCTGGAAAGCGGCATCACTGGCATCGCCTACGAGACCGTCACCGACCCGGAAGGACGCCTGCCCCTGCTGGAACCGATGAGTGAAGTCGCCGGGCGGATGGCGACACAGGTCGTCGCGCAATATCTCACCAAAGCCTACGGTGGGCGTGGGATCCTCATGGGGGGCGTGCCGGGGGTGCGTCCGGCTAATGTCGTGGTTCTCGGTGGCGGGACGGTCGGCACGAACGCGGCCAAGATGGCCCTGGGCATGGGCGCGAATGTGACTCTGCTTGACATCAACCTGGAGCGTCTGCGTTACCTGGATGACACGTTACACGGGCGATTGACGACGTTGTATTCCAACAAGAGTAACATCGCGGAAGTCATCCAACGGGCGGATGCCGTCATCGGGGCAATTCTGATTGTCGGCGCGAAGGCCCCGCACTTAATCACCCGCGACATGCTGTCGATGATGCCCACCAGTAGCGTGATCGTCGATGTAGCCGTTGACCAGGGCGGCTGTGTGGAGACGACCCGCCCGACCACACACAGCGAGCCGACATTTTATGTCGATGACGTCCTGCATTATGGCGTGGCGAATATGCCGGGGGCGGTGCCCCGTACATCCAGCATCGCACTCTCCAACGCCACTTTGCGCTATATCGTCCGCCTGGCAGATCAGGGCGTCATTGACGGCTTGAAGGCCGACCCCGGCCTGGTCAACGGGTTGAATATCCACCGGGGCCAGGTCACACACCCGGCAGTTGCGGATACTTTCGATCTGCCGCTGACCAACGTCGAGACTATCGTGTGGGGTCAGCCCGTCATCCGGCAATAAGCATCACAATCCTGGGCGGTGGTTGCTCCCGCCCAGTTTACTAGATGCGGGCGATGAGTTCACCACGCCGAAAACGTGTTGCGCCATGCCCGATGATGAAGCCACTCATGACCCATAATATGGCCCCTAATGCGAAAATGACCACTGGCTCAAAGTACAATACCCCTCCCAACTGGCCGAAAAGCAACAAGATCACCGGGAGTACGATCACACCGCTGATCTGATAGGCTTCCTGGAAGGTGTTCACACGCGATGAGATCAACACAACAACGCCCAGGCCGATGCCAGCAACTGGCGGCACAACCCATACCATGAGTAAGACCCAGAGGATGTTAGGGAAGAATATGCCGCCCATCATCCCGCCGAGTGTTATGTTCAAAACCAGCGCATAGGCGATGAATCCGAGCCATGCCACCGCCAGCGCGACCAACCAGGGGGCGAGAATCTTGGCGATGTAAAGCTCATGGTCGGTGGTTGGTGTGTAAACCAGGGCTTCCAGTGTCTTACGTTCTCTTTCTCCGACGAAACTATCCGCCGCGATAACGCTGGTCGCCATGATGGGCACCAGTAAGAAAAGTGGCAGGAACAACACTCCAAATAAGAGGTAAACCACCCGCTGAACATCATTATCGTAGGTGTCCTGCTCCAGGCTTTGCGGCAGGTTATCCATAAACGGCCCCAGGTCTTCTAGCGTATCAATGAAGGCTGGCGACTCTGGATCGACCGTTGCCAGGAGTGAACCGCCGATAGCGGGCAAGATGACCAGTAAAATCACTGGTAAAAGGATCAATGGGAGAGTTACAGCACGACTGCGAAAGACCACCCGTAGATCTTTTTCTATGAGGGTTCGAATCAATTGCCAGTTCATCTTAGGCCTTTATCTGATTGTGCAGGCTGAGGTAAACATCTTCCAATGTTAATTCTTGCGGGGTCACACGGTAAACGCGCACACCTGCTTCATATAATGCGCCCAGCATATCCGGCACGGTCTCCCGATGATCAACCCACACATCCAGAATATTATTCCGATGCTCAACCTGGGTTGCGCCAGCCAAATTCTGTACCGTTTGTATGATGATGTGCGCGTCTTCTGCCTGGACTTCGAGTTCATAATGAAGCGCGACATCAGCCTGATGAGTGAGTTCTGCTGGTGTACCAAGCGCGATGAGTTTGCCATGATCCATCACGCCGACACGATGACATAAGCGAGCCGCTTCGTCCAGGTTATGTGTGCAGATGAATACAGTCCGGCCTTCATCCTGGCTGATAGTGCGAATCATCTCATGGACTTGATGCGTGGCGACGGGATCCAGGCTGGATGTCGGCTCATCCAAAAAGATGATCTGCGGATCATGGAGGAAGGCCCGCGCCAGGGCTAACCGTTGCTTCATGCCTTTGCTGTAACTGCTCACGCGCTCATGGGCACGGTCGAGCAGATCGAACTGGTCGAGTAGTGAATTGGTCCGGTTGGCGGGATCTTCCACATTGAACAGCCGCCCGAAGATATGCAAATTCTCATAGCCAGTCAGGCGTTCGTCGATGGCCGGGGTCTCCGTCAGGACGCCCGTTTGGGCGCGGATTTGTGCGCCCTGGATGGCTGAATCAAGGCCGAGAATTTGTGCGCTTCCGCCGGATGGTGCAAGTATGCCATTGAGCAAGCGAACGGTCGTAGTTTTGCCTGCGCCGTTGTGCCCCAAAAAGCCGAAGACTTCGCCACGAGCAATACTAAGATCCAGGCTATCAACGGCTACTGTCTCACCGAATTGGCGGGTTAAATGTTGGGTATGAATGACAGGATTCAATCTGTCCCTCCTGATGTGGTGTACTGCTCCAATTATCCCACAGACACGTTTTCGCATCCATTAGAGTTTGGCCGCACGCAATAGCAGAATCGGAAAGGGCCGGGGACTGATACTGTTCCCGACCCTTCTTACGGTAATAGTTGTAGATCGATTAGTCGAACTCCTCCCATACCGGTTGAACGTAGACGACGATCATGAAAACAACCAGTGATCCGAGGGTTGCGCCCCCGATAGAAGCGACACCTGCCATCAGTTCGACCAGGGTGACCACCGCTGTTGATACGACCAGTACGATGACGCCCGCCCGGATCTTATACAGGATCGCTTGAACACTCACAAAGGATAGCGTGAACCACGTCAGGTAGAGTGTCTGCAAGGTATCCACTTTAGGAGTGGTAGACCTGGTCAGTGTCGCCAGCCCGATGAGAATGCCCATCAGTGCGATCATCTGGAAAAATCGGAGCAGAACTCTCAGTTGAGGATCGAGTTGCGTCCGCGCTTGCATACTCCACCTCCTGGTTCACGCTATTTGTTAACGAATGCCTTTCTTGACTCTAGAATACGCCAGAATGCAAGGCTCAAACTAGTGAGTAAAATCACAAGTTTAGGTGATTTGTTCGACTTGCATCATGGGGAAGATTTACGCTCAGGCTAGAACCTGCGTTCGGTTGTCAAGTCTGCCAGACAGTTTATACTCTAGGGCACATAAATAAAGTATTTTGGAGACGGCCCTCATGAGCGGCAATAAAGAATTTATGCCCAACACCCAGGATATTTACGATCCGCCGCAAGCCATCGTTGACGACGCACACATCAAAGATTATGAAGCGATCTACCAGCAGGCCATCGACGACCCACAGGCCTTTTGGGCCGGCCGGGCGGAGACGCTCGACTGGTACCAAAAGTGGGATCAGGTGCTAGACGACAGTGACGCCCCGTTCTATAAGTGGTTCACCGGCGGCAAGACCAACGTCGTACTCAACGCGCTAGACCGGCATCAGGCCACCTGGCGGCGCAACAAGCTTGCCATCATCTGGGAGGGGGAAGACGGCGAAAAGCGTACCTTCTCCTACTGGCGGCTGAATCAAGAGGTGTGTACATTTGCCAATATCTTAAAGAGTATGGGTGTCCAGCGGGGGGATACCGTCACCATTTACATGGGCCGCATCCCGGAAATTGTGTTCGCGATGCTGGCCTGCGCCAAGATCGGCGCGGTGCATAGCGTGATCTACGGCGGCTTTAGTGAGCAGGCTATCGCCGACCGCATCGAAGACGCGCAAAGCCGCGTGATGATCTGCTGTGATGGCTCTTATCTGCGCGGTAAGATTGTGCCACTCAAGGATAACGTCGATAAGGCCATCGAACGCTCGCCAGTGGTGGAGCATGTCATCGTTGTTCAGCGCACCGGCCAGGATGTCCACATGGAACAGGGCCGTGATTACTGGTACCACGACCTCAAAAATCAACCGATTGCCAACGCCAAGATCGAGACCGAAGCGATGGACGCGGAAGACCCGTTGTTCATCCTGTACACCAGCGGCACCACCGGCAAGCCTAAGGGCATCCTGCACACACACGGCGGGTATCAAGTCTACACATCGACCACGCTGGAATGGGTTTTTGATCTCAAAGATCATGATCGCTGGTGGTGTGCGGCAGATCCCGGTTGGATCACCGGGCATAGTTACATCGTCTACGCACCGTTGATCCTGGGGGCGACTAGCATCATCTATGAAGGTGCCCCCACGTATCCCTACCCGGATCGGTGGTGGCGGATCATCGCGAATTACGGCGTGACCATCCTCTACACCGCGCCGACCGCTATTCGCGGGTTGATGCGCTTTGGCGACCAATGGCCCAGCCGTCATGATCTAAGCAGTTTACGCCTGCTGGGGAGTGTGGGAGAGCCGATCAACCCGGAGGCGTGGAAGTGGTACCATAAAGTCATCGGTGGTGGTCGGTGCCCGATTATGGATACATGGTGGCAGACCGAGACCGGCGGCTTCATGATTACGCCGTTGCCTTCGGTCGCGCTCAAACCGGGGAGTGCGACCCGGCCCTTCCCCGGCATTGAGGTCGATGTCGTCGATGAAGACGGCAATTCCTGCGCCCCCAACGAAGACGGCAAGCTCGTCATCAAGACGCCCTGGCCCAGTATGCTCCGTACCGTCTGGAAAGACCCCGAACGCTATAAAGCACAATACTGGAATGCTTACAGCGATCAGGGATGGTATCTGGCTGGTGATTCCGCCCGGAAAGACGAAGATGGCTACATCTGGGTGATCGGGCGCATTGACGATGTGATTAAGGTCAGCGGGTATCGTCTAGGGACCGCCGAGATCGAATCCGCGCTGGTGAGTTACCGGGATGTGGCAGAAGCGGCGGTCATCGGCGTGCCGGATGACCTGCGCGGCAGTGTCATCAATGCCTATTGCATATTGGTCAGTGGCGTAGAACCGGGCGACGAGTTAGAAAAAGAACTCAAAGATCACGTCCGGCATGAGGTCGGGCCAATCGCGGTGCCATCCAAGATCGAATTTGTAGATAAACTGCCCAAGACTCGTAGCGGCAAGATCATGCGCCGCGTGCTGAAGGCCCAGGCCCAGGGCCAACCTCTCGGTGATCTCAGCACGTTGGAAGACTAAAGCGAATCTCAGGGGGCGGCCTCCGGGGTCGCCTCCGCTTGATCCAGCAGTTGATCTAAAAAGCTATACGGTCGCTCGATGGTCAGTGTGCCGGTGCGCGTGCAGAGTGGATCACCGTCATCCGGGATGATTTCAATCGTCCAATCGTAAATGCCAGGGCCGGGGAAGTTCGAAAGCGGTAAATTGTCGATCAACGGGAAGCCGCCCGGCAAGTTAATGGTCAGGGTGCGCTCCGACACGCGGTTGATCGCCTCGAAGCGGATCGCGCTATTCGGCAATCCAGAATAGAGCGAAATCGGGATGGTAGCATCCCGCGCATAGACGCGCTCTGGCGCGGTATTGACGACACCCAGGAAAAGCCGCTCACAGATTTCTTCCGGCGGCAGGGTCAGGGTGACGGTCGGGCTTGGGGTGGTCGTCGGTGTGGGGGTGATGCTGGCGGTCGGTGTGATGGTCGCGCTGGCGGTTGGTGTCCACGTCGGCGGGAGTGTGGCGCGTTGTGCGACGAAGCGCGTCGGGGTTGCCGTTTCATTGTGGATTGGATCCGGTTGTGTGATGAGGGTTGGGGCCGGGGTCTCGCTAGGGGCGGCGGTCGGCGGTGGCGGGTCGTTTGATCCCGCACAGGCGGAAAGGGCCACCAGCATGATGACCCCTACTAATAATCGCGTATAGGCCGTGCTAGACACGCTCACCCAGGCGGCGTTCCGTCCCACTGAGAAGCCGCTTGATATTCTCCCGGAAGCGAAGCAAGATCAAACCGGCTAAGGCCCAGGCGTACACGATGACAATCGGCTCTAGGATCTGCTGGAAGGTTAAGACCGTCATCCAGAGTACGGCGATGGTAATGGCCGTCAAGACGCCGAGTGAGACATAGCGGGTGCGGGCTACTACCAAAAGACCGGCGATCACCATCGCGATCCAGATCTGAATCGGGGCGATCATAAACAACGTGCCGAAGGCGGTCGCCGCGCCTTTACCACCACGCAACGTCCCGGTGATCAACGTGGCGAACAATGACCAGTTATGACCGGCGATTACCGCGATTGAGGCGACCGTCGTCGCGGCGGCGATGCTTCCAGTCGCCGGTTTGATCTGTTGCGCGATCAAGATCGCCACGATAGCCTTGAGAATATCGACCGCCAGCACGAACAAGCCCCATTTGAAGCCCAGGGCGCGGGTCACATTCGTCGCCCCCATGTTGCCACTGCCGACCTGGAAAATATCGACCCGGTTGGCTTTGGCTACCAGGTAAGCCGTCGGGATCGAGCCAAGCAAATAGCTGATGATGATAATCAACAGCATATGTAGGTTGTAATCGTTAATCATCTCTCACTCTTTGTCTTGAGCATTTGGGCAGTTTTAGTCTGTACACTGATGGTAACACCAGATCACAATAAGTGTTACGCACAATGTCGGGATTCAAACCAAATCACCTATAGAAGCGTAGGACATCTTGGTATACCGTAGCGCAATCGTCAGGAAGACTGTGGATTACATATGCTACAATCATCCGTTATGAGACGCAATATCGTTTTACTTGTTATCTTGTTCGTTTTTCCGTTGGTCGTCGGGGCGCAATCTGCCCGAAGTGACCTCCTCAATCGCATCAACACCCTGCGGGCCGAAGTCGGCGTTCATGCCTACAGCTTGAACGCGGCGTTAAATGTCGCCGCGCAGAATCAAGCCGAGTGGATGGTTGCGACTGGCCTCATCAGCCACACGCAATCAGACGGCTCTACCCCGCGTACCCGCGCCCAGAACGCCGGTTACAATTCGCAATGGGTGAGCGAGAACATCTACATGGGAACCAACGCCACCGCCCAGACCGCGTTCGTATGGTGGACGAATTCTTCGATTCACTATCGCGGGATGACCGCCGGCCATTATTACGACATCGGCATCGGCTCCGCCAGTGGCAACGGCCAGACGGCTTATGTGCTGGTATTCGGCAACCCCAGTACGGCGGTGCGAGTCGCAGATCCGGTTAAAGTGGCGGAAAGTGATCCGTTCAACTTTGCGGGTGAAGGCTCGACCGCCAACGGTGCTAGCAGTAACGGGTCGTCATCGGCTCCGGCGCAACGTGATGATCCACCGCCACCGTCGTTTGTCGTCGGCCTGGATGAGTGGGGCAACATCCTGCACGAAGTCCAGCCAGGGCATACGATGGGCGACATTTTGTTTATGTATGGGTACAACTGGGAGGATATGGATTGGGTGCGGACGATCAACGGCATGACCGCCCGTGAGAGCCGCTGGCTCGATGTGGGGGATGTCGTCAAGATCCCGCCTTATCAAGGTACCTATACCCCCGCCCCTGGCACCCCGCCCTGGTCTGCACCGGCTACCCGCACACCATCGCCAGAGCCTAGCCTGCCGACACTCACGCCGGAGCCAGCCAGCGCGACGCCACAACCATCACCCACGCCGACCGCGACTCTCGACCCGGCGATTACACCGTCGCCGACGTTTACACTTCTGCCGCCGGTCGAGCAGATTTACCTGGAGACAACGCCAGAGCCGACCGAGGCCCTCAGCCCGACGGCGGAACCAACCGAGCGTCCGGCCTGGGTTGCCGCGACGATCACCCCCAGTCCGACGCCAATCATCGTGGCGCAAGCTGACCCGAATGCCGGCGGTGTGATCGCCCCGCGCACGCTGGAAGATCCCCCGGCAGATACCAGCGGCCCGCCCGGCTGGTTAATCGCGGTGATCGCGTTGCAAGTCGGTGTGTTGATCGGCGCGGGCATCGAATACTGGCGTCGGGGCCGCGCTGGGTGACAATAATCAGAGAGGTGCCACATGACTGAATTACTCGAAAAAGCCTTTGCGGAAGTCACGAAACTGCCAGAAGCAGAGCAAAACGCGGTAGCACGCTGGCTCCTGGCGGAGCTAGCCGCCGAACGTCGCTGGCAAGATTTGTTTGACTCCAGGCCGGACGTGCTAGCTCAGCTGGCAGATGATGCTCTGGCTGAATACGAGCGGGGAGAAACCGAGTCGTTGGAGTCGCTACTGGATGAAGACGCCGACCTGCCACAATGAAATCACAGACAACGGCGCAATTCAGGCGGCTGTACCGCGCCTTGCCTGTAAATATTCCACATGCTATATTGCTATCATAATACAAGGTTAACTTGCCAAAATATAAAATCTGATTCGTAATAAAAAATAACGCAAACCTGGTTGCACTTCATCATGGTAAATATCTTCATATCATACGCCTCCTCTGAAAATAGAGGTTAGGCAGCCACAGGTTCAACAGTAACTCTTAAACCAAGTTTTTCGAGTCGCCGAATGAGCTGCTTTTGAACCGTTTCTTGCTTGCGC
>DAOTTZ010000005.1:0-16350 GCA_034437535.1 Anaerolineae bacterium | reverse complement strand
GATGAGGCATCACTCAAACGACATGTTGTTGCGCTTGAACTTGAACGCAACAACAAACAGGCAACTGTCGATTGGCAATTCACCTGCGATGATGCCCGCGTCAAGCTCAAGTGTCTTTATCCATCTTATTCAGAATGACGGGGTACTAGTTTTCATGCGCCGGACGTTTATCCTGTGGGCCACGCTGATCTTGCTGGTGGCCGTGTTTCTGCGCCTGGAGTCGCTGGCGACAAACCCACCGGGGCCGCATTACGATGAAGCCGCTAACCTCATCATCACGCGCAGTATCGCCTTTGGTGGGGCGGATCTGTTCCCGATCACCAATAACTACCAGGGGAGAGAAAGCCTCTACTTTTACCTCAACGCGCCGCTCTTTCATTGGATGGGTGACTCACCGTTTACGATGCGTCTTTCCAGCGTTTACATCAACCTGCTGACGATTGCTGGCGCGATGGGCCTGGGCCGGTTGATGTTCGGTGGGCGGCGTGGGTGGTGGGTCGGGTTGATCGCAGGGGCTTTGATGGCGATCTCGTTTCATCAAATTTTAATGAGTCGTCAGATGTTCCGGGCCGTTAGCTTGCCATTGATGCAAGCTCTTGGGCTGGTGTTTCTTTGGCGCGGTCTGAGCCTGCGCCGGGGGGGATGGCCCTGGTTGGTGATCGGCGGGGCATTTTGTTCGGCGGCTCTGTATACCTACATGGCGTCGCGTCTGTTTCCGTTGTGGTTGGTGTTGGCCGGGCTGATTCTGCTCTGGGCGGATCGTGCCCGGTGGCGTGCCCGATTGGTGCAGGGCGGGGTCTTCTTCGGGGCGATGCTACTGTTTACGGTGCCGTTGGCGGTCTATGCGCTGGCAAACCCGGATATTTTCTTTCAACGGTTGACGGAAGTCACAGAGGGCGATGTGACGGTATCCCTGGCGGAAAGTATCCGCCGCCATGCCGAGATGTTCTTCATACGCGGCGATGATGGCAACTTGCGCTATAACATTCCGGGGCGTCCCTATCTGACAATCTGGGAGGCTCCGTTCTTGCTGATAGGTGCCCTGGTCGCGTTGTCGGGCGTTTTCCGCGCTGTCAAGCCCGGACAGCGTGCCGGGTATGCCCTGCTGGTCTTATCGCCCTTAATGGTGATTCCGAGTGTGGTTGCGCTGGCCGGGTTCCCGCCCAGCCATATGCGGTCGTTGGGCATGGTGCCGACGCTGTTTCTGTTGGTGGCGGTCGGTGTCGCGTGGAGCATCCAACACTGGCGCTATATCTCGGTGCCACTGGTGGTAATCTGGATCGCGCTGGCCGTCACGGTACGCGGTGAGTATCAGACGTGGTCGGCCCGCGCTGACCTGTTCTATCAGGCTGATGGTGACCTGGCGACCGCTTCACGCTGGTTAGCCGCCACACAACCGGATGGGCCAGTCTACATCTCGTCTTACCATCGGGAACATCCGACTGTACTGGCCCTGTACGGTGAGGATGTCACCTGGTTAGGGCTGGAAAGTTACATCTTGCCGCCGGTAGACACTGCCGGAGTCGCGGTCTTTTCGCACAACTTCCCGCCGCCGGATGACTGGATCGCGCAGTTCGATGCGCCGCTGGATGTACCGGCCGGCCCGGATGGTGGCCCGGCCTTTTACGCTTATCAGGTATCCGGTCTGCCAGATGCCCCGGTGACTGCGGCTGACCGAAACGCGATTTTGCAGATTGCCGGGTTAGATGCCGACCCGATCCCGGCGGGTGAGACGCGCTATGTGACGTTGGCCTGGCAGATTAACGCCCCGGTCAATTATCGCGGCTTGCGCCCGATCCTGACTCTGCGCGATCCGGGTGGGATCCCGATCTCCAGTAGCGATCCGTTCCTGACGGCGACTGACCGCTGGCAGGTGGGGGAAACGATCTATCAATTGATCGCGTTGGAAATCCCGCCGGCCACACCACCAGGGGATTATCCGCTGGATGTGATGTGGGCTGACCGCTTCAGCGAGACCTTCTTGAATTATCAGACTGAGACCGGCGAACCGGCTGGTGTTCGCGCTGTGGTGGGGGCGGTGCCGGTGGTACGCCCTGAATTGCCACTTGATCCGGCTCAATTGACCATCGCTAACCGGGCGGATGTGATGCTAACGTCAGGAATCCGGCTGTTGGGTTGGGATGTCCTCCCGGAAACCCGCCGCCCCGGTGAGACGCTCGATTTGACGCTTTATTGGCAGGCGACAGACGGAAATCGTCCAGATGACCCTTTGCTGTTTCGATTAGATGAATCAATATTAGAGACAGAACGGTTAAGTTATCCGCCGTCACAATGGTCTGCTGGTGATGTGTTCCGCACTGTTCATCGTCTTCAAGTGCCGCGTGACCAGGCCAATGGTATCTTTACCCTGGCGGTCGCACTGGGCGCGGACTCTGCGCCGTTGCAGGCGATCACAATTGAGGGACAACCGCGCATCTTATCACCGCCACCGGTCGAGACGACGCTGGATCTGACCTATGGTGAGCGCATCACCCTGGCTGGATACAATCTGACGACCGCCGACGACCGTATTCAACTGGATCTCATCTGGCGGGCAGAGCAAGCGATGGATACCGATTATACTGTATTCGTTCACCTGGTAGATCAAGCAACCGGCCAGACAATCCTACAGCGCGATGCCATGCCCCAGGCATATGCTTATCCGACGACGTTATGGATCCCCGGTGAATATATAACGGATTATTACCAGTTTGAGGGGGTGCCAGCAGGGGAGTACAGCTTAAGAGTCGGCCTTTATGACCAATCCAGCGGAGAACGACTCTATATTTCTGGTGTTGATAGTGGCATAATACGTGATTACATAGAAATTTTTACTGAAATAATTGAGTCTTAAGTTATTATTCATGCTTGGCAATGCTATAATTGATATACATTGTGAAATATGTTGCTTAAGGGGGTTGTTGCCTTGAAACGACAACCGATCAATATCAATGGAAAACTAACGCTTCAAATCGAAGATGAGAAATATCCTGATGTTGAGCCTGTTGTTATCAAGGCACCCGGTGTAGAGGGCTACGTGATCGGTCGTCATGATGACGACAATGGGTACCAGCCTGATGTTGATCTCGCGCCTTATCATGCACTTGGCAGGGGGATTTCGCGCCGCCATGCCGCCCTGGTGCGTTACCGGGGGCAGGTGCATGTGATTGATCTTGGTTCGATGAATGGTACATACATCAACGGTGAGCGGATGATCGCCCACAACGCCTACGCGCTCTATGCTAACGACCGCTTGAGCATCGCTAATCTTGATATTTTGGTGAGACAGTGAGTAAATAATTATGAGCAATGATGCAACAAAAACCAATGACCTTTTGTTTGGCGGTTCTGTCTGGTGCAATCTTGATATTGCCCTGCGGAATATCGATCATATCTTCCGTCAGCATGTCCGTCCGGATGATCTCACGGTGATCGAATGGTATATTTTGCGCTCGCTGTATGAACAAGACGGACAACATGCTTCCGAACTGGCGCGTGCAGTGGGCCGGGCGGCCACATCTTTTACGCCGAATCTCGATAAGTTGCAAGATAAAGGGTATGTTGAACGCCAGCCAGATGAGACTGATCGACGGGCGGTTCGTATCTATCTAACCGAGCGTGGCAACCACTGCCGGGAGAGCGTGCTCGCCAGTGCGGAAACCATCGACTCCAAGATTGCCGATCTGTTTAATGGCAACGAGTTTGAAGCCTTCAAGCTTGTGCTTAATCAGTTACAATTCGTAGAGGCAGAGGCCATCTAGCCCTGTGTTTGGGGCCGTCACTCTGTCAATTGGTCTAAGACACCTTGAAATTCTTCCAGCGCATCCGGTGTGAACAGTACAAACCGTACATGCCGGATGGTTGTCTCTTGCTTCAGGAAATCTATCGTCGTTTGTAGCGCGATTTCTGCCGCTTCACGCATCGGGTACCCGTAAATCCCGGTGCTGATGGCCGGGAAGGCGACCGAGTTAAGCTGATGTTTGGCGGCTAGCTCCAGGCTGGTACGGTATGCGCTGGTGAGCAGTCGCGGTACATCTGGATTCTTGGATTGGTAGATCGGCCCGACGGCATGGATGACGTGCCGTGCTTTCAAACGATAGCCCCCGCTAATTTTGGCGTTGCCGGTTTCACAGCCGCCTAATTGGCGTGTTTCCTTGAGTAAGTCTGGCCCGGCGGCCCGGTGGATGGCACCATCAACCCCACCGCCACCCATCAAAGAAGAATTCGCCGCGTTGACAATGGCATCGGTCACTTCCTGCGTGATGTCACCCTGCACCAACTCCAATACACGATTGTTAACATGGATCTGCACGGTTTTCCTCTCTGCACGCATATTATCCTGCCGCATAACACAAATTGGATTAAGATACGATTATGAGTATCCTTCGTCGGCGGCGGAATGTCAAATACCGTGTTCCAATTCTTCTGTTGGTTCATGCTGAGGGCGTAGCATCATCAGCACGTTGAGCAGGCGGGGCTTCCACATGGCTTCGTCATCACCGGGGAATGTGACAGCCACCCGTGATACACTCACATCATCGCCCAGGGCTTGCTCTAAAGCAGGTCGGTTGATCTCTCCCAGATAGGGCAACTTAATCTGAATCTGGTCTTTCCGTGCCATGATGTGGGTGGCCCCGGCCTGTTGAGCGATCAGCTTGATTTCGATCTGGTAGAGCAGGTTTTCTACTGCGTGTGGCAATTGGCCGAAGCGGTCGGTCAACTCGGCACGCATCGCGGCGATGTCCTCACGGGTGCCCAACCCGGCGATGCGACGGTAAATTTGCAGGCGGAGTGCGATCTCTGGAATCCAATCGGTCGGCAGGTAGGCCGGGAGCGGTAGATCAATGACGATGCCTTTCGGCTCGTCCGGGGTCTCGTTTTCTGCTGGTGGCGCATCGCCTTTAAGCCGCTTGATGGCCTGTGAGAGCAACTGTGTGTATAAATGCAAGCCGACCGCGCTGACGTGGCCGGTCTGCCGGGTGCTGAGGATGTCACCCGCGCCGCGTAATTCCAGGTCGCGCATGGCGATGTCAAACCCGGCCCCCAGGTGGGTGTTTTCCGCCAGTGTCTCTAACCGGGATCGAGCTTCTTCGGTCATCTTGCGCGGATGAAAAAAGTACGCGAAGCCTTGCTGGGCACTGCGCCCCACGCGCCCGCGCAACTGATACAGTTGGGCCAGCCCCATGTGGTCGGCCCGGTCGATAATCAGCGTGTTAGCGTTGGGGATGTCGATGCCGCTCTCGATGATGGTCGTTGAGATCAGGATGTCGTATTCATGATGGGCGAAAGCGGTCATCACACGTTCTAGCTCGCGCTCGTGCATCTGCCCGTGCCCGATAATGGTGCGGGCTTCCGGCACGATTGCTTCGATTCGCTCGCCCAATGTCTCAATGGTGCGGACGCGATTATGCACGATGAACACCTGGCCGCCCCGTTCCATCTCGCGTAAGATCGCCTGCCGCACCAGATGATCGTCAAACCGCCCGACGTGTGTAATCACCGGTAGGCGTTCTTCCGGCGGCGTCTGGATCATGCTGATGTCGCGCACCCCGGTCAGGCTCATGTAAAGGGTACGTGGGATCGGGGTGGCGGTTAACGTCAGTACGTCGATCTGCTGGCGTAGTTTTTTGAAATGTTCCTTGTGTTTGACGCCGAAACGTTGTTCTTCATCGATGATGACCAACCCCAGATCACGGAATGTCACATCTTTGGAGAGAATGCGATGGGTTCCGATCACGATGTCGATCTCACCGCTGGCAATCTTCGGCAGGATGCGGCTCTGCTGGTGTTTACTACGAAACCGCGAGAGCGATTCCAGCTTGACCGGGAACGGCGCGAGCCGGTTACTGAACGTCTCATAATGTTGTTGGGCCAAGACCGTCGTCGGCACCAGAACAGCGACCTGCCGCCCGTCGTTGATCGCCTTGAAGGCGGCACGAATCGCTACTTCCGTTTTGCCGTAGCCCACATCACCACAGATCAAGCGATCCATCGGTTGGCTAAGTTCCATATCGACTTTGACTTCTTGCACCGACCGCAATTGATCTTCCGTCTCGACGTAGGGGAAGGAAGCCTCTAATTCGTGTTGCCAGTGGGTATCCGGGCTGTAAGCATGGCCGTTGGCTTTGGCCCGCGCCGCGTAAAGCTCTAGCAGATCTTTTGCTTCGTCTTCGACGGCTTTTTTGGTACGGGCTTTTACCCGCTCCCAATCCGCTTTACCCAACCGGCTCAGTTTGGGGGGCACTTCATCGGCACCGATGTAGCGCGTCAGGCGGTCGGCCTGATGAATGGGCACGAAGATCATATCTGAACCGGCATATTGTATAAGCAAGTATTCGCGCTCGTTGCCGTCGATGGTGCGGTTGGTCAGCCCGCCGAATTGCCCGATGCCGTAATCAGTATGGACGACATAATCATCAATTTGCCAATCTGCATAATCAGATTCGGGTGTTCTGCGGCGGTTGATAGTCTTTCTACGACGTGGTTCGGGCCGGCTCCAGCCGAAGATCTCCGCATCACTGAGCAGATGCAGGCGAGAGCCTGCCACCAGTTGGAACTTCCAGCCTTCCCCCAAGATGCCGTTGACAAAGATCACGCTCCCGGCGTCTGGTGGTGTTTGGATCGTTTGCATGGTCGGGATGTGGTTGGTGCTGTCTTGCTCGTACCACAGTTGTTTGATGCGCTCGGCCTGTTCTGTGATGACGATGACACGATCCCCATCGTTGCGTAAAGCCCGTAGATCAGTCAGCATGGCGCGAAGTTGCCCACCGTAGCGTCCGCCCGGCTGGAACAATCCGTCAAATTCGGTGACGGTCTCATCAGCATCTGGCATGGCCCCGTTGGTCAGGTGTAACAGTGGGAGCCGGTGCAAGTCGTCCGCCAGCAGATCCCACCCGATGTATGGCGTCGGATAATCCGGCGGGAGTGCTTCGGCAGTGCGTCGCGCTTCGGCCTGCTCGGTGATTTCCTCCACAATGCTTTGTAGATAATCCCAATCCTCGACTACGATCAACGATCCCGCCGGGGCATAATCCAGCAGGCTGACCGGGTTCGGGTAGAGGTAAGGCAGGTAATACTCCAGGTGGGGGAAGGTCTGCCCGTTCTGGATGGGCTGGGCATCACCGCCGGGTGCGGTCATGTCGTCTTCTGCCGCCGGGAGCGACTCAAACCAGGGAGCCAACAATGGGGCAATGCGTGGCGTCAGAGAGGCAAGGGCTTCTCTTGCCGGGGTGACGGTCGCCGTCTGGGTATGATCTTTGCTTCGCTGGCTGGCCGGGTCAAACCAGCGCAACGAGTCGATGGTGTCGTCGAAGAAGTCGATGCGAAGCGGTTGGAGTGCGGCCACCGGGAACACGTCGATCACACCACCGCGCCGGCTAAATGTGCCCGGTTGGACTACAATCGGGGCTTGCTCATAACCCAGCGTGACGAATTGCGCCAGCAACTTGCCGATGGCGTGCCGTTGGTCTACGCGCAGGCTCAGGCTATTTTGCCGGAACTGGCCGACTGGCATCGTGCGTTGCATCAATGCGCGGGCAGAGGTCACGACTAGCGGCGGTTCCTCCGCGTCTTCGGTCATCAGGGCGGCCAGGGTCGCCATGCGACCTTGCAGGGCTTCTTCACCCCAGGGGGCGCGTTCATAGAATTGCGGCACCGGCTCGTTAAAGCGAAAGACCGGGCGATCATCACCGAGCCAGACCGGCAACTGCTCCGCGACGTTATACGCCCGTTTGATGCGCCCCGTTACATAGAGGATCGGGCCGTCCCAGGTGCGGGCCAGGGTCGCCAGCAGGTAAGGCCGGGCGGCATGTACCAGGTTGAGCGTGGCTGGTTTTTCGGCTTGTAGGCGGTCAATACAGGCGCGAAAGGCTGTCGCGCCATGCAACAATGCAGTAAGGCCGTCCAGATGCATCAGGCTATCCGTTCGCTTCGGTCAGGGGTGGCTATGGTAGCAAATATTGGCTCAACATGGACTTAAAATATGGTGAGGGACACACAAGATGCCCCTCCTGCTTACTCGGTGCGTGGGATTTCGTCGAGTTCGCCGTTATAACGGTTCATCGCTAGGTCAAAATCTTCCGCCAACCAGGTTTCGATTGCATCTGCCGCCCGGTCTACGATGCGCCGGGCCGTGATCTCGTCGTCTTCACCGAAGGGCCGCAAAACCCAGGCCGCTGGATCCATACGACCGGGTGGGCGGCTGACGCCACAGCGCACCCGTTTGAACTCGTTCGTCCCCAGGTGACGGATGATGTCTTTGATGCCATTTTGCCCGCCTGCGCCGCCCGCCTTCCGCAACCGGAGTGTGCCTAGCTCAAGGTCGATGTCATCATGAGCGACGATCAACGATTCCGGAGACAGTTTGTAAAAGTCGCTCAAGGCACGGACGGCCTGCCCACTTCTGTTCATGTAAGTCTGCGGCTTGACCAGCAGACAGCGCATCTGTTTAATCGTCGCATCAGCTACCAGGGCCTGACGCTCTAGCGTGAAGGACTCCTGGCTCCAGCGGCGGGCCAGTTCATCGACAACCCAGAAGCCGATGTTGTGCCGGGTTGCCTCGTACTTCTTGCCGGGGTTGCCCAACCCGACGATGAGATGACGATTGCTCATCCCTCATCTGCTTCGTTGTACGTGCCGTCTTTCAGGTCGAAGATCATCGCCCGCAGTTTTTTGGCGTTTGCCAGCCCGTTGAAGAAGATCTCTGCCTCACCCGATCCAGCGGATTGCACCTCGATGTTGCCCCAGCCGAAGACCGCACCCATCGGCGGTGTATCCAGGCTGACATCGGTCACATTGACAATGCTCATGCTGGTGTCATTGCCGCCCAGCACGTTGCCGCGCCGCTGGTTGACGCGGCGGGTAGTGATGACGATCTGGTTGCGCGGCCACAGCAAGAAGTAATACAGGCCGAGTGTCGAAATCACACGCCACCAGAACCCCCAGGTCTTCACACTCCGCCGGAATTCTGCCAGTTTCTTTTCGGGTGCAGTTGCCATCAATTGTCTCCTCTAGTTCGGTTAGTTCGGTTGGATTACGGCTCTCATTCTACGCCAAAAATGAGAACTACACCACTTCCTGCGTCTCCCGGTGGAATTGTGTTTGATACAGGTCGGCATAAATACCATCTAACTTGAGCAGTTCTTTGTGTGTGCCCCGTTCGACGATGCGCCCGCGATCCATTACCAGGATTTGATCTGCCGCCAGGATCGTACTCAGGCGGTGGGCGATAACGAGGCTCGTGCGCCCGGCCATCACGGCTTTCATCGCCTCCTGGATCAACGCTTCTGACTGGCTATCCAGGCTAGAGGTCGCTTCATCCAGCACCAGGATGCGCGGATCCTTCAGGATGACACGGGCCAGGGCTAACCGTTGCTTTTCGCCCCCGCTCAGGCGGTAGCCGCGCTCGCCGACCAGTGTATCGTAACCCTCCGGCAGGCCCATGATGAAATCGTGGATGTTGGCCGCCTGGCACGCCGCCACCAGTTCTTCGTCGGTGGCATCCAACCGCGCATAAAGCAGATTGGTACGGATCGTATCATGGAAGAGATAGGTTTCTTGCGTCACCATGCCGATTTGCTCCGCTAGCGATTCCAGCGTTACATCACGCACGTCAATATCGTCGATTAAAACTTGTCCTTCGTTTGGATCGTATAGACGCGGGATCATGTAGGTTGTGGTGGTTTTGCCGGCACCACTCGGCCCGACAAGGGCCACCAGTTGCCCCGGTTGCATCACGAACGAGACAGAATCCAGCGCGATCTCACGCGCCTGTGAGGTTGCTGATGTTTGTCCGCTCTCCCCACTGAGTGCGCCGCCGCCTTCGTCCCCGGCCCGCTCGACATCGGTCAGCAGTTGGCTTTCATCAACTTCATAGATAAAGGTTACACCGTCAAACGCGACCTTACCGCGCACATCATCCAGCACACGGGCATCTGCTTTTTCCTCAATGTCGAGCGGCAGGTCGATCACTTCGAAGACGCGCTCAAAGCTGACGATAGATGTCGCAAATTCTACCGGCGCATTAGTCAACGCCTGGAGCGGGCCATAAAGTTGCGTCAGGTAAGAGCCGAAGGCGACGATGGTACCAATGGTAAAGGCATCTGCGATGACCAGATACCCACCCAACCAGTAGATCAACGCGGTGCCGACCGCGCTGACGAGGCCGATGACGACGATAAAACGCGCACCGATGACCGCACGTTCTACCCCGGCATCGCGCACTTTCTCCGCCCGATCATCAAACCGGCTGACTTCCATCGTGCGCCGCCCGAATAACTTGACCAGCAGGCTCCCGCTTATGTTGAGCGTTTCGTTCATCATGGCGTTCATCTGAGAGTTGTATTTCATCTGCTCGCGGGCGATGCGGCGCAAAGTTCTACCCACGCGCCGCGCCAGGATGATAAACGCCGGTAAAACGGCGATGCCGAGGATGGTCAACCGCCATTCCAGGGTTAGCATCACGCCGAGTGTCGCCACGACGGTAATTAAATTGGTGGCGATGTCTACAATGGTGTTGCTGATCGCACGTTGCGCGTCGATCACATCATTGTTGAGCCGGCTCATTAATTCGCCAGTGCGGGTGTTGGTATAAAACCGGAGCGACATCTTCTGCAAGTGGTCGTACAAGGACACACGCAGATCATAGATCACGCCTTCGCCGACGGTTGCATTCAACCGCCGTTGCACCACCCTCAGCCCGCCACTTATCACCGGGATGGCGACCAATCCGAACGCCAGCACATTTAAGCGGGCGGTATCTTGTTGGGGGAGTGTGTTGTCGATTAAGTCGCGAAAAATCAAAGGGGTGAGCAAGCCGAGGCCAGTTGTCAGTACGATCAACACCAGCATGATGATGATCTGATTGCGATAAGGACGCGCATAGGCCATCACGCGCTTGATGAGTTTCCAGGTCACACGCGGCTTGGACTCCATGTCACTGCCGCGTACATACGACCACCATCCACCAGAACTGAGCATATTGAACTCCTGTCATGAAAAAGCATCGAACGGAGTCGGCATCGGGCCATCATATTCTGACGGCTAATGGCTTCCCCTGTCTGCATTCCAGTGTATCAAATGTCGTCAGGCGAACACACCACCCATCATGGTAGGCGGTTACTGGATAATAAACCGGGCTGGCTCTGCGGCTGGAAGCCCATCAATGCGAAGTGTGACGCTGTAACTGCCAGGCGCGAACTCAAAATCGGTCGGCTCTGCAAAAAACCAGATGCAGGCATCATCAATGTCGAAATCCGGCGTAAAGGTGAAGGTCGCCAGCAGTTCGCCACCGTTGCGTGCCCAGTCGGATGAAATCTGTGTGCCAGACGTGATGCCGGTAGCCCGCGCTACCACGTAAATGCTATCGGCATCCGGGCTGAAGTTATTTGCTACATCGACCGCACAATCGGTGTCCGGGTCAACCGCCCGCGACGTGACGATCTCCTGGAGTTGGCCGTTGGGTGTGGTCGCCGGGGTGACCGGGACAGGGCTGGGGCGGCCTGGTTGCGCGGTTGGGCTGGGGGCGAACGGCGTCACTGGGACGTTGGTCGGTTGGCTGTTGTTGGCGGCAGGGGATAAGTTACGTTCGGCTTGGCGGGTTTGTCGTCTTGGGTTATCGTTGATGCGAGCGCGGGGGGTGTCGGTGGTGCCTGCCGGGGCGTTGGAGATAGGGCCGGGGATGCGTGTGGGCGGCATCACCACTGGAATATCGCGGGCATCCAACGTAGAAATCAACCCTAATTGACTGTCATTGACTCGCGTCAACATCAGGTGGGATGCATCCAGCGTGAAGACAAGCCGTTCCATCTCTGCCGTGCTGGTGACGGCTAAGGCGGCCCGTCGGGTCTCTAGCTGGTTATCATAGGCGACCAGGGTTTGCTGGCCGCTGGCGGTGCCAGCACAGGCCACGCCAACTATCGCAATCAGGCTGATAAAGACACAATAGACAAGCTGACGCATGGGTTCCCTTGCTGGTCATAAAAAACGACCTTACCGGGTTAGGTAAGGCCAGGATTTGTGGAAGTGCCCGGAATCGAACCGGGGTCCACGAAATTCGACGGCACACGTCTACAAGCATAGTCAGTTGTTTAGAGTTCGCGCCCGGTAGCCCCAACTGACGTGGTACGTCTGACGCTAGCCGATGAGTCACTTAGCTCCGGTTTATCGGCGTGGCCGGAGGAGCAAGCTGTCTTTTATGACGCCCGTGAACCGCGCGGACAGCGACGCCCGGCACGGACGGCTAGCCATCTTGGGCTAGCGACTTACTAAACTACGCTCGCTTATGCGGCGTAGGCGTAAGCCGTAGAGTTATCATTGGCACTTAATGTGCTCTGCCCATTGTTAACGCGGCTAGGCTCCGCGGCTTGCAGCATGACATCAGCCTCCCGTGTCGAAGCCATGTCACTCCCAAATTAGATAATCCATCTTAGCAAAATTTGCGTTCTCTGTATAGTATAGACTCAAAGTGTATGAAACTAATTTGAGGCAGTGTTATGGAAAATGAATCGACAGCCGATGTGCTGATTATTGGAGCAGGAATTGCCGGGTTGATGGCGGCGCGTGTTCTGGAAGATGCTGGCGTCCGTGTCATGTTGATTGATAAGGGTCGAAGTGTCGGCGGTCGGTTGGCGACACGCCGTGTGGGGGATGGGCTGGCTGATCATGGGGCGCAGTTCTTCACCGCACGGACGGATACATTCCAGGCGGCGGTTGATAGTTGGATCAAAGACAAATTGGTTTATGAGTGGTCACGCGGGTTTAGTGACGGAAGCCTGATGCAACCGGATAGCGATGGGCACCCGCGTTATGCCTGCAACGGCGGCATGAATGCGCTGGCCCAACATCTGGCATCAGAACTCAAGAGCGAGATTCGTACCGATTTACGCATCGCGACGGTGACGGGTGATGAAGACGGTTGGATTCTACAAGACCAAGACGGCAATCTGATGAGTTCGCACGGGCTGATTATGACCGCGCCTGTACCGCAATCGTTGGAACTGTTGGATGAGGGGGCGACACGCTTAGAAGAAGCCGACTTTGCCGCGCTGGCACGCATCACCTATGCCGAATGCCTGACCGGGATCTTTCTGATTGATGGGCGCGTGACTTTGCCACAACCGGGGGCCGTCCAGCGGCGCAATTCAAACATTCAGTGGATCGGCGACAACCGGCAGAAAGGCATCAGTCAGGAGACGGTTATCACGGTGCAGGCCGGGGAGCAATACAGCCGCCAGATGTGGAGTGCCCCCGATGCCCGCGTGTTGAACGCACTCAAGACTGACCTGAGTATCTTCATGGATAAACGCGCCGAGATTAAAGATGCACAGTTAAAGCGCTGGCGATACAGCCGCCCGTTGGTGACGCACCCTGACCGTTGCCTGCTGGCAGAGTTCCCGTCAGCGTTAGCCTTCGCCGGAGATGCTTTCGGCGGGCCGCGTGTGGAAGGGGCTTATCTGAGTGGGTTAGCGGCAGGCGCGGCCCTGCGCGATGCGCTCTAAGACGCAATAAGACCGGGGGCCAGCCCATGACTGGCCCTTTGCGGTTGAGATCTGGTGACGTTAACCGGCGTCTTGGGTGGTGATAAGCGTTAGACCTTCTTTTTGCCATTGGGCGAATTGCTCGTCGGCCAGCGCGTCGAAGTCGATTTGTGGGTGCGCGACCGATGACATGGTATCTTCCAGCACGCGCATCTTGGCGATTTGCTCCGGTGTGTAGTATTGCATCATGCTGTTGACGCTTTCCAGCAGGCAATGGCTCTTGGCTTGCCCGGCGATGTAGATGCGGTCATAAGACGCGATCTCATCTAAAACGTCGGTGGCAAGGCTTCCTTGCGGATGGTCTTTCACTTCGACTTCTGGATTAAACGCCGAATAATGCTCTGAGCCGGGAATCAAGCCTTTGATGAAGTAGCGGGGTTGCATCTGCCGGGCGGCGGCGTGATAGGCGATGGCCTCCGATAGAGCCGGGACGAGTGCTTGCCCCGGTGTGCCCAGCAACACATGGAACGGCCAGATCATCAGTGTCTTCTTGGCGTCGTTTTCCAGCTTTTCCAGGTACTTTATCGACCATTCTGGTTCGTGCAGGGCTTTCCATTTGCCGCTTTTTACATCGTCAGCGGTGATGGCCGTCATCGCGTCCGGGTGATTGCCGTTTCCATCGGCCCACCAGGGTGGGTGAAAGATTTGAATCGGCAGATGTGTGTCGAGTGTCGCACCGATTTTGGTGATCATGTCGGTATTATCGTAGATCCACTCGACGGTGCGGCGGGTATCTTCTACAGCCCCTGGGATGGATAACGCACCATCCGGATGAATGAAGTCAATCTGAATGTCGATCAACAGCAGATAAACGCGCTCTGTATCTTCGTTGGCTGGCGAAGCCCCGACAGCCCGGCCAGCCCGTGCCGCCGTGTCGATAGTGGGGGTTAACTGTTGGCCGATCTGGCCGGGTTGGTAGAAATCAGGGTAAGGCATTCTCGTCTCTCCAATAAGTCTAAATCACTACACTGACTATACTTGAAGTCGATGATAAAGCTCTTAGAGAATGGATACCACTAGCCCGGCGACGACCGATGCCACGAGTACAAACATCAGGATAACCCCCAGCGTGCGAAAGAGAAAACGAATTTGATCCCGCTCACGTTGATCTAGCGATTGCCATAAGCCCCGCAGACCGCCCTTGCTTTCCTCGTCCTGCATAGCGACCTCATTTATACTCTAGCTGATTGTGTCTTTCTCATTATACAAAGCCTGAAAAACGATGCACGCCCCGATTATGTGTCACACGGCGGCAGGCGAGCTAACAGTGCGACCATTGCGATACCCGACGATGGCGACACACGCCGCCCGACCGTCTCAATTGAGCCGAAGCCGGCTTTATGAGCAAGCTGGCGGAAGCGACTCGTCCCGATTGGAAATGGAATATATGCACGCGGGCGGCGGACATCGTATTCTACCACCAGCAGACGGCCCGCCGGTTGGAGTGCATCGCGCAGATTTTCCAGCACGGCTTGCTGGCGGCCTACCCAGTGGAGCGCGTTCGCCATCAGGATCCCGGCTAACGGCGGTAGATCCAATGGCTGGCTGAAATCGGCGGTCAAGGTCTGCACGCCGGGGGGTGCCTGCCGGAGTGCGCGGGCGTTCTTATCGACGGCGTAGAGCGTGGCCCCGGCTGGTAGGCAACGCTGTAAGGCGCGGGTGAAGTTGCCGGTTCCGGCCCCCAGGTCTGCCCAGGGGGTTCCCCCGGCCACGCCAGCCCGGATCAAAGCGATCATTTCCTGTTGTTTCATCAGCTTTTATCTCCGCACGCAACTTTTTGATCATTTTCGTGACTATCTTACCGAATGACTGTAGGGTAACGGGATATGACAGACGATCAAGATCTTATTCGAGCGATTGCCAGGGGAGACCCCAACGCAATGCAGACCCTCTATCAGCGATATGGGTTAGAGTTGCTCAATTATCTCATCGGCCAGTTGAGCAACCGCGCCCAGGCCGAGGAAGTGTTACAGACGGTGATGCTGGCGGTCTGGCAGGGTGCCCATAATTTTCGCGGCGAGAGCAGTGTACGTACCTGGCTCTACGCCATCACCCGCCGCCAGATGCTCAACGCCCGGCGACGACGAAAACCGTCCCCTTTACCCTTGTACGAACAAGATGCCATCAGCCCGGATGATCCCTCCCGGCGGTTAGATCACCAGTTGGAGCGGGAAGCCCTGGCGAAGGCACTCGATGACCTGTCACCACCTCAACAAGAAGCCCTGGAGTTGTTCTTTTTTCGTGATCTTTCGTTGAAGGATGGTGCCGCCCGCGCTGGTGTTTCGGTCAATACGTTCAAAAGTCGTATTCACCGTGCCAAGCAGAGTTTACGTCAATGGTTTGCATCTAAGGAGTCTGAAGATGCCTGACTCGATAGAAGACCTGATTCGAAAATACTTTAACGGGACGCTAAGTCCTGAAGAGCAAAAACGCTTTACGACTTACCGTCAGCAGGGGGCCGTCACCGATGACGACCTGGAAATATGGCGCGTACTCCGGGCGGCGACACTCGAACGGGCGGAGCATCACGCGACGACATTGCCCCCTCTGCTGGATTTCGCATCGCATACCCATTCAAATGGCTACTACAAGGAGATCAATGTCATGCAACTGCAAACGACATACCCGCAAGCATCCACCCGCCGCCTGGAACGACTAGCCCTGACTGCCGTCGCCGTCATGATCGCTGTGTTTGGTGCGGTCGTGATGATGATCATCAGCAATCAACCAACTAGTTAAACTTCAAAATAGCTGTAGAAGGCGATTTAAGCCTAAAAACAAGATGTCCGCTTGTGTTTTGATATTAGAGGCGCGT
>DAOTTZ010000004.1:0-26595 GCA_034437535.1 Anaerolineae bacterium | reverse complement strand
CCAACGCCAGGGATACGACTGCTCGGATGTCTCACATTGAAGCCCGACGCGCCACGCGCCGGATTGATCGTAAGCCCCCAAAGAGGCGGCCAATTGCGTCTGCTGGTAGACGGTGCCCGGCGGCGGGCCGCTGGTGCGGATGCGCGTCGGCCCGTAATTATCCACCGTCAACTTGAAGACCAGCATATCGCCCTGCTGTACCGTCAGCGGGAGCATGTTGGTATCTCCGGGCGAATCTGGCGAGTCGATGAGCAGGCCGGCGGTCTCCATATCAGTGAAGTACCGTTCGTCATACGGCTGAGCGATAAAGGCGACCGTCGCACCAATGGACTGCGCCAAAATCTCCGCCTGTGGGTTACCGCCGTCTTGAATCACGAGGTTGGCAGTCTGTTGGGTGACCTGCCCGACGGCATCCTGCACCTGGGCGACGACCTCATATGCTCCATCCGGCGGCGGATCTGCCCCGATGTCTACCCCGCCCTCATAATCGTACATATGCCGGCCCGGCTCACCGACTAACCGGCCTTCATCCCGGCGGGCCAATGGCAACTCGTCACCTTCCGCGTTGACCAGAAAGACATCCAGCCGTTCGTGTGCTTTATTGACGAACAGATTAATCATGGTGCGGTCGTCGCGCCCGTCCTGGTTCGGCGTGAAGACCGCCGGCGCGACGGTAAACTCGATGAGTTCTGGCAGGTCGCTATCGGCGTCCTGGACGGTCAGTGTGCCGGTCTTTTGCATGGTCGAGTCGCCATCAATCGCGGTCGCTTCGATCCGCCAGGTATACGTCCCTTCCGGGATCAAACGGCGGAGTACCTGACCGGAGACGGTCTCGTCTTCCAGCGTGTAGCCATCCACCACGCCGCTAAACTGCACACGATACAGACCGCTTTCACGCGGTTCATCATCACGGAAGTCGTATTCGGTCACGCCATCTGCCGCCGTGAACACGATTGATACACGGGCTGGCTGGGATAACGTATAACTAATCAACGTCACATCATCATCACCGTCGGCATTCGGCGTGATCGTCGCCGGTTCCATCGCCGCTTGCGTGATGAGATCTTGCGGTGGATCGACCAGATATGACCCGGCCAGCACCGTCAGGGCGGCGAACCCAATCGCCGCGACAATCATAACCCCAATGGGAAAACGCATCGGTTTTTACCCTGTCCTATCGACATATCATCGGCGCGAGTGTAGCGATTAACCCCCGGTGCCACAAGGGCCTATGTCGTGCTCTGGAGTGCGTCGAAGTCACGACCGGCGGCCTCTGCTTCGCGGCGGGCTTTGGCCTCGTTGACCCACACCGCGTCACCATCCGGGCGGATCATGGCACCATGTCGCCGCGCCCAGACCTCGGTAAATTCCGCACCGAACAACAAAATCTGTGCGGAATAGTAAATCCACACCAGGATAATCGTCAAGGAGCCGGCCACCCCACCCAATGATAAATCCGCACTGGAAAGATACAGACCCACCGCGAACTGACCGAGCAGGAACAAAAACGCGGTAAATGCCGCCCCCACCCACACATCGCGCCACGCGATCCGCACATCGGGCAGAACCTTAAAGATCACCATAAATAACGTGGTGAAGGCCATCATGCTGACAACTAACTGAAAGAAACGTACCACAAACCAGAATGGCGCGAGATCTTCGTTGGAATTCATAATCACGTTGATGAACGTATTGACACCCAACGTGCCGATAATCAGCGTGGAACCAACGACGACGATCGAAAAGGATAAGGCCCGGTTTTTGAAGAAGATCAGCGGGCTACGCCCTGGCATCGGCTTGACTTCCCAGATGCGGTTTAACGCGCTCTGCAACTGCGCGAACAAATTAGACGCCCCCCAGACGATGATCGCCACCCAGATCAACGTGCCGATAAAATCTGAGGATGATTGCTGGCTGGATTCCATAAATTGCTGTAGCGTGGTTGCGGCCTCTTCGCCAATGGTAGACTCAACCGGAGCCAGGATGTCTTGCTGGCTTTCCGGCCCGATGACTGCCCCGGTGAACAACGCGAAGATAATCAACAACGGGGAGAGCGAAAAGATCGCATAATACGCCAGGGCCGCCGCCACACTGGCCGCGTGATCTTCCAACCATTCTTTGACCGTCTCTTTGAGTAACACCACAATTTCTTTGAGCATACGCCGTTACCTTATCCATTAAACTGGTGTATAGTTATAGCTTAACCCCGTTCGAGCGAGCATCATATAAGGATAATACCACGTTGAACGTATCCAACGGTGTTGATGAATTCCACCATATCCCAAATGCCCAACCCGATGCTGACGGCATGTATACCTTCCCGGTCATTCCGTTACAATTCACAGTCGTCTACCCTGGCATCGTGCATCCGATCTCGGTACAGGATGAAGAAACAGTGCAAGCCCTCCGGCAGGCCCATGCCGACGGCCAAACCGTCCTCGGCTTAACGCGACAAGACCCGGACGGCCCGATCATCGCAGATAATCTGTATCGCGTCGGGACGGAAATGGCACCCGGTCGCATTATAAGCCTACCACAAAACCAGTTTTCGCTGATGGTCGAAGGCCGGCGGCGGTTCCAGGTGGTAGAGTTGATCGACGGCGAAAACGGATTCGTCGCTCGTGCGCGGCCCATATCTGAACGGGTTGAACAACCAGAATTTGTGCTGGCACTGGAAAACACCCTCGTCGCCATGCTGGAAGAAGCGGTCGATCTCGATGCGAAATTGCCGGAAGAAATCATCGATTACGTTCTGGATCGTAGTGACCCCGGCTGGATGGCAGACTTTATCGCCACTACCTTATCACTCGACTCTAGGACCCGGCAAACCCTGCTGGAAACTGACGAAATCGAAGAACGCCTGCGGATCGTCGGTATGCACCTGAGCGAAGAAGTCAATCGCCTGGAATTCCAGGACGAACTGGTCGGGCGGACACATGCGGAAATGTCGCGGTCGCAACGGGAAATCTTCCTGCGCGAACAGATGCGCATCATCCAGGGAGAACTGGGCGAAGAAGATGTCTTCCAGCAAGAGATGAACGACCTACGCGACGAGATCATCACAGCGGGGATGCCGGAGGCGGTAACCGCAAAAGCGATGAAAGAATTCGCCCGGCTTCAGCAGATCCCGCCGATGGCACCGGAAGTCGGCGTCATTCGAACGTATCTCGATTGGCTGATTACCATCCCCTGGGTGCAAGCCAGCGATGAAGATCTAAACGTTAGCCGGGCAGAAGCCGTCCTCGATGCAGAGCATTACGGCCTGCAAAAGGTGAAAGATCGCATCCTGGAGCATATCGCGGTGCGTAAGCTGGCCGCAGACAAGATGAAGACGCCGATCCTGTGTTTTGTCGGGCCGCCGGGTGTCGGCAAAACGTCGATGGGACGCAGTATCGCCACCGCCCTGGGCCGTGAATTCGTGCGGATGAGCCTGGGCGGGATGCGCGACGAAGCCGAAATACGCGGCCACCGTAGAACCTACATCGGCGCATTGCCCGGTCGCATCATCCAGACGCTACGCAACGCGGGCACCGTGAACCCGGTCTTCATGCTGGATGAAATCGACAAGTTAGGCGTCGATTTTCGCGGCGATCCTGGCTCTGCCCTGCTGGAAGTGCTCGACCCGGAGCAAAACACTGAATACACCGATCATTACCTGGATGTGCCATACGACCTGTCGCGGGTGATGTTCATCACGACGGCCAACGACCTGTATCCGATTGAGCCGGCTTTGCTCGACCGCATGGAAGTGATCGAGTTTCCCAGTTATACCGAAGAAGATAAGCTCGCCATCGCCCAGCAATTTTTGATTCCCCAACAACTGGAAGCACACGGCCTGACGGAACGAAACATTCAATTCCGGCTGGACGCCCTCAAGACGATCATCCGGGAATATACCTACGAAGCCGGGGTGCGTAATCTGGATCGTGAGATCGCGTCAATCTGCCGCAAGCTGGCGCGGCGCGTGGCGGAAGACAAAACACACCCCAAGCGCATCCAGCCCAAGCAGATTCACGATTACCTCGGCCCGCCACAGTTCACCGCTCTGCGGGCCAACGACGAAGACGCGATTGGCCTGGTAACCGGGCTGGCCTGGACGCCGAACGGCGGCGACGTGCTGACGATTGAAGTCTCGGTCTTACCGGGCAAGGGCAACCTGACGCTTACCGGGCAATTGGGCGACGTCATGCAAGAATCCGCCCAGACGGCCATGAGTTATATGCGTGCCCGCGCCGCAGATCTCAACGTGCCGAACGATGACTTCGACAATTATGATGTGCATGTGCATCTGCCGGAAGGCGCGGTGCCCAAAGACGGCCCCTCGGCTGGGATCACGCTGGCGACGGCCATCATCTCCGCCTTTACCGAGCGCAAAGTCCGCGCCGATACCGCCATGACCGGCGAGATCACCCTGCGCGGGCGCGTCTTGCCGGTGGGCGGCATCAAAGAAAAAGTGTTGGCCGCGCACCGCAACCGGATCTTCAACCTCCTGCTACCAGAGCAAAATCGTAAAGACCTGGACGAAATCCCGGCCAAAGTCCGCAAAGACATGACGATCCAACTGGTGGCAGATATGCAGAGCGTGATGGATGCGGTTCTGCTCGACCCGCCAGCAGATGGTCGCCAGCGTGACCTGAATCAACAGATGGAAGATAACGGCGATGACGAAGACGACTAGCTTAAATGCGGAAGCATTACGAAAGACCCTGATAACCACCACAGACGCCAACACATTGGCCTGTTACCGCACCCCGCCCGTCCCGGCAGAACTCCAGGCGACCCTGGCGGCAATGGCGAACACCAACGGCGGGCGCGTCGTCATCGGAGCTTACCGCGATGAAATCATCGGTGTGAGCGATGACAAAAGCGTGCTGGATCGCCTGCTGACCGCCGCGCTATCGCTCGAACCGCCGCTCATCACCCCCCTGCCGGAAAGTACGACGCTAGACGGCAAGACCATCATCACCATGAGCGTCCCCGCCGGGATGCCGCATGTCTACATGTATGATGGCCGCTATCTGGCGCGGCGGGCCGGGCAGAACGCGCCCCTGCGCCCGCGTGCGTTGCATCAATTGTTGATCCAACGGGGGGCGGTCGCCTTTGAGACGGAACCAGCCCCCGGCGCGACATTCGACGCGCTGAACTGGGAAAAAGTGCTGGCCTACATGGATAAGATCCGTGTATCCCATGCGGAGGCGTCCAGCTTTTTGATTAAACGCGGGTGTCTGGTCGATCAAGATGGGACGTTACTCCCGACCAATGCCGGAATCCTGCTCTTTGGGAAGGATCCTAGTCAGCATCTACGGACGGCAGAGATCACGGCGGTGCGCTTTGCCGGGGCCACCATGAGCGACACCTTCAGCCGGCAAGACATCAACGGCACCCTGCCGGATCAGATCCGCCGGGCCGAGACCTTTTTGATCGACCATCTACGGAAGGGCGTCAAGCTCAAAGGCACGATGGCCCGACAAGAGAATCTCGAATACCCGATGGAAGCGGCCCGCGAAGTGGTCGTCAACGCGGTCGCCCACCGCAATTACAGCATCCGGGGGGATGGCATCCGCCTGTTTTTGTTCAAAGACCGCATGGAAGTTTATAGCCCTGGTGCGTTGCCAGGGCCGGTGACAGTGGATAACATCCGGGATGAACGCTTCAGCCGCAACCCGGCCATCGTGCAAGTCCTCTCTGATATGGGCTTCATCGAACGCCTGGGATACGGCATCGACCGGATGCTGGACTTGATGAAGCAAAATAACCTGCGCGAACCCGAATTCGAAGAGACGACAGATGGCTTCCGCGTGCAATTGTTCAATACACCGCTCAAGCCGACACCCCGCCCGATTCCGATTCCGGTCGATACCAATGACGCACTGGCCGAATATGCCGATACACCCTTGAACCCGCGCCAGGAAGCCGCGTTGATCCACCTGCACACCGGGGCCAACCGGCGCATCACCAATAGCGAATTGCAAGCCATGTTCCCGGATGTCCACCCGGAAACCATCCGGCGTGATCTGGCCGATCTGGTGACGAAGGACATCACAACCAAAATGGGGCAGAAGCGCGGCTCATATTACGTGCTGAAGCCCACCGACTCGACTTCAGACGATGAGTCCTGACTTTTTTCCGCTCCGGCGGGTGGGCCTCAGCGGGAATCCGTTTCAGATTTTGACCGACCAGCAACAACGCATGGTCATTGTCCCGCCGGATGGCATTAAAACGCTCGTGCGGGGTGGCTTCAGTAATGTGCAGATCATGGGGCGGCGTGGGCGCGGCAAGACGACGGCCTTGCATTATCTGGCAGATCAACTGCACACACAGGGCTTGCGCGTGGCCTATGAGAGCCTACGCCCCGGCCAGGGATGCTACACCACCGCCCTGAGCAATCAAGATTGCTTCCTGCTGGATGAAGCCCAACGCCTACGCCTGGATGACCGCCTGCGCTACTTCCACGAGACACGGCACCACCGCCACCGCATCCTGGGCACACATTGGACGTTCGCGCTGGATTTTGCCCTGCGCGGCGCACGGTTGACCACGCTCAAGATCAACCAGCAGACGACCCGCCAGCACTTACAAGCGGTGATCGAAGCCCGGCTCGATGCCTTCACGCTGGCAGACCGCCCGCGCACAGTCACGTTCAGCCCGGCGGCGTATGATTGGTTGTGGCAGAGCTTCCGCGATGACCTGCGCACCATGCTCTTATGGCTCTATGATTTTTTCCAGACGATTCGAGAGCCATGCGCGATCACCCCGGCGGACTTGCAGGCTTTCCGTTACGCTGAGTATAATCATGGCTCATCGTCAAGCCGATAGGATCAAATTATCATGGCCGATACACTCCAGGATGTGACCCTGGCAATCTACAAAAAAGAGGGCAATCTCTACTGGGTTAATAAGCTACTCTACCAACTTAAGAACGATAGCGCGTTAGACAGCCTGACCCAACCGATTTACGATCAGATCAAACCATTTCTGGATTCTGGCACCTCACTGGATGAGATCGAGACGGCCTTCAAACAGGCTGAAGCCACCTACGAAGCCGAGATGTCGAAAGCGTGGAAAAAAGACAACCTGAAGCACCTGACTCCCCGTCAATTCTTACAACGCTATGGCTCCAAAGCCTTCCAGGAAAAATACGGCATGCACCCCGGTTCGGTGGGTGGCAGTGGGTTGATCCAGGGGAGTGACCCACGCGAGCGCGACGACGACCGGCGGCGATAGGGCCGCTACACGTAATCCAGCGATGGCACCATGATAAACGGTTGGCTGGCATTCACATCGCGGATCAGCGGCAGGTCAATTGCCACTTCGACGGCCCATATCACGCTGATGAGCGTCCCCCGGTAGCTGATTGGCTTGCGTGGCAGTTGGAACTCGAAACGTTCCTGGAGTGGCAGGCCAGGTGCCAGGCGCGATAGATCCAGCGGTTTGGATTCAAAGTGTTCACTATCGCGGTTGCCTTTTCCTTCGGTGTGCCAGCCGACCGCCACCACCGACTCACGCGGGTTGATCTCACCCTTTTCCAGCATGACGCGCACCGCAACCTCTACCCAATCCTCGATCAAAAAGACCGGCACATCACCTTGCCGGGTGCGTGGATTGCGGATTTGAATATCAACCCGGATCGCCTTATTCTGAAACATCGCTTATCGCCCCTTCATCAGTGTCGATCTGCCGCTCGACCGTCACCTGAAATAACCGCTCATATTCGCGCAGTTCCTCCGCATAGAGTGTGAGACGAACGATCCAACCGATGCGATTATTCCGCGTGATGAAAGTCTGCGGGCCATCAAGCGGGACATTGAACGTCGCCCGGTGGACGAACTCTAACCCGGTGACAAGACGTGCTGGCTCCACCTCACTTGCATCGACAACTAAATCGTCCGTGTCATAGCAGATGTCCGTCCCACAACTATAACGCACCGCTTCCCGGCGGATTAACTCCACACGCCCCCCGGTGATCTGAATATCCCGTTGTGCCCGCATGGCGATGCGAAGATCACATAGCTCCCCGAAGACCAACGGGCTAGGGTGCAATCTTAACCGAGGTGTGTCGTAATATGGCCCCTCTAGCCGGTACCATAACCGCATCCCTAAATTCATAGTCATGATCCACAAGAAGACGGTCAACGCGCCCAACACGAGAAACACGAGCGAATCCGCCCCCACTTCCCTCAACGTAAAGACACTGCCGACCCCACCAACAATAAAACTGATCGTCAGGACGACCGACCGAAACCGCCCCCCCTGCCGGGCAAACACTTTCCCCCGGCTCTCATCCGGGCGGGCCTCTAATGGCGACCCGGTAAACGAAGCAAAAGTATAATCAAAGGGATAAATCACCGACATCGTTTTATCCTGTTTTGCTGTACACGCTTAATCATAAATTTTTTCGTGGGGGGCGTCAATGAGTTGACAACGGCCCCAACCTCTGCACAATTAAGGGCAGAGTGTTTGCAGTAGGGCAGGTTATGGTCAAATCATTTTATCTTGTATGTCTCTTGCTGGCGATGGCATCTGGCGCGTGCATGATGGGTGCTGGCGAACCCGGTGCCGATAGCATTACCGCGCTGACCTGTCAGCAGATAGACGCTAACGCCGGGACGGAAATCGCCTGCATCCCAACCGATGATGGCGTCCTGCTCCAGGCCGAAGCCGCGCAGATCACCCTGCATACGGAAACAGTCGAAATCACGTTCGATGCCACCATCTACTGGGAAACGACCGACGACATGATGCAAGTTACCGTCATCAACGGGACGGCGGCAGTCCGGGCCAACGACCGAACGCGGGTGGTCGATGCAGGCTTTAGCGTAGACCTGGGCTTGACGGATAACCTGCAAACCGTCGGCCCGCCCTCCAACCCAGGCCCAGCATCAACGCAACTGCTCGCCGGATTGCCGGTAGAGAATTTACCAGGCGCAGTTGAGGTTCAAACGGTGCAAGATCCAGCCCCCGCCGCGACCAACCGACCACAACCCACCGCCCCGCCCACATCACCGGCTGGCCCGGCCAGCACCCAACCCCCGGCCAACAGTATTCAGCCGGTAGAGGTCAACGCGGGGACACCAACCCCGCCCGGCACCAATGCGGAACCGGCCACGCCCTGCCAACTGCCGCCGGATTGGACCGTGGTCTATGCGGTGCAACGGGGCGATACCCTGACGCAGATCGCGCTGAACAACAACCTGACCGTTGAGGAGATCATCGCGGCAAATTGCATTGATAACCCGGATCAATTGGCCCTCGGCCAGGAGATCCGCCTGCCGGTAAACGCCGAACCAGCCGGAGCAACTAACGCACCCGCATCAACACCCCTACCGGATGGGACCACCGCCGCCCCGGTGAGCTTCACCGCCGAACGCGATGTCATCGTCAGTGGCGATTGCGTCACGCTGACCTGGCAGACGGCATCAGCCCAGGTCGTCAACCTGGACGGCGCATCTGTGGCCGTCAACGGAAGTGAGTCGGTCTGCCCATTGGCGACCAAGACTTACGAATTGCTCGTCACGGCGGCGGATGGCACCCAGGCCAGCTATAGCATTACAATTACCGTGACCCAATGATAAGATGACCGTCATTGTTCAATTGAAGGATCACATACCGCTTGAGACGCCTATTCATAATCCTACTGTTATCAGTCGGTGTCACGGCCACCCTCGCACAGGACGAACCGGCCCCACCGCTTGAACCGGCCTCTGCCATTGAATTCGATCAATTTGTCACCTTTGACATTCCCGCCCTGGTGCAGAATGGCCTGAACCGGCCTCACATCGCATTCCTGAACGAAAACAACAGCGAGTCGATCACCAGCCTGGCGACCCCGCTCCCCAATACCGACCGCGCCCTGCTGTTTTACGTTGACCCGGCCAATGAAGACAATCGCTATACCATCGCAGAATTCGGCGCTGAGACCCTGGAAGAAATTTATCTTTCGCCACTGGGCAATAGCTTCGCTTACTTCATTGACGGGAGTGCCGGGCCACAAGCACGCGGCCTGTGGTATGCCGATACCAGCATCGACTTTGGCGCACGCATCTGGGATACCGACTCGCTGACCCTGCGCGGACTGCCCAACGTCCCGGCCTGGTCGCCAGATGGCCGCCGGTTGGCAATCACGCTGGAAACCGGCTATCACCTGGATATTTTCCAGTTCAACCTGGATGAAAGCCGCTGGGAAGGGCTGGTGCGGGATAGTTCGTTCAACTTCTGGCCCAGTTGGTCGCCCGATGGCCGTTATCTGGCGTTCGTCAGTGATCGGGAGACCTGCCCCAGTTGGGATCCAGCCGATGACGGCTTCTGCAATTCCGCCGTAGAGCCAACCCCGACCAGCGGCGATGTCTACGTGCTGGAAATTGCCACCGGGGTCGTCACCCGCGTCAGTGCAGAGCCAACCTTCGAGCCGCCCTACTGGGTCAACGCCAATGCGCTGGCCTTTTCCAGCGGGGATCCGTTCAATCTGCTGGATCCTCAACGCGGGTTGTGGCTTGCCAGCCTGCCAGCCATGACCAGCCAGCAAGTCCGGTTGCCGGGCACCAGCCGCCCCCCGCTGTATCTGGCGGAGTCGTGGTCCCCAACGGCAGATCGCGTCATCTTCCAGAACGCGACCGGCAACACGACCGAGATCGTAATCGCCGCCCGTGATGGCACCCGGCTGGATACCATCGATCAAGTCTCATTCGCCCGTTACACGCTGGCGGCCAATTGGTCACCGGATGGCGAACGGTTGACCGTCGGCGGCACCAGCGGCCAATGCCCGAACCCTCTGCGTGTGTTCGAGACAGCCAACTTCAGTCTGGTCTCCACGCCGACTCAACCGACCAACGTCTGTACGCCCCGCTACGCGCCAGATGGGCAATTTATCGCTTATACGGCTATCAATACGTTACGCAGTTCTAACGATGGCCGGCGCGACATCTACGTGAGTTCGGCGGAGGGCTTCCAGTCCGATAACCTGACGATCAATGACTTTCGCGGCCAGATGACCTTGCTCGGCTGGGTGGGCCGATGACCCAACTACGCCGCCATATCTGGACGGACGACCAAGCCGCGTCAATGTCCCTGGCTGGCTTTGTCATTTTCATCGTGGGGTCGGTGTTTCTGGTCACATCACAGGTCAGCCCGGCACCTTTCACCGGGCGCAACGGGGAATATATGTTTCTGTCGTCGTTGTTCTCGTTGGCGGCCTTCGGCGGTAGTGTGTTCATCCTGGGCATCGCCCGGCACCCGCTCGGCTGGCGGGCGGCTGGCATCCGCCGGACGTCGGGGATATGGTTGCTGGTCTCGCTTCTGCTTGGTCTGTTCTTCGTCCCGGTCAGCGTCAGCCTGAGCCTGGTAATCGAAGAGATCATCACGGGCCGGCAGGCCGCACTCGCCATCCCGCCACAATTGTTTGAGACGGTGCCGCTGGATGAATTTGTGCTGGTGTTTTTAGGGGTGGCCGTCATCGTCCCGGTTGCGGAGGAAATCTTCTTTCGTGGGATGTTGTACCAGTGGTTACGCACGCGGGCGAGCATTCCTATCGCGTTGATGATTAGTTCGTTTGTGTTCGGCGCGGTGCATCTTTCCGCCATCTCGTTGATCTCACTCTCAGTCGTCGGCGGATTTTGCGCCCTGGTCTATGAGTACAGCGGCTCTATCTGGACGGCGATTGTGGTTCATGCCGCCAACAACGGCTTGATTGTTGTGTTATATTATTTCGTGTTCAAGACATCCGTCATCTTATAGCCAACGAAAGGACAGGCATGAGCGACAACACCGAGCGTATCGCGGTCGTCACCGGGGCCAGCCGGGGCATCGGGCGGGCCATCGCGCTGGAACTGGCCGCACACGGCACCACCGTCATCGTCAATTACAACCAGAGCGAAGACGCCGCACAGGCCGTTGTGACCGAGATCACAGAGGCCGGCGGCACTGCCCAGGCAGTACAAGCAGACGTCAGCACCGAGGACGGAGCCGCGACCTTGATTAACGCCGCCATCCAGCATCACGGCAAGCTCGACGTGCTGGTCAATAACGCTGGCATCACCCGCGATAACGTCATCATGATGATGAAACCGGAAGACTTCGACGCCGTCATCCGTACCAACCTGCGGAGCACCTGGTTATGCTGTAAGGCCGCAGTCCGCAATATGATGCGAAAACGCTACGGGCGGATTATCAACATCACCAGCGTCAGCGGCATCAGCGGGCAGGCCGGGCAGACCAATTACAGTGCCAGCAAGGCCGGCATCATCGGGCTGACTAAATCCCTGGCGCGGGAGATCGCGCCGCGTGGTGTGACCGTCAACGCGGTTGCCCCCGGCTTTGTCGAGACCGATCTCACCGCCGACCTGGACGCCGACCTGCGCTCACAATCCATGCAATTTATCCCGCTGGGGCGTTGGGGCAAGGTGGAAGACATCGCGAAAGCGACCGCTTTCCTGGCATCGGATGACGCCGCCTACATCACCGGCCACGTCCTGACCGTCGATGGCGGGATCTCGATGTGATGGAACCATTCAACCCGGAACACGTCCAGCAAGTCTTAGATGAGTTCGATCTCGACCTGAAGATCATGCATTTTGAGCAGAGTACAGCCACCGCGCAAGAGGCGGCGGATGCCATCGGGTGCCAACTGGGGCAGATCGCCAAAAGCCTGTGCTTCATGGTCAACGGGGAGCCGGTGCTGGTGGTCGCCAGTGGCGATCAAACCGTCGATGATCGTAAGCTGGCCGCGTATTTTGAGGTCGGGCGGAAGAAGGTCAAGACGGCGAAACCGGAGCAGTGCGTGGCGATCTTCGGCTATGCACCGGGCGGCGTGGCTCCGGTCGGTCATCGCACAGCCGGCATCCCGGTGTTGATCGACAGCCAGTTAAGCCGCTTCGACCCGATCTACGCGGCGGCGGGCGCACCGGATGCCAACTTCGGCCTGACGGTGGCCCAACTAAAGACAATCACCAACGGCACTGTAATCGACTGCCACAAAGAACCCTAAAAATTGAAGGAGCTTAAAAATGACTTATGAAAATATTCTATACACGCTGGAAAACAACGTCGCCGCCGTCACCATCAACCGGCCCCAGACGTATAACGCGCTGAGTATGGGCACACTCAAAGAGTTGACCCACGCCTTTAAATCTGCCGCGAAAGACGACGACATACGAGCGATGATCCTCACCGGGGCGGGCAAAGGCTTTAGCAGTGGGGCTGATCTCCCCGAACTGGGGGCCAACCTAGATACGGTAGACATCACCGAGGCCTTACGCCAGGGATTAAACACGCTGGCAAAGACCATGCGCGGGTTGGAAAAGCCGATCATCGCGGCAATCAACGGGGTAGCCGCCGGGGCCGGGGCCAGCCTGCCATTGATGACCGATTACCGCATCGCTTCCACCCAGGCCAGCTTCGTCTTCGCCGCGTTTGTCAATATCGGCATCATCCCGGATGCTGGCGGCACCTATCTGCTTCAGCAGTTAGTGGGCACCGGCAAAGCCTTAGAGCTATACCTGACGGCAGATGCTAAAAATCGCGTCACGGCGGAGCAAGCCCACGCTTACGGCATCGTCAATCAGGTGGTCGAGCCGGACGACTTGCTCTCGACGGCGACTGAATTTGCAGAGAAATTAGCGAAAATGCCGACTAAAGCCATCGGCTGGACGAAACGCGCCGTCTACCGGGCCTACGAGCGCACCCTGCCCGACGCGCTGGAATACGAAGCCCTGATGCAGGGCGCGGCCTTCCGCACAGAGGACTTCCGCGAAGGCATCAACGCCTTTTTAGAAAAGCGCGAACCACAGTTCAAGGGCAAGTGATCCGCCAGCATGACAGCCGCCTGCTTAACTGACAGCATGAGTTGTCAGTTAAGCAAAACCAATGCGCTATAATAGCCGGAAAATCAGTCTATCAGGAGGCACTGATGAGTACAATTTTCAAGAAGATCATCGACAAAGAGATTCCGGCAGACATCGTTTACGAAGGTGACGACATTCTAGCATTCAAGGACATCAGCCCGAAGGCCCCCACGCACATCCTCATCATCCCCAAGAAGGAGATGGCGACGGTCAACGATGTGAGTGAAGACGACGCGGCAGTTTTGGGGCGGTTGTTCGTGGTCGCCCGGCAGATCGCGCACGAACAGGGCATCGCGCAGAGCGGCTACCGGTTGATTGTCAATTGCAACGATGACGGCGGCCAGGAGGTTTATCACCTGCATATGCATCTGGTCGGCGGGCGGCCACTCGGCCCGATGTTGATGACGTAACCGCTCGATGAATCACCGGGCGGGCTATGTATCCGCCCGGCTTCTGCACTGTTGGCTTATTCGGCTTCCAGTGCCGCGCTGACTGCCGCCTCAAGATCGGCCAACGTCGGGTCGATCTCTTCGCCATCGACGAAGATCGTCGGCGTCACACTGATGTTGTTGTCGTCGATCAGCGTGCGAGCTGATGTGACGAATTCTGCCGCCGTTTCGCCGTCAAAGCACGCCGCGAAGGCTTCTGCATCCAGGCCCAGGTTTTCCGCCCCTGCCGTCAACCGCGCCGGGACGAAGGCTTCCGCCTGGAATTGACCATGCCAGGCATACAGCATGGCCGAATACGGAAAGAATGCATCTTGCTCCCCGGCACAATAAACCGCCCGCGTGGCTTCTTCGATGAATTCCCCGCTCACCCCGCCGGTAAAGTGCGGATAATAGGCGAATTGCACATTTCCTTCGCGCACTTGCGCCAGGATGTATTCGGTCGTCAGGTTGTGGTAATTGAAGCAAGCCGGGCAACTGTAACTGCCATATTCTGCCACGACGACCGGCGCATCTTCATCACCCAGCGTGAACACACCGTCCGCGTTGCGAGACTCGGTCAGCCCGTCATAACGGTCTTGCAGGCCCAGCGGCACACTGGCGACAATCGTTTCGTTGCCGGTCGCATCAGTCTCAGGTTCTTCTTCCTCGGCAAGAGCTTCTGGCGTGGTCTCAGCCTCATCTTGCGGCCCGGTTGATTCTTCATCTTGCAGGCGCGGGTTGAGTGGCACCGGTTGCTGGTTGCCCAGCGCGGCCAATACCTGATTCCGCAGGCTAGGCGCGGTGGATTCAATCGGCGCACCATTTACAGTCGTGATGGGCGCACCGGTAAAGCCCAGACTGCCCGCCCGCGCATCCGCCGCGCTCATATGACTATCAGCCCGGCCACTGCCCAGGCACCCGCGGAAATCGCCGCCATCCAGGCCCAGGTTTTCCGCCCCGCTGACCAAGCGGTTCTGTGAAAAGGCGTTATTGCCATAGGCCGTCTGCCAGTTGAACAGCGCGTCATGCATTTCAAAGTAACGGCCTTGCTCCCCGGCGCAGAAGGCGGCCTGGGCCGCACCACCCGCATTGGCGAAACTCCCGACAAAGCGCGGCACAAACATATACGAAATAATGCCATCGCGCACGAACTCAATGACATCATCCATCGCGTTCTCATAGAACACCTGGCAGGCCGGGCAACTGTAGCTGGAATACTCCACGACGCGCACCGGCGCGGCAGGGTTGCCCAGGATGTAAAAGCCTTCTTCCGATTGCGATTGCGGGATGCCATCGTACCGCTCCAGGATGGCGTCATCAATCGGTGCCTCTGCCGGTTGGTTAATCAAGATGATGACGAAGATCGCCACTACCACCATCAAGATACCGCCGACAGCATAAACCTGTAGGCGTTGGCGTTGTTGTTGTTTCTTGCGTGCTTCGCGCCGTTCCTGGGCGCGTGCTCTTGATGTCTTCTTGGTCATAAGGGTGTTTACTCCTTTAAGGTCGGATTTTATCTTTCAAACGACGAAAATACGCGATAATGTCCATCTTCGTCAACGGAAACTCATCGAACATTATGGGATACTTAATTAATTGACTATCGCCGGGACGATCTACCTGCGTATTTGCCAGCCGCAAGCCCTCCGGCAAGCGGTTCTTCAGTGTACCACTGATGTAAAATTTCTCACTGATTAACCCCATCTGGATCAAATCCTGCACCATCACACCGACCTGGGCTTTATCGGTTGAATTCACCGGGCGATAAAACGCATGACGCATCACCCCGGCAGGATCAAACACCACCGACAAGCCGCCGAACAGATCAAGCGATGCCCCTTGATACATCCCAAACGCCGCATCATCAAGTGTGATTCGCTCCGTCTGGAAATAAGTCAGAAAGGCGTAGCCGGTCGCGTTGCGGTAAGCCGCCATCGGGATTAGCTCAGTCCCCGGTTCGATCTGCAACGCAGGCAAGATGGCATCTTCCAAAAAAAGTGCAGAAGCCATCGCAGAGTTGATCGACTCCGGCAGATGCACACCTGGCAGAGAGGTCATCGCGTTTAAGGCCGCCTGGCTGGCATCCGGCGAAAGCAACCCGCGCTGGGCGAAGGTGTCGATCAAGACGGATTGGTAACGCCGCTCAAACAAAATCGACTCGGCGGCCAACATACACCGCGACCAGTCGGCAAAGTCGAACTCCCCCACCGGGCCGATCTCAATCGTGAAGATCAACAGCCGCGCCGCAATATCCCGCGCCCGGTAAATAGCGATGTGATCGGGCGTGGTCTGACGTAATTTTTCGTAAATGCCGGAAAAAATATCGTAAAATGTCCCGCTCAACAGGCGCGAATAATTGTGCGGTTGGCGGCCTAGCGTAAATTCCGGGTCGTCCGGTTCGCGCACCAATTCTTCAAACGGCACCAACTTAAAGGTGTTGAGCGTCTTACGCAGGTAGATATTATGGGCTTGCAGGCGCATGTCGTCACTCTCACTCAGCGCGTCAATCACATGCTCTGCGATTTCTACCACGAAATTATCCGTCCGCAAGTCACCTTTCGTCCAATCCAACAGACGCCGCACCAACGAGTCATCATGCAGGGCGATCAACATCGCGGTGACATCGCTAAAGGCTTCGTGGAAGGCCGCCGGCCCTAGCCCGAAGGACTCGTTGTAAAGATCACGCAGGCCATCTAGCACTGCGTGGGCCGCCTCATGCCCGATGATATCTGCACTGTGGGCCGTGCTGACCGGTTCCCCGTCTAGCTGGAAGGCGTGGAAGCCAAGCTGACGATCTTGCTCGTTGTAAAAGGCGTTGGCCTGCTCCCCTACATGCGGCACGACCGTCAAACGTGGGGCCGGGAACGCCCAGGGCAAGGCCCGCTGGGCGTAACGTTCGTACATGCGAAGCGTCAACGTGGTGAAGTAAAACACATTGACCTGATCAAAGCGAGGGTCTCCCGGCCAGAACAGATAATTACCTTCGGCATCGGGTTGGGCCAGCGGGCTTGCCGCCTCTACCCGTACCCGGTTGTTGATAAGACCGGGGCGGATGTCGTTCGCGCTCATGGTGCGGATCTCCGGCTCCCCGATGAATGGATCTTGCGGATACACCACCAGCAAAACGCGGTCGGTGGCCTCTGCTGGCAGTGGCTCATCGTGCAGGGTAAACGTGCTGGTACTGCGGTGCGTCATTACCGCCGGGATGTTGCTCCGGCTATGTTCTTGCAAACGGCGCAATCGGTTATAGGCCGTCGCCGTTTCATCGCCTGGGGGTGGGGTTGTCTGGCTCATTTTATCCTCTTATTTTACAAACCGTCTTTATTCTAACGCATTTGGCCGGATAAGTAATTTTTATACCGGTCATAAACAAGTGTGCGCTGACATAAGAATGGTTTTCCAGTAAAATAAAATCAAGTAAAACGCTCCTTAAGTCTTCATGCTTGAACGACGACACGTAAGAAAAGGTGAATACATGAGCAAATATCAAGATAACTTCGGCGCACGCGGGACATTCGACACCGGCCAGGGCGAAGCGGCCATCTATCGTCTGCAAAAGTTGATCGACGACGGCATCGGCCATGTGGAAAAACTGCCCTTCAGCATCAAGATCATGCTGGAAAATGCCCTCCGCAACCTGGACGGCCTGGCTGTCTCTGACGAGGACGTTCACAATCTCGCCAACTGGGACCCAACCCAGCCGATGGATGTCGAAGTGCCCTACATCCCGGCCCGCGTCATCTTGCAGGATTTCACCGGCGTACCGGCCATCGTAGACCTGGCCGCCCTTCGTAGTGCGATGGCCCGCATGGGTGGCGACCCGCAGAAGATTAACCCGGTCTGCCCGGTTGATCTGGTCATCGACCATTCAGTCCAGGTAGACGCCTTTGCCAACCCGGAAGCATTGCAGATCAACGCGCAGTACGAGTTCAAGCGCAACCGCGAACGCTACGAGTTCCTGCACTGGGGCCAGAAGGCTTTCGATAACTTTAAGGTCGTGCCGCCAGCCACCGGCATTGTGCATCAGGTCAACCTGGAGTTCCTGGGCAAGGTCGTTCAGCTTTATGACGATCCCCAGGGCGGCAAGATCGCCCTGCCAGATACCCTGGTCGGCACGGATAGCCACACGACCATGATTAACGCGCTCGGCGTCCTCGGCTGGGGTGTCGGCGGCATCGAAGCAGAGGCGGCCATGCTCGGCCAGCCGATTTATATGCTCATGCCGCAGGTCGTCGGCTTTAAGCTCACCGGTCAATTGACCGAAGGCGCGACCGCCACCGACCTGGTGTTGGTCGTCACGCAGATGCTCCGTGAAAAGGGCGTCGTCGGCAAGTTTGTAGAATTCTATGGCGAAGGCCTGAGCAATATGACCCTGCCCGACCGCGCCACCATCGCCAACATGGCCCCGGAATACGGCGCGACGATGGGTTTCTTCCCGGTGGATGGCGAAGTACTGGAATACATGCGCCGCACCGGGCGCGATGAAGCACAAATTGCCCTGGTGGAAAAGTACAACCGGGAACAGGGTATCTTCCGCACCGATGACACCCCCGATCCGTTGTTCCACGACACACTCGAACTCGACCTGAGTACCGTCGAGCCGAGCATGGCCGGGCCGATGCGCCCGCAAGATCGCGTCCGCCTGAGCGATATGAAAGACGCCTTCAACCAGGCGTTACGCGCTCCTGTCGGCCCGCAAGGCTTCGAACTGGACGACAACCAACTCCAGGCGACGGCCACCGTCAAGCAGGCCGAAGCGGAAACCACCATTACACACGGCGCGGTCGCCATCGCGGCGATTACCTCCTGCACCAACACCAGCAACCCCTCGGTGATGGTCGCGGCAGGTCTGCTGGCGAAAAACGCGGTCGAACTTGGCCTGGAGCGCAAGCCCTACGTCAAGACATCACTGGCCCCCGGTTCAAAGGTCGTCACCGAATATCTGAATAAATCCGGCCTGACCGAATACCTGGAAGACCTGGGCTTCCACACCGTCGGGTATGGTTGCACCACCTGCATCGGCAACAGCGGCCCGCTACCAGAAGAAGTGAGTACCGCCATCGCGCAGGGGGATCTTGTCGCCGCCAGTGTGTTGAGCGGCAACCGTAACTTCGCCGGGCGCATCGGCCCGGATATTCGCGCCAACTATCTGGCATCGCCGCCGCTGGTGGTGGCCTATGCCCTGGCTGGCACGGTCGATATTGACCTGCACACCGAGCCAATCGGCACGGATAAGAACGGTGAAGCGGTCTACCTCAAGGACATCTGGCCGTCACAAAAAGAAATACTGGATGTGGTACAGCGCAACATCACGCCGGATATGTACCAGGAGCAATACGGCAACGTCTACGACGGCAACCAGACCTGGAACGACATCCCCAGCACCGATGAAGCCCTCTACCCCTGGTCGGATGAAAGCACTTACATCCAGGAGCCACCCTTCTTCATTGATATGCCGCTGGAACCGGCCACCATCCCGCCCATCAAAGACGCACGAGTGCTGGTACTCGGCGGCGACTCGATCACGACGGATCACATCTCCCCGGCGGGGAGCATCAAGGGGGATAGCCCGGCAGGTCTCTATCTCAAGAGCAAAAATGTGGAGCGCAAGGACTTCAACAGCTACGGCTCTCGACGCGGCAACGACCGCATCATGACTCGCGGCACCTTCGCCAATGTGCGCCTGCGGAACCTGCTGGTGCCGGGGAGTGAAGGCGGCGTGACCTATCACCTGCCGACAATGGAAGAAATGCCGATTTACGACGCGGCCATGAAGTACCAGCAAGACGAGACGCCGTTAGTCGTCCTGGCTGGCAAAGATTACGGCATGGGTTCCAGCCGAGACTGGGCCGCCAAAGGCACCCTCCTGCTGGGCATCAAGGCTGTCATCGCGGAAAGCTACGAGCGCATCCACCGCAGTAACCTGGTGATGATGGGCGTGCTCCCGCTGACCTTCGTAGAAGGTGAAAGCTGGGAAAACCTGGGCCTGACCGGACACGAACGCTTCGACATCCCGGTGCCGGATGCCATCACACCCAAGCAGACACTCACCGTGACCGCCACCGACGCCGACGGTAAGACCACCACCTTTGATGTGATTATCCGCCTGGATACCCCCATCGAAGTGGAATACTACAAGAACGGCGGCATCCTCCAGACCGTTCTGCGGAACTTCATGAAGCACTAGCCTACTAGCCTGCACATAAAAAAAGACCCGGCCTCGTTGTTGAGGCCGGGTACGCTTCCACTAAATTACCAATAAACAAATCCAGTTCATCCTACCGGCGGATGTGCCGGAAGGTTGATCTGAGGATCTCTACATGTCTTCGTCCATCATGTCGCCGGGCACCAGCGGGCCGGTGATGACGGCTTCATTCACCGCGACCGGGCCATCGGCCCCTTCGACCGTACCGAACTCGTATACACCTGCTTCGCCGGTATCATAGTGCAACATCGGGAACAGCGTCTCGGTGATGCCGTCCGCGTCCAGTTCCACCATGATGTCATTGTTCACACCGGGGATGATAGGCGTAAAGCCGAGTACCGGGCCGGGCGCACCTTCGCCGTTATCCGCGTGGACGACCATCCAGCCGGGCGCGTCGATCAATGCGCTGTCGATGGTCAGCACGTTGTCGCTCAGTTCGCCGCTGTAGGTGATGCTCGGTGCGGCGTTGATCGGGAAGACCAACACATTGCCATCAATCGTCACCGGGCCATCAGCCCCTTCGACTTCACCGAACTCATACACACCCGCTTCGCCGGTGTCTACATGAAGCATCGGGAAAAGGGTAGGCGTGGCGGCGTCCGCGTCGATTTCGACCGTCACATCGGTATTGATGCCGTCTTCAACCGCCGCAAAGCCGATCACCGGGCCGGGGCCGCCTTCTTCACTTTCCGCGTGGATGACCAGCCAACCAGGACCGTCACTCAGCACGGAGGTTGCCGTTACGGTGTCCGTCACGATTTGATCGGGCACACGCATTGCTGGCGTCCCAACGGTGATGCCAGTTACGGCGACGACACCATCAACTGCGACCGGGCCATCAGCCCCTTCAACCGTGCCGAATTCATATACACCGGCTTCGCCCGTGTCTACATGGAGCATTGGAAAAAGCACATTGGTCGCTTCACCGTCAAGCGTCACCGCGACATCGCTGTTCTGACCGGCGGTAATGGCCGCAAAGCCGAGTACCGGGCCGGGCGCACCTTCGCCGTTATCCGCATGGACGACCACAAAGCCATCCTGAGAGACCACGACCGAACCGACCGTGACTGTACCGTCTGCGATAAACTGATCGGTAACACCTATCAGTTCAACGTTGAAAGGCGGTGTAACCGGGGCTTCATCGACCAAAACGGGTAGGTCGGCACCTTCGACTTCACCAAATTCGTATACACCTGCTTCGCCGGTGTCCTCATGGAGCATGGCGAAGAGTGTCGGGGTCGCGCTGGCCGTATCTACCGGCACCGCGAAATTAACGTTCATGCCCGTTTGCAACTGGCGGAAGCCAATCACCGGGCCGGGGGCACCCTCACCATTATCCGCGTGAATCACCATCCAGCCGGGGCCGGGGCTGAAGGCTTCGTCAATCGTCACCGTTCCATCGACCGAAACCTGATCGTTCACGGTGACGTAAGGTGTCGTCATATCATCCTGGGCCGCGACGATGCCAATTCCTGCCAGCAACATCGCAATCATAATTACAAGTGACTTTTTTATCATTTAGAACTTCTTGAAAGTTACAAACCATTCGTACATAACTATAGGAGGACTAAATGATTGTCAGCGCAACTGAAGATAAGGATTAGCTTATAAGCGGTCACGCAGGACAAGACAGGTGCGGATGTACGTCCGCTTGTAGACCCGCGCCAGCAAGGGGTTCAGCACCGTCAGGGCCGCCCCGCGGAAGCTATGCCGGTGCAAAAACCGGATGCGGCCATCGTCCAGCCGGATGAGCGCGACGGTATAGCGCGTCTGCAAGCTCCACAGCGGGAAGCTCCATACGAATTCATAACCGGGCTTTTCCTGGATGACAGTTCCGGTCAGTTGGCGCGGCCAATGCCGCAGTTGAATCGTCAGCTTATCCCCCCGCCGCCGCACAGATGCAAACAGCGGATGCCAGGTAGTATACGCCGGGTAATCACTCAACTGCGACCAGATGATGTTACGCGACCGTTTGAAATCAATTTGTGCTTCGAAAGTTTTCATGGCAAATATAAAAAAATCGAAATTTTATGGGCACAGTCAGCAAAATTACGGTACTCTTGATTATAGTGTGATTACACGCAAGGAGAAATAGATGGCGACGAAACAGCCAGCGCGTATTCTCGTCGTTGATGATAACGAAATGAATCGCGATATGCTATCGCGCCGTTTGCAACGCCAGCGGTACGATGTCGAAATGGCCGAAAACGGCGAGCGGTGTCTTGACCTGATGCGAAACCGGTCATTTGATCTGGTCTTGCTGGATGTGATGATGCCTAAGATGAACGGGTACGAAGTCCTGGAGCAAGCCAAAGCCGATGACGACCTGCGCCACATCCCGGTGATTATGATCTCTGCCGTCGATGACCTGGACAGTGTGGTACGGTGCATCGAACTGGGTGCGGAGGATTACTTGTTCAAGCCCTTCAACCCGGTATTGCTCAAGGCCCGCATCGGGGCCACGCTGGATAAATACCGCAGTGGCAGTGGAACGACAAAGCCAGTGCTCGACCGCATCTTGCATAATACCCAGGCTCTGGCCGATGCTGGCGACCTCAACCCGGCACAGCAAGAACTCTTACAAGCCATCATGACGGACACGCAACATCTGCTGGAGTAAATCATGGATCAATTCACCCCGGAAACACTGGATAGCCTGTGGATCTTATTCAGTGCCGCGCTCGTCTTTTTGATGCAAGCCGGGTTTCTCTGCTTAGAGGCCGGCCTGACGCGCACCAAAAATAGCATCAACGTTGCCATTAAAAATCTGGTTGATTTCGGCGTCACCACCATCCTGTTCTGGTTGTTCGGCTTCGCGCTGATGTTCGGCCCGACGGTTGGTGGTTGGGTCGGCGGGGCGGAGTTTATGGGCTTCGCGCCAGACTTTAACCCGACTGACCCGGAAAATGTGCAGACCCTGGTCTTCCTGATCTTTCAGGTTATGTTCTGCGGCACCGCGGTGACAATTATCTCCGGTTCCATCGCGGAGCGCATGAACTTCAACAGTTACATCATTATCACCGCTTTGATCGCCGGTTGGGTTTACCCGATCTTCGGGCATTGGGCCTGGGCTGGCCTGCAAAATGGTGAATTGGTCGGCTGGTTGGGGGAGCGTGGCTTCGTGGATTTCGCCGGTTCAACCGTCGTGCATAGCGTGGGCGGATGGGCGGCATTGGCAATCTTGCTTATCATCGGCCCGCGTACCGGACGCTTTACGGCGGACGGCGAATCACGCAAGATTCAAGGGTCGAACCTGCCGCTTTCTGCATTGGGCGTTCTGCTGTTATGGATCGGCTGGTTTGGCTTTAACGGCGGGAGTACCCTGGCCCTCAACGATCAAGTTATCCATGTGATCGCCAATACCGTAATCGCTGGCTCTGCTGGTTTGACGGCCACGCTGATTATTGGCTCGACAGTGCGTGGCAAACCAGAGGTTGATCTCGTCATGAATGGGGCGTTGGCTGGTCTGGTTGCTATCACGGCCAATGCTCACGCCGTCTCAACGCTGGACGCCGTGCTGATCGGCGCGGTGGGCGGGTTCGTCATGCTAGGGTTAGATTATCTGCTAGAGCGATTCCGCATTGATGACGCGGTTGGGGCCATCCCAGTTCACCTGGGGGCTGGTATCTGGGGAACTCTGGCCGTTGGGCTGTTCGGGCAGGCGCAATTCCTGGGGACTGACTTAGCACGCGGCGATCAAATCGTGGTGCAGGTGACCGGCATTGTCGTCGCCGGCGTGTGGACGTTCCTGGTGACTTACATCGTACTGAGCATTATCAACCGCATTTATCCGTTACGGGTCACGGTGGAAGACGAGCAAATCGGCCTTAACGTGAGCGAACACGGCGCGACGACCGATCTGCTCGATCTGTTCCAGGTGATCGACGAGCAAACCCAGACTGGCGACCTGACGCTCCGCGCCCCGGAAGAACCCTTTACCGAAGTCGGGCAGATCGCCCGGCGGTACAATCAGTTGATGGACACGTTGGAAGAAGCCGTCGCCCGGACGGATACCATCGTCCGCACCGCGATGGACGGCATTATCACCTTCAGCCACGACGCCTTTCAGATCAACACGCTAAACCCGGCGGCCCAGACGATCTTCGGCTATCCGCCCGATCAAATCGTCGGCAAATCCATCGACCGCCTCATCCAACCGCCGATGGAAGTCGAAGCCCTTGACCTGAAGACCTACATCAGCGATTCCATCGCAGAAATTGCGGATTCCGACCAGGTGGCCGAGCTTTACGGCCTGCGGGCAGATGGCACACTCTTCCCGATGGAAATGACCGTCACCGCCGGGCACGCGGGCAACCTGGACTTTTACACCGGCACCTTTCGCGACATCACCGCCCGCAAAGCGGCGGAAGAAGCCCTGCGCCAGAGCGAAGAATACTTCCGGCTGTTGATTCAGAACGCGACCGATACCATCACCATTATCGATCACCAGGGCATCATTCAATATCAGAGTCCCTCTACCCGGCGGATTTTAGGTCACAATCCCCGGCAGATGATGGGCGAAAGCCTGATGGTCTACATCCACCCGGATGACTCGCAGATTGTGCTGGATCAAATCTCTCAATTACTGCAACGCCCCGGCCCCGGAGAAATCTTCGAGGCCCGCTTTTTGCATCGCGACGGAAGCTGGCAGGTGTTACAGGCCGTCGGCAATAACCTGCTCAATGAGGAGAGCATCAACGGGATTGTGTTCAACGCCCGCGACATCACCCAGCAGAAGCAAGCGGAATCCGCCCTGGAAGAGACCGAGGAGATGTTCCGCGATTTATTCGAAAGCTCACCCGATGCCATCTTCGTGGAAGATTACGATGGTAACGTGCTGGCCGCTAACCAGGCCGCGCTGGAGCTACACGGCATGAGCCGGGAAGAATTGATCGGCAAAAATGTAGCGGATCTCGTGCCGGGAGATCACCAGGGCCGGGTAGAGGTCAATTTGTTCGAAGCCGCCCAGCATGATCCTGGTGCGACGGTGATCGTAGAGAGCGTCAGCTATAACCAGCTTAACGAAGCCATCCCGGTCGAAATCCGCGCCACGCAGATTGACTACCTGGGGCGGCGTGCCCTGCTCTTACACGTTCGAGACATCACCGAGCGCAAGAAGCAAGAACGCGCCCTGATGGACAGCGAAGCCAACCTCAGCGCGTTAATCGAAAATACCAATGATTGGATCTGGTCAATTGACCGGAATAATCGCGTCATCACATCCAATACAACCGCCCGGTTGATCTTCCAGGAGGTCTTCGGTACCGACCTGGTAGCCGGGGCGTCGTTCTTTGACCTGCTCCCGGATGAACTGCGCGACCGTTGGCAGGATTGGTATCAACGCGCCCTGAGCCTGGAAAATCTGACCGTCGAAGACCGGCTGGATTACGACACCATCCACGCCGACATCGGCATCTCGTTTAACCCGATCATCTCCGCCGATGGCACCATTACCGGCGTCAGCGCGATGGCCCGCGACATCACCGGGCGCAAGCAGTTCGAGCGCGAACTCCAGCGGGCCAAAGACGATGCAGAAACCGCCAACCGCGCCAAGAGTGCCTTCCTGGCGAATATGAGCCACGAACTCCGCACACCGCTTAATGCGATCATCGGCTACAGCGAAATGCTGGAAGAAGATGCGGTCGATTTCGGCTATGAAGACATCACACCCGATCTACAGAAGATTCAATCTGCTGGCAACCACCTGCTTGATCTCATCAACAACATCCTGGATCTATCGAAGATCGAAGCCGGGCGGATGGAACTCTACCTGGAAGAATACAACGTGACCGACATCCTCCAGGACGTCAGCACGACAGCCGAACCCCTTATCATGAAGAATGGCAACACCTATGCGGTCGAAGTCGAAGATGCGGTCGGCCTGCAACGCGCCGACATCACCAAAGTGCGGCAGACCTTGCTCAACCTGCTGAGTAATGCCGCCAAGTTCACCGAGGCCGGCACCGTGACGCTGAGCGTCACCCGGCAGACCGAAAACGAGATCGACTGGTTGGTGTACCAGGTGCGCGATACAGGCATCGGCATGTCCGAAGAACAAGTCGAATCCGTATTCCAGGAATTCACCCAGGCCGACGCCAGCACCACCCGTAAATATGGCGGTACCGGC
>DAOTTZ010000003.1:0-68605 GCA_034437535.1 Anaerolineae bacterium | reverse complement strand
ATACGCTAATTGCATCGCAACAAACGTGACCGTGCTACCTTCATACACGATCTGAGACACATCGCGTGAAAATTCAAAGTGACCGCGTACTGTTCGCAAAAAGGTGATGTCATCACGGTGGGGCAGGTGGCGCAAGGCCCGCCACGCGATGAACTTCGGCATCTGCAACGCCGCGATCTCATCCGCGAATTGTTCGATCACCAGCCGGTTGATCGATACATAATAAGTCGGGCGGAAGTCGATCTCCGGGAACAGCAGATAAATCCGGTTCAGGCCGAACGTGACCTCATTCGCCAACGGCGTCAGATCCATCTGCGCCAGGCTCGGCCCGTTGCCCATGATGAAACACCGTTCCCCCCGGTGGGTATCCCGTAGCGCACGCAGACGCGCCATACTGGCTTGCGCCGCCGGGTGCCGTTCCCACCGCCACTTGAGGTACGCATCCACCACCCGGTTCCGCAGACGATGCCGCAAAAAGCCGCGTGTCTGCGCCAGGATGTGCCGCACCGGGTACGGCATGATTGATTGATAGACCTTGCGTACTGTCTCCACATCACACCCATGCTTGCCGAAATCACGTCGCAGACTGTAGCATAGCTCCCGGTTGATGAATAGCGCAAAGTAGGGCAATTATGGCAAAAGTGGCGATCTTCCTACCGTTGCTGGGCGGCGGTGGTGCGGAGCGTGTGATGGTCAATCTATCATACGGCTTGATCGATGCCGGGCATACCGTTGATCTGGTATTGGCGAAGAACACGGGCGATTATCTGCATCTCGTGCCGCCGGCGGTCAACGTGATCGACCTGGGCGGGTATCGTGTGTTGGCGAGTGTCCGCCCGTTGGCCCGTTATCTGCGCCAGCATCAGCCGGATGTCTTATTCTCCACGTTGGATCACGCCAATCTGGTCGCGTTGTGGGCCAAGTGGTGGGCACGCTGGCGCGGGCAGATCACCCTGCGTGTCGCATCGACGCTCTCGGTGCAGATCGCCAGCCGCGAATATCCGCAAGATCGCTGGCTCCGCTACCTGATCCCGATCTTTTATCGCTTCGCGGGTGCCGTCATCGCCAATTCTCACGCGGCGGCGGATGACGCGGCGCGTGTGGCCCGGTTACCGCGTGAACGGATCGGCGTGGTTTATAATCCGTCGGTGACACCCGCTCTGCTGGAACGGCGCACCGCTTCGCCCACGCATCCTTTTCTGGTGGATAAAGATCGCCCGGTCATCCTGGGCGTGGGGCGGTTGACCACGACCAAAGACTTTGCCACGTTGATCCGGGCTTTCGCCCAGGTGCGGGCCGATACCCCGTCACGCCTGTTGATTTTGGGGCGCGGGCCGGAGCAGGGCGCGTTGCAGGCTCTCGCGGAGTCGCTCGGTGTGGCGGATGATGTCGATCTGCCCGGTTTCGCGGAAAATCCGTATGCCGTCATGAGTCAGAGCGATGTCTTCGTCCTGCCATCACGTTATGAAGGGCTACCCAATGTGTTGATCGAAGCGATGGCCTGTGGATGTCCGCCTGTCGCTACCGATAGCCCCGGTGGATCGGCGGAAGTATTGGGCGGCGGACGCTATGGCCGTCTGGTGCCGGTAGGGGATGTTGATGCGCTGGCCGGGGCCATCCGCGCCCAACTCGAAGCACCGACACCCGCCCATCTTTTACGTCAGCGGGCGGCAGATTTCACGCTGGATGCCACCCTGTCTGGTTATCTGCACGCCCTCGGCCTCGTTCAACCTGCCGCACCAGGATGAGCCGGTCACGCGCTGGCGTCGTATTTCAACACCACTATCCCCAGCGGCGGCAGGGTGAGATCCAGACTGTACTCGAACTGGTGCCAGCTATTGTGTATCGCATGGCGACCGCCATCATTCCCGACGTTGCCACCGCCGTAGATGTCGCTGTCACTGTTGAGTAATTCCTGGTAATACCCCCCACGCGGCACACCGACGCGATAACTCAGGCGTGGCACCGGCGTGAAGTTGCACCCCACCACCACGAATTGATCCCGGTCTTTGGCATAGCGGATGTAACTGAAGATGCTTTGATCGCTGTCGTTCGCCTCGATCCATTCAAACCCGGCTGGATCATAATCTTGCTCGTAGAGGGCTGGCTCTGCCCGGTAAAGATGGTTGATGTCCCGCATCCAGCGGTTCAGTTGTTGGTGGGTTTCCATTTCCAGCAAGTGCCAATCCAGGCTCCGGGCTTCGCTCCACTCTTGCCATTGGCCGATCTCATGCCCCATAAAGTTGAGCTTTTTGCCGGGGTGGGTGTATTGGTAGCCGAATAACAACCGTTGCGTGGCGAACTTCTGCCACCAGTCGCCGGGGGCCTTGTTCATCAAAGAGCCTTTGCCATGCACCACCTCATCATGGCTGAGTGCCAGCACGAAGTTTTCGCTAAAGGCGTACATCAGCGAAAACGTCAGGTTGTTATGATGATAACGTCGATAAACCGGATCCACACTCATATACTTCAGCGTGTCATGCATCCAGCCCATATTCCATTTGAAGGTAAAGCCCAGCCCGCCGATGTAAGTCGGGCGAGAGACCATCGGCCACGCCGTCGATTCTTCCGCAATGGTGATCGCGCCGGGGGTTTCGCGATGAATCACCTCATTGGCTTGCTTCAAGAAGCTGACCGCTTCCAGGCTTTCGTTGCCGCCGTATTCATTCGACACCCATTCGCCGTCTTCCCGGCCAAAGTCCAAATACAGCATCGAAGACACCGCATCCACCCGTAAGCCGTCAATGTGATATTCCTTCAACCAGAACAACGCGTTCGAGATCAAGAAATTACGCACTTCGTTCCGCCCGTAATTAAAGATGTACGTCCCCCAATCCGGGTGTTCCCCCTGGCGCGGGTCGGCATGTTCATAGAGGTGCGTGCCGTCGAAGTAACTCAACGCGAAGCCGTCTTTGGGGAAGTGCGCCGGCACCCAATCCAGGATCACACCGATGCCGTTCTGGTGGCATTGGTCGATGAAGTACATCAGGTCTTCCGGCGGGCCGAAGCGGGCCGTCGGCGCGAAGTACCCGGTGACCTGATACCCCCACGAAGCGTCAAACGGATGCTCCGCCACCGGCAATAACTCGATGTGTGTGTATCCCATCTCTTTGATGTAATTGACCAGGTCTTCCGCCAGCTCACGGTAACTCAACCAATCGTCATTTTCCTTGCGCTTCCAGGAACCAAGATGAACCTCATACACGCTCATCGGTTCTTCTAGCGGATTGCCTTCGGCGCGTGCTTGCATCCAGTCTGCATCATTCCAGGTATATGTGCTGAGGTCGGTCACGACTGAGGCGGTATTAGGCCGCAACTCCGACCCGAAGCCGAACGGATCGAACTTTTCCGCCTGATACATATCGTATTGCGACCGAATCTCGAACTTATACCGCACACCGAAATCAATGCCGGGGATGAACAACTCCCAGATGCCGCTGTGGCCGTGCCGGTGCATCGGGTGCTTGCGCCCATCCCACCCGTTGAAATCTCCCACCACCGCCACTTTGCGGGCGTTGGGTGCCCACACCGCGAAGTTAATCCCACTCACCCCGTCGATCTCACGCTGATGAGCACCCAACTTTTCATAACTGTAGAGCAGGTCGCCCTGGCTCCACAGGTAAAGGTCATAATCGGTCAAAAGATCCGGGAAGACATACGGATCATAATCAGTGTCGGTCTTATCATCCGCATAAGTTACCTCAAACTGATACGTCATCCCTGGATCATCATCCACCGTCACCTCGAACAAGCCGTTCGCGTGCAGTTGTTTCATGGGGTGCGGCTTGCCATTCGCATGGAGCGTAACCGCTGTCGCGTCCAGCTTGAACGTCCGCACGATGAAGTGACCGTCGGTTGTCGGGTGTACGCCGAGTAAATCACGCGGCGCACCATGATCCCCGTGTACCAGCGCGTTGATCGCATCCTGATGGATTTGCATGGTAATGTTAAAGCCTCTAACTTGAAATTAAACATCGTTTCCCAGACTTTAACATACAATCCTACGCCTATCCACATCTGCTAATCGACTGCCCACACACGCACTGTGCCATCATCCCCGGCGGTGAACAACAACGTCCCTGCCGGGTTGAACACCGCCTTATTCACGTCAAAGCCGAATGAGCCGTGTGCGTCTTCCACCACGAATAAACCATTGCCGTCTGCCGCCTGCCACCCGCGCAGATCACCGTCCAGGCCGGTCGTGACGATCAAGGCCCCGGTCGGATCAAACACGATGTCCGTCACCCCATCCCGGTGATCGGTCCCGCCTGATTCATCTTCCACCCCCGCCGCGATGGTCGCCACGTCGCCCGTCGCCATCGACCAAAATACCAGCGGCATTCGCTCCCCGAAGTCGGTATAACCGATCACCAGCATTTGCCCGTCCGGCGTAAACGAGATCGACTCGTACAACCTGGGGAATTCGTCCGCCTCATCCAAGATGCGTAACGTGATTTCACCATCTGCCAACCCGTACACGCACACACGCGCCCCCTGTGACGGACAACCCGCCGCGATCTGTGTGCCATCCGGGCTGAAGGCGAAATGATCACGCGCTCCGTCCAGCATTATCGCCGGCGCGCCGGTTTCGGCATCGTATAAGAATAGATCACCCGCATTGAGCGCGATCAAGGTTCCGTCCGGGTTGTAGCCAATCGACTCCACATTGAGTGTCGAGTCGCTTCGTACCGTCTGAAGCAGGTCGCCGGTCGTGGCATCATACAACCGGTAACCGCTGATCTCAGCTTGCCCTTCTGCGGTCGGCACATCTCCCCCCGCCGCGATCTGTGTGCCGTCCGGGTGGAGGTCAATCGTCCGAATCGGGTAATCCTCTGGGCGGATAATCTGCAAGATCTCGGCGGTCTGGATCGCCAGGATGTACACGTCGCCCCCACTGGCGACCGCTAGCCGTTCTCCATCCGGGAAGATCGCCAGATCACGGGCGGTGCTAACCGGTGAGATATACTCGGTCATCAAGCGCAGTTCGGCGGCGGTCTCCGCTGTGATGGCGGTCGTGTAGGCCCCAGGGTCAAATTCAAACGGCGTGAGCGTCAGCGTTTCCAGCACAATTTCCAGCCCGACCTGGAGTGTGTCGGTATCCGCCCCCGCCAAAGTGGCCGACCAGAAGTCGCCGTCTGGTAGATCAAAGATGTAAGATGGCCTGTCACCGAAGGTGAACGATCCGCCGCTGTACCCGGCGATTTCCACCGGGCCAGTGTACACGGCATCAGGCACGCCCAGTGTGGTGCCCAGGTCGGCCTCAATATTGGCGCGGATTTCCGGCAATTCGTCCGCCAGTAACTGCGCGTAAATGTCCCCTGTGAGCGGTTGGCCGGTCTCCGCTTCGAACGCCGTCAGCAGATCCTCGCCCAGGCTTTCCCGCCGGAGTATGCCCAGCCGCAACTCACCGAAGCTATCCGGCGGCGTCAGGATGATCGACAGGCCGGATACCTCAACCGACCAGCCTGCCGGGTAAGCGAAGCTCACGCGCCCATCAACTGAAGTGAAGGTCGCTTGATCGTCTTGCGCGGCGGCAGGCATCGCCAACACCAAGACCATGAAGACAAGTAAATATCGCCGCATGCTGGATCTCTCCTGATGATTATCGTTGCTTTGATTATAGAGCTATAGATCAAAATGGAAAGGAGGCCGGCCAACTCATCTGACCAGCCTCCTTACACTAAAGGGGAGAGCCACAATTATCATTCTACCGTGTTTGCGGCATTTATGCGAAATAACAATGTCGTTTCATAGCGGATATGCTCCGCCGGGTCGTCCCGCCAATCTGTCACCGCCTCGTGTGTCTTGATAATCTGCACACTGGGCAGTGCCCGCCGCAGGGCGTCCGTCAGTTGCACCGCATCGGGGACGTGATCCTGTGGCCGGATGTGACCGTCCCAATCCTGCCCTTTCTGCGTGCGGAAGTCTGCCACGAACAAGCCGCCCCGCTTGCGTTTAACCGTCGTCACCGGTAAGCCCATCTCATGTAGAAAACGCCGCAAGGCCGGCCCATTTCGAAAAAGGTGAGTCGCCATATCACTGTTCTATCCCGTCTCCATTTACATCGCTATGATAGAACAAATGATCTAAAAAGTCCAGTGTCTCTTGTGGTCTAAAGCCGGTAGATTCCCGATGTATTGGAGCACGCCCGCCAGCTTCGATTTGTGCGCCGCATCGGTGCGGGGTATATTTTCCTGCACCGTTACTTGCTCGAACACTTCTCAAAGGAATCGTCCGCATGAAGTTCAACACGCTTGCCGTCCACGCCGGGAGCACCCACACCAGCGGCAGTATCGCCCCGGATATTGTCCTCTCCACTACCTTTGAACGTCACGCCGACGGCACCTATCCCGCCGGTCACGTCTACACCCGCCAGAGCAACCCCAACCGATCCGCGCTGGAAACGGCCCTGGCCCGGCTGGAAAACGCCGCGCACGCGCTGGCCTTCGCCTCCGGGCTGGCCGCCGTGACCGCCATCTTGCACACGCTGAGTCCTGGCGATCATGTGATTATCCCTGATGATGTCTATCATGGGACGCGCTCACTGATGGCAGTGTTCCCTGGCATCGTCGTCGATAATGTCGATCTGACCGACCCGGCCCAACTCTCTGCCACCCTGCGCGACGAGACGCGCCTCGTCTGGATCGAGACACCCTCCAACCCCGCCCTCAAGATCACCGATATTCAGGCCATCACAGATCGCGCTAAGGCCGCTGGCGCATTGTGCGTGGTCGATAACACCTGGTGTACGCCTGTGATCCAGCGACCGCTTGACTTCGGCGCGGATGTCGTCATGTATTCCACCACCAAATACTTCGGCGGCCACAGTGACGTGCTGGGTGGCGCACTCTGCCTGCGGGATGATGCGCTGGCCGAACGTCTGCGCGAAATCCAGACCTTGACCGGCGGTGTTCCGGCCCCGTTTGATTGCTGGCTCCTCTTGCGGAGCCTGCCCACGTTGGCCCTGCGCCTGCGAGAGCAGACGCGCAACGCCGCCACAATCGCGGCTTTCCTGCAAGCCCAACCCGGCGTTCATGCTGTGTATTATCCTGGCCTGGAGTCTCACCCCGGTCATGCGTTGGCCGCCCGCCAGATGCCCGGCGGCTTCGGTGCGATGCTCTCCTTCCGGGTGGCTGGCGGCGGGGAAGGGGCCGCCCGTGTCGCCAATGCCGTCCGCTTGATCCGGCAGGCGACCAGTCTGGGCGGCGTCGAGACGTTGATCGAAGCACGCGGCCTGCTGGAAGGCCCCCACAGTCCCACCCCGCCTGATCTGTTGCGGTTGTCAGTCGGCATTGAGGACGCCGATGACCTCACCGCTGATCTGGCCCAGGCTCTCTAACCGGCCATATTGCCCGCCGGGTGCCTTGCCATGCGGTTAAAATCGCATAACCCACCAATCATGACATTTGACACTGTAAACGGCCTTAACGCTATCTGTACACTAAATTTATCAACATAGCATTTTGGCTGGTGGTTTACTGCATACACACCAGCGCAAAGGAGGGTGTACATATGCAAAAAATGGTACTGAGTTTGAGTGTCATGCTGATCCTGGTGATGTCGCTCCCGGTTCTGGCGCAGGATGACGACGAGCGTGATACTTGTGATCGGTTGCCGCCGGAAAATTTAGCGGCGGCGGCAACTGAGTGTGCCGAGTTAGAGGCCGGCGAGATCTGCTACGGCTTTGATCCTATCGAACTGGTAATCACCTGTGAGGACGCTCCCCCGTTTGAGACCGTTGGCCAACGCCTCCCGCTAGAGGCCACCTGCGCGGTAACGACCCGCGACAGTGGTATTGCGCTTTTACGCCTGCAACCGGAGGTCGGCGGGACGTTCATCGCCCTTTTTGGGGAGTCGTCCATTCAGAGTGTTGCTAGTGGTCAGGTCGGCGTAGAGACACAGGTCGCATCCGATGCCGATGTCTACAGCGGCCCTGGATCTAACTATGAGGTCATCGGCACAGTGTCTGCCGGTGAGACGATCACGGTCAACGCTTGCAACTGTACCCATAACTGGGTACGGATTATGCGCGAAGATCAAGCGGTTGGGTGGGTGCCTGCCCGGCGGATCGGCCTGGAACCGACCAACCTGGAGGAAGTCACCGTCGATACGCCTGTCTTTACCGGTTTACAGGCGTTTACGTTTTCCGGCGGGGATACTCCCGATTGTGATGATACACACAGCGGTATTCTGGTACAAGCTGATGACGACCCCGCCTTGCTTCAGGTTAATCAGGTCATCCTGGAACTGACCGCGACGGCCTTTATCCGGGTGTCGCCCGATGCCATCATGCAAATTGATGTGTTGGATGGAACCGGGCGCGTTCAGGTAGATGGACAGATGTATGTCGCGCCCTCCGGCAGTAGAGTCAACGTCACGCTGGATGCGGACGGTAGACCTACTGGGGAGGTTACAGTGAGGGTGTACGACCCGGCAGGTGTCGCCCAACTTCCGCTTGAATTATTGCCAGTACCGCTTGAGTCGCAGGCTCCACCGGCCCTGCAAGCTCCGACCATTGTCTCCGTGGCGGAGTGCGCGGTTGTCTCTGATACTGGCGTGATGGCGTGTCCGCTTCAATTCGTCAACCCGGACGGTGACGACATCGTGCAGATGAATGTCGAGTTCGTTTACGCCGCCCTGGGTGAATGGCAAGGAGGCCAGCATACCGATCTAACCATGCTGGCTGGCGATATGCAGGCCGGGACTCTGGGCTGGTCGGTCGAATGTAGTCAGTCTCGCCGGGGAAAACTTCATCGGCCCGGTGCAGTGGTTAATTACCCTGCAAGACGCGGCAGGTAACCAGAGCGAGCCTTTCCCGGCGTCGTTCAACTGCGTTGACGGCTGATTGTGTTAGTTATTCACACTCCGGGATTGTCTCCGGCCCATAGATGAAAACGATGTCGTCCTCCACGTTGAGCGGCACATCCAGCACTTGGGCCAGCGCGGCGATCCCGGCCACCTGGGGCGCGGCGAACGATGTCCCGCTTTGCAGACGATAACTGCCGGTGCTATCGGTCGTCAGGATGTCCCGGCCTGGGGCTTGCAGATCAACACTGATGCCAAAGTTGCTAAAGCGGCTCCGTTGTAGATCCGGGTCAACCGACCCTACACTGATTACACCGGAGAGGGCCGCCGGATAAAATGGCATATCGGTCGCGCTGTTCCCGGCGGCGGCGATGACCGTAAGGCCGTTATCCAGCGCGTAATTAACCGCGTCTTCCAGGATGCCGGAGTATCCCGGCCCGGCCAGGCTCAGGTTGATGATGTCTGCGCCGTTATCCACCGCATAGGTGATCGCCAGTGCGATGTTGGAGTAATCCCCGAAGCCGGTCGCATCCAGCACGCGCAAGGGCATGATCTGCGCGTTGGGCGCGACCCCGGCGATGCCTTCACCGTTGTTGATCTCTGCGGCGATGACCCCGGCCACACCACACCCATGCTCGAACAAGTCTTGCGGTTGGTCGTCGCTTTCTACAAAGTCAAAGCCCGGCACCAATCGCCCGATTAAATCGGGATGATCCAGGCACACCCCGCTGTCGATGACGGCGACCACGACCGGATCCAGTGTCTCTGGCAGTTGGCTCCAGGCGTTGGGCACACCCATCACCGGCAGTGCCCATTGCTCGCCAAATCGCAGATCATTGGTCGGCGTGTCGATGGCGGTAGAACCGGCGGTCTGCTCCCGTTCGATGCTCTCCACAATCGGGGAGCGCGGTAACGCACTCAGCCGGGTCGTCGGTGGGAGGGCGACAACGACCGTGTTCAGTTCTTCGATCTGCCGGCGGGCACGGGCACGAATCGACGCCAGATATTGCTGGCGTTCCTGCGGGCTGGAATCGGCTGTGAACTGGATCAAGATGGTTTGAGTCGCATCACCCCGCGCAGAGGCGGAAAGGGCCATCGCCCGGAAGCGCGGCTCTACCCCTGGCAGGCCCTGTGCGCTGGCGACGGCTTGCTCACGCTCCGCCTGGGCGTCAACCACTTCACCACTTTCCGCTGTGACCGGTTGGCAATCGTCCGAGACGGTAATGGGCGGTGGAGTCGCGTCGTCCTCATCCGGTGGTGGGGCATCCGGTTGCGGGGTGCGCGTCGGTAGGGCGACGTTGACACGATCATCATCACCGGGGAATAGATCGACATCCAGCAGGATGACGGCCCCGACGACCAACCCACCGAGAATAAGCAAGACGAGAACCAGACGAATGAGACGGCGCATAGCGCACCTCCAAATCAGAATATGGGTGTTTGACTGATGTTAAAGTGTACCGCACATCCGGCTAAAATGGCGATTCCCAGTCGCTGAGTGTGGGCAATTCACGGTCTTTGTCGGAGAGAACCGGCATCTTGATCGGCCAGTCCACGTTCAGCGTGGGATCGTTCCAGATCAACCCGCCCCCGGCGTCGGGCGCGTAAGCGTTATCCACCTTGTACGTCACGACGGCGAAATCGCTCAACACACAGAAGGCGTGACCAAACCCACGCGGGATGTAGACCATCTGGCGGTTTTCGTCGTTCAGTTCGACGCTGTGCGTTTGCCGGAAGGTTGGCGAATCCTGGCGGAGATCGACGATCACATCCAGGATGCGACCCTGAAGCGCACGCACCAGCTTGGTCTCGGTGTGCGGTGGATATTGAAAGTGGAAGCCCCGCAAGACACCGCGTTGGCTGTACGATTGGTTGTCCTGCACCCAATCAGTGACCAGACCATGCTGGGCGAAGGCCGCTTGCTGGTAAGGCACGGTGAAGTATCCCCGGTTATCGTGGAACACAGGCGGGGTGATGAGATAAGCTCCAGCCAGCGGGAGCGCGTCAAATTCCAACATGATCCATCCGTTTCTTTTCGCTTTTATGCTAAGGCCGTGACCAGAATCGGGCGATCCGGCGTGACGACGATGGTATGTTCCATCTGGGCAGAAAGTGATCCGTCGGTCGTCTTGAGCGTCCATCCATCCGGCATGGTCTGCACATGGTTGGCCCCGGTCGTCAAGAACGGTTCCAGCGTAATCACCATCCCATCGTGGAACTTCTGGCGCACACGCCGGCGCGGGGTATGCGGCACAGAAGGCTTCTCGTGGATGTGACGCCCGACGCCATGCCCGCCCAACTCCTCGATGATGGTATACCCGCGCTTACGGGCGAAGGCTTCTACCGCTTTGCTCATCTCGTAGATCGGCATACCAGCGCGGGTATGCTCAATCGCAATTTCCAGCGCACGCTCGGTCGCATCCAGCAGATCTTGCTTTTGCTTGCTCACCGGGGGGACGGCGAAACTGCGTCCGGTATCGCCCCAGAAGCCGTCTTTCTCGGCGGAGACGTCGATGTTCACCAGGTCGCCCGGTTGGATGACGCGATCACCAGGGATGCCGTGCGCGGCTTCATCGTTAATGCTGATGCAGGTATGACCGGGGAACTTATACGCCAGGATCGGTGCGGAACGCGCCCCGTGCTTGCGTAAGATCTCCGCGCCGATTTCGTCAAGCTCGCGTGTCGTCATCCCCGCTTGCAGATGCGATGCCATTTCGTGCAACGTCAGGCCGCAGATGCGCCCAATTGCCATTAAGCCGATTAGATCCTGTTGGCTCTCAATTGTCATATCGTCCTCATTCCTTACCGGGTGAACAGCAGGTTGACCACGTCCATATGCTCGATCATCGTTTGCGTCCGCGCTTGGATGCCGGTTCCGTCGAAATCGTGCAGGCTTCCGTCCGCTTCGATGCTCTGAACGCGGGCAAAGCCCATCGCCTTTACGGTTGCCACGGCCTGAATCGGATCTTCGCCGGATGCACTCAAGGCGGCGGGGTTGTACTCCATGATGAGGGCCAGATCCGGTGAGCGGTTGATGGTGGCTTGCATCCCGCGTAACGCGCTCATCTCCGCCCCTTCAATGTCCATCTTGACGACATCGACCGACTCGACACCCAGTTCATCTAACAGGGTATCGACGGTCGTCGTCCGCACCGTGAACTTTTCCACCGGTAGATCTTGCGCCAGCCGGGGCGCGACATCGCCTTTGGTGGTGTGGGCCTTTTGCAAGTCGCGTAGGGCTTCATCATAATGGAGTGATCCACTGGCAGACATGATTAAGTAATCGTAGAGTTCGGCGGTCCCTTCTTGATCCGCCACGGCCAGTTGCGCGGTGCGGACGTTGCCCAGTGGCGCGACGTTCGCCATCAAGACGTTGAAGGTGCGCGGGTGTGGCTCAAACGCGACGACCAGGCCATCAGCACCCGTCAACCGGCCACACCGGCGGGCGTAATACCCCACATGGGCACCGATGTCGAGAATGGTCATGCCCGGCTTGACCAACCGGTCGATCTGCTGGATCGTCTCTTTTTCGTGGCGACCGATCAGCAGTTCGAGCCGGAACCAGAACGGATCATCGGGCATCGTCTTGAACCTGGTCAGGCGTTCTAACAATGGGATCATCCAGCGGGTACTGGCCCAGTGCAGGGCCACATGCACCGGGCGAATGCGCTTGAGTGTCTTGCGATACAAACTCAGTCCAGAGTCGAAAACCAGGCTCATCGGAAAAATCCTATTTTGAAGCATCGCCGCGTATTATAACGCTTTAAGCCATAGAAAACAGTCATGATCCTGCCCGATACAAAGCAGGGTCAATCACCCGCGCCATCGCGTCGGCGTCCAGCCTCATATCGGTCATCCCGGCCTGGATGAACTGCGCCACCCGGCGGGTGGTCGGGCCGGGCTGGTAGATGGCGGCCCGGTGCAGAATGTAGCAGGTCGTGATGTGCGTCTGGTCTGCTAACCAGCGTTTGACCTCCGCCACATGGCGGGTGTAGTCATGCGCGGCCTGGTCAGGGTCGATGGTCTCCCCGGCCTGTGCCAGCATCCGCGCTTGCGACCGCACAACCTCCGCGATGGGGCGTTCCATGAAGATCAAGTGATAACGATAGCGGTGTGGCAGGCTGTGCAAAAGGGGCGAGACGACCTTAACCGCCTGGCCGGCGGCCCCGGCCAACCAGTCCGCTTCGCCTGTATCCAACCGTTTGACGGCCTCTAGCTCATAATAGCCTTTGGGGTTGCTGGCGTCCGGCTGGCGCACATAATCGGTCAGGATTGGCACCCCCCCGGCGGCCAACATCTGCATCATCAACGAGGTGCCAGAGCGAGGCAAGCCAGAGACGATCAACCGGGGCGCGTCTGATCGAACACGCGACAAAATCGACAATAAGCCCATCGGTTAGCGCATTTCCGGCTGGAATAACTCTGCTTCTAACCGGCGAAGCTGGGTCATCTGGGGGGGCATAATCTTGATGAACGGACGTTTCGCTTTGATCTGCGCGATGGCGTCATCCAGCGTCTGCCCGGTACTCATCAGATACGCGGCGGCCATGGTCGGCGCACGCCCGATGCCCCCGGCACAATGAATGTAGACCTTGCCCCCGGCGTTGATGGCCTGCTGGATGAACGCAATCCCCTGGTGTAGATGTTCCATCGTGGGGGCGTCATCGTCGATGGTCGGTAAGTGGCAATAATTCTGCAAAGCCACACCATACATGTCGTCGTCATATTCAATCCGCATGTTGATGCAATACGCGATGCCAGCATCTTCTAACCGGGCCTTGCCCCGTTTGCCATGTTGCGGGCCGACGAACAGATGCGGCGTGATTTCACTGTAATTCAGCAGGGGCACCCCGGTGAGCTTGGGCAAGCCGCGCCCATACATCCAGATGAGTGTCGTCCGCAAGCCTTGTTCGCGCAGGCGGCGCGTCAGGATGCGAATCCCTTTGCTGATAAATCGAAACGGATTTTTCATAGAATTTACCGCTTTTTGTGAGAGACAAAACATAAGCATTGTATCATTTGCCTGGGCTGATGGGCATTGTACAATAAATTAAAGATTGATACCTGGAGTTGCAATTGATGAAAGACATCATTGCCGGGCGGTTTGAATTTGACCGCGAGACCGATCTCGTGGGGGAGGGCGGCATGGGGCAGGTGTTTCGTGCCCATGATCGCGAGACCGGCGTCACGGTTGCTGTTAAGCAGTTGAGCAAAAAGGTCGCCACGCCAGACAACGTCGAACGCTTTATGCGCGAAGCAGAAGCCTTGCGGCGGCTCGACCATCCCAACATCGTCAAAGTGTTGCAGACCGTCGAGGAAGACGGATCCAGCTATATCATTATGGAGTATATCAGCGGTGGCTCGCTGGAAGATCTGTTGCGCGCTGAGTCCTCCCTGCCTATCGACCGTGTGCTTCAGATCGCGCTGGATGTGTCGGATGCGTTGACCCGCGCTCATCGCGTCGGCATCATCCACCGTGACATCAAACCGGCCAACGTGTTGTTGGATGCCGACGGCACCCCACATCTCACCGATTTTGGTGTCGCGCATCTGAACGATAAAAGCCGGGTGACACAGACCGGCTCAGTCGTCGGCACGTTGAATTATCTCAGCCCGGAAGCCTTGAATGGTTCCACTGTCGATGAGCGAAGCGACATCTGGGCCTTTGGTGTGTTGCTGTATGAGATGCTGGCCGGACGCCGGCCATTCGATAGCGACACGGCCTCCGGCTTAATCACCGCGATTTTGACCGCCCCCACACCGGATGTTGACGATTTCCGCCCGGATTTACCGGCCAAACTGACACTTTTGATCCACGAGATGCTGATTAAAGAGCGTGAAGAACGCATTGATAGCGTCCGCAAGGTGGGCAGTGAGATCGAAGACATCATTCGCGGTGTGGATAGCGGCGAACTGACGATGGATTATAACCCGGCAGATGCCCCGCGCCCTGCATCCCGCTTTGCGACTTCCAGCGAATCGCAAGGACAGGTCAAAACGCCAGGCGGTAATCTGCAACGCATCATCACGGATAGCGGCGAAGAATATTACATGATCCCGACGCAATCTGCCGGGCGGGTGCGTATTCTGCTGGGGAGTGCGTTCGTCATATTGTTGTTGGCGGTCTTCGGCGGGGTGCTGTTGTTGACACAGATCAACGACAGATCTGATGCTGATGAAGAAACCGCGCTAGATCCCCCCCCGGTGGATCAACCGCTGGCGGAGCGCGTCCCCCCGGTGGCAGATGGCGAATACATGGTGCTGGTGATCCCGTTCAACGGGCCAGGAGGCCGGGAGGCTTCCGCCGCGATTGCGCGGGATCTCCGTCGCTATTTCGAGAGCGAGATTCCGTTTTCTAACATTCGCATCCGCGAGATCACGATCCCACTGAGGGAGTCAGCACTCAGTGCCGGGGAGATTGATCAGCTTGCCGAGGAAGTCGGCGCGGCGGTTGTAGTCGGCGGGGCGATAACGCAGAACGGCCTGCGCGTCTCCGTCCGGGTGGGGTCGTTGCGGCCGTTCCCGTACAACGAATTCAGCCAACCTGTTTTGGCGCGTACCGCTGATGTAATCTTGCAGTTAGATGACCCGCTTCAGCAGACGGTCGCGCCGTATGTCGCTTCGGTTTTGGGGGTGCTTCATAGCGCGGATGGCGATTTGTTCGAGTTAATGCGGGTGATGACCATCTTGCAGGATTTGCCCGATCCTGATCTCACCGTGTTGGATGAGACATTGGGGGCTTTGACGGCCCGTTTTTATGCCAGTTATCTCTCCGACCCGGCGACCGCGATCATCGCGATGGATGATGCGCTGGAACGCGACGGCGGCAACCCGCTGTTTTACAGTTACCGGGCCTTTGCACAGACCCGCGCTGGCAACGCGGAAAATATCTTCGATGACCTGACGACCGCCGCCCGCATCGGGCCGGAAAGCTGGATCTTCCCGTCTTTCTTGCAGACCATCACCCCCTTCGCGTTGATGGACATTGACCCGGAAGATGTGGAAGTCACCGAATTGCGCGATGCCTTGCAGACGCGCCCGGATGATTGGTTCTTGCGCCATTTCGTCGCGGATGCGGCTTATACCAGCGGGCGGTTGACCGTTGCCAACCGAATCAACCAGACCGCCCTGGATAACGACCCGCAGATGAATATGGTTCACATCCTGGGGGTTCAGATCGCGTTTCGCCAGGGGGAGGTCACCCGCGCTGGCCGTCTGCTGGATGAACTGGTGCGCGAATTCCCCGACCCGAACTTCAGTTCACGGGTACTCAACGCGACGGTAGGCGATGCCATCGGCAATAGCGCGTTAGCTTATGACATCTTTGCTAATCTGTTCATCGGCCAGTATAACACCGTGATCGACAAGACGGATGCGTTCTTCATCTATGTTGAGCAGTTGCTTGCCAGCCTGGAAGACGACATGCTTCGGATGCAATTTGGCGCGTACCTGGGTGATCTTTACATGGCACGCGGCATCGCGGAATGTGCCTCCGGGGATTATGAGGCGGCCCTGGATAGCTACAATACCGCGCTGGAAGTATCCCCCGATTATCATCTGGTTTATCTTCTGCGCAGTGAGATCCACCTGTTGATGGGCGATGATGTCGCCAGCCTGGCAGATTTAGAACGGGCGACTGGTTTGAGCGACGAACTCGATGCTTTGATCGACCTGCTGATGAGCGAACAGGCCGCCGGTGAGACAGGGTGTGAGACCTTTTTTGAGACGACGGTTCAATTTGCCGAGGCCCAGGCCGGATGACTGTATCTGCGTTGATATTTGATCTGGATGGCGTCTTGACGGCGGCCTCTGCGGAGTTCCATTATCAATCCTGGCAACAACTGGCGGATGAAGAAGGTATCCCGTTCGACCGGGAACGCAACGAACGGTTGCGCGGGGTGCCCAGGGGGGAAAGCCTGCGCCGGTTCCTGGATGGCCGCCACATCGGCCCGGCGCAGACGCAAGATCTGCTGGCCCGTAAGCAGGCTTATTATCTGGCGTTGCTGGCCGATATGACACCGGATGACTGCCTGCCAGGGGTACAACCTCTGCTGGCGGCCGCGCACACAGCCGGGGTGCCGTTGGGGGTTGCTTCCGCCAGCCGGAATGCCGCCGTCGTGCTGGAACGATTGCGCTTGCGCCGCTATTTTACCGTTGTCGGCACGTCGGATTTCGGCGGTAATCCTAAGCCAGCCCCGGATCTATTCGTCTGGGTCGCGGGGTATCTGCAAGCGACGATCCCGCGTACCGTCGTGCTGGAAGACTCCGCCGAGGGTGTGACAGCGGCACAATCGGCGGGCTTTTTGACGGTCGGCGTGGGGCCGGGGGCGGTGGATCACGCGCACCTGGCCGTGCCAGATCTGCGGTCGATCACGCTGGAAACTCTGGTCAATCTGTGATCCAGTTCCCCGCACAAGTAAACACTTAATCAGGCCTTAACAGGCTCATATCATATCAGTAAATGTCGTCATGTAAACTCGCAATGCGATTACGGCTAGATACGGGGTGGTTCCATTGGCGACGACTGATTTAACCGGTACACGGGTGCGTGCCGATGACCGCGACACGGGTCGTGTGGGGTCTAACCAGGGATTTTTACCCAAGCCCAGTGTGATCCGTGAAAACATCACGGGTTATCTTTTCATCACCCCGGCTATCTTCCTGATTTTCATCTTCGGCATCTTCCCCATTGGTTACGCCATTTACATGAGCCTGAACGTCTGGGTGATCCAACGGCGCAACTTCTACTGCGAGACGCCGCTGGAACGGGGTGGGGAAGCGGCCACCTTCGGCAGTGATCCCGTCACATTTTTTGCACAATGCTTCCAGCATTATCAGGCTAGCGCGTTCGGCAGTTGGAACGGGTTATTCGTCGCGGTGATTGGCTTCAGCGCGTTGTTCGTCTTGTATTGGTTCTGGGTGAACGTGTTCGCGTCGAATAAGCGGTCGGTGCGAATGTTCATCGGTTGGCAGGTTGCCTTGCTGGTGCTGGCCGCCTCCATCATCGTGATGGCCCTTAATAGCGGCTGGCCGCCCCTGCTTCAGTTCATGCTGGGTGCGGTGACGGTGGCCGGGGGCTTCTGGTTCTGGTCGAACGCCGGTCGATCCAGCCACCCGGATTACAGAGAAGAGGATCCGCCGGGCTGGATCAAGAATGCGCTGGTCGGCTTCACCGTGTTGATCGGCGGTGGCGTGCTGGTGTGGGCGTTGATCTCGTTGTTGACGGCCACCGCTGGCACACTCATCTTGTTGAATAATCTGACGATCAACGCGCTGATCGTGCTGTATCTGGGCACTTTGCTCTTGCTGGGTGTTTATTTGCTCTTCATCCAGGATAACGAGCGGTTGATGGGGATGGCGGTCACACGGCGTATTGAGCAATTCGTGATGATCTCCTTGCGCATCATCGGCCTGGTGTTGATGGCAAACATGATTATCGCCATCGGGGTTGCAGTTGGCGCGTTTTTATTTGGATACAGCCTCACCTGGGCGCAATTGCTCCTCAGCACTTACGCCATGTTGATCTTGCTCGGCGGGTTGGGTGTGTTGTTCAGTGTTTATGTGCTGGGGGATAGGCCCGGTTCGTTCAAGCTACGGGGCTTCGTCTTCTTGATGCTGGCGATTTTCCTCTTGCTGACGTTGTTCGGCGTGGAAATACGCCAGCCCAACGGTGCGTTAATCCAGGTCTACGCCAACACCATCTGGGATGTCGCCTTTATGAGTGTGGCGGCAGTCTTCGAAAACGTAGAATGGTCTGCCATTGTATTGTTCTACATCGGGTTTTTGTTGTTGTTGGCGGCTTATCGCTTCTGGACGGATGCCTTCAAGCCGGATACCCGCCGCGCCTTCGCCCGGTGGCTGGTCGCGCTGGCAATCCTCACCATTAGCCTGGCGGCCATCTCTTATGGGTGGAACGAGATGCTTGGTAGCCTGCGCCGGCGCGATCAAGACTTCCTGGCCGGGTTAGAGATCACTGTTTATTATGCCTTCGGGAGCATCCCGTTGCAGTTATTCCTGGGGTTGTTGCTGGCCTATGTGCTGTTCCAGAACATACGCGGCAAGCAATGGTACCGGGTGGTGTTCTTCCTGCCATATGTGACGCCCGCCGTCGCCTCTGCGGTGGTGTTTGGGCGCATCTTCAACGGCGGTAACACCTCTTTGATGAATAGCTTCCTGGATTCTATCGGCAGTGAGACCTTCGGTTGGGTGAACGAGAGTGACCGCTTCCTCAATGTGATCTTCGGCTTCGATCTAAACGGCTTCATCGCCGGGCCAAGCATGGCGTTGGTCTCGGTGATTATCCTGGGCATCTGGACGTATGTCGGTTACAACGCGGTAATCTTCCTGGCCGGGTTGGGCGGCATCCCGAACGATTTATACGAAGCGGCTAAGGTGGACGGGGCCAGCCAGTGGCACTTGTTCCGGTATATTACGTTACCGCTTCTTTCGCCGATTACGTTCTATCTGTCATTGCTCGGTTTTATCGGCACGTTCCAGGCATTCAATACATTATTCGTGATGCGAAACGCCGCCGCCGGGACGACGCTCGATACTGCCGGGCTGGTGATTTATGACACCTTCCAGAAAGAGACCAAGTATGGCGAAGCCGCCGCCCAGGCGATTGTGTTGTTTATCGCCATCTTGATTTTGACTCAACTGCAACGGAATGTCTTTGAAAAGCGGGTGTTCTATGGCTAGCATGATCGGTGATAAGCGGGTGCCATTTCCGCGTAATCAGGCGGCGTTTGCAGATCTTTTCACGATTGCGTGTGGTGTCGTCCTGTTGATGACGGCCGGCTACCTGTGGTTGGCGGATACAGACCTGGGGTTCAACATCAACGTCGTGATGATTGCGGTCTCCGCGATGATTTTTGGCGGGCTAGGGTTATACAACCCCAACCTCAGCCGGTGGACGTCGTATGGTGCGGCGATTGTCGGCCTGAACGCGATCTTCTATCATCTCTCGATTTATGGGCAGGCGTGCCAGTTCACGCTGGAATTAAGCGCGATCTACTGGTTGGGGGCGTTGGCTTCCGGCGGGATTCTCGGTCAGGTGATCGTCTCGCGGGCACAGGTGAACCTGCAACAACGGAAGACCGGGGCCGATGACCTGACGGCGGGCGTACAACCCAAACAAGTGCGGTCGCGCATCCCGACTGGGACGATTGTGCTTTACATCGTGCTGACGTTCTTCGCCTTTGTCGCCATCATCCCGTTTTTGTGGATGATCTCGACCTCGTTTATGACGTTGGGCGAGACGATCAACCGGACGTGGGTGCCGGGGGAACTCCAGGTTTGCAATTATTACGAAGCCTGGCAGACTGCTAAGTTTAACCTCTACTTCTTCAACAGTGTGATTATCGCCATCACCACGATTGGCGGTTTGCTGGTCGTTTCCATCCTGTCGGCCTATGCTTTCGCCCGGATCAAGTTCTTCGGCAGTAGCTTGCTCTTTACCTTGTTATTGGCGACGCTGATGGTGCCGGAAATCGTGGTGATGATCCCCAATTTCCTGACGATTAACGGGCAGATCTTCGAAATCCCGGTGACGCAATCGAGCTTCCCGTTTTTTGAATTCGGCATGAGTGGCCGCTTTAACTGGATGGATACCTTACCCGCGCTGTCTGTGCCATTTATGGGGAGTGCGTTTAGTATCTTCTTGCTCAGGCAATTCTTTATGCAAATTCCCAATGAATTGTGGGAAGCGGCCCGCATCGACGGGGCCGGGCACCTGCGCTTTCTTTTGCAGATCGTGATCCCGATCAGCCGGGCACCGATCCTGACGGTCGTCTTATTGACGTTCATCGGCTCCTGGAATTCGCTGTTGTGGCCGTTACTGGTCACCACAGACCCGGAAGCATGGCGACCGATCTCTTATGGTCTGCAAGCCTTTAGTGATGAAGCTGGCACGCAGACCCATCTGCTGACTGCCGGTGCATTCATCACGATTTTACCGATGGTCGTGCTCTACTTCTTAACGCAGAAGACGTTTACGGAAGGCATCGCCACGACCGGCTTGAAAGGCTAATTGATCTTGTGAAAATGTGGGGCATTTTGCCTCACTTTTTTTGAGGGAGTGATAAATAATCACGCTTGCACCTCAATATTGATTGTGTTCGATTTTTATGGAGGAAAGTTGCATAATGAAGAGAATAACCATTGTCTTCACCCTGCTCGTGGCGGTTCTCGCCCTGGCAATCGCTCCGTCTTTCGCTCAAGAAGATGAGCGGGATTACGAGAGTATCTCAGCCGACCAGCTCGACGGCACCACTGTTGAATTCTGGCACCAGCACAGCGGCTTCCGGGAGACTCAGCTCGAAGCCATCGTTGCCGTGTTCAACAACCCCGACATCGCCGCCGAGGACGTGTTGGAAACCATCGGCTACGGTGGTGACGACGAAGCGGAGCGTGAGCGTCTGCTGGAAATTGTCGAAAGCCTGCGTGATGTAGCCCGTGAATACAACCCGTATGGCATCACGGTAGATGCCTCCAACCAGGGCGGCTACGGCGACATCTTCACCAAAGTGACGACCGCGCTGGCCGGTGGTGGCGAAGGCCTGCCGGACCTGGTGGTTGCTTACCAGAACCAGGCCGCGACCTATGAAGTGGTCGATGGCGTCATCAACATTGAGCCGCTCTTGATGAGCGAGCAATGGGGCATTGACGAAGCCGGTCGTGACGACTTCTTCGATGCGTTCTACAACGCCGATGTGTTCCCGACCTTCGGTGGTGAGCGTCTCGGCTTCCCGCCCAACCGCTCTATGGAAGTGATGTACTACAACATCGACTGGCTGAATGAACTGAGCGACGCCGGTGCTATCGACTTCGACGGCCCGCCGCAGACGCCGGATCAATTCCGTCAGGCCGCTTGCGCCGCTGTGGCGAACCCCTTCAGCGGGGCGACCGGTGCCAACAACCCGCTTGGTTACCAACTGAGCAGTGACGCCAGCCGCTTTGCGAGCTGGACGTTTGGTTTCGGTGGCGATGTCTTTGACTATGACGCCGGCCAATACAGCTACGACAGCGACGCCGCGGTGGAAGCCATGACCTTCCTGCGTGGTCTGTTTGAAGACGGTTGTGCCGACCTGGTGTTCGAGCGTTTCGGTGACCAGGCCAACTTCGGCGCGGGCACCACGCTGTTTACCATTGGCTCTAGCTCCGGCCTGCCGTTCTACCGTGGTGCGGTGGAAGACGGCGCGGGCTTCGAGTGGAGCGTGGCCGCTGTACCGCACATCACCGAAACCCCGGTGCAGAACATTTACGGTGCTTCCGTCAGCATCCCGGTCGGCACGCCGGTAGAAGAACTGGCGGCCTGGCTGTTCGTGAAGTTCTACACCGCGCCGGAAGTCCAGGCGCAATGGGCGCAAGCCTCCAACTACTTCCCGGTTCGTGAGAGCGTCGCCGACGGCCTGACCGATTACTTCGCGGCCAACCCGGCCTACGAAGCCGCTTTCAGCCTGCTGGAATTTGGCCGCACCGAGCCGCCGGTTCCGGGCTACGATCCCGTCCGTGACGAAGTTGAAATCATGATGACCGCCCTGGTCACCGGTGACGACGACCGCACGGTGGAAGAAATCCTGGCTGAACTGACCGAATTCGCCAACGAAGAACTCGAACTGGCGAGCGCGGGCATGGATATGCAAATGGAAGGCGACGAGGGTTAAATCACCTCGTAACCGAAGTTAAAACATCCCGCCGGGTGGATCTGGTTGATTGATCCACCCGGTTTTTGATTCGTCCGATGCGGCTGGTGTTGTGATGGAAAAGGGACAGAAGCTGGCAGGCGAGCCTACCCAATTGGGGGATGTGCCCGCGCTGGGCCTGGCTTATGATAGCTATATCACAGGCTAAATGCTGATTATCACACGAAAACGAGAGGCGATTATGTCAGATTTGATACCGTTGTTGTTGGCCTTCGGCTTGACACTCCTGGTGTTAGGCGGTGGGGCGTTTTTCGCAGTCGTTTATCGCAAGACTCATGATGTCGTCACCCCAACACAGTCCCCGCCCCAAACCCGATCAGACCCCGAACCACACGGGCCAATCCGCCAGCGTTGGAACTTCCGCCCGGAGATCGACCCGGAGCAGATTACGTCGATCAACGAGATCAAACGGAACGAGTCACCCTCTTATGGACCCTATTATGATCTGGATCAATTCAGCGGGGGGAATTTGAACTCACCGGTGAATGGGCGCATCATGCGTGATGGCCGTTACCGGCGTGTTACAGGCGATACACCGGGCCGCAAAGACGACCAGGACTTCCGCCGTGCCGGGCCGAGTTAAGCCTCAGCCCGCGCCGATGCGCCCCAGGTCATCACCCAGAATGTCTTCGATGTATAAACACTTCACCAGGACAATCAACGCCGCCAGGAACGGAGCCGCGATAAACAGGCCGAACCACCCGAATGTCAACGTCATGATGACCTGCATCACCATGGTTGCCGCCGGTGGCAAATAAACCGTGTTGCGCTCTACGAAGGGTGTGATGAGGTAATTTTCGGCCAGTTGGACGACTGTATAGACGATGATCGCCAGCGCACCCTGGGCCGGGCTGATCGTCAACCCGACTAATACCGCCGGCACCACCGATAGAATCGGCCCGATATTGGGGATAAATGACAGCAATGCCGCGATAATCGCCAGAATCAACGCCAGTGGCATGTTAATCAGCGTCAACCCGATGAACGTTAGCAGGCCGACGACCAGCATTGAAATCAACCGCGCAACTAACCAGCGCCGTAGAATATCATATAGCTCATCCAGGATTTCGCTGGCTCGATCCCGACTCCTGCTTGGCACCAGCCGAATCAGATTGTTGGTATAAAATGCCGGTTCGAACGCGACATACATACCCCCGACGATCACGATTGAGATGTTGGTCAACGCGCTGAGTGTGGAAGAGACGACCCCGCTCAACTGTGAGAAAATGTCGATGCTCCCTACACCGGTATCTACTTGAGACAGGCTTTCGATCAATTGATCGCCCCATCCATATTGGCGTAATTCCTGCTCGACACTCGTCAACGCCTGCGGGATCGTCTCGTTGAGTGCATCCATTTCATTGGAAATCTGTGGGCCAGCCAGCACGCCGAAACCGATCAACGTGCTGAAGGTGATGGCCGCGACGACCACCGTCGCATAGCGTGGAACTATCCCCGGTATGATGTCGGCCAGGGGGGTTCCCAGGCTTCGCAAGTAGACCGCAAATAGCGCGATCATGAACGTCAACGGAATGACGACCGGGGCCAGCACAACGACCACAGACAATAGGATGACGGCCAGAATTCCAGCCGCTAGGATGACTGTGCGGTTGCGGTTTGGTTGATCTTCTGATGACGAATTGGGCAAACGATTCCCCGGAGGTTTAATGCTTTTACATAATTATATGTCTGGGTTAGCTTGCCGACATGCTCCATATGGGGGAGATTGAATCCGTCATTCGGTCATCGGATACCGGCCATTTGATGCATTCGTTCTACTTGTCACCGCGATATAGTAAGTATGATGACAAAATAAAGCAACAAGGAGAGATAATCAGATGGCAGGGCTTTGGGATCAAGTTAAAGGCAATTGGAAGCAATTTTCCGGCCAGGTGCAGGAAAAATGGGGCGAACTGACTGAGGACGACGTAGCCGAGATGAAAGGCGAGCGGCGTCAACTGGTCGGTAAAATCCAGGAACGCTACGGCGTAGCCAAAGACGAGGCCGAGCGTCAGGTTGATGAGTGGATGACTTCGGTCGTCAAATCAGACTAAAACACGTTTAGACGAACCAAATTAGCAAAGCATGTCAGTCGGGATCACATCCCGGCTGATTTTTATTGGACCAATTGACTCGAAAACTGACAATTGTCACTTTCCAGTATATAGACTAGTCGTTATAATTAGGTCAAACAGACGATTAAAACAAAGGTAAGTGTGATGACAATTTTAGTGACGGGTGCGCCGGGTAACGTCGGGACGGAGGTTGTACGCCAGCTTGTTCAGCAAGGGATCCCGTTACGGGTGGGGGCCTACGATGTGGAACATGCCCGCGAGACATTCGGGGATGATGTTGAGATTGTACGATTCGACTTTCTTGATCCTGCCACATACCGGGCAACGTTCGCCGGGGTAGAGCGGATGTTTCTGGTGCGGCCCCCGGCATTATCTAACGTGCAACGAGATATTGCACCGGCGGTATGGGCGGCAGTTGGGGCCGGGGTTCAGCAGATCGTCTTCTTATCCATCCAGGGCGTCGAGCAGAATCGGGTCGTACCGCACTACAAGATCGAGCAGTTGATCCTGGAAACTGGTGTTGATTACACTTTTTTACGGGCAAGTTTCTTCATGCAAAACCTGACGACGACTCACCGTGAGGAAATCCGCACCCGAAATGAGATCGCGCTCCCCGTGGGGGATGCAAAGACCAGCTTCATTGATGCGCGTGATATCGCCGCAGTGGCGGCCCGCGCCCTGAGCGAAGACGGCCACGCCAACCAGAAGTACACCCTCACCGGGCCAGATGCGCTGGATTATCATGCTGTGGCCCAGGTACTCACCCGCACGCTCAACCGTCCGATCCACTACACACGGCCTTCGGTGTTTTCGTTCGTGCGGCAACAAATGGCGGCTGGTCGCCCGTTGATGATGACGTTGGTGATGACCGCACTCTATACCATCACGCGGTTTGGCAATGCCCGGCAGGTGACCGATGATGTGGCGGCTATCCTGGGGCGTGCGCCGATCACGTTCGAACAATTTGCGGCAGATCATAAAGCGGTCTGGCTGTTAGATGAGGCATCTAGCGCGGGTGGATGACCGTGATAAAGCAAAAAGGCGGGTCACCCAGGGCAACCCGCCTTGATTAATGTCTGTACGACTTAGTATTCCAGGTGGCTATCTCCGGTGATGCGCTGACGGAATACCCAGTACGTCCAACCTTGATACAGCAGGACAATCGGCACAAATATCAGCGCGATGACCGTCATGACTTGCAAGGTGTATTCGCTGGATGATGCATTGTAGATCGTCAGGTCGAATTCCGCACCTAACGACGACGGCATCACACGCGGGTACAGGCTGGCGAAGAGCAAGACGACGATGGCGACGACGGTGACGCCGGTGCCCACGAAACCCAGGCCGTATTTCTGCTGGCGGATCGTCCAGCCGGTGAACAGAAGCGCGGCCACTGCCGCACCCAGGCCCAGGCCCTGCACCAGGTTAAAGCCATCGAACAGATCGGTCTCCGGTGCGCTAAAGGCGACAAAGGCCAGCACCAGGCCCACCACCGGCAACCAGGCTAGCTTAACCACCATCTTGACGCGATCCAGGATCGGGCCTTCGGTCTTCAAGCTAAGGAACATCGCGCCGTGCAGGATGAAGAGCGTCAGCGTGACCAGCCCACCCAACAAGCTATACGGATTCAGCAAGGTGAACAGGTTACCGGTGAACGTCATGTCCGCGTTGATCGGCACGCCCCGCACGATATTGGCGAAGGCCACACCCCACAGCAAGGCCGGCAACACACTGCCGAAGAACAGCGCATAATCCCAACCCTTACGCCAGGTCGGGTTATCGTCCTTACTGCGGAATTCGAACGCGACGCCGCGCAAGATCAATGCGATCAAGATCAGGAACAGAGCCAGGTAAAAGCCGCTAAAGAGTGTCGCATACCAATTCGGGAAGGCCGCGAAGATCGCGCCGCCAGCCGTCAAGAGCCATACCTCATTACCATCCCAGTGCGGGCCAATGGTGTTAATCACCTGCCGCCGTTCGTTATCGTCTTTGGCGACAAATGGGAGCAAGATCCCCACGCCGTAGTCAAAGCCTTCCAGGAAGAAGAACCCGATGAAGAGGACGGCTACCAGTATAAACCAGATAATGTTAAGATCCAGAGACATCATATCCTCCTAGTAGGCGTTCTCAAGTTGCAAGTCATCCGGTTGGGGTTGCGGTAGCGGCACGATGTCGTCGTTTTGCACCCGGCCCGTGCTGGCGTACTTCCACAGCAGATAGAAATTCGCCAATGACAGCAAACCGTATACCAGCGTGAACCCGATGAGTGAAATCCACAGGTCACTGGTCGTCAGGTTAGGGGAAATCCCCTCTTCCGTCCGCATCAGGCCCTGCACGATCCAGGGTTGGCGTCCCAGTTCGGTGAGCATCCAGCCGGTCGCGTTGGCGATGTACGGCAGGGCAATCGTAAAGGGTAGGATGACCAGGAAGATACGGTTATTTTCCAGCCGGCCCCGCCACCACTGGTAAATGCCGTAGAGTGCTAACAGGCTCATGATGCCGCCGAAGCCGACCATTGCGCGGAAGCTCCAGTAGATCATCCAGATCATCGGCGGGATGTAATTGGCATCCGGGCCGTAGATGTCGGCATATTGTTGTTGATACTGTTCGTTGAGGTCGTTCATGCCCGGTACCACACCGTCGAATTCGTCGTAAGTCATGAAACTGAGCAACGACGGGATGCGAATGTCGAAGATCGCTTCGCGGTTGTTTTCGTCACCGATCTGGAAGAAGGACAAGGCCGCCGGGTCTTCACTTTCCCACAGGCCCTCTGCCGCCGCTAATTTCATCGGTTGTTTTTCCACCATGAACTGACCTTGCAAGTGACCGACTGCCATCGTCACGATGACTGACGCCAGCCCGAAGACCAGGCCGAACTTCATAGAGCGCGAGAACATCAGATGCTCATCGGTGCCTTTTTCCACCCGGAGCAGGCGATACGCGCTGATGGCGATGACGAAAAAGCCGCCCGTAGCGAACGCGCCGAAGATCACATGCGGGAATTGTAGCACCACATTAGGGTTGCTGATGACAGCCCCGAAGTCGTTCATCTGGGCGCGGCCATCGACGATCTCGTAACCGACCGGATTCTGCATCCAACTATTGGCGATCAAAATCCACAAGCTGGAAAGTGTGCTTGCCATTGCCACCATCCAGATGCTAGCCAGGTGGACGCGCTGAGGCAACCTATCCCAGCCGAAGATCCACAGGCCGATGAAGGTACTTTCGATGAAAAATGCCATCAAGGCTTCGATTGCCAGCGGCGCACCGAAAACGTCACCGACGAAACGCGAATACTCTGACCATGCCATCCCAAACTGGAATTCTTGCACGATCCCGGTTACAACACCCATCGCAAAATTGATGAGAAATAACTTGCCCCAGAATTTGGTCATCCGCTTGTAATTCTCGTCGCCAGTACGCACGTACTGCGTCTGCATCATGGCGACCATCAGCGATAGGCCGATTGTCAGGGGAACGAAAATATAATGGAACAAGGTCGTAGCCGCAAACTGCAACCTTGCGATGTCAACGGTTTCCATATCATCCCTCGTCGATTAAATTTTACATGACTGCTTCAATCTTAAAATAAGGTGAGAGCAGGGTGTAGTGACATGTGTCACACATGGCATATGACAGCGAAGTGAGTAATTTCCTGATATGTAAGAGGGGAATTATGGGCGGGATGTGTCCTGTTGTCGCCAGGTGATCGCATCGACCAGGATAGAGAGGGCGCGGTCTGAGCCGGGCGGGGTGGTGGGGGCCGGCGCGTTTAATTCCAGCGTGATGGTGTCACCGTCACCGATCACCTCTGCCGGGATCGAAAGCGTGACCGGAGTCAACGCGGCGGCTGGTATCGTGATCTCTGCCAACTGTTGCCCGTTGACCGTGATCGACACGGTGCGGTCATCGCCGAAAGCCTGCGCGTTGAGCGTCAACGCATAAGCCCCCGCCGGTAGATCGACATAAACACGGGCGACCGTCGCATCGGAATCGGTGGCGTGCGGGGCACCCATCCACCGGGCGGTCAGTCCCGGCACAATCTGCTCTGCGAAGTGCCAGCCCCAACCGAGATAACGCACATCCCCGGCCTGCCCTAAGTCAAGTTGATAAAGGCCCGGTTCGGCCTGCGGAGGGGTGCGTGGCTGGCATCCTGCCGGGTGCCAGGTGGTTCGATAGACGACTGCCGCCCCTTCTACCAGCGGCGGGCATAGCAGATCCGGCAGACTGTTCAGGTAACCGATCACTTCATCGACGGTGGCGCGGCTGGTGTAGCGTTCGATCAGGTTGGTGTGAATGACGATGTACCCGACTGGATAATCGCGGATGACCTGTGCCAGACGCGGCGCGACTTGATCCGGTTCCAGAAAACGTCTTTGGCCGAGCCATGCAAACAGCGGATCATCCGTCCGCATGTACCAGTAATGGGTGACATCCACCCGCGAGAGATGCCCATTGACCATGCGCTTGCCGTGTGCGATGCCGTAGAATTGCAAGGCGGAGTAATCCGGCACCCCGACGATGCCTTCGCCACTGGAAGCCCCGGTCGGCACTTCCAGCACCACATAATCATACGGTTCGTCGCCCATCATCGCGTAGAAGTCATACGCCGGGGGCAGTGGTTGTAAATCCAGCGGATGCAAGACCCGGCCCAGGCCCAGCAATGCCAGCAGTAAGCCCACTGTGACGCCCAACCGCCTGCCTAAAGACCGGCCCACGAAAGGCGTTAAGGCCCGCCCGGCGAATAACACATCCGGAATCGTTGCGACGGCCACGAAGCGTTCCGGGTAGCGGAAGATCCCGCCGAATAGCTGATGCAAGCCATCGTAAAGCAGGGGCAGTTGTGGCCCCGCCGCCAACCAGACCGGCAGAAGAGTCAGCAACAGCCAGAATCCAACCGGCGGCGAGAACGTGGCGCGGTCTGTCGGCAGGCTAGACCCGCGCCACACCCACAAGATCAACGCGCCGGCCACGAGTGGCAACAAAAGCCCGCCGAACGTCACCACACCCTCCCCGGCGGGTGCGTGCCACAGGTAGCCATCCGGGAAGTAAACAGCGATTGCCCGTTCCGCCGGTGTCATCACCAGTTCGCCGGTATCATAACGCAAGATCGCCGGGAGTGGCCCGACCAACCACAGCAAGATCAGCCCGCCACCGACGGCGACACCCGCCAGCGCGGTCAAGTTCAGCCAACGGCGACCGGCCCGCCACAACGTCCACAGGCCATACGGCACCACGATCAACGCGGCAAATAACGGATACTGCAAGTCGCTGAGGATCATCGCCCAGAACGTGACCGCCAGGGCCAACGCCCAGATGATCGCACCTGTCCGGGCGATCCGCCGCCACACCAGCAGAATCACTGGAATCCAGAACCAGTTCATCAGGTTGATGTTGGTCCAATACAGCGCGTTGAACATGACCGGGCTGAGGGCCAGCATCGCCCCGCCGACCAGGGCCAACCCCGGTGTCACTCCTTCTTCATCCAGCAGGGCATAAAATAACACCCCGTTGAGCGTGAAGGCCGCCCAGAAAATGCCCGTCATGGCCGGGACGGTGCCGGTGAGTGGTTCCAGCACAGCCCACAGCGGGAACCAGAACGGAGTCAGCGTGTGGAATGCTAGATTGTTGTTAAACGGATAGAAGACGTAGCTTGTTTCATAGATGGGCAGGCCATCGCTTATCGCGTGCCGAATCCACCAGAAGTTCCAGTGAAAGTGATAATAATCGGTGGTGGGCGCACCGGGCACATGCGTTTCCAGGTGAAAGAGTGGCATGTAAATTGCCAGCAGGGCCAGCACGCCATAAAAGCTGATCACAAGCCATGTGCGAGCCATAAAATCGACCATTTGTCGGTATATTTCGCCTACTATAGCGAAGAATCCCGGCTTGTCCATGACGTTCTGGTGCGGCCTGGTTTAACCAAATGTCCTCATAGACTTAACCACAGGATAATATCGAGATAAATCCACTTGTTGATGATAAACAATCATTACAACAGTTATAGTTCTAAAGGAATCTCATGTTAGACCGGGTTGGGCTGTATCATTGGGGTGGGCCAGGCACCATCCGCATGAACAACATAAAATACTTCAATGCGCGTCATGATTATGATAGCCTGATGACCTGTTATGATCGAGATTATCTGGCACAAGCACAAGATTTATTTGGTCTCACAGACATCTGGGTATCATATTCGTGGGGGTTTAGCCCGGCGGTCGAAGCCGAAGATCATGCGTTTATATTACGCCGGCTAGATGACATGAAAGCCCTGGGTTTACGTGTTCATGCTTATCTTCAGGGGCCGAACCTGGTATATGCGGACTTCCCAGACCGTGATTGGTGGGCACGTGACGAACGTGGACGCTACATTACCTACTATCGTGGGCGGCGCGTCGTCTCGATTCATCATCCCGCATTTATTGATTACATCCTGGATAAAGTTCGTAAGACGTATGGCCTGGGGTTTGACGGCATCTTCATGGATAACATCCAGCAGGGGCAGTTAGGTATCCCCCTGCCAGCGGATATACCGCCGTTTGTCTTTTGTGGCGATGCCTCTGCGGTGGCTCAGCAAGCCTTTTACCAGGCGACCGGGTGCCATATACCGCTTGATTTTGAAGCCGACCCGGCGTTGACGCAACGTTATCTGGCCTTCCGGGTGGATTCAAACGTGGCGTTTGTCTCTCAGGTGGCGGCGGTCGTCCACGCGGGTGGTATGGAATTCGGCACAAACTTTTATGATCCTAAGTTTGACGCCCACGATACTTATGGGCTGGATATGACCCGTATGGCGGCGGTGCAAGATTACGTGCTATTTGAGAACCACGCGCTACCGACTCGTGATGGCAAAAAGAACAACCGTTACGTCGAGCAGACCATTGCCGACCATGCCTTCGACGTACCGGCATTTGTCGTCAGTTACGCTCAGGGTGTCGGGTTAGAGCCGCAATACACGCAAGAGCAATTCGACAATTTGTTTTCAGAAGCGGCCCGCGCAAATTTCTACCCCTGCTTAAAAGGTGGCGAATATACGACCAACGGGGTCTGGCATTCGCTGTATTTATCCGGCCTTCGCCGGCCTGATGCAAGCCAACCGTTACCTCAAGTCTTGGCCGAACCCGACCATAATTTAATCAATCTGATCTTACGATTTAATGTCTTTCGCTGGCTGATTAAGCGATATTATAACCCGGTTTACACGGCGGCCTTTGAAAAACGCGCCCTGCGGGTACTGGTTTACATCGTGTACTTAACCACATTGAAATGAGAATTTAAAGATGTTACACAATGTTATAATTTGACAATAAAATTGATTAAACAACAAAATTAAACTTTTAATTTGATGTTGGCAATTGCTTATCACGCGCTCCTTATACTCCATAGTCGATTGGTATCGTGTAAGGAGCAGGCATGGCGTCTATTGGTTCCGCAGACCTTCATATCCATACATCGGCCAGTGATGGTGTTGCGACCGTCTTAGAAGTTTTGGATCATGTACAAGTGCAACAAACGCTGGACGTGATCGCCATCACCGATCATGATCGGTTGGATGCCTCTTGCTGGGCCTATGAGCACCAGCATCTTTACTCATTCGATATTATCCCTGGTGTTGAGATCACGACGGCACACGGGCACGTCCTGGGCCTATGGGTGCTGGAACCAATCCCGCCGCGTATGAGCTTTGCGGAAACGGTGCAAGCCATCCATGAGCAGGGCGGTGTGGCGATCCTGGCACATCCTTGCCATTTTTACGTGGATCGCATTCGGCACATCATCCTGAATTATTTACGGAACCCGCAATCTTTAGCCGATGTTGGCTTCGATGCTATCGAAGTTCATAACGCTGGTATTTTGTTCCCTGGGTTAAATTTGTTGGCCCGCTATCTGGCAAATCAGGCTGGTTTGCCGGGGGTTGGCAACAGCGACGCGCATACCCTGGGGGCGATTGGCCGCAGTGTGACACATTTCCCCGGCAAGACCAGTGAGTCGCTCCGTCAGGCAATTCTTAGGCATCAAACAAGTGTGGAAGGTAAGGCATGGCCGCTCATAGACTATTGGAATTATTTGAGACATTCGACCCACAACGAATCGAACGAGTTTTTGGTCAAGAAGTCAATCTGAAGTTGCCGGTTCCAGGGGTAGGGCACGCGCCTATCCAGCGGGTGGCACTGATTACCGAGTCGTTCTTGCCCAAGGTGGATGGAGTCTCGAAAACGGCTTATCTCACGCTGAAGTATCTCAAGGAAACCGGGCGGGAAGTGCTGGTGTTTGCGCCGGATATTTCTCCGTTGATGGTCGATGGCGTGCGGGTTATCCCGTTACGCTCCCTGGGGGTGCCGGGTGTGCCAGAAACACGAATGGCATTGCCAAACTTACACATTGCGCGTGAGTTACATCAATTCAAGCCGGATCTGATTCATCTCTTCAGCCCGGCGTTGATGTCCGTCAGTGGCATGGCGAATGGACGGTTTATGAATGTGCCAGTGGTGGCAAATTACCAGACCGACCTCCCCGGATACGCGAAAGTCTACCTGAAGATCTTACTAGGCCGGATTGCAAGTTATGTGATCCGGAACTGGTTACGTTATATCCACAACGGCTGTCATCTAACGCTGGTGCCCTCACAGACCATACATGATGAGCTGGTTTACCAGGGGTATAAGCGTCTGCGTCAGTGGGGGCGTGGGGTGAATTGTGAACGGTTTTCGCCGGATCACGCCAGTGATGCATGGCGAGATCGTCTGCTTAACGGGCGTAATCCAGATTCGTTGGTGTGTCTTTACGTCGGTCGCCTGGCGACTGAAAAGAGGATCGACCTGTTGTTGGAAGTCGCCCGGAGGCCGGGGGTTGCCTTAACTATCGTGGGCGATGGCGGTGAACGCGAAGGGTTGGAGCAACTTTTCGAAGGAACAGATACACACTTCACCGGTTACCTGTTCGGGCAAGATCTATCGTCGGCCTTCGCCAGTGCCGATGTCTTCGTATTTACCGGGCCGAATGAGACGTTCGGTCAGGTGATCCAAGAGGCGATGGCATCGGCCTTGCCGACTATCGTCATTAACCAGGGCGGGGCACCCGATCTGGTATTGGAAGGGGAGACCGGCTTTATCGTCGAGCCAGACGCGCAAGCGTTTGCGGCGGCGGTTGATACCCTGCGAGACAACCCCGCTCTGCTTCGACAAATGCGCTGGCAAGCCCGTCAGGTTGTTGAGACGCGCACCTGGGAAAATGTGCTGTCACAGTTAGAGGGCTTTTATAACCAAGCGGTGATCATGAACAATCGCTTCAAGCAGGTGTTCAAACGGACGAATTATCACCTGCGGCTGGATCGTGTGTTGACGCCGCCGCGCTCAGTCGTAATGCGGCAGAATCTATCATCTTAATCCGGATTGTAGCCCAGGGTGGGTTCTGGTTCGAAGATCAGCAACCAGGCCATCAGCCCCCAGGCCATCATCAGGCCGAAGAAACCAACGGATAATATCGTCGCGTTGACTTCTAGGTTGAACAAGGTCGTCAGCACGATGATCGGCTGGTGGATCATAATCAGGCCGAAGGCAAGCCACCACAAGAACCGGACACGGCGCATCTGCTGGTGGCGACGATGCCGAATAATCAACAAGCTGATGAGAACCAATGGCGGCAAGCCAGAGATCCATAAGGTAGACCCCAGCAATAAAATCGTGAGGATGACCATCCCATATTCCAGGTCAAACCGCCAGGAAAGGGCGTGGTGCCGGCTTCGCCTGGTGGAAAAATAGACAGTCAGCATGGTCAGTATGATGATGCCACCGGTCAACCCCCAGCGGGTGAGCATGAACAGGGTATCGCTCCGCCATAGCGGATGCACATGATGATTTTCTTGAAACAACCGTGACGCAAAGCCGAAGATGGATAAGTTCTCATAGGTTGCGCTGGGTTGGCCCTGGCTGAAGAGGGCATAAAGTACCTCAAAGAACGAGATGATCGTCTGTGGGCCGGAAAGAAGGACCTGAACCAGGAGCAACAAAAGCCCGCCGCCAATGGCCCCGATCAAGAGTTGCCAATTCCGCTTATAAATGAAATAAACCACTAGCACACCCGGGAAAACCTTGATCCACGCGGCTGTTGCCAGCAAGAACCCGGCCAGCCGATTGTGGCCCTGGCGTACCGCTACCCATATCCAGGTGAGCAGGACCAGCATAATGATTGTAATTTGCCCGATATACATCGCCTGCCATACCGGCAGAAAGACCACCGGCAACACCCACAACCAGCGCGACCAGCGGAACGGCGCATACCGTTGCATGACGAATAATGTGATCAGCAAGAGCGCGATGTTCAGGCTTAACCAGAAATTTGAAGCCGCTTGATATTCCATGAAGATCGTTAACGGCATAAGCATCTGCCCCAGTAACGGTGGGTACAGATAAATCCAGCCGTTGGTCCCCTGGTAGATCATCTCGATGCCGTTGAACAGGTTATCCGCGGCTACGAAGTACACTTCGAAAGCTTTCAAGCCGAAGGGTGAACTCCGGATGAAATAATACAACAACCCGATGAATACAACCCAGAGCGTGATGATTGGTAACCAGGTCAGGTTTGCCCGTGTCAGGATGAAGCCAGTTGATTTTTGCGTCTGTAGCACGGGAGTACTTTCTTAATGATTGAAAACAGCACTAGCATGCCACAGTCACATCAAAGTTTCTTTAATCATGGCCTGGGAGACTTTGTAATCAGATTAAGCCTGTTTGTGATTTTTCATAATATTGAGCTTGAGAAAGCCTAACATGCTTGATTTTGTGTTGCCACAACCACCAATGCTGGTTAGAGTCTTATAAATGTTCCGCTGGATAACCCTGATTTATGAAGCGTGGCTTGCGTCATTGGGTTACCGGCGGCCAGAAGGGCTGGCTGAACTGGGGCATCTTTCATCTACAGAAGCAAGGGTGATGAGCCAGTAAGACCCATCACCGTGTGGGTTTGTTGTCTATTGCTTGTTCAGCCTAGAAAGTAAGCTTTGTACGGCCTGGGCCGATGGTTGGTGCAGGGCCTTATCGACGATGGCCTGGGCATCGGCCATCTTTAGCGTGGCGATCCGTGCCTTCATCGACGGGATGGCGGCGGCCCCCATGCTCAGTTCGTCCAGCCCCATGCCGACCAGCAACGGCGCGGCCAGCGGATTCCCCGCCAGTTCGCCGCACATATACGCCGGGATGCCGGCCCGGTGGGCCGCGTCTATGGCCTGCTTGATGAGCCGTAGAACAGCCGGGTTCAACGCATCGACGAGATTACTCACCCGCGCATTACCGCGATCCGCCGCCATGAGGTACTGCGTCAGGTCGTTGGTGCCAATGCTGAAGAAATCGACCATCTGCGCCAGATGATCCGCAATGACGACCGCCGCCGGTACTTCGATCATAATGCCGATGGGAATATCGCCGCGATAAGCTTGATCTTCCAGCCGGAGTTCATTACGAGCCGTGTCGATTAAGTTACGGGCAGAGCGGACTTCTTCCATCGTGCTGACCATCGGGAACATGATCGCCAGATCAGCATATTGCGCCGCCCGCAAGATGGCCCGTAATTGCGTCTTGAACACGTCCGGGTGATCGAGCATCAGCCGGATGCCGCGCCAGCCCAAAAATGGGTTGGCTTCGGTGTGTGTCGGGAGATACGATACCGGCTTGTCGCCGCCAATATCAAGCGTGCGGATAATCACCGGGCGATCCTGCATGATTTCGCCGACTTCGCGGTAAATGGCGACTTGTTCATCTTCGGTGGGGGGGGTGGCGCGGTCATTGAAGATCAACTCGGTACGGAATAACCCGACGCCTTCCGCCCCGGCTTCGATAGCCAAGCGGGCATCACGGGCCGAACCAATATTCGCCGCGATCATCACCCGCTGGCCGTCTGCTGTTTGGGCAGGCTCACGGGCCGCTTCCCGCAGTTGATCTTGCTCCGCACGGAAATCTGCGGCTTGTTGTCTCAGGTCGCTGACGGTCGCTTCATCCGGGGTTAGCCAATAATCACCGTTGGCCCCATCCATCCCGACGGTCTGGCCGGTCTGCACATCGGCTAGCACATTGCCCACGCCGACGACCGCCGGGATGCCCAGCGACCGGGCGATAATCGCGCTGTGGCTGGTGTTGCCCCCTTTAGCCGTCAGGATGCCAAGCACGGCCTCCGGCGTGAAATCAACCGTATCGGACGGTGAAAGCGTCTCCGCGATGATAATCGCCGGGTGGTCGATCTGCACTGGCTCGGCGTCGATTTTCATCAGCCGAAGCAAGACCTGCCGCCCCACATCCTGCACATCATCTGCCCGCGCCTGGATGTATTCGTCGTTAACCTGCCGGTAACGCTCGGCTTGCGTCTGGATGGCCTGGTTCCAGGCCGCCTCGATATTGAGCGCATCCTGGCGCACACGGACGGCGACGTTTTCCAGCAACTCCGGGTCTTTCAAGATCAGTTGGTGGGCGGCGAAGATCTCGGCCTCTGCATTTTGGCCGCGTGCGCGGAGTGTCTCTAGCCGGTTGGTCAGTTCACGGTCAACCGTCTTGATAACGCCTTCCAGCCGTGTCCATTCCGCCTGTGGGTCATCAACCGTGATGACTGGCACATCGGGCGTGGTGCGCTCAAAGCGCAGGGCCGGGCCGACCGCGACACCGGGCGATGCCGGGATGCCACCCGTCGCGGATGCGGTGCCGGGGCGTGATGTGGTGGGCAAGGACTCGTCATCGCCCAGGTTGTTGTCAATGAGTGTTTGCAGATCGGCCAGTACCGCGTTGGCCGATGAACCACTGGCGCGGATCTCGATGGTTTCGTTCTGCTGTACACCCAGCGTCACCACCTGGTTGATGCTCTTGGCGTTTGCGGTGCGGTCACCTCTGCGGATTGTGACGGTCGCGTCGTAGCGGTTGGCGATTGCGACGAAACGCGCCGCCGGGCGGGCGTGTAACCCCAGGCGATTCGGGATTGTCACCCGGCGGGTAACCACCGGGCCGGGCCCTTCCTCTGGCAGAATATCCGCCGATTCGGGTTCGGCATCCAGGAATTGGCTTTTCTTGGCCTGGTACGCATTGATGGCCTCTGAGATGACTTGTTCCAGCGTGCCGCCCACACTGGCCTGTACCCCGGCGGCGACTGCGCCTTCGATCAAGGGGGCCGGGCAAATGCGGACGTTCTCCCGCTGGTCTGGGTCGATGATCTCCAGCGCGGTCTCGGCACTCATCAAAGCACTGCCCAGGTCGATCAACACGACCACGCCTTCCGGGCTATACACTTTCTGGATGGCCTCACTCACCGAGATTGCATCGGTGCCGAGTGGGGCATCCGGGTCGTCGATCCCACCGGCGATCCCGATGGGAACCTTACCTTGCGTCATCTGGTTGACGAGATCGCGGGTGCCTTCTGCGATGGCGCGACTATGGGAAACGAGAACCAGGCTAATCATCGTTGACAATGTCGCTCAGGGTCTTAATCATGAGATAGGAGGAGGTCGCGCCGGGGTCCTGGTGCCCGATGCTACGCTCGCCCAGGTAACTGGCCCGGCCTTTACGCGCCTGGAGCGGGGTCGTCGCCTGCATCGCTTCTTCGGCGCGGGCTGTCATCGCCCGGAGTGCGGCCTTCAGGTCTTTGCCGTCGTTGAGTTCTGCTTCCAGCGTTTCCAGGGCTGGTGACCACACATCGACCATGGTCTTATCGCCGATTTCCGCCCGGCCCCGCTGGACGATGCCTTCTGCCCCGGCCTTGAGGACTTCCAGCACGGTCTGGTCGTCCAGTTCGTCGGTAGAGCCTGCCGGTACCGCCGCCCGCATGAAAAACGTGCCATAGAGCGGGCCGCTGGCCCCACCCACTTTGGAAATCAATGTGATGCCGGTCGTCTTGAACATCGTCCCGATGTCTTTATCGTCCATGCCTTTGAGTTTATCCAGCACCGCGATAAAACCGCGTGCCAGGTTAATCCCATGATCGGCGTCCCCGATGGCGGAGTCAAGATCGGTGAGATATTCTTTGTTTTCTTTGTAGACTTCGGTCAGTTGCCGTAACCATTGGATGGTGTGTGCCTTACTGAGCATGTGTTCGCCTTTCTGTGTAAGAGACCCCACGCGGGGTGGGGTCTGGTTGGTTAACTGGGTATAAGTGGTTGCCGAGGTGCCTAGACGCCCCAGCGTAAGCCCGGTGTGTTGACCGGTGCATCCCAGTATTTCAGCATTTCGTCATCGACTTTCATCAGCGTCAAGGAGACGCCCTGCATTTCCAGGGCTGTGATGTACGGGCCGATCAGGTTACGCACGATCTTAAGCCCCTTGGCTTCGATCAATTCGGCCATCTTGGGGTACAATCCGTAAAGCTCAGAAACAGGCGTGCCGCCCATGCTGTTGAGGAAGCAGATGACGTTATCACCAGCGGCGAACGGCGGGTCGGTCAGTTCTTTTTCCACCCAGTCGTTGTTATCGTTGTCCCACTCACGGACGGTGCGGGTGTAGGCCCCGTCATCGACGACGGCTGTGACCATCATCTCGGCGATTTCGTCGGCAGATTTCATCTTATAGCGTTCGCGGCCCGGTTCACCATGAATGCCGATGCCGAATTCGAATTCGTCTTCCGGCAGGTTAAAGGTCGGCTTACCAGCGGAAGGCACGATGCAAGAGGTCAACGCGACACCGATAGACCGCCCGTTCATGTTGGCCCGGCGGGCCAGGTCGGCCAGTTTATCCAGGTCGTAGCCATCTTCTGCCGCCGCGCCGACGATTTTTTCGATCAACACGGTGCTACCCACACCGCGCCGCCCGGCGGTATACAGGCTGTCTTTAACGGCGGCGTCATCATCCACCAGGATGCTCTGCACTTTGATGCCTTCGGCGGCCAGCATTTCGGTCGCTGTCTCAAAGTTCAGCACGTCGCCGGTATAATTTTTGACCAGGAATAACACGCCGGAGCCACTGTCTACCGCTTTGCCCGCTTCGTGCATCTGGTCTGGGGTGGGGGAGGTAAAGACTTCGCCGGGGCAGGCCGCGTCCAGCATACCTATGCCGACGAACCCGCCATGCATCGGCTCGTGGCCGCTCCCCCCGCCGGAGACGACGGCGACTTTACCGGCGACCGGCGCATCGGCACGGGTGATAAATTTTGGATCCAGGTTGATTTTAAGTGCATCCGGATGTGCGGCGAGCATACCCTTCATCTGCTCGGTGACGACATCATCGACGTGGTTAATAAACTTTTTCATCGTACTATCCTTAAACTTATTTGATCTAAACGATGCAATACATACAAGACAAATTGTACCCTAATCTGCGGGCGTGGTGCCACATATATGAGTAAAATGTGACAAGCGTATTATTTTCATCATATGTGGAATCAAAAACAGCGCACCGTTCAAGGTGCGCCGTTGTGTTGAAGATGGGGGGTGAGTTAGCTGTTGTCTACCAGGGTTACGGCACTGGCTTGCAGGCCCTTCTTGCCCTGGGTGATCTCAAACTCAACCGTTGCGCCTTCATCCAGCGAGCGGTAACCACTGCCCTGGATTTCCGAATAGTGGACGAAGAGGTCTTCGCCGTTGGATTGGGAAATAAAGCCGTAGCCTTTTTCCGCGCTGAACCATTTAACTGTGCCTTGTGTACGATTTGCCATTGTTATCCACTCCTGAATAATCGGGTTCTGCCACAACCTTCTACCCGTTGACAAACCGCATAATGATGGGTTTTGTTCTTCTGGTAGTGCATTTTCTCTGCTTAGGTTTCCGGATGCATAACCACTGCATCAATGTAGTGAGGCCCTGTGCCTCTATCGCTACATCGCGCTTCGAAGAATAACAAAAATCTGGCGGATTTGCCAGGGTGAATTTGTGATACAATCACGCGGCTTGCGTGTATAAGAGAAAAGTGAACCTGGATGGATGGACAACCCAAACGCCGAAGTAACCGCTGGTCGATGTTGATCGCGGTCGGCCTGGCGGTTATCTTGTTGTTCTTCGCCTTTCGCGGGGTGGATTGGGGCGAGATGTTCGACACACTGCTTGATGGTGATCCGCTGGTTTTGCTGGTGGCTTTCGGCGTGTTGTTTGTCTCGGTCATGGCGCGGGGCTTGCGCTGGGTGGTTTTGCTCCGGGCGGAGCGACCGGTGCGGGTGTTGACCGGCTTCTGGGGGGTGAACACCGGCTACCTGGGCAATGCCTTCTTGCCAGCGCGGGCCGGGGAACTCATCCGCTCAACGTTGATGGCTCGCTACACCGGGATCAATATCGGCTTTGTGCTGGCGACCGCCGCCACCGAGCGCATTCTGGATGTCGTCGTGCTGATTATTTTAGGCGCGAGCATGATTACCACCCTCCCGAATCCGCCGGAATGGTTGATTAACGGCCTGTATGTGATGGTCGGCGTGGGGGTGGTGGGCCTGCTGGCGTTGATCTTCGCGCCGCGCTTCCGCGAGCCGTTGCTCAACCTGGTGCGCCGTCTGCCCCTGCCGGATGGCTTGAAGCAGTCACTGGTCAACCTGCTGGATCAAGTGCTGACCGGCATGACGGCCTTCCAGAATACCCGGCGTCTGCTGATGTTTCTCTCACTCACCGTGATGATCTGGTCGTTGGATATGGTGTTCGGCTTGACGGTAGCGGCGGCCTTTGGCTTTTCTGCCGAACCGAATCAGATTTTGCTACTCCTGGCCGCCCTGGGGTTATCCAGCGCGGTACCCTCGACGCCGGGATATGTCGGCGTGTATCAGTTCGTTGCGGTCGGTGTGCTGACGCCGTTCGGCTGGTTACAGAGTGAAGCCCTGGTGCTCATCATCACCTACCAACTTCTCAGTTACATCTTTTTCGTTATTTTCGGTACGCTTGGCATCTGGCGGCTGAATATTGGCGTCAGCCCAGCCGCAGAGGCACAACCCATCGCGGAAACATAATCTTGTGCTTTTAATCGAGATTTGGTATCAATACGGAACCTGTTGCCGGTTCCAGCATCGTGCTGACGATGAGCACGATCTTCGCGGTTGTCTTCGTCCTAAAATCTGCCTGGGGATGGATAAGTCCAGCAATGATGCGTGGTACTTGAGAAGCACATCGCCTGTGATAAAATTATAACTTAGATAACAAAGTGTGAGAGTAATTGGTTTCTGTCGACTACTTTTTTTGCCAAAAGTTTGTGAAAATTAGCACATTTGAGGAGGATGCATGCGCTACAGATTGTGGAGTATTAGCCTTTTGAGCCTGCTGATGTTGGTTGTGATGCCGCTCAACGCGCAGGACGAGACCGGGCCGGTCTTCAGTTATGCCTGGGCCAGCTTGTGCGACGAACCGGCAGAGACCGCTACTGTGTCGGTGACGATTGACAACATGACCGACGCCCCGTTGACGTTGAACAGCGTCACCAGCCCGACCTACGATGATCTGCGCTTGACTGACGACGCGGTTACCTGTGCCGATGACGAAATCGACCCGGTGGAGATCCTGGCAGGGCAGTCGCTTGATTTCCAGGCCGCTGGTTACGCGGTGATCGTGCCGGGGGTGGCTGATCCCGAACCATTCACCCTGAACTTGGCCTTCACCACGCCGGACGGTGATCTGTTGGAGCAGACCATTGGCGTTTTGTTCCAGGATGAGGCACCGGCCCGGCAGGATGTCGTCGTGATGAATGCCTGGGTGCGGCCAACCATAACCGCAGAGGACGCAGACGAGATGGCGACCGGTGCGCCGATGTTCCCGGCGGCGGTCTACATGGACCTGCTGAACCGGGGCGATGCCCCCGACCGCTTGATCGCGGCGGCCAGCCCGGTCGCGGCGGTGACTGAAATCCACGAGACGACCATGCAAGATGAGGTGATGCAGATGGGGCCGATTGACGGCCTTGATTTGCCGGTGGATGAGGTCATCACCTTCGAACCGGGTGGACTTCACATCATGCTGATTGACCTGGAACGCGAATTGCTATTCGGTCAGGCCATCCCGGTGACGCTCACGTTTGAATCCGGTGCGGAGATGACCCTGGCAATCCCGGTCTATGATCGAGCATTTGGAGACGACATGGACATGGCGATGCATGGTGATATGGGCGACATGATGCCGGACGACGGCCTGATGACGCTTAACTTCGTCGCCGCCATCGGCGAGTCGATGGCTGTGTGTGGCGAAGATTATCCGGCTGTCGGTGCGGATTCTGCGACGATCAGTTTTAACGACTTCCGCCTTTATGTGTCGAACATCCACTTGCTGACGACAGATGGCGACCGGGTGCGCTTCGAGCTGGAGCAAGACGGCGTGTGGCAGGTCGATGATGTGGCTCTGCTGGACTTTGAAGACGGGACGGGCGGATGCGCCGAAATCGGTAACGCCGCGCTCAACGGCCAGGTGATCGGTTCCGCGCCTGCCGGGGAATACGTCGGCCTGACGTTTGACATGGGCGTTCCCTTCGGCTTGAACCATCAAGATGTAACCACCGCCGCCTCCCCGCTGAACATCGCCGCGATGTGGTGGAACTGGCAGGGCGGTTATAAGTTCATCCGGGTAGACATCATGACCGATGACCCGGAAAATCCGGCCTGGAATCTGCATGTTGGCAGTACCGGCTGTGAGTCGCCCGCCGCCGTCATCCCGCCGGAGGAACGATGCACCCGCCCGAACCTGCCATCGGTCACGCTGGAGTCATTTGACTTTGAAAATGATGTCATCGTGGCGGATCTTGCCAGCCTGTTGACTGGTATTACATTGTATGAAAGCACACCGATGCCCCCCGGTTGTATGTCCGGCTTTGATGACCCGGACTGCCCGGCCTTGTTCGCCAATTTCGGCCTGACGTTCGACACTGGCGCATGTGCCGATGGCGGCGATTGTAGCGGGCAAATGTTCTTCCGTGTGGCTCCCGCTGTCGATGTCACCCTGGTTGAGCGCACTTCATAGGGCCTGATTGGACATCGTGACGGGGATCACAATCACGGCGGATGATGGTATAATCATTACAGGATATGTTTCTAACGGGGCGATTGATTTCGCATCGCCCCTATCTGTAAGTCTCTGGTGATGCTAGAGACACGCTAGTTTTATCGTTATACAAAAAGGTCTTGGCTTGATGCTACGTTATCTGGCGATTATCGCGCTGATGATAGCAGGGATCATCCGTTCTCCGTTCCTTGCAGTTGAATTGACCGATGTCCCGGCGCATGAGTTGTTTTATGTCGCGCTGGGAGCCGCGCAAATCATGTGGGCGTTGTATTTCCTGTGGCAACCGCTCCGCTGGTTGATCTGGCTCGGCTTGATGCTTTCCGGCGGGAGTTTATCCGTCCTGCTCTTTGCCAGTGTGTTGGGTGTTCCTTTCACCGGCAATACGTTGACATTGGCGGGGCCGTTGGGTGTGGCCCTGGCGGCGGAACTGGTCGGATTTTTCGCGTTGTTGGCTTATCTGGCCGGGCGACATCAGAGCTTGTGGCGGGCTGGTCTGCCGGCTATTGGCCTCAGCTTGATTTTCGGCGGGGGCATCTGGGGGGCCGCGACTGCTACCGAACCTCATCTGCCGGATCTGGCCCACACGACCATTGACCAATTCGAAGTTTTCGACCAGATCGACGCGCTGAACGCGACTGACTACGACTGGAACCTGCCCGCCGGGTTCCCGGTGCCGCCGGTGCCGGAAGACAACCCGATGACCGAAGCCAAGGTGGAGCTAGGCCGGTATCTGTTCTACGACGTCCGGCTTTCCGGTAATGGGACGATGGCCTGTGCCTCTTGCCACCACCAGGAGCAAGCCTTCACTGATGGCCTGGCGGTGCCGGTCGGCTCCACCGGTGAGCCTCACATCCGCAATTCGCAAACGCTGGTCAATGTGGCCTACAATTCCACCTATACCTGGGGTAACCCGGTACTGACTGAGATCGAACAGCAGGTTGTGATCCCGCTGTTTGGAGAATTCCCGGTAGAGATGGGCGTAACTGGCAACGAAGCAATCGTGATGGAACGCCTGGAAGGGGAGCCACTTTATCAGCAGTTGTTCGCCGCCGCCTTCCCGGAGGCAGAGACGCCGATCACGTTTGACCATACGGTCAAGGCGTTGTCGTCCTTCGTCCGCGCCATGATTTCCGGCGATGCCCCTTATGATCGTTACGTTTACCAGGGCGACCGTACCGCCATGTCAGACTCTGCCCTGCGGGGGATGAACCTGTTTCTTTCGGAAAAATTTGAGTGTCATCATTGCCATGGTGGCTTTAACTTCACGCTCTCCACCCGTCACGCGGCCTCCACATTCCGCGAGGAGCCGTTCTTCAACACCGGCTTGTACAACATCGACGGTGAGGGCGCGTACCCACGCGGCAACCGGGGCGTGTTCGACATCACCGGGGAGCCGGAAGATATGGGCCGCTTCCGCCCGCCGACGCTTCGCAACATCGAGTTGACCGCGCCTTACATGCACGATGGCAGTATCGAGACGTTGGATGGTGTGCTGGACTTTTATGCAGATGGCGGGCGCGTCATCCAGGACGGACCGCATGCCGGTGATGGCCGGGAAAATCCATTCAAGAGCGGGTTCGTCCCCGGTTTTGAGATCACCGCGCAGGAGCGTGAAGACCTGCTAAACTTCCTCAAAACCTTGACCGATGAGACCTTTCTGGAAGATCCACGCTTTAGCGACCCGTTCGAAGACTCGCCTGAACGAGTCGCCGGGGGATAATTATCAAAAGAGGATTCGCCCATTGTCACGATCAGCGAATCCTCTCTGGTTGTGTTTATTGTTGCCCGGCTTGTTGCCCGGTTTCACCGAGTTGTTCTTTTTCCAGGCGGAGCTTGCGCTCTGTCAGCGCGATGACGTGTGAGGCCGTCGGCGCAGACATCAGATAGAACAGACCGAGCAGGATCAAACGCGGTATGAACTCCGGGAACAAGAACCCACCCCCCACCAGCAGGCCGAAAAAGCCGAGTGTCGCCACTTTACCGGAGGCGTGGAGCCGGCTGTGAACATCCGGCAGGCGGACAATGCCCACCACCCCCACGAAGAAGAAGAAGAAGCCGAACACCAGCATGATCGCGCCGAAAATTTCCAGCACATCCATTAGAACATGCTCCCTTCTGAGACAAAGCGCGAGATGCCAACCGTGCCGATGAAGCTCAACGCGCTGATGGCTAACGCCACATCCAGGTACATGCCCTGCCCATTGAGCAAGGCCAGGATGACCAACAGACCGGCGATCAAGGTTACGATAAGGTCAATCGCCAGCAGGCGGTCGCCGGTTTTCGGCCCGCGCCAGGCCCGCCAGCCACACGGCAACATCAGCAGAACCAGTATGACCAATCCAACATTGAGTAAGGTTTCCATCAATTATCGTCCTTTCTGGCGATGCGCTTAAGCGTGGTGATTCGGTTGGTTTGTTCGCGTTCGGCGTTGGCCGTGGTCGCGTCTATATCCAACGTGTGGATGACCATCAAGGTCTCGCCGTCACCCTCTTCGAAGTCCTCGACCATCTCGCCGGGGGTGACTGTGATGGCGTGGGCACTGAGGGCCGAGAGCAAGACATCGCGGCTTTTATCCTGGGTGGATATGGTGAATTCCCCCGGTTGAACGGGTAGGCGCGGGTCCAGCACCCGCCGGGCGACATCCAGGCCGGAAAGCAAGATGGCCCAGGCCAGCCCGACCACATATCGCACGAACCAGAGCAACCGGCCCGGCAAGCGCACGATGTTGACCGGGTCGCGCCGGTCGCCGATCAAAAGCAAAGTGACCAACCCGACCACAAAGCCAAGAATAAAGCCGTCCAATGTCCATTGGTCACTCAACGTCATGAACAACAAGGACATCGGCAGGCTGTGAATGAGTAGTGAAATCATCCGGTTAATTCCCTCCAGCGACGAGTGACGCATCCGCACCCAGGACGGCTTCGATATAAATCGGCGCATCCAGGATTTGCTCGGCGGCGGTCGTCGCAATATCAGCTAATGGTGTAGCGAATATCCCCAGCAGTACACAGGCCGAGATGAGCAGGGCCGGTGCCAATGGGTTATCGTTATAATCTTTCAGATCTACGGTGTCATCGTTGGGCTTCTGCTGGAAGACCAACTGCCAGGTTCGCGTCATGTACATCAGCGTCAGGATGCCCGCACCCACCGCTAGCCCCAGCGTCAGCCACATCTCCGCGTCGATCCCACTCTGCACCAGGGCTAGCTTGCTGATGAAGCCGTTCATCGGCGGGATGCCAGCCAGCGACATACCACCGAGCAAGTACAACACGCCGACGATCACCGGCAGGCTCTTGCCCACGCCGATCACTTCGGTTAATCGTGCAGATTTTACCTTGGTACGGCTGGATACCACACCGAACAACATCAGCAAGGCAGATTTAATGAACGCATGGTTAAAGGCATAGACGATAGACGCGGCCAACGCCAGCGGCGTCCCCCAACCGATGCCGAGCAGGATAAATCCGATCTGCCCGAAGGTGGAGTAAGCCAGCATCCGTTTGCCGTCATACGTGCGGAAGGCCCCCAGACTGCCGAAGAATATGCTGATCGTCCCCAGCACCAGCAAAACCGTTCGGATGATCTCCAATTCGTTCTCTGTGGTGAACAAGAGGGTGGTCATACGGATCAAGCCATACACGCCGATCTTCACCACGACGGATGACAGCACCGCATGAACCGGGGTAGGCGCGGTGGTGTGAAAATCCGGTTGCCAGAAGTGAAACGGGAAGACGGCACTTTTTAACAAGAAGGCCGCCGTCAGCATGATGGCCGCTTCTCGCGCCAGGATCTCGCGGTTGCCGGTGGCAAGCTGGTTGCCGATGTCGGCAAAGTTCAGCGTGCCGAAGCTGGCATACACCGCCGCGATGCCCAACAGCAAGAACAACGTCCCCATACTGCTGATGAACAAATACTTGATGGCCGCTTCTAAGCCCAGTTCATTGTCAGAAATTGCCACCAACGAGACCGAACTCAGCACCATCAATTCCATGAAGACGAACATCGTAAACATATCGCCGGTATAAAGCGCACCCAGCAGGCCGGTCTCCATCGCCAGGAAGAGCATGGTAAAGGTGGGATGCTTGACGACTTTATCGTTACACCCCACCGCATAGAGCAAGCCCATCATCAACACCGTCGTAGACATCAAGACGAAGATCGACGAGAGCATATCGCCCACCAGCACGATCCCAAACGGCGGCATCCATCCGCCCAATTGATAGATCTGCGGGCCGGTATCCAGGTTCGCCAGCAAGACGCCAATGCTCGCCACCCAGGCGATGAAACTGGCCCCAAAGCCCACCCAACGCTGGCTCCGGTCGAAATTCCATAAGAAAAGACTCACCACACCGCCGAATAACGGCGCGATGACCGTGATTAAGATCAGAATGTTCTCGTTATCCATGCCAGGGCGTCCTTATTTCTGAAGTCCGTCGACTTCATCCGTTTGGGCAGTGTTAAAGCGCGTCGAAACGATATTGACCAGGGCCAGCAACAACGCATACGAGCCGAAGCTCACCACGATTGCCGTCAGGATCAAAGCCTGCACCAGCGGGTCACTCGGGTCATCCCCTTGATCGGTATAAGCCGGGTTGGTGCCGTCATACGCACCCACCGCCAGCAGAAGCAGGTTGACCGACGTAAAGAGCAGGGCAAAGCCCATCGCGGATTTGATTAAATCACGCCGGAGAAGCTGGTACACACCCAGCCCGAACAACGAACCGATTGCGATGGCGAAAATGATATTCATCGAAATTAGTCTCCACTTGTTACAGGTTGATTATCCGCCGGTGCCAGTGGTGTGGTTGCGGCGGTTTCGCTTTCATATGGTTCTCTCGGCGGTCGCACGCTAGACGGACGAGCGATGGTCTCCATGATCAAGCTGACGGAGCCAAAGACCGTCACCGCGATGCCGATTTCAAAGATAATGGTTGTCGTGGCTTTCAGGTTGGCGAAGTCAATATCCGGGATGAAATCTACCAATCCCATAAAGTTGCCATCGACTAGAATCGGGAACAGGCCGTTGAGCAAGGCCAGGAATAACCCCGCGACCAGCGTCCGCGCCGGGTGGAGCCAGCGCAACCTTTCGCGCACACGCTCATAGCCGAACACCACGTAGTAAAGCGCGATCCCCAGGCCAGAGACCACCCCCGCCGTGAATCCGTCACCGGGGGCATTGGCCCCATACAGGATGTGAACAGCGGCGATGATTAACGTGATCGGCAAGACAATGGTCGCAATCACACGGATCAATGGTGTGGCAACCCGGCTATCCTTTTGCAAGGCTTCCGCCAGATCACCCGGTTCGCCGCCTTGCTCACGGTTGATCGTCAGCAGGGCGAAGATGCCCAGCGCGGCAGTGGCGAACACCGCGATCTCGATCAGGGTGTCGGTACCCCGGAAGTCCGTCAGGATGGCGGAAACGACATCGGTGACGCCCACCTCTTCGAAGGCGTTATCCAGGTGCCATTCTGCGATGCTCTCACGGTTGTCCCGGTTGACCAGCGCGACCAGAGCAAACGCCCCCATGATGACGCCCGTGACCAGTGCGATAGACACATCACGGATCTTGGCGAAGGCATCCGCCCCGTTGTTTAGCGGTCGTTTGAGGACTTCCATCGCTTCTTCCCGGTGTTCGATACGTACCCGGCTAATCATGATGACCAGGACGACTGTTGCCAGTGTCTCCACCAGGAATTGCACCAGGGCCACATCGGGGGCTGGCTCTACCAGGAAGACACCACCGACCGCGTAGCCGAAGATCGCCAGGGCCAGCGCGGCGTGCAGATGTTTGTGTACCCGGACGGAAATCCAGGCGGCGATGATCGCCAATGCCAGCAACATCACATCCACGATGTCGGTGACGGTGAATTCGCCAAATTCCAGGGTTTCCAGCGCGAACAAATCGCGGGCTAACCCGCCATAAAGCAAGATGCCCATCACCACGCTGATGATGACGATCAAATAATGGCGGAGTTTGCCATTTTGGGTCTTAAGCACCTGGTCGGCGATCCATTCGCTCCCGCTGATGAAGCCGTTGTAAACAGTCGTCGCGTTGAACGGCAATTCCTTGACGCGCCGCCAGGGATTCCGCAGGAAGAACAGGGCCAGGCCGCTGATGATGGCCGCCATACTCAACCAGAACACATTGTTAAAGCCGGGGAATAACACCAGCTTGAACTCCACCGGGACGATTGGCTCAACCAACGGTCGGATGATCTGCGTGACGAACAGCGCGAAGACAATCGTCCCGCCCACCATCAACAACGGTCCGGTTTCCATCGGGCGGGGCAGGGCGTGGAAGTGAATCGCTTCCGGCTCTTTGCGGAAGAAGATGTCCCAGATCAAGATGTAACCGGCGGCGGCGGTGAACACCGATGCGACGAAGACCACCGCCAGCAACACGCCATCATCGAAGAAGGCTTCCAGCAGGGTTTCCTTCGCCACAAACCCCAGGAACGGCGGTAAGCCCGCCATTGATAAGGCCGAGATAATCACCACGACGCCCGTGATCGGCATGTAATTCCACAGGCCGCCCAATTTGCTGACCTGGCGGGTGCCGGTCGCATGGTCGATGCTCCCGACGCTGAGGAACAAGGCCGACTTATACAGCGCGTGCGCCAGAATGCCGACCAGGGCCGCCTTGATGCCGTAACCTTCCGGCACGCCGATTAGCGCGACCAACGCGCCGAGCTTGGCCGTCGTCGTAAAGGCCAGCAGACCTTTTAGATCCGGCTGACGTACCGCCAGGATCGAACTGTACAAGAAGGTCGTCAGGCCGACCAGCAGAAGTGTGTCCGTCCAGAAATCCGCCCCGCCTAACGTAGGGTGCAGGCGTGCCAGCAGATAAACGCCAGCCTTAACCATCGTGGCCGAATGCAGAAACGAACTGGCCGGGGTCGGGGCGTCCATCGCACCGGGGAGCCAAAAGTGAAAGGGGAATTGTGCGCTCTTGGTGAACGCGCTCAGCATAATCAGCAATGTGAAAGCGATATACCAGGGGTGGTCGGTCATATCGAGCGTAAGTAACTCCGCCATCTCGAACGTCCCGGCGGCGGTACCCAGCATCAGCGTGCCGACTAGCAAAGCCAACCCGCCCCCCCCGGTTACGACCAATGCGCGAGTCGCCCCGGCGCGTGCGGATTCGTACTTATCACCCTTAAAGCCGATCAGCAAGAACGAAGTGATGCTCGTCAACTCCCAAGCGATGAACAGCGTGATGAGATTGCCGGATAGCACCAACCACAGCATCGCCGCCGCGAACAATGACAACAACCGCAGGAAGCGCACCCGATCCGGGCGTTCTTCGAAGTAGTAGCCTGTGTATAGGAAGACCACCACGCCGATGCCGGTGATGATTAACCCGAATAAGAGCGACAGACTATCCAGATAAAAACTTAAGCTCAGGCCATATGCCGGCACCCAATCCAGGGTGTATGTTGCGGCTCCCTGGTCGGCGATGACTGGCTGGTACCCCTGCACCAGCAAAAGCACAGCCATCAGTGCCATCGTCCCACTCATCAACCAGGCCAGGTTGAAAGACTTGGGTATGCGTTCGGTGATGGGTTGCGCTGTGATCAAAGCCAGCAGAACCGGCAACCCCAATACAAATAGAATGACGGACACGTTGTTAGCTCCTTACTGATGCACGACGTGTTACGACAACTGCTATGCGTGACAACAATTTTGCTTCCGGGAAGCACCATCCACGATGTTTGGCTCCCGAATCAAATAAATAATTATATCGAAGCGAGGAATATTTTGAGCATTGAGTCGTTGGTAAGCACAACGACAGTGTGTGTGTGTTATTGATACCAGCCATTTAAATTACCATGAATATAACCACATGACCCCCCCAAATTTTGGGGGGCATATCCTCAACGCATGGTGACAGCACAAGGTAGTTGAAAAATGAGAGCCGCATGAAAATGTCGTGAATTGATTCGTTTCGCGCTTTGGCGGGATTTCTCGTAAGCGATTCGTTGCACGCCCCCTGAGACCATCCCAGCAACTTGATCGATTGTCATTTTGCTGAGGAGCATCTCATGGACCTGCTGAACACATTCATCATCTGGCTGTACATCCAACTGACCACCGTCGCTTCTTTCATCGTCCGCAAGCCCGCCGTCACCCTGTTGATCGTCGCCTTAATCGCCGTCGCGTTATTTGCTGTGCCTGGTGGGGACGTGCTGGCCGGGCAAGGGACATCGCCCAATCATTGCCTGGGTTGCTAGCTAGATGAAAACAGGTGACATCATCTGGTTACCACTGATACCACTAGACGTACACATAGAAGTTAACGACCGACCATCGCACCTTGACATGGACAATACTTGTATGCCACCTCTAACACAAAAAGAGATCGCAATTTTAGATCGCATATTAGGTGAGGCGGCCCTGAGCCGTGAAAAATGTGACCGGCTCCTCCAGCGGTGTGATGACCAATTCTTACAGGAATATGGCCTCAACGAACAACGCCGCTGGTGGCTACGCGGAATACAGGCGCACAGCTTGCAAGATTTAGCCCGCGCCATCTACGCCGCCCACTACTAACCCGCACAAGCCCGCGTCAGCGGGTTTTGTGTTTATTAATCCGCCCACTTAACATGGATTTAATGATTTCCTTCGAAATTCGGTTTGACGAAACCGAATCAGCGTGTTAACCTCTATGTAGAAAACAACGAACGAAAAAGGATATGTTTCAGGCGGTTGCGGCATTTACGTAGTAAATCACCAGCAACCACTTAACCCTGGGTACAATTCAATCGTAGGGTTTAGCTAATCATCAAGCTAAACCGCACCTCGTGCCGCAAGGCACCGTTGATAGGGCTTTTTCAAATCTCTGTGTAATCAATATCATCGCGTACACACGCCCTGATGCCCAAATTTACCAGCCGTGCTGACCTGGACAACTTGTCGAGCATATACCGATTCGTCTGAATTGTACGGTGTGCATGTTTGCTCGCATGGTTTTGATAGACTTATCGACCAAAACATAGAGGGAAAGTTGTCAATGGCTGAAAAAATTCGAATCGAGAATGTTGTCAAGATATACGGGCGCACACCACGCCAGCAACCCTTAAAGCTCTTGCGGGAAGGCGTCTCAAAAGACGAGATCTTCCGCCGGACAAAGCATGTGATCGGTCTGGACAACGTATCGTTTTCCGTCAACGAAGGCGAAGTATTTGTCGTCATGGGGCTTTCCGGCTCTGGTAAATCGACCTTAATCCGCTGTGTCAACCGCTTACTCGAACCGACAATGGGTGACATCTACTTAGATGACATCAACATTACCAAGTTAAGCAAGCAAGAGTTAAGACGGGTCCGGCGGGAACGCATGTCGATGGTCTTTCAGCATTTTGCACTTTTCCCCCATCGCACCGTCGGGGAAAATGTCGGCTATGGCTTACAGGTACGCGGTGAATCCAAAGAGAAGCGGCGCGAACGAGCTTTAGAATCGTTGGGCATGGTCGGCCTGCGCGATTGGATTGACCATTATCCGCATAATTTGAGCGGTGGTATGCAACAGCGGGTTGGTCTAGCGCGGGCCTTAGCCAACGATGCCGACATCCTGCTGATGGACGAAGCCTTCAGCGCGTTAGATCCTTTGATCCGCCGGGAGATGCAGGACGAATTGCTCAACTTGCAGGAAAAACTGCAAAAGACCATCTTATTTATCACCCATGACCTGGGTGAAGCTTTGCGCGTCGGCAATCGCGTTGCCATCATGCGTGATGGCGCAGTCGTGCAGATCGGCACGCCGCAAGAGATCGTCACCCAACCGGCAGATGATTACGTCGCCGAATTTATGTCCGATGTTGACTCCGGACGAGTATTAACGGCGGAATTCATTATGAGTCCGGGTGTACCTGTGACAATGGGTAAGCACACCGTTAAAGAAGCCCTGCGCCGGATGGATCAGCAAAAGACGCATTCGCTCTATGTCTTGAATGAACGCAAAGGCGTGGAAGGTATTCTGCGGCGGGCGAAATTACAAGAACTGAAAGATCGCGGTGAGACCAGCTTCAAATCCGCCATTCGTGGGGATTTTCCACGGGCGGCCCGCTTTGCCCATCTCAACGATCTATACGACCTGAGTGCAAAGGGCGAGGCCATCGCCATTTTGAACGATAAAGGACGTTTTGAAGGCGTCGTTTATCCGCTTCATATCTTCAACGCGCTATCGAACAATGAATCGACGACGACGCCCAACGAACGCGGTGACGTCGCAAATAATCACACCAATGGCTCAGCCCAAACTGACCTGAACGCGACGGCTATCGAAGCCGAAGCCCAAACGGAATAAATCACGGAGAAACCATATGACAGAGGACACTAACGAGAACCCATCATTCCTGGCAACATTATTCTCGCGTGAAAACTTAATGATTGCTGGTGCATTCCTGGTGATATTCGTCATCACGGCGTTGCTGGCAAACCAGACGATAAATGACACATTACAACAAGATACGACGTCCGATGTCTTCGGCGATGTTGAAGATATTGGCGATGAAGTTTATGACGAACTGGAGACCATCCAGGAAGACACCGATGATGTGCTGGGTGGCATCAGCGCGACGTCGGATGTAGAGGCGTTTTTAGCGGCGGTGAATTCGACATTTGATGAAGACGTCCGCGCCTTTGTGGAGACAATCGGCCTGTATCAGGCCAATGCTGACGCGCTGATCTTGCGTTTTGAGCAGATCACCATCCAGGATGATGACGGCGACGAAGAAATCGAATGGCAGGCAAGTGCGGTCGATGATGCGACGGTACCCGCTGGCCTGGCTGATCTGAGTCTTGAAGGCGACGATACGTTCTGGCATGTGGGGGAAGAGGGCGTGCAATATATCGCGCCGCTCCAAACCGAAGATGACTCCGTTGCGTTCGTTTATGCCAACGTGACGAGAGAAACCCTCACCGCCTTGCTGACTGAAGGCGCGGTCGGCGAAGACCTGTTCCTGGATACGCAGTCGGGTTATGCCTTGCTGATGACAGCGGATAACACCGTGTTGGCTCAATACAACCAATCGGCCTCATCCGACCAGGCATCGGCTATCCTGGGCACACTCACCGAAGAAAACTTCGATGAAGACAATGACGTTTACACGGTGGAAGATGACGCCTTGATCGGCGAATCAACCCTGATTGCGACGTTAGAGAGTGATTTTAACGAATGGATCGTGGTCGGTGCTTTCCCCACGTCAGAGACTCCGTCTCAATCTCTGGTCGATAGCACGGTTAATCTGTTCGACGCCAGTGAGCTTGGGGATACCATCAGCTTGATGGTTGCCGATGCCTTCACCTTCTTAAATGAAGACGCAGGCTGGATCTTCCGGGGTTTCAAAGACGCGATTCAAGGTGTGATTGACGCCTTCGAGTCCGTCCTGTTATCCACCCATTGGTCCATCGTGATCTTCGCGACGACGGTCGTCGCCGCCTTTTCTGGTGGCCGCCGTGTTGCCACGCTGTCCCTGTTCTGTATGTTCATTATCGGGCTATTGGGCCTGTGGGATGACACCATGACGACGCTAGCGATGTTACTCACGTCGATGGCTTTCTGTATCGTGGTCGGCATTCCGATTGGTATTCTGGCCTCTCGTAATGATCGAGTCAATGAGATTGTACGCAGTGTGCTGGACGCCATGCAGACCATCCACCCGTTTGTTTATCTGGTGCCGATTGCGATTTTATTTGGTATCGGCACAGTACCAGGGACGATTGCGACGATTATCTTTGCCCTGCCGCCAATGGTCCGCCTGACTAACCTGGGGATTCGCCAGGTGCCGGAAGACGTGATCGAAGCGGCGAAGTCCTTCGGGTCGAATGACTGGCAACTTCTGCGCGATGTACAGATCCCATTAGCGATGCCGTCGATTATGGCGGGTGTCAACCAGACGTTGATGCTGTCGCTTTCAATGGTCGTCATCGTCGCGTTGATCGCCGGGGGTGGCCTGGGACAAGAGATTTATAACGCCATTCAGAATCAGAACATCGGGCGGGCCGTTGTTGCCGGTACCGTTGTGCTACTGCTGGCCGTCGTTATCGACCGGATTTCTCAGAGTGGCTCTAACCCGCGACAAACAGCGGAATAAGCAAGCCCTGATTAGGGTTCAACCGGTTATGGTTGACCGATATTTCAACCTTTTTGTTTAAGTATGTTAAGGAGTTTTGTATATGCGCCATATTTACCGCGTAGGTTTGATTGCTGTGCTCGCACTTTCACTGGGCCTCGTAAGCCTGGTTGGTGCTCAGGATGATGCTGAGGATCAACTAGAGGGCGAGATCCGCATGTCCCGTGCGACCTGGACGACCGGCTGGTTCCAGGCCGCCATCTTCGAACAAATGCTGACTGAACTGGGCTATGATGTCGAGATCATCGGTGAGCAAGGTGCGGTGGATTTCTATGCCACTGCCGCCGAAGGTGAAGATGTTGATATGTGGGCCAACGGCTGGTTGCCGCTCCACACGAACTTTATGACCGTCACCGAAGAAGACGAGGAAGGCCGCCTGCCGACGTTGGGCCGTGTCATTCCGGTTGGCTTCCAGGTGGAAAACGGTGCGCTTCAGGGGTACCTGATCGACCGTGCAACGGCTGAAGAATTCGAAATTACCAGCATCGCAGACATGGAAGATCCGGAAGTTGCCGCACTCTTCGATACCGATGGTAACGGCGCGGCGAACCTCACCGGCTGTAACGAAGGCTGGGGTTGTGCAGAGACGATCAACACGATCCATCTGCCGGAATTCGAGCTTGAAGAAGCAATCGATCACGTCCAGGGTGACTATGCTCTGCTGATGGGTGAAACCATCCAGCGTTACGAGCGTGGCGAGCCGGTGTTCTTCTACACCTGGACCCCGAACTGGACCATCAACGAGTTAGAAGTGGGTGAAGATGTCGTCTGGTTGACGACGCCGGAACTCGATGACGTCGAAGCACTGGAAGGTGTGCCTGGCTGTGTCGAAGATCCGTGCCAGATGGGCTTTATTGGTAACGACATCCGTGCGGTTGCCAATACCGACTTCCTGCTGGAAAAACCCGCAGTGGGCGCGCTGATGAGCGTTGTAGAGATCCCGCTGTCTGACATTGCCGAGCAGAACGTCATGATGCGCGCCGGTGCTGACAGCGACGAAGACATCGCTGAGCAGGCCGCCGAGTGGATCGACGACAACCGGGACGAAGTTGATGAGTGGCTGGCATTCGCCCGCGACAATGCGGACAATACCGAACTCATCGAAGAATTCCTGGCTGAATGGCTGGCCGAAGTCGCTGGTGAAGACACCGCCGATGACGAAGAAGCCATGGACGACGAAGAAGCGGACATGGACGACGAAGAAGGTGAAGAAGACGAGGGATAAACACCTCTGAGCTTCACAGCCAAGTATCGTAACACGAATCAGCCCGGTGGTTTCCGCCGGGCTGATTTGAGTCTCAGGCCCGAATTTCGCAGAGTACGATAGACCAGATAAATGGGGCGGGGACGGCACTTTGTGTGATGATGAGACCTTGTGCTTGCAAAAATGCCTTGAACGAGAACATGTTCCAATGCTGGACGTGTTCCGGGTGATTGCCGAATTGCCCAATGTTCATCCCGCTCATCATGCGTAGCCCGCGGAAGACCGGCTCATTGGGGACGCTAAACATGACATACCGGCGGCTGACGCGGATATATTCTGCGATGGCTTTTTCCGGTTCTGCCAAATGTTCCAGCACTTCGAGCGACATAACCAGGTCAAAGCGATCTGACGGATAGGGCAAAGCCAACACACTGCCCACAATGGGCGACATATCCTGGCAAATCATCCGTGATTTGGCGACCGCCGGCATGGATATATCAATGCCATGCATGGTCAAGTCCGGGTGTGACCGCATGATTTTGTCCACATCATATCCCTCACCACATCCGGCATCCAGTACCGTCTCTACCGGCGGGAAAATACGGTCAATCACCCCGAAAAATTGGCGAATAGCGAATTTTCGTAACGGATTGGCTGAGGTGTGTTTCCGTTCATTTTCACTAATTAGATTGCTCAAGGATCTGTCCCGAAGTCTATGACTACGCTTAATTATAACATCAGCCCACCGGGTGCTAACGGGTAGGTTTGCGTCTCAGAGTAACTCTGCCACGCGCTCAAATTGCCGCCGGGTAGAGGCCTCCACCGCCGGTAAGTGTTCGGCCAGCCGCACCCGGATCGCCGGCGCGTCTGCGAGCAATTGCCGGATCATCTGGTCGGCTAATTCCGGCTTGGTGAAATCGACCGCGAAATCTGCCATGTTGAATTCTTGCATGATCTCGGTGTATTTATGGCTCCAGCCGATGACTGCCGTCGGAACACCCAGGCTCAGGCCAGAGATCATCCCGTGAAAACGTGAGGTCACCAGCACATCGCACCGGGCGATCAATTGCCGGCTTCCGGCGGTGTTGAGGTCGAAATCCACCCAGTCGATGGCATCGTTCAGCCCGGCGGGCAGGTCGTTTCTGGCTCGTGTCCGCAATTGGTCGATCACGAATAGATCGTTATTGCGCCGGGTGTTCAATCCCTGGCGAGTCGCGTTCGGCAGGAACACAAAATGATACCCTGGGCCAAGATCACTCATCAACCGCAGGAAGCCGCCCAGATAATCCTGACCCCGTTTGATGCTCTTCGCGTAGACCACCGAACTGGGGATCAAGCCGATGACCTGTTCTTTTTCCTGCTGGCAAGCGTGCAACCGTTCGGCCAGGGCATCCACCGCTGGCTGATTCTCTTGCGTCAGGCTGTAGGCTGGCTGGTACAAAAATGCGATGTCCGCCGCGATGCTGGTCTTATGCGTGTCAAAGTTGAGGCGTTGTAAATGCGCCGCCGTGATCTGCCCGCGTGCGAAAGCATGACGACACCGCTTGAGAAATAAGTTGCTGGATAACCGGTTCAACGGGTGGTCAAACGGTCCCATCGCCTGGGATAACTTGATGACTGGTACCTTGAGCAAGAAAGCCGGCCAGTTCATCATGATGTTGAACGGCAGGAACTTCTCACGCCCGTCTGCATAACTGATGCCGTTCACATCGAATAGGGCGGTGCTGGCGCGTAATTGCCGCACTGGCTCCGGCAATAGGGCAGCGGGCCAGCGGAGCCGGACGAGACCGACGATCCAACAGAGCAGGGCGAACGTAAAATGAAGCACGACCAAAGCCCAGGGCCGCGCACTGAACACCTGAATCGAGTCATCGGTCAGGCGTTGCCGGTCGTCTTGTGGGAAGTACGAGTAGACGACGAAGCGTGCCGAAGGAAACCGCTGTCGCAATTCGCCAATCGTCGTGACTAGCATCGCCTCCGCCCCGCGATTCCCCCACAACGTCGCCCCGATGATCGCAAATTGCTGTTCGGGCATCAGGCTTCTCCTTCTTTGATCTGTATCGGTTGGTGGGTAGTCTCATCGGCAATCAAAGAGCGTGCCATCGCCGCCAGGATAAATTCGGTGATGATCCACACGGTACGATTAATCGCCGCGTAGATGATCGTCACCGATGGGCTGAGGACTACCGCCAACACCGCGACCAACATGCCTTCCCGCACGCCTAACCCGCTGGGCGCGAACACCGCGACATACCCGACGACCCAACTCAGGCCGAAGGCACCAATCGCAAGTTGAGACAACCCCGGTATGTCCTGTGGGATCAAGACCCATAACGACGCACCCAACGTCATCCAGATGCTAACCTGCAATAACAGGGCCAGCCCGGTCTGGCGAAAAGAGGCCGAGGGTGCCCGCCAGCGCGTCATGATGTAAAGCATGGCCCACCAGCACAACACCAGCACCGCCGCCATCAGCAGGTTGACGGCATCGACCGTATAACCGATGAAGAAAATCACACCGACGAAGGCCGCCGACGTCACCAACCAGATGTTTTCGATCACCATCGCCTGGGTGGCCTGCTTGAGCGTTAAGCCGTCGGTATGATAATACCCGGCCCGCCCGACGAAATGCCACACCCCACCCGGTAGATATTTGGCAAGCTGGCTCATCGCGTTGATGTAGAACATCCGCCCGTAACCGGGCTTTTGGGCGATAACTTCGACCGACTGGCGGGCAAGCTCCACCAACATCAGCTTACCCAGGATGAGCAAGCCAACTGCCAGCATCAGGCGTCCGGGGCGGACGATCTTCAGTTGTTCCAGTACGGCATCCGCATTCAGCGCGAAGTAGGCCAGCGCACCGCCGAAGACCAGCACAACCCACAATGATTTGACCGCCTGGAGCAGACGCATGCGCGTTGATAGGGTGCTTTGCTCGACGTTCAGAAGCTTTCCAGCCCTTTCAGTACGTATAGATAGGCTTTGATTACCGGGCGCGGGATGATCCGCAAGATGTGCCGCCCCAGCCGCGTCTTTGAGACGCGCTCATTCGCCAGGGCCATCAGCGCGACGATGTAATCGTTCCAGCGGACTTTCGTCTCGGTGCGGTCTTTGATCTTCACGCCGAACAACCGCGCTACCCGTGCCCGCGCCGTGATGTTGTAATGAAAGGGCGCGGTGCGTGATTGCCCGTTGACCACTTCTTTAACGTCGTGAAGCTCCCCGGTCAGGTCGCCGGCTTCCAGGGCCGCCGTCACCAACTGCTGGCCGGCCTCACTGCGGGTGACCAGGGCCGTATGTTTGATCGGCTCGTGCCGCATATGGGGCGACCAGATATCTCCCGCCGAAATATCACAATAGTAGCCGAAATGATCGTAACAATGATGACATTTTGACTGCGCGTAAAAATACCCGTTGCGATAGTCGGAGAAATAAGCGAAGGGCTTTGTTATCGTTGTGCCGTCTGCATAGCTGGCCGCCAGTTCCCCGCGCCAATGCCCCCGCCGGTAGACGTAATCGACCAGTTCGACATTCGGTGCCGGGCGGAGCTCCGGGCGGAGCTTATCCACCACATGCGCGGTCAATTCTGGCTCGCTGTTGTGCCCGCAAAACAGCGCGATGACACACTTGATCTTGGCGTCAACCGCTGGATGTTTGGCGCGGTAACGGTGTAAGATCATCGCGTCACACGGCAGGGCGACCACCGCCAGCTTGCCCTCAAAGGCGCGGATCATCGGCAGGGCTTGCGCCGCGAAGTATACCGCCGCATATTTGCTCCCCTGCGCGGCGATCAAGTCTTCCCGGCTCTGGGCGATGGTGAACCCGACGTGAACCGCGTCATCCTGTACATAAGACCGGCATACGACCGCCCCGTCGATCTCGCCGCTTGCCAGCAGATGTAACAACAATCCGGTCACACTCCCGCCGCTGGAGGCCTTCTCCCGGATCTGGTTATCGCTTGCATACGTAAAATAGCACGCCTTGTAATCTCCCAGATAGCGGTCGATCTCGTCTTGGCTGAAGTCTTTATTCCACAGGCGCGTTTCGATCTTTTTTAGCATGAGGACTCAAACGATTTAGACGATTTGCAGTAAGGATAACGTCTCATAGGTACGGGGTTTTGTCAATGAGGCAAATCGCCCCGCCCGATGTAACTACCGGGCCGGGCGACGATGTATTATAGGTTATACAATTTCGCGTAGTCATCCGGGATGGAAGACACCGCCCGCATATATTGCACCCGCTCAAACCCGGACGGATCCCCACTGTTGATCTGGCTCAGGCTACCCTGCATCAACTGCACCGAGTCGTACTCGTTCTCATCCATCCATTGCACCAGCCCGGATTCCACCAGCCGCAGATGGTCGATGCCGTTACGGATGATAGCAGAGGCCATCATGGTGACTTTGGCTCCCACCAGCAACAGCTTGATCGCGTCCGCCGCCGCATGGACGCCACTGGTCGCCGCCAGATCCACTTCGACGCGCCCATGAAGGATCGCGATCCACCGAAGCGGCAAGCGCAAAGCCTGCGCGGTGCTCAACAGCACATTCGGGCGGACTTCCAGCGTTTCCAGGTCTACATCAGGTTGATAAAAGCGGTTGAACAGCACCAGGCCATCGGCCCCGGCATCGGCCAGTTGCTTTGCCATGTTCGCCATGTTGCTATAGAACGGACTCAGCTTGACCGCCACCGGCACCGTTACCGCGCCCTTGACCGCCTTCACGATCTCGACCGTTTCTGCTTCGACATGACTGCCGGACATGTTGATGTCGGTCGGGATGCCATAGATGTTAAGTTCGATGGCGTCTGCCCCGGCCTGTTCCATGTTGGCGGCGAAGTCCGTCCAGCCGCCCAGCGTCGAGCCGTTCAAACTGGCGATGATTGGCACCTCCACCGCTTCTTTGGCCCGCCGGATGTGCTCCAGGTAGCGATCCGGCCCGACTTCGTACTCCTCTTGCTCCGGGAAGTACGTCAACGCCTCCGGGAAGCTCTCTGTCCCGTAGGTGGTGTGGTGATGTAGTTCGATCTGCTCCTGGCGCAGTTGTTCTTCGAACAATGACGGTAGGACGATGGCAGAGGCTCCGGCCTCCGCCATGCGCTTGACGTTCTCCAGGTTTTCGGCCATCGGGTTGGCGGATGCAACTAACGGGCTGGATAACGTCAGCCCTAGATATTGTGTGGTCAAATCCATGATCGGGTCAGCTCCTTATTGGGTGATTTCGGCTGTCTCAGCTTCGGGCGCGTAGGGCCGGTCTGCCAGATACGAATAGTACGCATACCGGGCGTCGGCATCGGCCTGGGCCGCTTCCGCCAGGGCTTTGGCGACATCGGGCCGGGTGCGGGTGAGCATTTTGAAACGATTTTCCAGTTCCATGAAGCGCGTCACCGGCAACTTCGGACGGCGTGAGTCGAGTTGGAGCGGATTCTTGTTTTCCGCCACCCGGCGCGGATCATACCGGTAGAGCAACCACTCGCCGCTATCGACCATCATCTTCTGGTTCCGCATCCCGCTGGAAAGATCCATGCCGTGTGCGATGCAATGGCTATACGCGATGACCAGCGACGGCCCGTCGTAACTTTCCGCCTCTAGCAAGGCCCGCAAGGTCTGCGTGTCGTTGGCACCCATCGCGATGCTGGCGACGTAGATACTGCCATAGGTCATCGCCATCAGGCCCAGGTCTTTCTTGGCGGTGGGCTTGCCCCCGGCGGCGAACTTGGCGACCGCCGCACGTGGTGTCGCTTTTGATGCTTGCCCGCCTGTATTGGAGTAAACTTCGGTATCCAGCACCAGCACGTTGACGTTCCGCCCGCTTGCCAGCACATGATCCAACCCGCCGAAGCCGATGTCATACGCCCAGCCATCACCGCCGATTACCCATAAGCTATGCTTGACCAGCATTTCCGCCAGGGAAAGCAGTTGCGCCTTCTCTGCGGAAGCGGGCAGGGCTTCCAGCTTTTCTACCAGGGTGATGACGCGCTGGCGTTGCTCGTAGATGCCGGCCTCGTCGGATTGATCCGCCGTCAGAAGCTCGGTGACCAGTTGCTCACCGACCTGGCTGGAAAATCCTTTAAGCAGTTCTTCCGCGAACTCGGTCTTCTTATCCAATGAGACGCGCATCCCCAGGCCGAACTCGGCATTATCTTCGAACAACGAGTTCGACCAGGCCGGGCCGCGTCCGTCGTCGTCGTGTGCCCAGGGCGTGGTCGGCAGGTTGCCGCCGTAGATCGACGAACAGCCGGTCGCGTTGGCGACGACTGTACGATCCCCGAACAATTGCGTCACCAGCTTGATGTACGGCGTCTCGCCGCACCCGCTACACGCGCCGGAGAACTCAAACAACGGGCGTTGAATCTGTTGCTGGCGGATGCTGGTGTTCTTGAGTTGGCGGCGGTCGATGTCCGGGATCTGCATGAAGAAGTCCCAATTTTCCGCTTCCTGCTCACGGATGGGCGGTTGCGCTTCCATGTTGATCGCCTTGCGACCGAGCGCGGCTTTGTTCTTCGCCGGGCACACTTCCACGCACAGCGTACAGCCGGTGCAGTCTTCCGGCGCGACCTGGATGGTGTACTTCAGCCCGCTCAGGTCACGGTCGCGGATGTCGGTGGCCTTGAAGGTCGGCGGGGCTTCGGTCAATACTTCCGCGCCGAATGCCTTGATGCGAATCGTCGCATGGGGGCAGACCATCGCGCACTTGCCGCATTGAATGCAGACTTCTGGATCCCATACCGGGATCTCTTGCGCCAGATTGCGCTTCTCATATTGCGTCGTGCCGCTGGGGTAGGTGCCATCCACCGGGAGTGCACTCACCGGGATGAGATCACCCTGACGGGCGGCCATCGCGCCCAGCACATCCCGCACGAATGGCGGGGCACTGGCGGTCATCATCGGGGCCATCGCCACCGCGCTATCGACTGTCGCCGGGATCTCGACCTCGTACAACCGGTCAAGTGTTTGATCCACCGCGTCCAGGTTCATCTGGACGATGCGGTCACCTTTCTTGCCGTAAGTCTTGCGGATGGCGTCCTTAATCGCGTTGATGGCTTCTTCGCGTGGCAATACGCCGGAAATCGCGAAGAAGCACGTTTGCATCACCGTGTTGATGCGCGGTCCCATGCCGGCTTCCCGCGCCACGCTGTAAGCGTCGATCACGTAGAACGTCAGGTCTTTGTCGATGATCTGCTGTTGTACACTTTCCGGCAAGAACCGCCACACGGCATCCGGCTTGTGCGGTGTGTTGAGCAGGAAGGTGCCGCCGGGCCGCGCTGTCTCTAGTACGTCGTACTTTTCCAGGAACATTGATTGATGACAACCGACGAAATCGGCTTCGGTCAGCAGGTAGGTCGAGCGAATCGGCTCCGGCCCGAAGCGTAAATGTGAGACCGTCATCGCGCCGGATTTCTTCGAGTCGTAGACGAAGTAACCCTGCGCGTAGTTGTCGGTATTTTCCCCAATGATCTTGATCGAGTTCTTGTTCGCGCCGACTGTGCCATCACTGCCCAGGCCGTAGAACAAAGCCCGCACGATCTCATCGGCTTCGGTGTTAAAGCCGGGGTCATAGGGCAGGCTGGTGTGGGTCAGGTCATCGTTGATGCCGACCGTGAAGTGATTCTTCGGTTTGGCCTGCGCTAGATTGTCGAACACACCCTTAATCATGGCGGGTGTAAATTCTTTCGACGACAGGCCATACCGCCCGCCGACGATGCGCGGCATAGTGACTAACGTGCCCCAACCTTCGGCCAATCCTTCGCTGATGGCGGCGATAACGTCTTGATAGAGCGGTTCGCCGGTTGCGCCCGGTTCTTTGGTGCGGTCGAGCACCGCGATAGTCCGCGTGGTACCTGGCAGGATGTCTAAAAAGGCTTGCATCGGGAAGGGGCGATAAAGTCGCACCTTGACCACGCCGACTTTTTCGCCTTCCGCCACCAGACGTTCGACGGCTTCATGGGCCGCTTCCGCGCCAGATCCCATCAACACGATGACGCGCTCGGCGTCGGGTGCGCCCACATAATCAAACAGATTGTATTGCCGCCCGGTGAGTTGGGCGAATTGATCCATTGCATCCTGGACGATAGCCGGGCAATCGGCATAATACGGGTTGACCGTCTCCCGCGCCTGGAAGAACACATCCGGGTTTTGCGCGGTGCCGCGTATAACCGGGGCTTCCGGCGTCAACGCCCGCGCCCGGTGGGCCAACACGGTCTCATCGTCGATCATGGCCCGCAGAACGTCATCCCCTAGCAGGGCGATCTTCGAGATCTCGTGCGAAGTACGGAAGCCATCAAAGAAGTGTAAGAACGGGATGCGGCTCTTGAGCGTGGCCGCCGTTGAGATCAGCGCGAAATCGTGCGCTTCTTGTACGGAGTTCGACGCCAGCATCGCCCAGCCGGTGCCGCGTGCCGCCATCACATCGCTATGATCGCCAAAGATAGAAAGGGCCTGCGCCGCAATTGACCGCGCCGCGATGTGAAACACCGTCGGCGTCAGTTCCCCGGCGATCTTGTACATATTCGGGATCATCAATAGCAGACCTTGTGACGCGGTAAAGGTGGTCGTCAAGGATCCAGTCTGCAAGGCCCCATGCACGGCACCCGCCGCGCCGCCTTCGCTCTGCATTTCAACCACTGAGGGGGTTGTCCCCCACAGATTACGTTGACCGGCACTCATCCAGGCATCCGCCCATTCGCCAATCGGTGATGCTGGCGTGATGGGGTAAATGGCGATGACCTCATTGAGCTTATAGGCGATCCGGGCAACGGCTTCATTGCCGTCAATCGTAGTAAACGTGACCTCTGTCATAAAAATAATCTCCAGTCGGACGGACTCTTCCCTCTACCTTAAGGCAAAGTACACCCGGCTGGCACGCACATGCATCACAAAAGCGCATGAGTATTATCATCAAAATCACTACACCGGCAATTCGACGGTGAAAGTCGTCCCCTGGCCTACCACACTCTTAACCGCAATCTGCCCTTGATGCCGGTTTACACAATCCTGCACGATGCTCAAGCCCAACCCCGTCCCGTTGATATGCTTGACTTCGTCTACCCGATAGAACGGATCAAAGATATGCGGCAAGTCTTCCTGGCTGATGCCTACGCCTTCGTCGATGACGCGCAGGACGACCCAACCGGGGTGTTGATCCAGTTCAAGCCAGATGTTGCTATCATCCGGTGAATACTTGATCGCGTTCGAGAGCAAGTTCAGCAAGACCCGGCTGACCAGCACTTCATCGACCGTTATCGTCTCCACCTGGCCGACGTTGACGAAATGCAGTTGATGCTGGCCGTCCAGCGCGTCACTCATTTCATCCACACTGACCTGACAGAGTGCGGCCAGGTTGACCGGTGCCGGTTGTAACTCGTGCGCGTCCCGGTTGCCACGCGCCATCTCGACCGTGTCTTCTAGCAGTTCCAGCGCAAACTGAATCTGCCGCCGGATGGTATCCAGCTTTTCCTGGCGTTTTTCCGGCGTCATCCGGTCATAGTAATTGCTGAGAAGATCGCGTGAGGTTGCAATCACCGAAAGCGGCGTGCGTAGATCGTGCGATAGGGCGGAGATAATGCGCTGGATCAAGGCGTTTTGCTTTTGTTCCTTCTTGAAGCTGGCCCGCAATCCGGCATTTTCTACTGCGAATGACTGTACCTGCTTGCGGTAGGTAATATCACGGACGCTGGCGACTCGTAAAGTCGCGTTGATCTGCCGCGCTTCGATCTCAATCGGGATATGGTGGCCGTCTTTGTGAACCCCGACGACTTCATAGGGTTCGGCATGTTGTTGTTGAACTTTTTCATGAACAATCTGGGCAGATTCCGGCGTGAACAACAAATCAATCGCTTGTTGGCCGATCAATTCTTCAAGCGTGTAACCGAAAATTCGAACCATCGCGGGATTCGCGTCAGAGATAATTCCGCCCATGTGCAAAACGATCCCTTCAAAGGTCAGATTGGTGAGCAACCGGTAACGTTGCTCGACATCAAGGCGCTGGGTTTCCGCTTCTTTCCGGTCGGTGACATCAACATGCGTGCCGAACATACGAAGCGGCTTGCCGTCCGGCGTCCATTCCATCACCATCCCACGATCCCATATCCATACCCAGTGCCCGGCACGATGCTTCATGCGGACTTCACAATCATAATGATCGGTCACACCGTCGAAGTGTTCTTGTAACCGCCGGTTCGATTCTTCCAGGTCATCAGGATGACTGTATTTCATCCAGGTTTCGATGTCGGTCGGTTGCAATTCTTCCAGCCGATAGCCGATGATTTCTGCCCAGCGTTCGTTAAAGACGGTCTCCCCGGTCTGGATGTTCCACTCCCAGGTGCCGGCCTGCACCCCTTCGACCGTCATCCGCAGACGATTTTCACTTTCACGCAGGGCTTGTTCGGCGCGTTTGCGGTCGGTGATGTCGGTGTTGCTCACCCGGTATCCGTCGAAGCCGTTCGCTTCGGTATAGACGGGGCGGCAGATGTGCTCAATCCAACGGATCGATTCATCGCGATGTTGGATGCGAAATTGAATCATCTGAGAGTGGTTTTTGATGTCGCGACGACGGCGGTGAGTGTGCCAGATGTCGCGGTCGTCCTGGTAGATGATGTGCTCGATGAGATCCGGCTGGGTCATGAAATTCTCATTGGTGTACCCGGTGATCTTCTCACACGCCGGGGAAACATACTGCAAATTACCATCGGCCTTCTGCCAATACGTCCAATCCGTGCTGAAATCTGCGACGGTGCGATAGCGAAACTCTGACTCCCGGAGTTGGTTTCGTGCCTCGACACGACTGGTTACGTCTATCAGGATGAGAAGCAACCCTTCGACGGTGCCATGCTCATCAATAGTCGGCTGTAAGCTCCAATCCCAGTAGGTCGTGCCGCGTTCAGGCTGGCCAGGGTAGGTAAAAGGCTTGGCAGACAGCTTAACCGGCTGGCCGGTGCGCACGACACGCCGAAAGATCGCTTCATTTTCCGCATGGGGGTACAGGTCAAAGTGATTCTGGTTGAGGAAATCGGCGGGGGACTTGTTATCAGCTTGCGCGTACCGCTCGTTGACTTGAATAAAGTTGAAGTCGGCATCCATGTACGCCATCAAAAAATGCGAGTTATCAAAGATGCGCTGTAAAATATCACGAGTTCGGAATGCATCGGCTTCGGTCTGTTTTCGTCTGGTGATGTCGCGGGCGATGCCTTCGATGGCGACCAGTTCGCCATCCTGGTCATAAATTAGCGTGTTGTGTTGTTCCGTCCAGATGATCGTTCCATCTTTGCAAATCCACCGCAGGACGACCAGGCCGTCTTGCTTCTGCATGATAGCCATCTGTAGCTTGTGGTTATCATCCGGGTGGACAAGCTTATGCCCCAGTTCCGGGTCACGGTAATGGTCTTCCGGCGTATACCCCGTGATTTCAGTCACAGATGGGCTGACGTAGGCAAAATGCATATCCGGCACTAAATCAATCCGGTAAATGATGTCACGGGCATTTTCCGCCAGATGTTGGAAATGATTTTGGGCGTGTTGTTCCGCGTCATATGGCTGGCTCAACCACTGATCCAGCAGAGACTCGACCGTGTGGCCGGTATCGTCAGCGTATTGTTGTAGTCGCTGGAACAGAGTGTCTTCTATGTTGAATGTTTTCATTTTTGTTGCGACTCACGTAACTACTCAGGCAGGGAGGAAGGGATGTCCAAGCAGGGCATGATGCAAGGCGTGGATCACTCGTTGGCCCTGTTTACGAGCGGTCGAAATATAAGCGCGGAGATCGCAG
>DAOTTZ010000002.1:0-8331 GCA_034437535.1 Anaerolineae bacterium | reverse complement strand
CAACAAGTCATCTGTCATCGTGCCAAATTTGCGAATCTCTTTATGCCAACCCGCCTCCCCATTCGGGATAATCCGACAGACTGTGATGGACTTCTTATGCACATCCAGTCCTGCACACCGTTCATGAACCACGTTCATGGCACATTCCTTTCTGGCTTCCTTCTTGATACGGCACCGTGAACCTCGCTTTTTTAGGATTCTCTCCTGCGTGCTCACCAAATGGTGGCGACAACTTCGGGTGCTCTTGAGGTTCTCAGTCCAACTCCTCTGCGGACTCACAGTCCCAAGAAAATATCGACTTGCAGTGCCTTACTCGTGAGTCTACCCATTTTCATGCCTCCGGGTGAACGTTAGTTCATGACAACTCCTCTCCTTTGCTAGCGGTCGGTCTCGCCGAGTACAATGTCAATGCTACCCAGCACCGTCACCACATCCGCCACCTTCTGCCCCTTGCTCATCTGGCCCAGGGGCGTCAGGTTGATGAAACTGGGAGCGCGGACATGATAACGCCAGGGGTTCTGAGTCCCCTTAGCATCACCGGCGGAGACGACATAATAACCTAATTCACCCTTTGGATTCTCGACACGGCCATAAGATTCGCCGATGGGCACACGCGGCGTATGGGCAGAGCCACCGCTCACGTCCTCACCTTTGGTCGCTTCCAGGCGCGGCAAGATCTGGCGCAAAACACGCAGACTTTCCCGCATTTCCTGCATCCGCACGGTGTAGCGGTCGTAGATGTCTCCCTGTTTACCCACCGGAATATCAAAATCCAGTTCTGGGTAAATGCTATATGGATCTGCTCGACGCACATCATACGGGACGCCACTGCCACGCAAGAGCGGCCCCGCCGCGCTGTAAGCAATCGCCATCTCCGGCGGTAGAACCCCAACGCCGATACAACGCGACTTTATGATCTCGTTGTCGGTCAGGTAATTCTCGTATTCATCCAGGAAGCGCGGCAAACGCTCGTTGATGATCTCGGTCAGATACTCCATCGTATCAAAATCACGAACACGGTCGTTAACCAGATTTTGCACACTTTTGATGCGATCAGGAATATCCTGGAAGACCCCGCCAAAACGCATGTAATTGCACATCAACCGTGAACCGGCCACTGCTTCGAAGAAATCCAGGATCTTTTCACGCTCATTGTTGGCGTACAGCATCGGCGTGAAGAACGCCCCCAGGTCATTGAGCAAAAAGCCAATTGACCACAGATGATTCACAATCCGAGTCAATTCAGCCATCAACACCCGGATGACCTCCACCCGGTAATTAACCGGCTTCCAGCGTGCCCCCAGGGCCATCAACTGCTCAACAGCAATCGCGTAACCCAGGTTATTCCCCATGCTGGAAAGATAATCCAGCCGGTCGGTAAACGGCATGTTGTGCAGATAGGTGTTGCGCTCACCGATCTTTTCGTGATTCCGGTGCAAATAGCCCATCACCGGTTCCAGCGTCTCGATGGTCTCGCCATCTAATGTGATAACCATGCGGAAGACGCCGTGTGTACTGGGATGATGCGGCCCCATGTTGACCACCAGCCGGTCGGTCTGCATGGCATCGCCGGAAAGCTCCTGCACATCAACGCCCAGGCCCATCCCTTCGTAGATCGCCTCTTCGGAGGTATCACTCAGTCGGGCCAGGTCAAAGTCGTTGGGATATACCACATTTTTACCGTAAGCGTTCTTTTCTTCAGACCGGTAAACATTCCCACCCGGCCAGCGGCTACCAAACGGCTTATGTTCCTCTTCGTAATATGGCTCAATCCAATCCTTACGCAGAGGATGCCCATTGAAGCCTTCCCACATCAAGATACGCTTGAGGTTGGGATGCCCGGAGAAGCGAATGCCCATCAAATCATACGCTTCGCGCTCCTGGAAATCTGCCCCCGGCCATATATCGACCAGCGACGGGACATCCGGGTTATCACGCGGCATTTGCGCTTTGAAGTTCAGCGCACCACCACCGGAGATCCGATAAGCATGGTAAACCATTTCCATATCGCTATCTGGTTCGCCAATGTCTTTGTAATCGACGGCAGTCGCGCTAGATAGATAATTAAACCCCAGGTCATCACGGATGGTTAGCGCAACCTCGAACAGCTTATCGCGGTCAACCAGAATACCTTCATGACCATCGCGGGTGTCGTCATAGATCGCACCAGGATGCTTTTGCTTAAGGTAAGAGACGACACTTTCCAGGTCGTTCGCCTCTACTTTTTCCGGTAATACTTGGTCAGTCATAATACATCAAAATCCTTCTCGTTGATTACGCCTGTACTTTTGCTTGTTCGTAAGCCCGCTGACGCGCCAGAGCTTGCTGGCGCAGTTCCAGCACACGCTCGGCATTGCCATCGTCCTCTTCAACGACCGCTTCGGCAACGGCCTCTTGCTGGGCCGGTTTTTCTTCTTTAGGTTTGGGGGTATAAACCGGCACGGCAGGTAACTCACGCATACCGGCAGGCTCACCCAGTGCGGCCAGTTCCGCCTGCCGCCGGATGGTGTCCATCTGGCGCGGGTCGATAATATCCGGGCCGAGGATCGGGATCGGGGTCGGCTCTGACGGACCGACACCATACCAGGGGACATCATCCAGATTCGCCAACGATTGACCGTCAATCTTCTTTTGCAGGGCGATCAACCCGTAAAGCAGGGCTTGCGGTGTGGGCGGGCACCCTGGCACATAGACATCGACTGGCAGGTACTTATCCACACCCGAAACGACATTATACCCTTCCTTGAACGGGCCGCCGCCACTGGCGCAAGCACCCATTGCCATCACGTATTTCGGCTCTGGCATCTGGTTGTAAAGCCGTACAATCGGCACGATCATCTTTTTGGTGACCGTACCAGAGACAATCATCAAGTCTGATTGGCGCGGTGTCGCCCGCATCACTTCCATGCCAAACCGCGAGAAATCAAAGCGCGAAGCCGCTGTACCGATCATCTCAATCGCACAGCAGGCCAGCCCAAACAACAACGGCCACATCGAATTACGCCGGCTCCAGTTGTAAATTTTACTCAGGCTGGTGATCGCAACATTCCCAGTCATTGTATCCGGCAACGGAAACTCTGTATCGTGCAGTTCATTTAAGTTTAGGTCGGTCATACCCTGTGGGTCTCCTCATACCATTCCCGCAAAATGTCATTCAAGATACCATCATTGACTAAGGCTGGATCATCAGCAAAGTTTGGCAATGCCATGACCCACTCGGCAATTTGGCGTAGGCCAACAGTGTCCAGGTCTACAGTCGGGTAAACGTTCATCAATACCAATACAATCTCATACGTTGAATCCCAATACAGCGGCATTCCTTGTGAATTATTACTCATATTACTAGCATACAACAAGTCAACGAAAATATCGACAAAATGTAGACCTCTATCTTCTAAAATAAGCGAGTCTTAATCTTGGCTCACTCTCGGTTGTCGATCTGAGCACGTTGTAATTGGCCGCTGTAATCGACATAGACCGATTTCCACTCGGTGAAGCTATCCAGCGCGGCCTGCCCGGCCTCGCGCATTCCATTGCCGGTGCCGCGTGTGCCACCAAACGGAAATTGGATCTCAGCACCGGTCGTCCCGTGATTGATATAGACGATGCCGGTCGTCAAGTCACGGATCGCACGAAATGCCTTGTTCACATTTTCGGTGAAAATACTGCTGGAAAGCCCGTACTTCACATTGTTGCTGACGTGTACGGCCTCATCCATTGATTCGACTTCGACAATCGACAGCACCGGGCCGAAGATCTCTTCCTGCTCTACGCGCATCCCATGAGACACGCTATCAAACAAAGTCGGCTGGAAGAAGAAGCCTCTGTCCATCTGCGCGACGGCACCGCCCGTGAGGATCTTGACACCTTCGCCCTTAGCGACATCCATATAACCCGCGACTTTATCCAGGGCTTTTTGATTCACCAACGGGCCGACATCAACGGTTTCATCCAGGCCATCACCAAGCTTGAGTGCTTTCGCCTTTTCGACCAGCGCATCCACCAGCTTGGGCTTAATGCCCTTTTGTACGATCAAACGACTGGTTGCGGTACAACGTTGACCGGTGGTGCCGAATGCACTCCAATTGATGGCCTCCACAGCCAGATTCAGATTGGCATCATCCAGCACGATAATGGCATTTTTACCGCCCATCTCCAGCGTGACCTTTTTACCCAGGGCGGCGGCCTTCTGATATACGTTGATCCCGGTCGCCGTTGATCCGGTAAATGAGATCACACGCACATCAGGATGTTCGACTAACGCATTACCCGTTTGCCCGGCACCCAACACCAGATTCAGCACACCCTCCGGCAACCCCGCCTCGATGAAAACTTCAGCAAAGGCCGCCGATGTCGCCGGGACATCTTCACCCGGCTTCCAGACCACACAATTGCCCGCCACCAATGCCGGGAGCATCTTCCAGCTTGGGACAGCAATCGGGAAATTCCAGGGTGTCACCAGGCCGATAATCCCGACCGAGTCACGCAGGGCCATGCCGAACTTGTTCGGCATCTCGACCGGGGCGGTATACCCCATAAGACGCCGCCCTTCGCCACCCATATAATAGGCCATATCGATGGCTTCTTGCACATCGCCGCGTGCTTCCGATAGCACTTTGCCCATCTCACGGGTCATCAGCCGAGAAATCGCCTCTTTGCGCTCGGTGAGCACTTCGGCTACACGGTAAAGAATTTCCCCCCGGCGCGGGGCCGGTGTCAACCGCCAGGCATCATAGGCAGACCGTGCGGCGGCCACCGCCGCTTCGACATCTTCACGCCCGCCCATCGCGGCCACCGTGACCTGTTCTTCAGTCGCCGGATTAAAACTTTCAAAGGTCGTGCCTGTCTTCGACTCGACCCATTTTCCCCCGATATAATGTTGTGTTTGCATAAGTCTATTTCTCTCTTATTTTTGATGCGGATTGTGCATCGACTGGTCGCAAGTATAAAAAAGCGCACGATGATTGTCAACAATTTCACAATCGCCAACTAACCATCGTCAAAACACCATCATAACGCACCTTAAACAACATGCAAAACCCGTGCACCATCACGATACACCCCGGTTGTCTGCGTCGTCGTGTTGAGGCCGACCTCATCGTAAAACTCCTGAAGGGCCTGCGTGACCTGCTGTGCGACCGTTTCCTCTGCGGAAACCGCACACAGCGTCGGCCCGGCCCCGCTGATGACCAGCGCATAAGCACCGTGAGACTTGGCGACCTGCCGCGCTTCTGCAAGATGGGGCATCAGATGCGCCCGCGCTGGCTCGATAACATAGTCGGATTCCATCGCCTGCCCCATCTCTGCGATGTCCTCACGGTAAATTGCGTCGATCAAGCGGGCGACACTTCCCGTCTGGCGGATCATCGTCTTCAATGGGATGAACCCAGGCAAGACCGCCCGTGCTTCTGCGGTATGAACCTGCACATGGGGCGTCACGACTGAAAAGTATAAATTAGCCGGTGCCGGGAGCCGGCGCACCGTCGTACCAGTGATGAGCATGATTCCACCCAGCAAGCTCGGCCCGACATTATCCGCATGATACCCACTGACCAACGCCTCTCCTTCCAGGCAGGCCGGCAATAGATCCTCACGGCAGAGCGGCTCACCCAATAATGCGTTCGTCGCTACGACAGCGGCAACCGCACTGGCCGCGCTACTACCTAATCCACTGGCTGGCGGCAACCCCTTGTCGATCCACACGCGCAGACCCAGGTCTGGGCGGCCTACTGCCTCCAACAAGGCTTGGATGGCGACAGTGGCTGTATTGTTTTCCGGTTGGCGTGGCAAGTCCCCATCATCACCGCTGATTGCAACGATTTCCAGCCCAGGCACCGGGCGCAAGGCGACTCGTACCCGATCCCCCGGTTCAGCCAGGGCCACTCCTAGAATATCAAACCCCACCCCGACGTTTGCCATCGTGGCCGGTGCATAGGCTTCTGCGCTGGTAATTTGCGTCAAAGGTGTTATCCTTAATCTGATACTCATACGTGATTGAGGTTACCCCAATGAGCAGTATCCTGCAATGTATGGATTGCCATAAAACATTTCCTATCAACTCGGTAATGTATACATGCCCCGATTGCGCCGGATTGCTGGATGTCCAGCACGAAATCGACCCGCAAACACTCAGCAGAGCGACTTTCGATGATCGTCTCGGCTCGCTTGATGCGCCCTACAACAGCGGAGTGTGGCGTTATAAAGAATTGGTCTACCCGGCTGTCCCGGTGGAACAGGTCATCAGCAAGCCGGAAGGCAATACCAACTTATACCCGGTGCCCCGGTTGGCCGATTGGGCCGGCGTCGATACGTTGTACCTCAAGCATGAGGGTGAAAACCCGACCGGATCGTTTAAAGATCGTGGTATGACCGGCGGTGTGACCCAGGCTCACGTGTTGGGTATGACGCGAGTCGCCTGTGCTTCCACCGGCAATACATCCGCCGCACTGGCCGCTTATGCCGCGCTGGCTGGCGTGCAGGGGATTATCTTCTTTGAGAACAAAAACATCGCCCTTGGCAAGTTATCCCAGGCGATTGCTTATGGTGCGACTTGCATCCAAATCAACGCGGACTTTGACCGCAACCTGGAACTGGTGCGCGAAGTCTCCGCCGAACTGGGCATCTACGTGCTGAATTCAGTTAACCCCTTCCGTTTAGAAGGCCAGAAAACCATCGTGTTTGAGACGATCCAACAATTACGCTGGCAAGTACCAGATTGGATTGTAGTACCCGGCGGTAACCTGGGGAACTCATCTGCATTTGGCAAAGGACTATACGAACTGCATCAACTCGGCTTGATCGACCGCCTGCCGCGAATCGCCGTCATCCAGGCGGAAGGAGCCAGCCCATTCTATCGCAGTTATCAACGCGATTTCGCCGATTACGAAGCGATGAAGGCCCAGACCATCGCCAGCGCGATCAAGATCGGCAATCCAGTCAACTACGCGAAGGCCGTCCGCACTATTCGCTGGACAAATGGCGTGGTTGAAGCCGTCAGTGACCAGGATATTATGGACGCCAAAGCCCAGATCGACGCACAGGGCATCGGCTGTGAACCGGCGTCGGCTTGTTCGTTAGCTGGCACACGCAAGCTGGCACAAGCTGGCATCATCCAGCCAGGTGATAGCGTGGTCGGCGTATTAACCGGCCATCTACTCAAAGACCCGGACGCAACGATCAATTATCACACTGATGCGCTAGATAACCTGCGGGCCAGCTATCCGAATCATCTGCATGAAGCAGAAGGTGATGCCGATGCAATCATCGACATTTTGACCCATGCCAACACCCAGAAGGAGCCAGCAAAATGAGCAATATGGGGGCAAATTGTGCAATCCTGGATGATGAAAAGCGCATCTTACTCGTCAAGCGGGAAGATTTCGAAGTCTGGTGTTTGCCCGGCGGCATGACCGACCCCGGCGAGTCGCTGGCACAGACCGCCATCCGTGAAGCCAAAGAAGAGACCGGGTTGGATGTCACATTAGAGCGATTGGTCGGCGTCTACACGCGAGTCGGTGGATATGGCGATCTACACGGCGCGTTATTCACCAGCACCATCAGCGGTGGCGAGATCCAACCACAAATTGAAGAGGTGATCGACATCAACTGGTTTGCGCTGGATGCCCTGCCGGATAATATTTTCTGGTGGCATGTGCCGCAGATCGAAGATGCCATCCAGGGAGAAAGCGGCGTAGCCGGATGTGCGACCCTGCGTGAGGCTGAACCGATCCAGTCACGCCAGGAGCTTTATGCCAAGCGCGATGAATCCGGCATGAACCGAACCGCGTTCTACCGGTACTATTTCGAAAAGAACGGTAAAGATTACCAGCGCGAGCTTTAACTGGTGAGCAAGCGCATTGCATCTAACGAGAAATATAAACCAACACCGGCGGCAACCAGGCCACCGATCAAATGTAACACTCCGCCGATCAATAGACTGCCGCCATCGCTAATGTTACGCCGGCTTTCTACATCCCGGCGTGGATCTGATGTGCGCTGGACCTGGGCGTCGATGATCTGCCAGCCAGACCGCATGAAGGGCCACCCTCGGCTAAAGGCGGCTCTTGCCATGCCGAACGCGACAGCGGCAAAGATCAGATCAATTGTGAGGATTAACATAATTTGGCATTTACTCCTGGTAGACGGTTTCGCTTGTTGCCACTGGCCGGGAAATAAGTTTTTGTATTTATATACGGAGCTTTGGCATAAATTCCAGTAAGATACTAAAGTTATGCAGTTTTTAGGCGGCAAGGCGCTCATAAATATCATCAAGTTCAAGCCCCTGTTGAGCTAATGAGAAAACAAGGGCAATAGTTGAGCGTTGTGCCAAAC
>DAOTTZ010000001.1:0-20002 GCA_034437535.1 Anaerolineae bacterium | reverse complement strand
CCTCAACTTACTCAAGCGACGTAAAGGTAAGTTATCGTTACGCCAAATGCGCTATCAAGCCGCACTGAATGAAGACTTTTTGCTAGATGTCTTGCGATCTTAACTCTATTTCATGCCTTCAAGCCGTGACAACGACCTGAAAATTAACGCTTCGTTTGATCAACTTGATACCAAATCGTGAAATCGTTCACAATAATGATGTGAGAAATATCACAAGTGAAGGGATGAGAGATGAGTACACGAACACGCATTATCGTAATCGGTGCTGGCTTTGCTGGATTATCGGTCATAAATAACCTTAAGAAACGTGATGACGTCGATCTTCTACTGATCGACAGGAACAACTTTCATACGTTTACGCCTCTGCTGTATCAGGTGGCGACCTGTGCGCTGGATCCGAGTGAGATCGCGTACCCAGTACGCGGCATTTATAGCCGTGATGCCAACGTACACTTCTTGCTCGGTGAGGTGACCGATGTCGATAGGGTGGCGCAGATGGTACATATTCGCACGGATGGCGATAATCTGACCGAACACTATGATTATCTGGTCGTAGCGGCTGGCGCGGATACAAACTTCCTGGGCAAAGAGTCCCTGCGCGAATTGGGGTTCGGCCTCAAGACGCTAACGGATGGGGTGGTGCTCCGCAATCACATTCTCAAGCTCTTCGAAAAAGCCGTCTGGACGGAAGATCCGGCAGAACGTGATGCGATGACGACGATTGTTGTGGTAGGCGGTGGGCCGACCGGCCTGGAGACTGCTGGTGCGCTGTATGAGCTATATAATCATGTCATGGCGAAAGAATACAACCACACCCAGGAGCTAAAGGCGCGGGTTATCTTGATTGAGATGATGGATCATCTTCTGCCGCCGTATCCGCCGCGTTTGCAAGAAGCCGCTAAACGTCAGTTAGAAGGTCTGGGCGTGGAGGTGCGGCTTGGTGAGCGCGTCGAAGCGGTCAAAGCGGGTCAGGTGAGGCTCAGTAGTGGCGAGACCATCGGTACATATTCGCTGGTATGGGCGGCGGGAGTCAAAGCAGTGCCGCTGGCGGAACGGTTGGGCGTTGAGTTGCAGAAGGGCGGTCGCATCCCAGTGGAACCGACGATGCAGGTCGCCGGATTAGATAATGTCTTCGCGCTGGGTGATATCGCCTACCTGGAAGACGCCGACGGCAACCCCTACCCGCAGTTGATTCCGGTGGCGCAACAGCAGGGCAAACTCCTGGGCCAAAACTTACATCGTGTGCTGGACGGGGAACCGCTGGAAACGTTCGAGTATTTCGATAAAGGAATCATGGCGACGATTGGCCGGCGGCGGGCGGTGGCGTACCCATTCTATAGGATCCAGTTGACCGGCTGGTTTGCCTGGGTGACATGGTTAGGGTTGCACCTGGTCTGGCTGATGGGTTTCCGCAACCGGTTGAATGTATTTGTCAATTGGGTATGGAATTACTTCACCTACGATCGCTCGGTGCGAATCATCCTGGATAACGTGGAGAAACAGCAGGAATCCTACCCGCTGGAAACCAAACCGTCTCCCGGTGATTAAAGGCCGGATGTCCGGGCGTCTTCTTCCGTCCAGCCGCGTTTTTTGCGCGATTCGGCTTCCGCGGCTTGACGGGCTAACGCTTCATCGCGGGGGGCTTTTTCGATGATAGCAAAGGCCAGCATGAGGATAAATGTCGTCAGTAGGAATGACACCCCGATGATTAACCCCCGAAGCGGCCCGGCCCCGAAGATGATAGCCCCCAGCACCCCTGGGACTACACAGACCATCGTCATAGAGCCGATGAAACTCAGGGCTTCCGCCAGTAGGCCGCCGTAGATTGGCTCCCGGCGGCGGGCACTTCGCGCCGTCAGCGGGCCGAAGACGATGCCGAAGGCGATGCATAAAATTAATGTGTTGATGACGGATTGATCCATTTTGATCCTCTCTTGCGCTTCCGGGCGTTGCTGACGACTGATATGTTAAAACAGGGTGTATATGAACGGTGCGGCGGTTCCGCCTGCGACGACGATAAAAATCAGGATGACCAGAAAGATCATCATCGGCAGGAGCCAGTAGAGCTTGCGCTTCCACATGAAGCGGAGTAATTCACCCATTGTACCCATACGGCTGAAAAAGTCGCCGCTGGTGTTTTTCTTCTGTTCTTGTTTTTCTTCCATTGATGAGATGTCCTCTCAGGATGGTTTGCGGATGAGAAATGGCCCCAGTGCAAGGATGTCAATATCACTATTTTTGAACGTGTTGTAGGCATTTTGTGGCGTGGTGACAATTGGTTCGCCACGCAAGTTAAACGACGTGTTCAAGACGACTGGAACCCCCGTGATCTGGCCGAAGCGATCAACGATGTCATAATAACGGGGATTGGTCTCCCGGTCGATAGCCTGTAGCCGCCCCGTCCCCTGATGATTGACTGCCGCGATCTGGTCTTGCTTATCTTCCTTAATTGGGCTGACCATCAACATGTAGCGCGGGGCCTCATGCTGATCGACGTTCGGGTAATCGAAGTATTCGGTCGCCCGGTCTCGCAGGATAACCGGTGCAAATGGGCGGAACGGCTCGCGGAATTTGATCTTGGTATTGACGACCTCTTTCATGCGCTCACTGCGTGGATCTGCCAGGATGCTCCGGTTGCCGAGCGCACGCGGTCCCCATTCAAAGCGGCCCTGGAACAAGCCGACCACATTTTCTTTCGTCAGTTCCTCCGCGATGATGTCTAGCATGGTGTCGTCATTCTGCACGAAGGACTCGTAGGCGATGTTGTGGCTATCCAGGAAATCCTGGCATTGTTCGGTCGTGTATTCCTGGCCCCAGTAGGCATGTGGCATAACCCAGTTACGTGGTTTACCTTCCAGGATGTGATAGGCCCACAAGGCGGCCCCCAATGCGCCGCCGTCATCACCAGCGGCAGGCTGAATGAAAATTTCCTCAAACGGGGTCTCGTTGAGCAAGCGATAATTGGCTTTGGTGTTAAGCGCGACGCCACCAGCCATCACCAACTTGGTCTTGCCCGTTGTCTGGTGCAGGTGATTGACAATTGAGATCAGAACGTCTTCGGTAACATGCTGGATGCTGGCGGCGATGTCGGCATAATACTGGTTGCGTTGCATCTGGGCACCTTCGCCGGTGCGTTCCGGGTTGGTATCTGCCGTGAAGAAATCTGCATCGTGAACACGCGGTTCCCCGAATAAGTTGGTGAACTTGCGGCTGTAACTCCGCTGGGTGGAACGATGAAAGCTGAAGTAATCCATATCCAGCGCGAAACTTCCGTCATCTTTAGAGTACTGGAAGACCTTTTCGATCTTATCTGTGTAGTTGGGTTGGCCGTAAGGGGCCATGCCCATCACCTTGTATTCGCCGTTGTTCACACGGAAGCCGAGGAAAGCGGTAAATGTGGAGTAAAGCAGGCCGATGGAGTGGGGAAACCGTTGTTCCCCGAACAGGGTAATGGCATTTTGTCCAGCCGTATCGCCTTCCCAATAGCTGGTTGCGGTGCCGAGGGTGGTCGTCGTCCATTCGCCGACGCCGTCCACCGTTAACACTGCCGCATCTTTGAACGGGCTGGCGAAGAATGCGCTGGCGGCGTGGCTCATGTGATGATCGCAGAATAAGATGCGGTCGTTATCCACGCCGATTTCACGCTGAAGAATGCTCTTGACCCATAACTTTTCCGTCAGCCACACACCCATTGACTCCATCCAGATGCCCGCTGTACGCGGGAAACCGCTGAGGATGGTCTGCAAGATGCGTTCGAATTTGACGAACGGCTTCTCATAGAATACGACATGGGTGAGATCATCAGCCGTGATGCCGGCTGTTTCCAGGCAGAAGGCGATGGCCTGCGTCGGGAAGTCGCTGTCGTGCTTCTTGCGGCTGAAGCGTTCTTCCATCGATGCGGCGATGAGTTCGCCGTCCTTAATCAACGCCGCCGCTGAGTCATGATAAAAGCAAGATATACCAAGAATGTACATGCGTTAGCCTTGTTCTCTGGCGGAGTCAATGTCGTTGGGGACGGGTTCACGGTCTTGCCAGCGTAGAGGCCGGCTTTTGAGTGCGAGGGGATCATTAAACAGGCTTGAGATCAAACCAAAAGGCATCAGGATCGTGAAATAAAATATCATCGTGATGACGCGCCCCTGTACGTCGCCGATGACGTTGGCAATGGTGTTAAAGCGATTCCAGGCTAAACCCAGGATACCCAAGCTGTTTTCTCCTCGATCAATTACGGAACGCTTCCCATTCTATCGAGAGGCGTTTATCAAAAGCAATATTGAATTCGTCGCGATTATCCTTGCTTACGCCGCCAACGGCGCACCAGCCACGCCGTATATGCCTGATAAATCGGAAAGAGCAGGGGGATGAACCGCCCTAACAAGCGAAAGCCCAGGAACCCCGGCGACGGATTCACATGCCGGCGATTATTGCGAATACCGGCCAGGATGCGCCCGGCGACATAATCCGCCGTTTGGTTGGGATGGAGTACCGGGGCGCGTTGATGTGCCGTTTGGAAGAAGGCGGTACGAGTGGCAATAGGATAAACCATCAAGAGGCGGGCATGTTTGGGGATAGGTTCCAGGCGATAGGCGACTGAGAAATGGTTGATAGCGGCTTTGGTCGCGCCGTAATGCGCGTATCCGGCCAGCGGCAAGAAGGCCATTGAGGATCCCGTGATAGCGGTCATGTGTTCACGCTCCGGGTTGAGTTCGCGCATTTTGGCGATGATATACAACGGCGCGAAGACGTTCACCCGGTAGATGCACTCGATGTGAGCGTAATCAGCCTTTTCGACGGTTTCGTAATAGGCAAAACCGGCATTAGCGATGAAGATGTCGATGGGGCCGAAATCTGCCAGGGCACGATCACAGATGCGGTCAACGGCATCGGCTTCGCTCAGGTCTGCCGTCATTGGCTGGATCGTCGCCCGACCCTCCGCCAGAGTCGGGATCGGCTTGAGATCAACCGCCAGCACACGACAGGGATAAGCATTCAACATTTGGAGCAACGCGAACCCAATACCGGATGCGGCTCCCGTCAGGATGATTGTCTGGTCGTCAATCTTCATCTGTCAGGCGTTTTGGCTCCGGGAAGGTTAACTCAAAATTTTGGGCACTGAGGGTCATCAAGGCGCGTTTTTGTGTGAAATCCGGGAAGTAATGCGGGTCGATATAAGCACTTTGCAAGCGGGCAAAGCCGACCTGCCCCCGGCCACGAGGTGCAGTTAGCAGGCTCTGGTTGTTGTGATGCTGGATGATAGCCGGACGAACCAGTGGGAACCAGCGTGTGTTCAATGGTAGCCGCTGGGGGAGTTTTTCCAGCAAGACATCCAGCACCGCCTGCCCGTCAATTTGCATTCGAAAGCGTTCGATGTGGGCATCTGGCTGGGTGATCTCAAAGTTTGCCAATTCTTTAGGGATCCCCCAGTTTTCCTGCCCGTTGATCACGCTGTCGATGGTGGATACGTAAATTTTGGTGATGCTATACCGCCGCTGGTCATGCTGATCGAACAGACCAGGGATGAACAGAGCTTCGCGGTATGGCCCCACCGGGGATGTATGATAATCCACCAGCATCACAGCACCGAATCCCCCGCGAAAGGAATCGGCCAGCGACTCATCGACGAAACCGTTTTCAAGCACGAACGCACGGTCAAAACGAAACAGGAAGATATAGCCATTTCCGGTCAGTTGCCAGGGGGCCGGGGCGTCTATCGGAGCTTGCATTAAGTGTCATCCTTCTTCGGTTGCGGTTGGAAGTACTGTTTATTCTGTAATTTTTCTGGCAAATAACTTGCCTCATCATAGAAAGCATAGCCTTCTCCATAACCCAGGTCTTTCAACAGAGTGGTTGGAGCGTTGCGGAGCTTGAGCGGGATGGGCAGGTTGCCGTGTGCCTCTACATCTTCCAGGGCGCGGAAGTACCCCTCATATGCGGTGCGGTCTTTCGCGTTGCGGGCCAGGTAGACGGTACCATGTGCCAGATTGATCTGACATTCTGGATAACCAATGGCCTCTACTGCCCGGAAAACGGCATTCGCGACCACCAGCGCGGTTGGGTTGCCGATGCCGATGTCTTCGCTGGCGAAGATCACCATGCGCCGGGCGATGAACTTGGGGTCTTCGCCCGCATGAACCATCCGTGCCAGATAATATAGCGCGGCGTCTACCTGGCCGGCACGCATACTTTTGATGTACGCGCTGATCGTGTTGTAATGGTTTTCGTCGGTCTTGTCATAACGGATAATGCGAGACTGAAGGGCATCACGGATGTTGGTCAATGTTAGATGCCGGGTGTCATTGTCAACGCTGAGTTGGTAGGCCGTCTGTAGTAAATTCAACGCCTGCCGTCCGTCACCATTGGCGAACCGTGCCAGGGCATTTTGCGCGTCTGGTGCCAGGGTTATATCGAGTGCGGCCAGCCCGCGTTCTATGATCTGGTTAATATGGGTTTCATCCAGGGCTTCTAAAGTATAGACGCGGCATCGAGAAAGTAAGGCAGAGATCACTTCAAAGCTAGGGTTTTCGGTCGTCGCGCCGATCAAGGTGATGGTGCCATCTTCGACGTAGGGCAAAAGAAAATCCTGCTGTGCTTTGTTGAACCGGTGGATTTCATCAAGAAAGAGCAGGGTGTGGGTACGGGCGTTATCTGTCTGCCACAAGCTGTCCATCGGCCTGGATGCCCCCTGTGCCGCTTCGATGATGCGGCGCACATCGTTTTTAGACGCAGAGACGGCGGAGAGTTCGACCAGATCACGCCCGGTCTGGCGGGCGATGATGCGGGCCAGCGTCGTCTTGCCCACGCCGGGCGGCCCCCAGAAGATCATTGAGCCGATGGAATCGGTCTTGATCGTCTGATAGAGTGGCTTTCCTGGTGCGACAAGGTGTTCTTGCCCGACGAATTCGCTTAAACTCTGTGGGCGGATGCGATCCGCTAAGGGTTGATTATCCATAGCGGTCAAGTATAGGTGAATGTAGATCAATCGACCACCGTGTGTTAAAAATGACTCATGTGCAATAGGCAAAGGAGATGCCAAGTTATGCCCAAGAAACCCGTGATGCTGATTATTCTCGATGGTTGGGGAATACGTGATATGGAACACGGCAATGCGGTTGCGATTGGCAACACGCCAAATTACAATCGCTGGCGTCGTGATTATGAAAAATCTGTGATTGATACCTTCGGGCCGCATGTCGGCTTAACCCCCAAGCAGATGGGAAATTCTGAGGTCGGCCACTTGAACCTGGGGGCTGGCCGTGTGGTTTATCAGGACATCACACGGATCAACATGGCGATTGAGAACGACGAACTTAAGTCAATGGAACCCATCGCCCAATCGTTTGATTATGCCCGCACCAATGGCAAGAAAGTTCACTTGATCGGTCTGTTGGGGTCGGGTGGGGTTCACAGTCATCAAGATCACCTACACGCCTTGATTGATATTGCCGGTGACTATGACCTGGATCCGGTGATTCACGTCATCACAGATGGCCGTGACACCCCGACGACCAGCGGCAGAGGCTTTCTGGAAGACCTGCAAACCAAAATCATCCAGGCTGGGCGGGGGCGCATCAGCACGGTAAGCGGGCGATACTATGCGATGGACCGCGATAAACGGTGGGAGCGTACCGCTTTGGCATTTGACGCCATCGTCAAGCGTGAGAGTGATACGACCGCCCTCACTGCCGAGGACGCCATCCAGCAGAGTTACGATCAAGACACGGGCGATGAGTTTATCCTGCCGACGGTTGTCGGGAATGATAGCACACTGACGGTTGATCCGGGTGATGTGGTGGTTTGCTATAATTTCCGTTCCGACCGGATGCGACAATTGACTTATGCACTCAGTACCCAGGATTTTGACGGGGCCGATCACTTTGATGCGGTCGATGGTTTGCAGGTCATCACGGCGACGCAATATAGCGATGACATGCCGGTTTCGGTGTTGTTCCCGCCGGTTTATCTCAATAACACGCTGGCGGAGGTCATCAGCAAGACGGGCTTGACCCAGTATCACAGTGCGGAGACGGAAAAGTATCCGCATGTGACATTTTTCTTCAACGGGCGGCGGGAAGATCCCTGGCCGGGTGAAGATCGCAAGATCGTGCCATCGCCTAAAGTGGCGACCTATGACCTCAAGCCGGAGATGAGCGCGTATGAACTGCGCGACGCCACACTCCAGCGCATGGAAGAAGCCGACGATGACTTCATCCTGATTAACTTCGCCAACCCGGATATGGTCGGCCATACCGGGGATCTGGAAGCGGCGGTCAGGGCGGTGGAAGCTGTCGATGAATGTGCCGGTGCCCTGGTCGCACGGGTGCTAGAAAAAGACGGCGTGGCGGTCGTCACGGCAGATCATGGCAACTGCGAACGCATGATTAACGAAATCACCGGTGAACCCCACACCTATCATACCGTTGGGCCGGTGAATTTGTTTGTCATTGGCAACGATTATCACGGGTTGTTTTCGCGTGGTAAGCTGGCCGATGTCGCGCCGACTGTGCTTGAGTTGATGGACATCGACCCACCGCCGGAGATGACCGGGCGTAGTTTGATCGAACATTCCGGCGCATAACCTGCCCTACGAAATCCGCCAGTCGTCAGATGCTCTGCCTTTCTTCCCTAATCGAAAGGTGCAGAGCATGGGCTGGCGGATGCTTGTTAATCAGTCCATGCAGAGTGTCACAGGGTGTACACGGTTGAACGATTGATTCTGGCGATTGTCTAACGTCCGACCAGGATGACGATCGAACGCGGCCCGATCCAGATGTGATCTTGTTGGGTAATCAGGGGTTCATCACCGGGGCGGACGACCTGCGGGATCGCTTCCGGGCTGGTATTGACGAAGACATACCAGGCTTTTTCCTCTGGTAGGCCGGGCAGATCAAACCGATGGGCTTCCCAGTGCATGTTCATGCCGACATAAATCATGTCATCCGCGCCATTCTTGGCGTGACTGCCGTCCAGCATAAAGGCCAGCGTCAGGATGTGGTCATCCCATTCGGCATCCCAGGCACGCACCCCATGCCAGCTAATATCGGCGTAGCCACTGCCGGTACGGTCGGTGTGGTGAAAATGATCGCGACTGCGTAACACCGGGTGTGCGTGGCGAAATTGGATGCAATAGCGGAAGAATTCGAATAGATCCGCATTGGTTTCTAACAACGTCCAATCCAACCAATTCCAGTCTGCATCGTGGCAATAGGTGTTGTTATTGCCATGCTTGGTGCGGCCCATTTCATCGCCCATGTAGATCATGGGTACGCCCCGGCTGGTCATCAACATGGCGATGGCATTTTTAATCATGCGGTGGCGCAACGCACGAACATGCGGATCGCGGGTTGGTCCTTCGACGCCACAATTCCAGCTATAGTTATCGTTGGTGCCGTCGCGATTGTCTTCGCCGTTGGCTTGATTATGCTTGTCATTGTACGAAAACAAATCATAAAGGGTGAAGCCATCATGAGCGGTGATAAAGTTGATCGACGCGGCAGCACTGCGGTCGCTGTATAAGTCGGGTGATCCCTGGAGTCGCTCTGCGATTTCCCACACCATGCCTTGGTCGGCCTTCAACCAGCGGCGCATCGCATCACGATATTTCCCGTTCCATTCTGTCCAGCGGCCATAATCGGGGAAGCTACCGACCTGATACAGACCGCCGGCATCCCATGCTTCCGCGATGAGCTTGACATGCGCCAGAATCGGATCGTGCGCTAGTTGCTCGATCAGCGGTGGGTTGGCTAACGGTCGTCCGTCCTGGTCGCGGCCCAATATCGACGCAAGATCGAAGCGGAACCCGTCGATATGATATTCTGACACCCAATAACGCAGGGAATCCACCACCATAGAGCGCACAATCGGGTTGTTGCAATTCATGGTGTTGCCGGTGCCGCTAAAGTTCAGATACCGGCCATCCGGCGAGAGCATATAGTAGGTCTTATTGTCTATGCCGCGAAATGAGATGGTGTGACCGCGTTCATCGCCTTCTGCGGTGTGGTTATAGACGACATCCAGAATGACCTCAATATCATTTTGATGTAACTCCCGGATGAGTGCTTTGAGTTCGTCGTTTTGCATCCCAATTGCGCCGGTTGTAGCGTAGCCGGCCTTGGGCGCGAAAAAACTTAAAGTGCTATATCCCCAATAATTCATCAACGGTTGGCCGGAAACCGGATTGGTGCGTTCACTATACTCGAACTCATCAAACTCAAAGATGGGCATGAGTTCGATGCAATTGACGCCCAATTCTTTTAAGTAGGGGATTTTTTCTCGAATGGCGGCGTATGTGCCAGGGTACCGCACATCCGCAGACGGATGCCGGGTAAAACCGCGTACATGCATCTCATAAATGACCAGATCTTCGATTGGAATACCAGGGGGGCGTTCTCCTTGCCAGTCGTAATCCAGGGCCGGGATGCGGGCGCGATGTTGATACGGTTGCGACCATTTCGGCGGGTCGCCCCAGACTTCACGCCCACCGACTGCCTTTGCGTATGGATCGAGCAAGACATCGTCGGGATCAAAGCGATGGCCCTCGTGCGGGCGGTGTGGGCCATCGAGCCGGAAACCATAGTCGATGGTTTCCCAATTTAAATCGAAGACATGCATCGTGAAGACATCACCGATGCGAAAAATTTCTGGAAAAGGTAATTCGATGAACGGATCATCTTCGCCAGAATCATATAAGACAAGTGTGCAGTGGGTGGCATGACGCGAAAAGATGGAAAAGTTTACGCCATCGGGGAAAACAGTCGCGCCGAACGGAAGCGGGCGTCCGATCCGCACGGCGTGACCGTTGATCTTATGTGTAGGCTCTGAGTCGATCCTTTGTTGCATCAGGCGAGGGCCTTCATTGCCTCGGTCTGTGTTTTCTTCCACTCGAAGAAATCCAGAAAGCCGGTAATTTCCATGACTTGACGGACTTCATCTTGCAACTCGGTGATAATAATCCGGCCAGACTGATTGCGAATGCGCCGGTAAAGTGTCAATAGCGTGCGTAACCCTGCACTGGACATGTAACTGACGTTTGCCATATCCAGCAAGATGCGCTCTTCATTTTCGATGACAGTCATCAGCTTATCTTGCACATCAGTGGAAGATACCGAATCGAGTTCGCCAGCCAACCCAACTACTAGCACGTTGCCGACTTTATCAATATTGATGTCAATCATCTCAAGTAGATACCCGTAATTAATGTAGTTCATGAGTGTATCGCTTCGAATAGGATAACATCTTTCAAGCATACCGTGTTTATCTGATTTTGGGTGCCGAATTCAGGAAATCTTTTCTTCTCCTTCACAATGCACTCATTATCGACGTTTTCTTCTCAATGGATTAATGATGGGGGCTAGCAAGGCACGCAAGCCGCGCCCGATGCCGCCATAAACCCGTGCGGAAAATTCCGGCGGGCGGGGTGCATGAATGGGATAGACTGTGCGGCCCAGGGTGGCATTAGCGGCGGCTATGCCGGTGGTGGTGGCGCGTTCCATCCAGAAGGTGGGGGTATCATGTGCGATCCAATCGCCACAGGCGGTGATCCCCGGCCAGGGCGTCTCCACGTTGAGCGTCGTCTCGTCCGGTACCCGAAAATCCGTCTGAGTTCGAGAATTCCGCCGCACAACCCCATGCACGAAATGCCCCCGCAACGCTGGGAAAGCCATCTGGACATCGTTCACAGCCAGGATCAAAAGGTAGCGGTCATCCTGGTCGAGCAGACTTTCCGAACCGTACAAATGCACTTCAATCACCCCGCCGCCGGTTGCCTGGTGCCACTGCTGGAAACGTTCATACCGGTGATGTAACCAGAAGAAATTGTCAATCACGAAATCTCCGGTGAACATACCGCTGGTGGTGGTCTGGGTTGGCACAGCATCAAACCAGATGCGGATCACCGCGTTACGGATGGCCGGTGGGAAACGCAATCGCGCTGATTCCGGCTGGAGGTCAGGGCTGGCGGCCAGCAAGCGTTGCGCGGCAAGGGCATCCGTCGCCAGGACGATCTGCCGGGCATAAGCCGACCGTAACCCACCTAACCGCGAGTCTTCATAGACCACGCGCCAGCCGTCATCTTGTCGTTGGATCTGAAGCGCACGGGCACCCTGTCGCATCGCGCCGCCACCGGCTTCTACATGCTGGATGAGATCTTGCAGGTAACTGTAAGCAGGGGGATCCGGGAAAAATTGCATCTGCCAGTGATCCCGGCGCAAGATGGTATAAAAGCGCATCGCGGCGATGAAGCCAGTCAGTGTGATGTTTTCTTTGGGTGCGGCTAATAAGTTGACGGCTAACCCGGTAAAGGTCGCCCGCAGGTTGGGCGTCCACCCGCGAAAGAACTCATTCATCATCAGGCCATCTAAACGACTCGACTCGCGGATGGGGTCAAAGCTGGTAGCAAAGCCCATGCTGAACAGATAACCAGGGAGTGAAAGAAAGTCCAGCGGGATGATCGTCCGCCAGAATGCCGGACGGAATAACAGGCCCATGTAATGAAACGGTGCCGGGATCAATGTGTTGCGGACGTTGTTGCCGGCTTCAATGGCACGGACGTGCCGCCCCCAGCGATTGATCCACAATTCGCCTTCGGAGTTAACCAGCGTAATATCGGTAAAACGTTCGATGGTCGCCCGCATGTTATGGTACCCACCCCATAGCGCGTGCATCCCATGATCGCTATCAAACGACCAGGATTGCCCCTGGTAGTGAATGACATCAGGCTCACCCCCGCAGAGGCGGCCACCGGCCCAGGTCGTATTCGTTTCCAGGATGAGTGGCGCATGATCGCTATCGGTCAGGTAGGCGGCGGCGGTCAGGCCAGCCAGACCACCGCCAATGATGATGACCGGAAAGTGGTTATCGTGCATCGTTACGACAAAGCGGCTCAACGCGGAATTGTTCACGCTCGGCACAGGTCAACTCACGGATGTAGCGTTCGCTTTCTGCCCATTGCAAGATCTCTGCCGGGCTGGTGGGCAGACGCCAGTATCGCAGGGTGTTATCCTGTCCGCTGGTCAGGGCGGTGGTGCCATCAGGCATAAACATCGCCTGGCTCACCCAGTCGGTATGATCGTTATAACGGATGATCTCTTGCCCGGTCTCGATGTTCCACAGGCGGACAGTGGTATCGGCCCCGCCGCTCAGGGCTACTTGACCATCGGTACTCACGTCAACCGTCTGGACGTTGCCGGTATGGCCGACGAAGCGTGAAAGTTCTTCGCCAGTCGCAAGATCCCACTGGCGCACGGTCAAATCCCACCCAGCGGTCAGCAGAGCCGCGTCATTTGGCATCATGGCGATGTCATTAATGAGCGCAGTGTGGCCGGTGAAGGTCATCAGACGCTCACCCGTTGTCACATCCCATAGGGCCGCCGTCTGATCCCATGACCCGGTTGCGATGCGGCTTCCATCTGATGTGAAGGCGATCCCGGCCACGGCCCCGGTATGATCGCCGATGGATCGAATCAAGTCGCCGGTCGCTACATCCCACAATGCGACCTGTCCATCACTGCCAGACGTGGCTAACAGCGTGCCATCCGGGCTGAAGGCGGCGTTGAGTACACGGGCATCTGCTGGATATTGCAGGCGTTGCTGGATGCTAAGGGTAGGGGTGCCGTTTTGCACATCGAAATCCCATAGCGCGATCAACCCATCCCAATCTCCGGAAACCAACAGGTCACCTGCCGGGTTCATCGTCAAGGCTTCAACTGTGTTGGCATGGGGCAGGGCAAAGCGTTGAAGTTGTTCTCCGGTGGCAATATCAAAGATGCGTACTGAGGTATCGGCCTCTTCTTCTTCCAGGTTTAAGGGGCCAGAACCGGAAAACGCATAACGGCCATCCGGCGTGACCGTTGTAGACCAGGCCCAATCCAGGTGCCCGGTGTATTCGCGGATTTGGGCGCGATTACGTAGGTCAATCAACCAGATTGAGGTATCAATCGACGTATCATTTTCACGCAAGATCTCATTACCGCCGATGTTCCCCGTAAAGCTCACGGCATATTCGCCATTCGGACTGAGGGCAACATCTTGTGCGAATTCTTCAAACACATCAAAACGAGTCACTTCTACCCCGCGTGATACATCCCACACGCGCATCGTGCGATCCCAGGAGACAGAAACGATCTCGGTTCCGGTCGGGGTATACTCAATGCCGGTGATTAAGTTGGTATGGCCGAAGATACGCTGGACTTCTTCGCTCGTTTCCAGGTCAAAGATGCGGATGGTGCCGCCCAGGGTGCTATCCCAGGTGGCCGCCGCTACGAAGTCGCCATCCGGGCTGAAGGTGACTGTGCGAACCCAACCACTATTGAGCTGGAAGCGGTGCGTTTGTTCACCTGTGTCTGCATCCCACACCCGTACCGACCGATCCCATTCCGAGCGCGGGTCGTCGCCGGTAATGTTGGGGTCGCCATGACTGCTGACTAATCGCTCACCATCCGGGCTAAAGCCGACCTCAAAGACAACTGAGCCAGTGTCTGCCATTGTGAGCAGATTTTCTCCGGTGTTGGCATCCCACAGGCGGATTGTTCGATCTACTGCCCCGGATACGATCCGCGTGCCATCTGCATTGAATTGCGCTGATGTGATCGTCTCGGTGTGGCCTTCGAACGTCTGGCGGATTTCGCCAGTGATTGCATCGGCTAAATAAAGAGTTTGTCCCGTCCCGGCTACTAGCAAGGTGTCGCCATCCGGGCTGAAGCTGGCAACAGTGACGACCTCATCATCGAAGGTGAAGGTCGTGACTAGTTCGCGGTTTTGCATATCATAGAGGTTCACACGGCCATCAGCGGCGGCGGAGGCAATCAAGCTGTTATCCGGGCTGATGTCGCCGGAGAGAGGGGCGTTGTCGTGGTCATCGAACCGGGCGCGAACCCCAGGGCTGAATACCGCACTTGCCAGCACGCGCAAGACTTCATTCGCTGTTTCCGGCGCGGCGTCGTTGGCCGCAATCGCCAGCGAGAGGGCCAATGGCATCTCGTTTTCGATCAATGCATTGCGGGCATTCGCGGCCAGGGCCAGGCCACGCGCCTGAGCGGCGTTTCGTTCGGCATCGGTGCGGGCGTCTAGCTCTAGCGCGGCGGCTTGTTCGGCATCCTGGCGGGCGTCATCGGCGGCTTGCTGTTGAGAAAAGGCGAAGATCGCCAGGAATATTGCGATGGCCGCCGCGACGCTCATCACAGCCAGGAGCGCACGTAGACGATCTTGCGAGCGTTTTTCTAATTCGGCTTCACGAGCGATACGCGCTTCTTCTTCCGCATCCCGGCGTTTTCGCTCCTGGATGCTGGCTTCCAGGAAGGCCCGTTCTTGCTCGTTGAGTGCTAAGGCGGTGTTTTCGTACCAAGTTTCGAGTTGCTGTAGCCGGGTGCCGCGTGCCAGATAGCTGGCATCCTGTTTGGCGTTGGCCCACTCGGTCGCAATCGCGGTCAGGCGGCGTTGTGTACGGAGATCTGACCGGCTTTCATCCAACCAATCGCGCAGGCGTTGCCATTGCCGGATCAAGGCTTCGTGCGCCACTTCAACGGTCGCTGTCCGCGTGACGGGATCACGGTCAAAGGTGAGCAAACGATACCGTCCGAAGGCGTCGATGACCATTTCAATTTCATCGGGATCATCGCCAATGGAATTGAGTTCGGCCAGGCGTACCCGGCGGCGGGTATCTTCTGTCCCTTCGCCCAGGGTGACCAGGCGTAAGAACATCTGGCGGGTCGCTTCCTGCGCTTCTTCCGTCAGGCCGTCGTAAAGTTCATCTGCCCGCCGGGCCAACGCCCCGAACGTCCCGTTGATCTCGTTGTAAATTTCGAGCGATAAAACCGGGCCGTCACGGCGTTCAAAAAGTTCGGTCAGCGCGTATTGCAGGAGGGGCAAAGCCCCCGGTTGCTCGTTGACATCCGCGACGATGGCGGTGACGAGTGGGTCTTCGATGTGCAGGCCGACTCGTTTGGCTGGCCCGGTGATCGCCCGCTCTAACTCTTCGGCAGAAAGCGGCAGGACGATCTCGGTCCGCGCACGCATCAGTTCACCAAAACGATTGTATTGTAATGGCCGGTCATAAAAGTCGGCCCGTAGCGTGGCGATAACGCGAATGCGACTGCGTGGGTCGGTAACGGCGACGATCAAACTATCCATAAAATGCTTGCGGGTCTCTTCGTCATCGACCAATGTAAATAATTCTTCGAACTGGTCGATGAAAATGAGGAGTTCGGTATCATCGTCCGGCAAGACTCGTTTAGTCGCCCGGAGCAGGCCGCGCTCATCGGCGTTGAGTTGATCTAACAGACTATCCGGCGGGTTCACCGCGATGCGAAGCAATGCCGCTTCTAGCTCCTCCATCGGGTCTAACCCTGGGAGCATCTCTACAATGAACCAATTTTCGGAACCGGGGAAGGCTCCGCGTCTTAATTCTGGCAGGACGCCGGCTTTAACCACGCTGGACTTCCCGCTTCCGCTCGGCCCGACAATCGCCAGGAAGCGTGACTCGGTCGTCGGTTCTTGCATTCGGCGCAAAATGGATAATGTCAGCACCTCACGCCCGAAGAAGTCTTCAGAATCGGCCTGCTGGAAGGCTCGTAATCCCTTGTAAGGATTTTCCGGGTCTGGGACGATGATACTGCCGGTTGATTTGCCAGAAATGTAAGCCGTTCTGTTGATGTCTGGCATTTCGCCGCCATCGATGCTCTTGACGATGGCGCGGTATTCACGGGCGAAGTCGATCACATTTTCAAAGCGATCTGTCGGATCTTTGGCGGTCGCTCGTTGCAGGACGGTGTTCAACGCGCCTGGCAGGTCGATGTCGGCCAGGGTGATGTCTGGCAAGGGTTCGCTGAGATGTTTGTACATCAGGGTCGCCGGGTTGTTATCAACGAAGGGGCGGTCACCTGTCAACATTTCATAGAGGACGATCCCTAATGAATAAATGTCAGATTGGGGCGAGATCGTTTCGCCGCGAATTTGCTCCGGCGATAGATAAGAGGGCGATCCCAGGATGGCGTTGGGTTGGGTGATGTTGTTTGAACTGCCGATGTCTTTGGCGATCCCGAAATCAGAGAGATAGGCGTTATGATCTTCATCTAATAGGATGTTTTCCGGTTTGAGGTCTCGGTGGATGACTCCCTGCCGGTGTGCGACGGTCAACGCTTCGCATACGTGGTTTAACACCTGCCCGATGAATTTGACATTGAGCTGGCCTGTTTGCTCGACAAGATCTTGAATACTGCCGCCGCGTAACCAACGCATGACCAGGTATGCACCACTGGGTTCACGCCAATAATCATATAGCGGGACAATGTGCGGGTGCTCTAGCCGGGCGACCAATTGCGCCTCGGTCTCAAACCGGCGGATGAATTCTGGGCGATTAGCGTATTGCGGTAAGATAATTTTTATTGCGACTTCACGCCCGATGATCTGTTGATGGGCGCGATAAACTGCACCAAAACCACCTTCACCGATCATGTCCTGAAGTTCATAGGCTTTGATAACCTGCCCGGACAAATTTTCCATTGTTGTTATCCTGATATATATCAGCTTCGATAGACTCACATTATAACAAACTTAAGTCAAATCGTATGCCACAAGTTTAGAACATCGTGTTGATCTCGGTGTCGTCGGGTGATGGTGTGTCGGTCGTACTTGTCGGGCGAAAGCGTGTACTGAGTTCATAGATGGCGAGTCCGGCGTTGAGTGTCAATAAGCGGCGGCTGGCAACTGAGATTGTGTCCCAGTTCAGGCCGCGCAACGAGCAGAAGGCCAGGGCCACGTAATATTCGGCCCATTGGTCGGGTTGGGCCAGGCATTGGAACGCGATCTGGCGGATTTTTGCGATGACAGAGAGTGCTTTACCGAGCGGGGTTTTGTCATCCTGGAAGGTTTCGCCGCCGTTTAAGCGTTGCACCTGCCGGATCACATGTCGCATGTCTTCCCAGGTTTCCCCGGCTTTCGCGGTGACGTAATCAGCCAGCATGCTAATTTCTAGTGTGGCCCAGTCGAACACGGTATGTCCGTCACGGGTATGGGCGAAGTCGATCAAAAAGGCACTGTTTTTCGGGCCGATCATGATGTTGCCGGGGTGTAAATCACCGTGAACAGTCGCCAGGGAACCGTTGACGTAACTATCGAGCAATCCTTCATATGCCTTGACAGGATTCGGCAGGTATAAGTCGTCATCAATCTTGATCTTATCGGCGGTTGGATCAAAATCTGGTTCGAGCATTCGCAAGGCGTTCGTCAAGACCTGGTTGCGCGTTTGCCACACACTCCCAACCAGTATTTCAACCACTTCACCACGATAGTACGTTGTTTCGCTGAAGTCGATCCCCCGGACTTCGATCTTGTAGGCGCGGGTCGCGTTGCTCCCCTGGGTGACTGCCAGTTGAATTGTGTTGCGCTCCGGGTAGATCCTCTGGACGACGAAATTTTCCACCGCGACGGTATCGCCATAATCCAGCCGGCGGAGCTTGGCACGTTTGATCGGCATCTTGAGCGTGTGCCCTTTGGCCGGTAAAGATTTTTTGGTGTGTTCTAACGTCAGGATCGGTGGCAAAAGCCAGTCGTACTCTCGCCACACCTGGAAGCGGTAAGAGCGGTTCTGTTGCCACCAGATCGGCCCGAACGTGGGATATAATTCATGCTTGAGCCAGTCGCCCAGTCGCTGTGCGTCCCATAGATCAAACACCGCCCGTAAATCACGCGGGATACGGTCGCCATCGGCTACGAGTGTATATTTGATCCCGGCCAGGTCGGAGGTCTCCGGCGCGATAGGTTTTTCTTCGATGCGGGCGGTCATCATCGGTAACTTGCTCTTGACGTGTGTCTCGTAACGTTGGGCTTCGTCTAGAATGCGATCAACCTTGTTGATTTTAATGGCGACGGGGGAGTCTTCTCGTCCGTCCAGGTGAGTCGGCACGACCACCAGCAGAACCGCTTTGCTATAACCCCCGACTAACCGGCGTTCGATGTGGACTTTGTTATAACCGTAGAACATCCGCCGGAGCAAGAAAAGTTGATCTTTGTTGAGGGCGTCAGTCGGGTTGAACGCGGCACCGAAGTCAATCTTGATGTAGGGTTGTTGGGAGTCGTTATCAAGGATTAACGTCTGTGCGCGGGTCGCCATTTCTGCCAGGTCTTCCAGGCCGAGCGCGTGCAACACACGGAGCGGGATGCTATCGCGTTCTTCGAATAACCCGATCAGAAGATCCCGTTCATTGGCTTCTTCGCGGCCATCTTCCAGCGCGATGTCGGTCGCAATGCCTAGGATAACCTCGGCACGCGGGGTATTGGGCACACCAGCCCACAGCCGGGCCTTGCCGCCTTTGCCAATTTTGCGCCGGATCGCGTCAATCACATATTCTGGCGTCAAGCCGGATTCTTGTACAATTTTCCCAGCTAGACTACCACGAATATCTAACGAGGCGATGAAAAGATGCTCTGCGCCAACGTAGTAATGGCGCATCCGATAGGCTTCTTGCCGTGCGCCGATGAGAATGTCTCGAAGCGAAATATTTGCCATGATTTACTCAACAGTGTGAAATTTGAGCCAGGTACGGCCTACGCGAAATAACTGCCATTCGTCGATACGGATTTCACCCGTGACTGGCTCATCGTTGAAGAAATCCGCCTGATTTTCTATAAAGGTTCCGTTGGTGCTATCCAGATCTTTCAAATGCCAGACGCCATCTCGCCAGATGATCCGGGCATGATAACGGGAAACGTAAGTATCGTTTCGCAGGCACACGTCGTTCTCGTCCTTCCTGCCGATGGTGACATGCCAGTTTGTATCAATCGTCTCACCATCGCCATGAGACGGATCATACTCCAGCCGGGTGCCATCTTCTACCCCGCTCATAATCAAGACGTTTAACTTAAAGTTGCTCATCAGTAGATCGCTCCAACCTTGAAAGCATGTTACTATCTTACTAGAGTTATGCACTTTTGGCAGAAAACAAAATCCGAGTTTAAGATAGAGTCGTGACAAACCATCGAAAGCTCGGATCATGTTGGAAACTATTGTAGA